>NZ_CP127039.1:1200000-2040288 GCF_030316605.1 Spiroplasma ixodetis Y32
ATTATTTATTAATTTAATTCATCAATGATTACTACTATTATTATAGTCAGTATGAATATTATTAACAATCTTATTTACAACCTTTGGCGATAAATTATGTTTCATAATTATTCCATTCTTTTTTAATTCTTAATATAGCTTATAACTAATTTTGTTTTATAAAATAGAAAAAGACTAACTATAGATGTAATAATCTATTTAGAAGTCTAAAAACCTACTATTATAAAACTAATTACATTATAACATATATATTATTAGTTTTTTTCTAAAAAATCATTAATTTCAGTAATATTAACAGGTGCATTTTGTGGAGGTTTACCTGCATTACCACCATGCATATATTTTGCAGGAACTGCTACCATAAAAACTTTAGGATCAATTCGAACTATTTTTGTTTTAAAAAAATTATATTCTAATAATGACATTGTTGTCATCATCATTTTATATTCATTACCTGAATACAAACCTTTCACATTTCAAACATTACCACCACGTAAATAATTATTTCGATAAATATCATTACGGATTTGCTCTAATTCATTAGAAATAATAAAGACACTCATCAACATATATTTTGGATAAACTCTATTCATAACAAAAGCTGCTACATAAATATAAACAAGCGTTGACATAAAATAAGGTCTAACTAAAAAATTATCAACAAGACTAGTTTTCTGTAAAAAAGTTCCATCAAGAATTAAAACAATAACAACAATAATAATATTAGTATTTCTAATAATAGTAGCAATTGAATATTTACGTTTCATAGAAATATAAGTACTAATAAAATCCATACCACCACTAGATCCACCAGTTTTAAATAAAATACCAATACCAGCACCATAAATTAATCCACCTAAAGCAGCAAAAATAAAAGTACGTGGTAAAACTAAGTGCCAATAATCTGTAGTACCTTTTAATGGTTCATTACCTAAAACTTGAAAATTTTTAAGAGCATCAATTGCTGTTAACAAAAAGTTAATTCCATTTTGAAATAACAAATAAATAATAGTATAAAGAGTAAAACGAAATCCAACCTTGAATAATCCTCAAATAATGATAGGACCATTAATAAGAAAATATACTGGATAAAATCAAAATGCTTGCGTTGTTTCTTGGTCAGTAATACTGCCATTATAAGATAAGGCAATAAATTTAGCTATTAATTGTGCAAAAGCTGATAAACCATTAGTATATAAACCAGCACGATTAATAAAATAAAAAAAGGAAACAGTTGTTAAAAAAGCACCAATAAAAATTAATAATAAATTTTTGGAAGTTATTTTTCAATTAAAGTTTTTTCATGAAGAATGGATCTCTTGTTTAACACCAATATTTTTAAAAGTAAAGGCATCAACAATTAACGGTGGCTCTTTATCTTTATTTTTTGCTTCTGAATTATTGGACATATTAAACTCCTTTTAACTATTAAATTGAAGTATTGTTGGAACATAATTACTATCATCATAAGGCGAAGGTAAAGACATGTCAATTAATGAATCTTGAAAACTAATCACAAAATTAACTTTAAGTTCTAATTTATTAGGACCAGAGCTTGTAACTTTTTGACCATCAATTCCTTTGATATTAATATCAACAGAATTAACATAAGGATTATTATTTAATGCTAAACTTATTCCTTCTTGAACTAAAGTTTTAGTTTTTTGAGAAAAATCAGCATATGTTTTATCAATATCAGGTTTAGTTTCTTTATCAACACTAATTGGTACTATTTGTCCTGATAATTTAGTAACATCACTAACACAACTATAAACTATGTAATCGCTTTGTGTATAAGAACATTTTATATTAAAAGTTTTTTTTATGTATTGTTCAACTTTAAAACTTTTATCATTATTTACTACTCCAACTTGATAAGTAATATTAATACTAATTCTACTAGTTGAAGCATCAACATCTCAAGTTCTTGCTTTTGTTGATTCATCTATTTTACCATTATCAATCGTAAAATAATAACATTTAGTACCTACTTCTAATTGACTATCAAATCAAGTTGGTTCTTTAATATTTGCTTTATCTAAAATTAATTTGGCAAGTGATTGTGCAAGACTGTTTTCTAATGCTTTATTTTCAATAACTTGTTCTTTTTCAGGTCTTTGACCATCAATAGGAACACCCACTGGTTTTTTAATATCAACTTTTGATAAAGTTGATTCTCAACCATTATAATTACCATTACCATTAGTAATTGCTTTTAAAATACTATCTTGTTGTTGATCAGAACAAGCTAAAACTGGCGTTACTATTCCACTACCAAAAGCAATAGTACTCATTAATGTTAAAATTTTTTTCATAATTATAATCATTCCTTAATTTATAAAATATCATATATAAATTGTAACTTATTTTTATTATTTTGCTATACACTATCTTCAAAATCTTTATAATTAATATTAGTTTATATTAAAGGAATTGATAATATGTTTAAAATTTTATATACACTAGTTACTATTTCACTAGCCACTTTTACTAATTTAAGCCAAGTGAAAATAAATAATTATCATCATAAAGAAATAAAATCAGAAAATACTATCCTAAATGAACAAAGTTTAACCTTAGCTTTTGAAAGTGGAAATTTTTATAATTGAAATGAAAATGATTCAACTAATTCTATTGCTGGTATTTTTACAAATTCACAAGCACAATCTTATTTATTAAATAAGGATGGCACATATAATAATTTAGACTTACAAATTAGTAATTTTATTAGATTTGATGATAACTTAGGAATTGCTACTTTAAATAATTTTCATAAAAGTGATGATAGTAATTTTATTAATAATTCATTTTTAATGACTAAAAATGGTATTAGTGATGATGCTACTGCCATTGAAACTCCAAATCATACTTTTACTAACTTTGGTAATAATATCCTTAGTACCGATATTGGTGCTGACTTAATTAATACAGACGGAAAAATAACTAACTTAGTTACTCCCTATCATTATGGAAAAGGTAAAACTAGTTTTACTACTATAAATGCTACTTTTGGTGTTTTTGTTGGTGGTGATCAAAATTCTTATATTCTAAAAGTTGATGGTAATATCAAGCCAATTAATATTAATGTTCCTAATCCAATACTATTAAATTCTTTTGTTGCCATTAATGATAATGGTGGCATTATTCGTGATGTTAATGGTCAATTATTTTATTTAACAATAGATGATAATGGTAATGCTACAACAAAACCATTAATTATTAATAAGGAGCCACTGTTTAGTACTACTACTGTTTTTTTTAGCAAGACTGTTAACAATCAAGGAATTTTAAATGTAAATCTCAAAAATAGCTCCAAATTTTTTGGACAACCTTATCATTTGAGCATTACTGATAGTAATGATATTAAACTTACAAAAATTAATGAACATTATATGAATAATTTCATTTTACTTAATGATGGTTTAGGTGTTTTTATTGATGAACAAGAAATTGGCTATTTTGTAAATGAATTAAGTACTTTTACTAAAATTGGTTATTGTGCCAATTTCCAAAGAATAAATGATAATCTTGGTTTTATTAATAATAATACAAGTAAATTATTACTAAGTGATAGTAAAAATAACAATTGAAGTCGAATTAATACTATTAAATTTACTAAAACTAAAGATGAACAATTGACTAATTTTATTAATTCATATATTGATAAAGATAAACTCACTGCAGTTAATCGTACTAATAATTGAATTAGTAATAATAATCTAATTTTAAATGTAACTAATGATGAACTAAAAGATATTACTATTAATGATAATCAACCATTATTACCAAATATTAATAATAGTATTACGACTATTATTAATAGTAATTCTGAAATTAATATTAAATTTAAAGATGAAATAATAACTTACCACGTATTAATATATAATCAAAATATTTTGCCAACACTAGATAATAGTACTAATACTAATATTAAATATGTTGGAATAGTAAATAATAATTTATATGATATTAATAGCACTAATACTAATGATGCTTTTACAATTAATTTTAACTATGATAATACTATCCAATTTGTAAATATTATTACTATTGATAGTACTACTATGAATAAAATGAATTTATGAACATTAAAACCAAAAACTACTTTTAAATTAAATGCCAAAAGCAATAATAATGTATATTTATTACAAACTGTTAATTGAAATAATATTAGCAACTGACAATATTTTACTATTTATCATGGTAATAATTTACCTATTATTAAATTTTGAACTACTGATACTGGTATAAAATTATGAAATGCTGCTTTAAAACTTAATTATACTTCTAAGGAACTAGAAAATATGAATGCAACAGAAATTAATAATCTAAGAAATTTATCAGTTAATTGAACAATTAATGAAGCGCGTGGTAATACTTTAGGTTATATTATTTCTGGTTTTCTTAGTATTGGTTTCATTTTAACTATTATTGCTATTATTTATGATTGATACTTAAAACAACAATTTAAAAAAAAGCAATCTAACACAAAGACAAATGTGAATTAATACAAAATAACTGCTCTTTTATTTTTTTGGAATTAGGTTTATCATTTTCTAAACTATTTACTGCTTCAACATTAACTGATAAACTTAGTTCATTAGATTTCTGTCTTTCACTTTGTTCTTCTCTTATTTTTCTAACTCAAGGATTAAATGAATTAGCAAAACCTAAAAAATCAGTTTGTTTTACAAAACAATTATTTGGAACATAATATCCTTTTGTTTTTATATAAAACAAAAAAGGTTCTAGAAATTTTTCTCATAAAAAAATTCCATCATTAAAAGGTTCATACACAGCAAAATAAGAAATAGTCTGTTTATCTACTTTTATTCCATTGGGAAATGTAAAATCAGTTAATAATTGTTGATTAGGTAAAAAAAATGTATAAAAATTTTCATTAAAATCTTTAGAATAAGGATTAACAAGTTCAAAGGTATGATGAATCGGACATAATTCATCCTTTAATCCTCTTTCATATCCTAAATTTTTATTTAATTTATCAAGAAATTCTTTAGTTTTATCTAATACATTTCCTCCACCTTCTTCATCTTGTTCAAAATCTTTGCTTTTTGCGCGACTATTAGGTTTTTTAAAAATTTTATTAAAATATCTTTCTTTATAACCAACTGATCAACTATCTAGTTTAAATGCTGCAAATGAATTTGTAGGTATTCGTGGTTGATGATTTTTTATTGCATCATCTATTCCTCAACAAACTGCAAAAAGATCATAATCAGGAATTAAGGGTTTTTTTTCTTCAAAAACTTTTTTGCAAAAAACAATCACTGGAAAATATATTAATTTTTTTTTTTCAGTTTTTATTATTTTTTTTAAAGTTTTACCATTTAAATTTGTAATATTATTTTCTTCATCAAGCGCAAAAATATAATAAACATTATATGTATTATTATTTTTTTCTTTTTCTAAATAAAGTACTATCTCGTTTTTTTTATTTTTTGGTTGACAACATTTAACAAAAATTTTATCCAAAAAAAATTCAGCATCAATAATTCCAAATTTTTCCATATTAACTAATAAAAAGAAAAAATGTTCATTAGTAATTTTTAAAATAGTTTCATTATTTTTTAGTTTTAAAGAAACAGGATTTATTTTATTATCTTTATTATTTTTATTTAATTTTATTGAAAATTTCTTACAAAGAAGATGTATTTTTTCAGTTTGTGTTTCATTATCTTTTAATCCTATCTTGCTTAAAAATGTTAACTCATCTAAAGCAACTATAAAACCAGATTGTATACCTCAATCAGAACTTTTATTTTTAATACTTGATGATTTTGTTGGATATTTTTGTGGTAACAAATATTTAGTAATTGGATTAACGGGTCTTAGAATAATAACTACATTTTCTTCTTGAGCAGTTTTAACAAAACCTTGAAAGTGTTTATCTAAAACTCCATTATTTTCACATGTTTCAACATTTTTATTAATATAAATTTCCATATTTTATTTTCCCTTCTTTATCTTATATATATTTTTTACTGACTCTAATGCTATTTTTTCACCTTTTGTATATGATTATCATATTTTAATAAATACAAGTTCATTTTTTTCCTTCTTAGATATTTTTTTAATCGACAAAAATATTTCTTTCATAATATTATTTTGGATATTTTTTTATTTTTTAAAAAAAATATCCAAAATAAGTGTACACATTTTAATAATTAATTAAATAAATATACTTATTAAAATAAAAAAGCACTCTTAATAGAGTGCTTAAAACTTTAAACAATCAAACTCTTTTTTATAACAGTAAATATTTTTATATATAAATTAAAATTTATACTTTAATTATTTTTTATGTCACAAATATATAAAGTGAAACAGAAATAATAATTGAAAATATTGATAAAATTAAAAATAAAATACCTAAAACTAGGATTTTATGCTTTTTAGTAGCAATAATAGAATTAATTTGAATTTGTTCTGATAAATAGTTTTCTTTATTTTGTAAAATTCCTTCTCTAATACTATCAGGTTTCATTTTTTGTAAATCTTTATAATACATATTAGAATTATTTGTTTTTTCATTTTTAATTTTTTTAGGTTTACTTCTTGGAAAAATTGTTAAAATAAAAAATAAAAATGCTAAACATAAAAACACTACATATAAAAATACAAAAGTAATTAAAAAACATGTTTTAATTGTTATATTACAACAATTTTCAATATTTTTAAATATTGGTATTCAACCAAAAGACAGTCCTAAAAGAGCACCGGCAATAGCTGATAATATGCTAGCTTTTCCATCAAATCTTTCTATTTGTTTTTTAATTTCATTTAGTAAATTAACTTCATTGGCATTCATTAGTTAAAATTCCTTTTTATTAGTTATTGATTTAAATAAAAAATAAATTAATAATTAAATTTTATTTTTTTTAATTTTTATTTCTTTAAGCTACCTTTAAATTTTTAAGTGTAACTAAAAAACAACAACTATTCTTATCTTTGAAATTATTTTTATCAAGTTTATTTTTAATTTTGTTTTATAAAACATTATGATGATTTTTTGCAAACTTTGATAATTATTATTAACTATTAATAAAAAACTATCTAAAAAATAGTTTTTGGTTTTTTCAAACTAACATTATTTTTATGGTTTTTGATAAGAAAATTTTTAAAAATTAGAACGTTTTATAAAACCATATTCAATTAAATTAATATTTGACTGTAAGTTATTATTAATTATAAAATTACATTAATATTTTAATATTGTTAATAAAAATTGACTTTAATTATAAATTTACTTTTGTTAATATTTTTAAATACTATTTTGATAATAATTTAAAACATTAATAATTAATATATTTAAATATATTTAACACTAATTCTTTTACCATTTAACTCCAGAGATAGTATAACGTTTTTATTTTTTATGTTCAACTATCAATATCAAATTATATTTTGATAAGTTTATTTTTTTATTAATTTAATATTATATTTTATATAAAAAAACAAAATTATTAATTATTTACAACATACTATCAAATAAATAATTAAGTATTTCTAATTATTTTTATAACTTAAAATATCCTATTTAAATAAATTTTAAATTAGGATAATAGTAATTTTTATAATTCTTTTTTTTAATAAAATATTTAAATATTTAAGCCATTTTCTTTAATGTTTTTTTATTATTTTTTAATATTTTAAGTTTATAAATATAATTAATTATAAAGAAATATTATTTTTTTCAATAACGGAAGTAAATACTGTACCTTCTTTATTGATATCTAATACTACTGTTGCAGAAAAACTTTTTGTAACTGATTCACTATTTCTTTCAATAAATTGATCAATCGCCTTTTGTACTTCTGATATCTTTAACAAACTTGCATATAATTGTTCAGCATTACCTTTCAATAATAAACAATTTAAAAAACCCTTTTGTATAGTATCTGTGATTTTCATTTTATTTAAATTAAAAATTGTATTAAGTAATATACTATTTTCAGTTTTTTTAATAGTTGGAGCAAAATAATTAGATATACCTTTATATTTTACTTCTAAGTTTTTATAAAAATGATTCATTATCTGAAAAAGATTTTTTTTACTAATAATTTCTTTGGGAAATAACTCTTTTAATAAGTCAAGTCGTTTTAATTCTGTAATATTTAAATCTTTTTTTCATTATACTCTGATTTCATTTTTTTCCTACTTTCTTCAAGTTTCATTAATTCTAAATAAAATAAACCATTGTCATTTAAAAAATGACAATGGTTTATTTTACACTAGTAATTAATTGATATCATTATAATATACTTATTAAATTAAATCTACTAAAATTTAATAATTTTTCTATACTAAGTATGGATTATACTTTGATTATCTTCCTTAACAAAATCATGAATTTTAACATCATAACTATTAAATAAATTTTCAAAATCAACATTAAATGGCACTAGTAATTGGTTTTTACTAGAAAAACGAGTAATTAATAAGTGCAAATAATGATGATCATTATTAGCATTTAAAGTTTGTTCATAATAAGCGAACCGTTCTTTATACTTAAATTGAATTGCTAATACTTTAAAATTATGTGATAAATAATTACGAACATCTTTAATATACTCTAACTGTTCTAATAAAATTTTACTATCATTAAATTCTTTGATACCAAAATAATGAGCAATCTTAGCGATACTTTTATCATTTAAAGTTTGTAATAATTTCATTGTTCATTCAAATGACATAACTTCTATTAAACTGCGTATTGTTCGTGATTTTAAAACACCACTTCTATTATATTTATTATAACCAGCACGAATCAAACGTAAAGCTGTTTTCATTTGAGCTAGGTGTTCTGGATTAAGAAAAGTAGCATTATCTAAATTTTGAACATTATCATTAAAAAGTTGATGTAATAAAGCATTTTTTAAAGAATTTTCAATCATTAAAATATGTTTTAAATACAATAAACGTAAATCAATGTTTAATAATAATAAATCTTTAAGTTGATGTTGAGGATAATTACGCTTTAATAATTCTAAATATTTTTCTTCAACAATATTTTCTGCAAATCATTCTTCATTTAATAACATGTAATTCACTCCTTAAATAAACTAACCTCTAATTTTATAAATACCAACGCGAATAGAAGAATTTTCAGATTCTTTTGTTTCACTTTTAATATCTACTTCTTTTTTTCTTCGTAACAACTCTTGTTCAATAAAGTCATCAACGTTCATATTGGTACTTTGATAAGTAGCAGTTCAATCAAATGTTTTATTAGTAAAGTTATTTTTAGGTTTATTACTATCTTTAAAAAATTCTTGTACTTCTTGATTCATAAATGCTTTTTGCTTACGTTTACGTGAAAATAAATTAGTAAAGAATTTCTTAAAATTAAAAATTGATCAAAACTGACGAAAATTAATAGTCATTGCTAAACCAAAAATTAAAATTGATGAATACAATAATGAATAACCGATAACTCGTAATACAAAACTATAATCTGTGAAATTATATGTTGGTGGATATTTATCAAAGAAATAAAGACATCCAAATAATGTTACTGCTAAAATCGGAATAATTAACACTAAAGTATTTTGAATAATAAAACGTAAATCACTATTATACGTCAAATGTTTTCAAACATAAACTCAGATTGAAATTAAACGATAAACTCAACCAATACAACTTGATAAAAGAATCATACATAAACTTAATGATAAATATTGATAACTTTGATGTTTTCAACCTAAATTTGATAATATTCAACCCAAAATAACACCTAAAACAAGATTTATTATTGATTGAATATATGAACCTCAAATTGTTTCTTTGTGTTTTACAGTAGCATTTACAATAACTTTTCCTGGTTCGGTTGCCACTTGAATTGTATTTTTTAAAGATAAAAGTAAAATAAATCATGGTTGTGACAAAAATAAATTAATAAAAAGATTTTTTGAAGAATCAAAATTACCATTAGAATTATTAATATTTGTAATACTTAAAGCAGACACTAAATATTGAGTAATAATAAATTGATTAATAAATAAAAAACCAGCAATCATATAAGCATATAACTCAAATTTAGTATACACAGTTCATCTAATTCGTCCACTTTTGGCAATTCAATATCCAAAAACTTCGCGAAAAGAACTAATTAAAATTAAAGCAATGGAGCGCATTGTTGTGGCAATAATAATATAAATAGTGTAAATTGATGTTGTTTTCAGTGATAAAAATAAAGTAATTAAAATAATATCAATGTTAGAAATAATCATGTCAGGTAAACGATTCAAGGCTACTCATCACGATTGTTTTAGCATCCTTTTTTGTTGTGTTCATTTTTTATGTTGTAATCATGGATATTCAATTTTAATAACGATAAAAGTAACAAATGCTTTTAATACACCACAAACAAAATAAGCAAAAAAAGGAATATACATATCTATTGGTTTACCATCAGACTTTCTAATAACTAATAACGTCATTAGTAAAATATACATAATAATCTCTGAAAAAATAAAAATTAAACGATTTAAATAACCTTTTTGATCAGCTTGAATTAAATTTTGATAAGCACCACTAAAATAAAAAAAGATTAATTCACGTGATCCTAAAGAAATAATAATAAGTGCTACTTGTCAAAAAGGAATTTCCATATCTAAACCAATTTCTGGTAAATGAACACTAGCTAATCCTAAAATAAAACCAGCACTGACAAGAATAATTAAATATATTCTTCCTGAATGATGATAATTTTTTCTTGTCGTATTAATAATATCATTGACGGTTTCATAATCATCATTTTGTAAAGGACGATATAAAGAAAAAATGGTAATTAAACCAAGTCCTCCTTCTGTCAAACTAAGGTAAGTCAAAAAAGAAATAATAACACGAATTAAACCATTAATTTTTTCACCGTATGCTAAACCAGTAACATAAAGAAAAGTTAACTGTAAAATTGAGATAACAATTGTCATGATAACACCAACAATTGTATTAAAAATACCTTTTTTAGTTGTCATTACTTCACCCAATCTATATAAATAAAACTAATTTTGTTTTTTACTTAAATATGTTAAAAACCCAAAATTAAAAGTTCAATATTATTAATCACTATTAAAAATAAAAAAAATAGCAAAAAAAATAAAAATGTAATATATATATATATATATTAGTATAGATTAATTTTATCATTTTTCTTTTTTAATCTGTTTAATTAAATCTGTTTTTAAATCTTTTATTATAAAATTTTGATCATTCAAATAAGTAAATGGTTCTTCTAAATCATTAAATGACAAATAATAAGCAAATAATGCAATTTTATTAGGGGTAACTATTGTTGACCCATACTTAGTGTCACCAACAATTGGCAAATTTAAAAATTGTAAAGTACTACGAATTTGATGTTTTCTACCAGTAACTAATTGACACTCAACTAAAGTAAAGTCTTTAGTATTAAATATTGGTGTAAAGATGGTGCTACAACTTTTACCTTGTTCACTTGGTTCAATTGAAAATTTCATTTTCATTGTTAACTCATCATGAGTAATATAACCAGAAATATTTAAATTTTTAGTTAATTGGCCAGAGCAAATAGCCAAATATTTTTTAATAATTTTACCATTTTTGGTAGCATTATGAAGTGCGTTTTGTGTCATTTTATTTTTTGGATAAATAATTAAACCCTTAGTTAGTTTATCTAAACGATACTGATGACTAATATTAAATGTTTGCTCACGTTTCTTCTTCGGGTATTTTTGTTGTAAATGATATTTTACCATGTTATCTAAGCAAGAACCATATGGTTGATGGACAACAATATTATGATCTTTATTAACAATTAAAAAATTATCATCTTCATAAAACAATTCAATTGGTGCTTCTTTAGTAATTTTTTCTGGTTTATAGTTAACAACTAAATTACTTTCATAAATGACTACTAAATCATTTTCTTGTAAGCGATATTTAAAATCAGTAGTAGTTTTATTATTAACTCTGATTTTTTTTGTTCTAAACAAACGATAAATTTTTGACAGTGGTAGTGTTTTAAATATTTTTTTTAAATAATTAATTAAAGTTTGATCAGCATCATTGACAGTAATTGTTAAGGTAGTCATAATTTCTCCTTTTAATTTTTATTAATAAAACCAGAAATAGTTGCAATTAGATTAGAAAAAGCATGTAAACCAATAGTATATGTAGTATTACCCCGTGTCATTATAAATAATAAGGGTAATATAATACTAAATCCTAAATAACCAATAATATTATTTCAATCACCACTATCCATAACATGCATTGATGGGAAATAAATTAATGAAGCAACATATGCTAACCAACGATAACAAACAATGGTAAAAGTACCATGACGATATGATATTTCTTCATTAATTGGAGCAATAAAAATAGTACTAAGAACTAAAACAAAAATGCCATATGGACTATTCATTAATAAGTTTAAAACATCTTGATTTTTTGAATTATTATTACTTGTTAACATATTAAATTCACTAAATTTAGGAATTATGTTGAAAATAATATTTAAAATAGTACCAATAACAGCAAAAATGGTAACTCAAGTTATTAAATCTAATTTTGCTTCTTTTAAAGTAGTAATAATTCTCTCACGTAATGATCTACAAAATATTAATACTAAAATTGATCCTAACAATTGAAATAACTGTTGAATTAAAAATGTAGTAGCAAGCGAAGTTACATCATCATCTTTACCACTAATAACTTTTGTTGCAATAAAAAATAAAAGAACAAATACTACACTAATAAAACCAAATACACTATGACTATAAGCAGCCCACCCACCTTTTTTAATCATAGTTTCTCAATCAATACCAACTGAAACAACTAAGCCAAAAATTGGCAATAAACTAAAAATAAAAAGACTAAGAAATGAACTTTGACTAGTATCTTTTACAGCATAAGTTTTGATTAAACTATAAAGAATTGGAATTATAATAAAAGATATAAGATAAATTATTGTTAGAGTTCAACTGGCTGTTTTGAAATTAAAGTTATTGGTGTCATCACAACTAAGTGATTTTGAAGTAAATTTATCAATAAATGACTGTTTTTGTTCATTTTTTTCTAAATTATTACTATTAATGTTATCAGTTTGGTTTACATTAATTCTACGTATGATATCATTGTTGTGAGAAACATTAATTTGATTAGATTTTTTATTAAACATGTATAAGTATTGCACGAAAAATTTCACCCTTTGTTAGTAAAATTAGTATAAATTAGTATTTAATATTAATTTTAGTATAACATATAGTGAGAAATCTTGTAATATAATAAACTTGTAATTTTACATTAATTTATTATAATGCAATGCAATATTTATATGTGAAGAGTTTAAAAAGAAAAGGAGGATAGAAAAGAATGCCTAAATACAAGATTAATATTATCGATTTACCATATAATTATGATGCTTTAGAACCTTACATTTCACAAGAAACAATTAAACATCATTATGAAGAACTTCATAAGAAATATTTAACTTCTTTAAAATTAGTGATGGATAAACATCCGAAAGTTTTTTCTGATTATAATCTTGAAACTAAAGGGGAACTAAATCGTTTATTAAGTAATTATTGTAAATTAGAAGATATATGTGAGGATAAAGAAACTTGTAATGTAAAAAAATTACAAAGTAGCATTCGACAATTTGGTGGGGGAGTAATTAATCATAATCTTTTCTTTTCACTATTGGGGAAAAATAAAGCTTTTAATGAAAAATCAGATATTGGTAAAGCAATAATTAATCACTTTGAATCTTATGAAAAATTTGAAGCTGCTTTAACAAAAACTGCCATGGATATTTTTGGAAGTGGTTGAGCATGATTAGTAATTGACAATAATGGTATATTAAGACTATACAAAACGTTTAATCAAGACAATCCATGATTCTTGAACATGTACCCATTGATCGCTATTGATGTATGAGAACATGCACATTATCTACAATATAAAAATGAACAAGAGAAATACTTACAAGCATTATTAAAAGTTATCAATTGAGAACAAGTAAATAATAATTATCAAGAGTATTTAAATGAAAAAACTAAAAAATAAGTAAAAAAGAACTCAGTTGAGTTCTCTTTTTATAATATTATTAATATTAATCTAAGCTAAGTTATTTTTTAGAAGAATTTTTGGAAGAAATAGCAGCAATTCTAGTTTTTTTAATTTCTGCTTTTTTTTCTATTTTAATTTTTTCAACATGCTTTTTAAAACCACATCGATTACAATTCAATTGAATATTTTTTGCTTCTAAAAATTCGGCAATTAAAATAACCCTACCACAACGATGACAAGCAAAAGCATTTTCTGGCTTTTGTGCTAAACGAACAGATGCATATGTATCTTTCATAACTTACTCCTAACTCATATAAAATTAAAGTAATTATTTTTAGTTTTAATACTATACTTAAAACTTATCAAAGGTAAATATTAAAAAATGTGTCTAGTTATATACAAAAAAACCTTTAAGTCAAATAAACTTAACATGAGTTTAAAAACCAAATACTTAATTAGCCATTATTTTTTAATACTAATTTAATTATAATCATTTTTTTAAAAAAATGTATATTATTATTTATTTATTTTGTAGATTAGACACACTTTTTGGACTAATAAAAGTTTTTATAACTTTATATTATTAGTTGAGGTGTAGTTTAAAATGAAATATTTAAGGCTTTTCTCCCTTTATGTACTATTTTTAAATTTTATCACATAAATGTTGAGAAAAGCCTATCTACGGACTTCTCCCCACATTTTTAAATGAAACATAGCATTACAGTTTCAAAAGTAGGTATCTTGTTGAATTTATATGCAGCTTCTTTGGCATATAAATGAACATGATGTTTTGCAACTTTGATATGTGTTTTAAATGTTCTTCGTATATGTTTTCATACTGATTCAATTTGATTGGTATTTACGCCAATTTTTGAAACATAACCATTTTGATGGTTAACTGTTTTGTGATTAGGGAAAAGTGATTTGAAATCACGATATCCTTTTCAAGAATCAGTATGTACATCACACTTTGAAGAAATATGGTTTCTTGCAAACTGCAAAAGATTTTTACTTTTTGAGTTTTTGATTACTTTCACAATTAAATTATTGGTTTTTTTTTCATAAATCCCAACAATTAATGTTTTATTTATCAAAGATCTTCCTTGTTTTTTAAAACCCATATGTGAAAGATACATTTCATCCATTTGCACTATGCCCTCAACAATAAATTGATGTTCTTGTTTGGCAATACGATTTCTGATTTCATGACCCATTCTTCAAGCAGTTTTCAAAGTCACACCCAATTCTTTTGCAACATCAGTTGATGTAATTCCATGTTTGGTGTTTATTCATCTAAAGATGAGATAAAATCAAAATCTCAAAGGTGTTTGTGACTTGTAAAAAAAATGGTGCCATGAAGAATACTAAATGTTTGATGACATTTCAAACATCTTATTCTTCTTAAATTAGAAGTATTCAAACTTGTTCAAGAACACATGATACATTTGTTTTTCTTAAAACTTGCTATATATTTTAAACAATCCTGTTCTGTTTGAAAAGCATTGTTGAACTCATTCAATTTCATTGTTTCCTCCACAAGTACATGTGGGGAGAAGTCCGATATTTAATTAATAGTGCTGATTTTACTAAATTTGATTATAAATTTAACAAGTTTGTAGAAAAGTATAAAAATGATAAAAATATTAATAAAGTTAATATTTATTATCGTAAATTTAGAAAATTTTGTTTTATTTTTAAAAATAAAAATTCTTGTAAAGAAATAATTTCTCAATTACATATGCCAAAGCAAACTTTTTATTATTGAGCTAAACGTTTTTATGATATTTTCTACAAAAATAAAACCTTTTGAAGAATTATTATTTAAATCAACGGGCGCATAACTTTAATGGATAGATTCATAAAATAACAAAGAACGATATAACTATCGTTCTTTTTTTGTTAAAAGATTAAAACTTAATAACACTGTCATAGAAGTCTAATAGTGAGTACTTTATGTAAATACTTCTATATCAGAATAAAAGAGCATTTAATGTTAAGCAAGTTAAAATGTTACACTGTATCGCTTAATGTAATTATAGATTAATTTGAATAGCCTTATTATGGCTCAGTAAATACCCCATTAATCTAATTAACAATTACATTTGTATTATTTAAGAAAGTAAGGGGTTTTATATATAAATACATACCTCATTAACAATATCATAACACAATAAAAAATTAAAAGGAGAAAAATAAAAATGAAATATGTTTACTTATTAAAATACGAAGTTAATTATAATTGTCACATAAAATATAAAGTATTTTCTACAATTGAAAATGCTAATAATTTTCATAAAAATTATAAACATCATTTAATCAAAGATGCTTATATTGAAAAATATGAAATATTAGTCATGGAATTAGACATAAATTTAAATAATAAGGAATTAAATAAAAAAATTAATTAACGAAAGGAAAAATAAACATGACTTATCGATGTGATTTTAATAATTTTGTAAATGGTGTATGAAAATTATTTGATAAAAATTGAGAACATTGAAATTTTAAAGGTTCTGTACAAGAACATAAATTTAAAAAGGCTTTTCTCAGCATTTATGCGATAAAATTTAAAAATAGTACATAAAGGGAGAAAAGCCTAAAATTAATTCGAACTTAGATAAGTTGTGTACTAATTTATCAACAATTATCAAAAAACATGATGTAATAAATCATATTAAAGATGAATTAAAAAAGATTGATTTTAATGATGAATTTACTTTTGAAACATTTAATTCTTTAATTAGTGCAGAAATCAGTAATGATTTTTTAAAAGAACTTTTAAATGAATTAAGTGAATTATCAAAAACTGATTTATAAAATGAAGACTATTCTATTAAAGAAATTATAAAAAATAGTTTATCCAATACTAACTTTTTTTAACAACATTATTAATAAATCATTTAGTTATTACTGCTTCTTCTACTTATACTGCTGAAACATTAACATGAGAATCTTATAAAGAAGATATAGTATCAATTAATAATATTATTTCAACTATTGTTCGTGCTACAGTAATGAGATTTGTTAATGAATGTTTTATTAAAAATGCATTAAATACAATTTTTGAACCAGTAAAAAATTATTTTTGCCCTCAAAATAATGATCATACATTGCTACAATCATTTAAAAATTGAGTTAAAAATCAAAATAAATTAAGTCAATTAGGAATTTTTATCGTTAGTTTTCTTTTTATTAGCGCTATTACTAATGCTATTAAAACTTATGCAGCAGATGTTACACAAAATAAAGGTGATTGAAAAAAGCTTGAATTCAATTTAAAGAAACATTTCCAAAATTAGGAATGGTATTATCAGCACTTGGTGTAACTAGTTCTGATTTATATAATTTAACAAATAAAATGAAACCAGCTTTTAAATTAATATAGGCTTTTCTCCCTTTATGTACTATTTTTAAATTTTATCACATAAATGTTGAGAAAAGCCTATCTACGGACTTCTCACCACATTTTTAAATGAAACATAGCATTACAGTTTCAAAAGTAGCTATCTTGTTGAATTTATATGCAGCTTCTTTGGCATATAAATGAACATGATGTTTTGCAACTTTGATATGTGTTTTAAATGTTCTTCGTATATGTTTTCATACTGATTCAATTTGATTGGTATTTACGTCAATTTTTGAAACATAACCATCTTGATGGTTAACTGTTTTGTGATTAGGGAAAAGTGATTTGAAATCACGATATCCTTTTCAAGAATCAGTATGTACATCACACTTTGAAGAAATATGGTTTCTTGCAAACTGCAAAAGATTTTTACTTTTTGAGTTTTTGATTACTTTCACAATTAAATTATTGGTTGTTTTTTCATAAATCCCAACAATTAATGTTTTATTTATCAAAGATCTTCCTTGTTTTTTAAAACCCATATGTGAAAGATACATTTCATCCATTTGCACTATGCCCTCAACAATAAATTGATGTTCTTGTTTGGCAATACGATTTCTGATTTGATGACCCATTCTTCAAGCAGTTTTCAAAGTCACACCCAATTCTTTTGCAACATCAGTTGATGTAATTCCATGTTTGGTGTTTATTCATCTAAAGATGAGATAAAATCAAAATCTCAAAGGTGTTTGTGACTTGTAAAAAATGGTGCCATGAAGAATACTAAATGTTTGATGACATTTCAAACATCTTATTCTTCTTAAATTAGAAGTATTCAAACTTGTTCAAGAACATATGATACATTTGTTTTTCTTCAAACTTGCTATATATTTTAAACAATCCTGTTCTGTTTGAAAAGCATTGTTGAACTCATTCAATTTCATTGTTTCCTCCACAAGTACATGTGGGGAGAAGTCCGTTAATATATAAGCAAGAAGAGCAACAAAAGATTATTGATGAAGTATTATCTGAATTACCAAATATAAATAAATCAAGCAAATGGAAATGCTGCTAGTGATGGAAGAGTTTTTCTTACTAGAAGAATAAATGGTCATATTAATAATATTAATGAATGAGATGAAAATGATGTGCAAGATATAAATAACTCAGATACCGAATATCTTATTCCTAATAATAATCGTAATCATGATCGTTCTCTTATCCAATGCGTAACTATCTAATTATATTAATATAGTGAAAAGATTCCTACTTTTAATTTCATTAAAAGTAGGAATTAATATATATGAAAAATATTTAAAAATATTAAAATCATTTTTATTTATAAAAAGTTTAAATTATAATAAGTATTTTATACAATATTTCATTTTTTTTATTATAATTTAGTAGACTATTAATGAACATATTTTATAAGGAGTGAAATATATATAATGTTAAAAATGAAAGGTATTGGTGCTAGTAATGGCATTGCTCTAGCCAAAGCATTAATCTTAAAACATGAAACTATCAAAACTAATCCTAAAAAAATTAATGAAAAAGAAATAGAAGGAGAAGTTAAAAAGTTACATGATGCCTTAAAAATAGCAGGTGATGAAATTAAACAACTCATCCAAAATACAACAAAAACTTTGGGTGAAGAAAAATCTGCTGTTTTTGAAGCTCATTTTTTAGTAACAACTGATCCAGTATTAATTGAAGATACTGAAAAGTTAATTAAAGAAGAAAAATATAATGCTGCTAATGCTTTAGAAAGTACTGCTAATAAAGCAATTGCAACATTGCAAGCAATGGATGATGATTATTTTCGTGAACGTGCTGCTGATGTTATTGATGTTCGTGATCGAATTTTACGTAAAATTTTAAATATTAAAACTATTGATTTAAGTGCAATTAAAGAAGAAACAATTATTGTTAGTCATGATCTAACACCTTCAGAAACAAGTCAATTGAATCCTAAATTTGTTAAAGGATTTTTATGTGATATTGGTGGTAGAACTTCTCATGCAGCAATTATGGCTCGTAGTCTTGGTATTCCAGCAGTTCTTGGGTTAAAAAATGTTACTACAAAAGTAAAAAATAATCAATTTTGTGTATTAGATGGTAATACTGGTGAAATTGAAATTGATTTAAATAGTAGTGAAAAAAATAAATGAGTTGCTAAACAAAACGCATGAATTGAAGAACAAAAAGAATTATTAGTATTTAAAGGTAAATTAACTAAAACCAGTGATAATCATGAAGTAAAGTTAGAAGCAAATATTGGTTCACCTAAAGATATGATTAAAGCAATTGAATATGATGCACAAGGAGTAGGACTTTTTAGAAGTGAATTTCTTTATATGGAAAGTAGTGATTTTCCAAGTGAAGATATTCAATTTGAAGAATATAAAAAAGTATTGTCTGCTACTAAACATAAAGTTGTTATTAGAACTTTAGATATTGGTGGTGATAAAGAATTATCATATTTAGATTTACCAAAAGAAATGAATCCTTCCCTTGGTTATCGTGCCATTCGTTTGTGTTTAGATCGTAAAGATATTTTTAAAACTCAGTTACGTGCTTTAATTCGTGCTTCAGCTTTTGGTAAATTAGCTATTATGTTTCCAATGATTGCTACTGTTGAAGAATTTAAAGCAGCTAAAGCATTATATGAAACTTGCAAAAAAGAATTAATTAAAGAAAAAGTTAAAGTTAGTGATGATATTCAAGTTGGAATGATGATTGAAATTCCAGCAGCAGCAGTTAATGCCGAAATATTTGCTAAATATGCGGATTTCTTTTCAATTGGAACTAATGATTTAATTCAATATAGTTTAGCCGCTGATCGTATGTCAGAAAAAGTGTCTTATTTATATCAACCATATCATCCATCAATTTTACGTTTGATTAAGATGACAATTGATGGTGGACATAAATATAATCGTCCTGTTGCCATGTGTGGTGAAATGGCTGGTGATAAAATTGCTGTTCCACTACTAGTTGGTCTAGGGCTAGATGAATTTTCAATGTCTGCATCTAGTGTTTTAGAAACTAGAAAAATTATTAGTACTTTAAATAAAAAGGATACAGAAATATTAGCATCAAAAGCATTACAATGTGAAACCAATGAAGAAGTTAAATCATTAGTAGAAAAATTTTTATCAAAAAAATAAAAATATTATTTATTTTTAAAGTTACATTATTTAATGTTAAAATTATAAACATCTAATTTACATAATTTTGAGGAGAATCGACATATGTTTTTCAAGAAAAAAAAACAATTACCTTTATTAATTTATGCACCAGTTACTGGTAAAGTTATTAACCTTAGTAAAGTTGAAGATCCAGTATTTGCTCAGGAAATGTTAGGGACTGGTTTTGCTATTACTCCTGAATATAAAGGTAAAGATGGAGTTGAATTTGTATCACCATTTGATGGAAAATTAGCAACAGTATTTAATACAGGACATGCTTATGGTATTAAAGATGTAAATACAGGTATTGAATGTTTAGTTCATATTGGTATTGATACTGTTGAATTAGCTGGTAAGGGCTTTGATATTAAAGTTGAACAAGGTAAACCAATTAAAAAATTAGAAGTAATGGTAGTTGCTAATTTACAAGAAGTTAAGAATAAAGGTAAAAAAGTAACAACACCAATTGTTTTCACTAATGAAACAATGGAAGGTTATGTTGTAAAGCAAGTAGTAAAAGATGATGAACAAGTAACGGTTGGTCAATTAATTGCTGAAGTCACTAAGAAATAAATATCGGACTTCTCCCCACATGTACTTGTGGAGGAAACAATGAAATTGAATGAGTTCAACAATGCTTTTCAAACAGAACAGGATTGTTTAAAATATATAGCAAGTTTGAAGAAAAACAAATGTATCATGTGTTCTTGAACAAGTTTGAATACTTCTAATTTAAGAAGAATAAGATGTTTGAAATGTCATCAAACATTTAGTATTCTTCATGGCACCATTTTTTACAAGTCACAAACACCTTTGAGATTTTGATTTTATCTCATCTTTAGATGAATAAACACCAAACATGGAATTACATCAACTAATGTTGCAAAAGAATTGGGTGTGACTTTGAAAACTGCTTGAAGAATGGGTCATCAAATCAGAAATCGTATTGCCAAACAAGAACATCAATTTATTGTTGAGGGCATAGTGCAAATGGATGAAATGTATCTTTCACATATGGGTTTTAAAAAAAAGGAAGATCTTTGATAAATAAAACATTAATTGTTGGGATTTATGAAAAAACAACCAATAATTTAATTGTGAAAGTAATCAAAAACGCAAAAAGTAAAAATCTTTTGCAGTTTGCAAGAAACCATATTTCTTCAAAGTGTGATGTACATACTGATTCTTGAAAAGGATATCGTGATTTCAAATCACTTTTCCCTAATCACAAAACAGTTAACCATCAAAATGGTTATGTTTCAAAAATTGGCGTAAATACCAATCAAATTGAATCAGTATGAAAACATATACGAAGAACATTTAAAACGGCATTGGTTAGATAAGTTTACTTTCTTGTCTTCAAATCTGTACAAATTGGTTTGGAGACATTTTTAATCGTAAAATCATTCTATCATTATTTCATCAGTTAATAAATTTTCTTAATGCTTCTGTGAAATGTTTAATGCTATTAAACTTGTTACCAAACATAATTTTAAAATCTCTTTTGATTCAGCGATTTAAACATTCACTTACTTGGTTGCCTTTAAATCCTGATAAACTTTTTGAATGAATTAAAGTTTTACTTTTATTAAAACTATTTGTAACTATTTTACTAGTATTACCTGAACCTAAATCAGACTGGATAAATGTTGCAAATATTTTATGTTCTTTACGACTTGCCTTTGTTACTTGATTAAGAACATTTAAAATGGTTATTGCATTTTCACTTTTATTAATTTTTCAACCAACTATAGCATTACTATTCATATCTGTAGCAATTTCTAATAATAATTTAGTTTTTTTATTATTAATAATTAACGGACTTCTCCCCACATGTACTTGTGGAGGAAACAATGAAATTGAATGAGTTCAACAATGCTTTTCAAACAGAACAGGATTGTTTAAAATATATAGCAAGTTTGAAGAAAAACAAATGTATCATGTGTTCTTGAACAAGTTTGAATACTTCTAATTTAAGAAGAATAAGATGTTTGAAATGTCATCAAACATTTAGTATTCTTCATGGCACCATTTTTTACAAGTCACAAACACCTTTGAGATTTTGATTTTATCTCATCTTTAGATGAATAAACACCAAACATGGAATTACATCAACTGATGTTGCAAAAGAATTGGGTGTGACTTTGAAAACTGCTTGAAGAATGGGTCATGAAATCAGAAATCGTATTGCCAAACAAGAACATCAATTTATTGTTGAGGGCATAGTGCAAATGGATGAAATGTATCTTTCACATATGGGTTTTAAAAAACAAGGAAGATCTTTGATAAATAAAACATTAATTGTTGGGATTTATGAAAAAACAACCAATAATTTAATTGTGAAAGTAATCAAAAACGCAAAAAGTAAAAATCTTTTGCAGTTTGCAAGAAACCATATTTCTTCAAAGTGTGATGTACATACTGATTCTTGAAAAGGATATCGTGATTTCAAATCACTTTTCCCTAATCACAAAACAGTTAACCATCAAGATGGTTATGTTTCAAAAATTGGCGTAAATACCAATCAAATTGAATCAGTATGAAAACATATACGAAGAACATTTAAAACACATATCAAAGTTGCAAAACATCATGTTCATTTATATGCCAAAGAAGCTGCATATAAATTCAACAAGATACCTACTTTTGAAACTGTAATGCTATGTTTCATTTAAAAATGTGGGGAGAAGTCCGTAGATAGGCTTTTCTCAGCATTTATGTGATAAAATTAAAAATAGTACATAAAGGGAGAAAAGCCATAATTAATTCTTTAAATCAAGTACCATCGATGCCAACTTTTTCAAGATAAGTATTACTGGTAAAATTACGTTTTAATAAATCTTGGAAATTTGATTTTAAGGAATTAGATTTCGCTCTACGCTGTTTTTTGGGTTTGGTTAATAGTTTGATATTATTATCTTCTAATAACCTCATAATGCTGTTTTTACTGCATTTAAGATTGGTGTTGTTTTTCTTTAATTCTAATCTCACCTTTTCTAAACTAGTAATTTTAATTATTTTATCTTTGTTGCTAATAACAACAATTTTATTTAATTCTTTTAATAACTCATTATCAATTTTTGTTTGATATTTCTTTTTACCGTTTTTTATTCATTTATAATATGCAACTTTACTGATAGGTAACAAACTAATTATGTCATTAATTCCATAATTTTTATTTCTATATTTATCAACTATTAAAAAACATTTACTTTTCAATAATTTACTATTTAAAATATTTTGATTGTTTTTTAATTCTTTATCACAGAATTGTTTTTGTCTTAAAAATTCATTTTTTATTTTTTCTTTTAGTAGTGACTTTTTGAGTTTTTTATTTTCAAGTTTTAAATTTTTATCTTTGATATTCACTTTATCTATTTGATGATTTGTTTGAAAAGTATGAATAGTAATTAATTTATTATTTTTTTGATATTTTTTTACTCAATTATAAATTAATGATCTGGTTGATAATTGATATTTGGTTTTAATATCAATGGTTTTTAATTTTTTAATCACTACATATTCATTTAAAACATCTAGTTTAATTTTTCTTGTATAAACTTTATATTTCATCTTTACTCCTTAACTATTAATTATTTAAACTAATCATACTGTCTAGATTAAAAATTATAGGAGTAAACTTAACTAACTTATGCCAACACATATCAAAGTTGCAAAACATCATGTTCATTTATATGCCAAAGAAGCTGCATATAAATTCAACAAGATACCTACTTTTGAAACTGTAATGCTATGTTTCATTTAAAAATGTGGGGAGAAGTCCGTAGATAGGCTTTTCTCAGAATTTATGTGATAAAATTTAAAAATAGTACATAAAGGGAGAAAAGCCATAAATATTTTGGGAGCGTGGCTAAGATGTCGGTAACTAGTAATTTTCAAAAATAACTTCCTAATTTTTTTAACCCTTAAATAAAAAATAAATGACAAAAGACAAGAATAAAAATCTTGTCTTTTTTTGTAATTGTAAAATTTTAAAATTTTTAATAACCATCTTTAACACTATTATCAACACGTGTTAGAGAACTAAAACAGTGAATTACAACACAGTTGTTAAAAATAGTAGCTAGCATGTGGACTTGCATGAATAAATAATAAGTGGATGATGCCTAATAAAATATACTAACCATTTAATGGTAATTCTTGGGGTGGGAGCGAATTGGAAACTAGTATATATATAGCCCCCAGTTGGGGAACATACTATTTTATTCTTAATTTAACCAACCTTGCCACTTTCAAGTGTGCAAGTGTTGGTTTTATTTTTTATTTAAGTGTTAAAAAAATTAGGAAGTTATTTTTGAAAATTACTAGTTACCGACATCTTAGCCACGCTCCCAATATAAACCTTAAATGGTTTTGTTTTAATAAAAACAAAATTAATTTGATAAAATATTAGTAAGTATTTATATATTATTGGAGGATATCATTTATTATGGATAATTTTTGGCAACATTATTGATGAGCAATACTTATTGTAGTTTTAGCTATGTTAATAATACTTTATATTTTATATAGAATTTATCAAATTTTCCATATTGATTATCACTGAGAACTGAATCGTCATTTTCCACAATGAAGTAACGAGGGAATCATTACTAGGGATAACTATTTTTTACATACTGAATTTAAATTTGTTGATAATAGTAAATATATTATTATTGGTATTCATGGTATGGGTGCCTCTTTAACAGACTTTAAAACAGCTGCTAATTTTTTTACTAAACATGGTATTTCATTTTTAAGTTTTGATCAACGAGGTTGAGGAGAAAATGAAAAATGAAAATATCATACTTTAGGAACAACTATTAATGATATTAAAGATATTATAACGGTTTTGAATGAACGTTATCCTAATAAAAAAATTTTATTAATGGGTGAATCATTAGGTTCAGCATTAACAGCATTAGCAATTAAAAGATTACCAAAAATGATTGATGGTGCAATTTTAACTAATTTTGTTACTAAGAAACAAATATTTAAAATAAAACCTTCATTAGTTTGTCATGTAATTTGAGGATTTCTATTTTATAAACATCATCCATTACCTATTACTTTTGATATGGAAACAATTTCTATTAACTCTAATTATATTAAAAAAGGGAAAATTAGAGCAATGACTAATATGAAATTTACATTATTATTCTCCTTACAAGCACAAAAATTAAGTAAACAAGTACCGAAAAATATTAATAGTGCTAAATGTCCGGTTTTGATTGTTCAATCTGCAAAAGATATATTTGCCGATTTTGATAAAATTGAGAAAAATAATAAACGTTGAAGACAGGGGATAACTTATAGTTTTTATGAAGAAGGTAATCATGCAATTTTAAATGAACCCAATATTAATATTATTTTAGAAGATGTTTTAACTTGAATAGAAAAAGAACATATATAATGATTATTTATGATATTAGATCAAAAAAATAATTAGAAAATTTAAAAATAGTAAATAATAGTTGATTGAGTAATTTTTACTTTATAGTTATAATAGTATTTATAAATTAATAATTGTTCCTACCTAGTATAGTAATTTAACTATACTAGGTTTTATTAAATTAAAATTATATGTGAAAAGGAAGATAAAAATTATGAATATTATTGCAGATCAAAAAGAATTAATGAATGAAATTGAATGGTTATTAGAAGAAATTGAAAATAAAATTGAAGTAGAAAGAAGAATTGATAAAACTAAAAAAGAAATATTAGGTGATATTTCAGATTCTGTAGGTACTCCTGCCTATATGCAAACAGCTCTGGACTAGTACAATATATTAAACAACAATTAAACAAGGATAAGTCAAAAACAAATCCTAATATTAAACAATTAATGTCAATTATGTCAGAACTTAATGAAGTAAAAGAAAAAATAGATGTCACAGGTCAAGAGTATAATTGACGTAATGCTAGAAAATATCAAACATCTAATAATCCTGAATTTTTAAAAAGAATTGAAAAGCTTAAAGTTGAGTGTTTAGAAATTCGCGAAGAATATTTAATTAATAATTCTAATCAAATGGCAGAAAACCAATCATCAGCATCTAATCAAAGTACTGTAAGAGACAACATTCATTGTAAAAATAATGACTTAATTAAGGCATTATTTTTTATAGCATTAAGTTTATCTTCATAGGAATTATTATTTTTCATATTATTATATTCCTTACTAAATTTGAAAATATTAATTTTATTTTTTAATTTAAATATGGGAATATTAATGGTTCATTAAAAATTTTACCCCATAATTCCAGCTTCATATAAATGTTTAAAGTGACCTTCTTTAACTTTTAATTCATTAAAAGTACCAACTTGAACTAAACCTTTTTCTTTTTCTAAAACTAAAATCTTATCAACAGTTTTAATTGTTGATAAACGATGGGCAATAATAATACTAGTACGACCAATCATTAATTTATTAAATTGTGCTTGTATTTCCTTTTCGACAATATTATCTAAAGCACTAGTAGCTTCATCTAAAATTAATAGTTCTGGATTTTTTAAAAAAATACGTGCAATAGCTACTCTTTGTTTTTGACCACCAGATAAGTTAATCCCACGTTCACCTAAAATTGTATTATAACCATTAGGTAATTGTTCAATGTAATCATGTAAGTTAGCTTTACTTGCAGCAATTTTGATTTCTTCTAAAGTTGCTCCTTGCTTAGTATAACTAATGTTTTCGGCAAATGTGCCAAATAAAATTTGTGGATCTTGTTCAATATAGCCAATATGATGTAAGTATTGTGCTAAGTCAATATCACGTAAATCAGTATTATTATTAATTAAAATTCTTCCTTCAGCAGGGTCATAGTAACGTAGTAATAACTTAGAAATAGTAGTTTTTCCAACACCAGTTGCACCAACAATAGCATAACTTTTACCTTTTTCAAAAGTGAAAGAGAAGTTATTTAAAATTCAGTCTTCTTTTGCATCATAGCGGAAATTAACATTTTCAAAAATAATATCACTAGTAATTTGTTTTACTGGTAAGGCTTCTTCTTTATTAACTATTTTTGGTTTAATATTAAGAATTTCATTAACTCTTAAAATTGAAGTTGATGTTTTAGCTCAATTACCTAAGAATTGAATACTTTGAATAACTGGGAAAATTAAAGTGTTGACTGCTAATAAAAAAGCAATTAGTGTTGGAATACTAATGATGTGTTTACTTACAAAAATGAAACCAGCAACTAAACCAACAATGTTAATTCCTGTTAGTAATGTAATTAGTAATGCTCTAGTAAAACTTTCAAAAGTAATAGTTTTTTTTGCTGCTTGGTAATATTTAAGATGTTCATTAGAAAATCTTTTATTTTCACTTTTTTCTGTAGCATTACTTTTAATTAAAGTAATAGTATTTAGTCGATCAGTAATATCAGCGTTAACTTCAGTGTAAACTTTTCTTCATTTATAGTTTAAATAACGAATAATTTGAACATTTAATACTGATATTATTAAAATTGATAAAACAATACCTAAAACAATTAATGATAATTGTCAATTTAAAGAAAAAATAACGTAAATTGAACCAAAAAAGGTCACAATTGAACTAAGCATAGTTAAAGGAATAGATTGCATATTTTCACCAATAACACTAGTATCACTAATTAGTTTTGTTAAAGTATCACCAATTTTGCGGTCTTCATAATATGACATATCTAAATCTAGTAAATGTTTTAAAACTTTATTTCGATATTCAATTTCAACTTTAACACCAATGATGCTTCCTGTTAAATTACGAAAGTACATAAATAATCCTGATGCAATTTGTAAACTAATTAAAATATAAGCTAAAGTAGTAATTTTTTCTCATTGAAAACCATCGGGGGTAGCTAAAAAATTATTAGTAATTTTAGGAATAATCACTGAAATTATTGAAGAAGCAATAGTGGTTAGTATTGCAATTAGATAAAGTAGTGGATATGTTTTAAAGTATTTAATAACTGCGCTTAAGAAACCACTTTTTTTTATTTTTAATTCATTATAATCAGTCACGCTTTTTTTTATTTTTACTGTTGTTTTTTCTTTTGTCGGCGAAGCAGTAATTTTTGTTTTATTTTTTTTGGACATAATATTTGATCTCCTTATTAATAATTTATTTTTATTTGTTATAATGGTAAACCCAATTCTTTTAATGGAATATAATTAAAAAAATAACGACAATTACTATCTATTATATAATTCAAAGTATCTTTATATTCTGGTTTTTTAAATCAATCACTTAATAAATATCAGTATTCAATTTTGCAATTTAATATTGATAAAAGTTTTTGTCATTGTTTTCTTTTAAAATCACAAGTTTGTAGTTTTTCATCAACACTTCCAGCAACATTTTGTGTTTTAATTTCAATAATGAAAAAAGTATTATTCTTATATACAAAAATACTGTCATCTGGTAGTAATTTTTTTGATAAAAAGTAATTTCAGTTTAAATTGTGGTGTTTTTCTAAATAAACATAGATTGCATGTTTTTTGAAAATATTAGCAACATGTTCTCCCATATAAAACAATTCAAATGCATCATTTCGTTTTAAATTGTGAATTCCAATCATATTTTTAATTTCATAATTTTCCTGTTTTTTAAAAAATCAATATAACTCTTTTTCTCCTTCAAAAGCGAGACCAGTTTTTGTATTTGCACCACCGATTCCATTTTTAACCATTATTATCATCCAATCTTTTTGTTGCTAGATTAAAATATTCAATATTATTTTCAATTCCTATGAAATTTCTATTGTGTATTTTACATGCAAGACCAGTTGTGCCACTACCCATAAACGGATCTAAGACAATATCATTTTCATTAGTACAAGCAATTATAATTCTTTTTAAAAGATCTAATGGTTTTTGTGAAGGATGTTTACCATAATTTTTTTCAAATGGTTTAGGGGTAGTTATTGCTCAAACACTTCGCATTTGCTTATCTTCATTCTTAAAATTATCTTCTTCTCATTTAGAATATTTCATATCTTTGTAATTAAAAACATGTTTAGAATTGCTATCTTTTTTTGCTCATATTAATGTTTCATGACTAGCAGTAAAATTTCTACAACCAATATTAGGTGTACAATTAGGTTTGTATCAAGCTATATCATTAAGAATGTGAAAATTTAATTCTTGTAAAATAAAACCGCAAATATAAATAGAATGATAAGTTCCAGTAATTATTAAAGTTCCATTTGGTTTTAAAATTCTTTTGCATTCTTTAATTCATTTTTGATGAAATTTATAATTTTCAAGAAAACCTTTACTTTTATCTCATTCACCTTTATTAACAGATGTTCTTTTGCCAGCGTTAACACTATAACCATTATTTGATAAAAAATAAGGTGGATCGATAAAAATAAAATCAACTAATTCATTTTTCATTTTTTTCATTTCAACAAAACTATCTCCAAAAATAAGATTTATTTTTTTAACTTGATTTGAATTTGAATTATCTATTTTAAGTTTAACTGTTTTTCCATTTTTGGTTTCTAATTCTTTACTCACTAAACGCATTATTAGTACTCCTTAGTTACAATTATTTGTTTATATTATTACAATACTATTTAGTTTATTAAACTTCCCTTTTCTTTATAATATTATATATTAAATAATTAAGGCTTTTCTCCCTTTATGTACTATTTTTAAATTTTATCACATAAATGCTGAGAAAAGCCTATCTACGGACTTCTCCCCACATTTTTAAATGAAACATAGCATTACAGTTTCAAAAGTAGGTATCTTGTTGAATTTATATGCAGCTTCTTTGGCATATAAATGAACATGATGTTTTGCAACTTTGATATGTGTTTTAAATGTTCTTCGTATATGTTTTCATACTGATTCAATTTGATTGGTATTTACGCCAATTTTTGAAACATAACCATCTTGATGGTTAACTGTTTTGTGATTAGGGAAAAGTGATTTGAAATCACGATATCCTTTTCAAGAATCAGTATGTACATCACACTTTGAAGAAATATGGTTTCTTGCAAACTGCAAAAGATTTTTACTTTTTGCGGTTTTGATTACTTTCACAATTAAATTATTGGTTGTTTTTTCATAAATCCCAACAATTAATGTTTTATTTATCAAAGATCTTCCTTGTTTTTTAAAACCCATATGTGAAAGATACATTTCATCCATTTGCACTATGCACTCAACAATAAATTGATGTTATTGTTTGGCAATACGATTTCTGATTTCATGACCCATTCTTCAAGCAGTTTTCAAAGTCACACCCAATTCTTTTGCAACATCAGTTGATGTAATTCCATGTTTGGTGTTTATTCATCTAAAGATGAGATAAAATCAAAATCTCAAAGGTGTTTGTGACTTGTAAAAAATGGTGCCATGAAGAATACTAAATGTTTGATGACATTTCAAACATCTTATTCTTCTTAAATTAGAAGTATTCAAACTTGTTCAAGAACACATGATACATTTGTTTTTCTTCAAACTTGCTATATATTTTAAACAATCCTGTTCTGTTTGAAAAGCATTGTTGAACTCATTCAATTTCATTGTTTCCTCCACAAGTACATATGGGGAGAAGTCCGATAATTAATAAATAAGTATTTTACTGTAGATACTATTTGTTAATTTTTATTACTTCATGCTTCATATATTGTTAAAAACTTATTATTTAATGGTTTTTTTTGTTCTAGTAAATGTTTTTTTAAAATTTCTAGATAGTATTTAAAAGCAACAGTTAAATCTTGAAAGGCAAGTTTTCTTAATTCTTCAACATAATAATGGTTACGTTCAATTGATATTTTATCTGCTAATAATACTATTAATTCTAAAGGTTTCATTTCAGTTGCACCAGTAGTATGTTTAGCAATTGCATGAAGAACTAAATCATCATGGTACTGATAATGATTTTTTAAATACAATGCCGCTACATAACCATGTCAAACTGGAAATGGTTCTTGTAAAATTTCTTTATTATATTTTGTTAAATATTTAGTCATTTTATTTTTACTTCATTGTTTGCAAAGGTCATGATAAGTTCCAGCAATTAGGGCTTTATTAGCATCTTCATTATAATGGATTGCTAATTTAGCAGCCATTTTACCAACATTAATACAATGTTCAGTTCTATTGTTATCCAAATTTGCTTTTAAACGCTCATAACTATATATTAAATTATTGTTAATATAATCATTAATTTTAATATCAATTTGATTAATAATTTCACCATTTCTAATTTTGGCAGAGCTAATATCACTACTTGGTCGAACTACTAAATTTTGACACTTGTATTTTAACATTAGTTCTAATGTTTTACGATAATGAGGGCGATTAACAACAATAATTTTAACTAAATTAATTAACTGTTCAATTCCTTGTCATTTATTTAAGGTATATAAATTATCAGAACCGATAATAAAAAAGAATTTGTGATTTGAATAGTTTTCAATAAAGTAGTTAATAGTATTAATAGTATAACTAGGTTGTTTACTTTTTAGTTCATAATCATTTAATTTTATTCAAGAATAGTTTTTAATAACTAAATTAATCATATCTATTCTTTGTTGATCGCTGGCACTGACACTATCTTTTAACGGATTTTGTTTTGTTGGTAAAATTCAAACTTCATCAAGTGAAAGTTTATGATAGGCTGTATTTGTAATGTTCAAATGTTGATTATGAAATGGATCAAAAGTTCCACCAAAAATGCCAATTCTTTTCATTATTTACTAGTTCCTAATGATTCTAAAATTTCTTTATTATATTTTTTTGTTCTTATCATTTTAATTTCATGTAAATAAGGTGGATGACCGTTAATTCATGGTGTTTCTAAAATTTTTATTTTAGTAAGCAACAATGGATGATAAATAATATTAATTAAAGTTTGAAAACCAAGGTAACCCATTCCTAAGTTAGCATGACGATCTTTATGAGCATTGATTGGGTTTTTAGAATCATTAACATGAATAACTAATAATTTATCTAATCCAATAAGTTGATCAAATTGTTGTATTACTTGTTCTAAATTATTATTAAGATCATAACCAGCATCAGATAAGTGACAAGTATCTCAACAAACACCAATTAGTTCGGGTCTTTTTACATTATTAATAATATATTGAAGTTGTTCAAAAGTAGTTCCTACTTCACTACCTTTTCCTGACATTGTTTCTAAAGCAATTTTTACAGTTTGTTCTTCTAAACATGCTGCATTTAGTCCTTTAACAATTTGATCTAAAGCAATTTGTGGTAAAGCACCAACAGCGCTACCTGGATGTAAAACCAAAGTTTTAATGCCAATATCTTGACAGCGAATTATTTCTTGTCGCAAGAAATCTACTGCTAATTGGTAAGTACTTTTGTTAATACTATTAGCCAGATTAATAATGTAAGGAGCATGAACAATAAGATTATTAATATCAATATTTTTTTCAATTAGTTTTTCTGTAAATTCTTTAATAAATAAAGCTTTGGTTGGTTTACGAATTGTATTTTGTGGAGCACCTGTATAAAACATAAACGTATTGGCATTATAACTTAGAGCCTCTTCAAGAGCACCTAATAAATATTTTGGTGCTTTCATTGAAACATGAGATCCAATAATTAATTTGTCATTTTCCATCTTGCTTCCTCTTTCATTATTAATTTTCATCAAAAAGTTTTTTTCTTCTTGCAATTGCTTGTGTTTTTTTAATTTTCTTAATTGATGCTTTAATGTGTTGTTTTCTTGTTTCTTTTTTTATTGCTTCTAAATCTTTATTAAATTTTTTCTTATAACCAGGAGTTACATTTTTATTTTTTTTAAAGCGATTAATAACATATTGCTCTTCTTTATTTCTTTCTATTTTTCGTTTATGAGCAACGATGTTGTCATTAGTAATTTCTGGTAGTAACTTATTATCTTTAATTTTATAGTATTCTATTGGAACATTTAAATTTTTTAACTTATGAATAGTAGAATTATCACTCTTATCATAAAATACATAAGAAATACCTGAATAGTTAGCTCGTCCTGTTCGTCCTGCTCGATGAAAATAATATTCTAGATTATTTGTCGGTAATTGTAAAGAGATAACATGAGATACCCCTTCAATATCAATACCACGTGCTGCGATATCTGAACAAACAACATATTGATATTCAAAATTTTTAATACGTTTAAAAGTTTGAAAACGTTCTCGTGCTGGTAATCCACCATGTAAGATTGCTACTTTTTTATTTTCTTCAATTAAGACGTTTGCAATTTCTTCAATATTTTCTTTGTTATTAACAAAAATTAAACATAAATAAGGATCAAACATTGTTAATAATGATTGTAGTTGTTTTTTACTATCTTGATGATGACGATTAATAAAGATATGTTGAATTTTTTGAGATTTATTATCAATATTAATTGTAGTAGCGTTAGTAATATATTTTTTTAATCAAGTAACTAGTTGGGGTAATATTGTTGCTGAAAAAGTCATAATTTGAGTATTTTTATTCATTTTAGTAATTAAAAAATCTAAATCTTCCATGAATCCCAGATCAAATAACATATCACATTCATCAATAACTAAAGTGTTACTAGTAGTAATTGGTAACATATTAAGTTCATATAAACGTTTTAATCTAGTTGGAGTTCCAATTACAATTTGTGGTTGATTATTACTTAAATTATTACTTTGACGAATAATATCTTTGCCACCCACTAAACAAGCAATGCTAATATTTTGATCTTTGATTAAAGCTTTTAAAAAATTGAACGTTTGTTGAGCAAGTTCACGAGTAGGTGTAATAATAACTGCTTGTGTTACTTTTAAAGTAACATTACAATTATTTAAAATTGGAATTAAATAAGTATGAGTTTTACCACTACCAGTAGCACTTTTAATAATTAAGTTTTTATAAGTTAATGCTAAAGGAATAATTTCGGTTTGGACTGGTGTTGGATTAATTAGTTTTTCTTTTTTTAAATTTTCAATTAGTCATGGTTGTAAATTAAATTGTTGAAATGACATACGTTCACCTTTTTCTTTAATGCAATATTAATATTTTATCTTATTTTTACTAAGTTCTTTAAAAAATAAGATAAAAAACTTTATTAAAAGTAATAATAATTACTATTTTAATGTTTAAGATTATTAATTTTTAAAAAATAAAAAAATACATCAGTAATTTATACAACTAATTGTTTATCTAAATTTCTACTCTAATAAAAGTAAAATGTCAGTAGATTATTTTTAATCATGTAAAATTAACTTAGAAAAAATTTAAGGGATTAGAAAAGAGGTTTGTAATTTATGTCAGAAGAAGATGAAGAAGAAAAGAAAAAGAAGAAGAAATCAACAAAAATTATTGCTGGTCTTATCGGCTCTGCAGCTTTAATTGGAGCCACCATTGCTGGTGGTATGACAGCTATTGCTGAAACAGAAGGAGAAAAAGAGAAAAAATGACAGAAAAAAATAAAAAAAATCAAATGGTTCGATCTCTAAACAATCATCAATTAGTAATAATAAACAAATTTTAGCAGTAATTTTAAAAAACAAAACAAATTTGCAATTAAAACCTGAAGACAAATTGAAAATGACAAGTCCAGAAACTGTAAAAGAGGTTATTAAAGAGAGACTAATTGAAAGTAATCCACAATCAAATTTAATAAAAGAAAAAATTATTTTAGGTAATTTAAAATATAATAATATTAACATTAAACCAACTACTTTAACAGTTGAAATGACTTATGATGACCCTTTAGTTATTGGAAGTGTAATTTTAAATGTAATTTATCCAAAATAAAAGATAAGAATAACTTGTTTATAAAATCACGCAAATTTATATATTAAGAAAATTTAGGGGGTTATTTATATGCAAAATAATTTAAATATAATGTTTTTAGTTAATTGATCAGATTTTTCAATAAAGGACTGAATAATAATAGGATTATCAATATTATTATTAATGCTAACTTTTATTTTTATTTTAGTTATTTTTCTTTTTAAAAGAAAAAGATTTAAGTTTAAAATAAACAATATTATAAGTGATAATTTAGTAAAAATAGGTAAAAATAATTATAAATTTTCAAGTAGAAATGCTTTTATACTCTTTAATGAAATTAAATCAATAATTTTAGATAAGCGTTATAAGTATTTTTATAAATTTAAAAAGAGATATAAAGATGGTAGTTTAAATAATGAACTTTTTGATATAGTTCAAAAATATTATTTAAAAAATGAAAAAGAATTAAAGAAAAAACCAAAACCTTTATTTGAAAATAAAAAAAATGATAAATCCAGTGATGCTGTTAATAAAAAAGATGATAAAAAAGTTAAATTTGTTTTTGATGATCAAGAAATGACAGTAAAAATTGAAGAAGATAAATAAAACTACTCAATTCAGTAGTTTTATTTTTTTTATTTTTTGAAAGGAAAATTAAAAGATATGTATAGTAAAGTTAAAAAAATAAAAAGTATATATAAATTAATTGCTGAAATTAAAGAAGAAATAAAACTTCCAGAAGGATTTGAAGAAAGAAAAATGTACCATGCTTGAGTACAATGGAATGGCAACACTTTTTAGGACTATTTTTTGCTAGACATTTGTGCTTGGTATTTGATGGGGGTTAAGTAGTTTAGAGTGCTGTGAATTCTTATGTTGTTATATCAGTTGATGTAATCAAATAATTCTAATTTTAATTGGTGTAGATTAGACACACTTTTTGGACTAATAAAAGTTTTTATAACTTTATATTATTAGTTGAGGTGTAGTTTAAAATGAAATATTTAATTAATAGTGCTGATTTTACTAAATTTGATTATAAATTTAACAAGTTTGTAGAAAAGTATAAAAATGATAAAAATATTAATAAAGTTAATATTTATTATCGTAAATTTAGAAAATTTTGTTTTATTTTTAAAAATAAAAATTCTAGTAAAGAAATAATTTCTCAATTACATATGCCAAAGCAAACTTTTTATTATTGAGCTAAACGTTTTTATGATATTTTCTACAAAAATAAACCTTTTGAAGAATTATTATTTAAATCAACAAAACCTAAAAATATTAAATATTTGTATAATTTGGAATTATCAGAAAAATTTATAAATTATTTTGTTCAGTATAAAGAAGAGTTTAGTATAGGTGCTTTTCAATTTTGTTATTTAATAAGAAATATTGATGATATTAGGTTTAATTTTTTGCCAAAACCTTCGGTTAAAACTATATATCGTTGATTAAAACGTTTTGGTTTTTATTCACAAAAAACTATTAAGAAAAAACATTTGAGATATGAAGTAAAAGAAACTGGATTATTGCAGACTGATATTAAAGTAGTATCAGATTATATAACAGGAAGTAAAAGATGATATATTATTGATTTTATTGATGAAAAAAATCGAATTACTTATTGTTATCCATCTGAACAAGCACAAACCAGAGATATTGTAAATGCTACTAAAAATGCTTTAAATTTTTATGAAAAATTGGGAATTAAAATTAAAAGAATTAGAACTGATAATGGTAGTCAATATGTTAATACATCTTGTGAAAAACCACAAAGGAATCGTTGATTTACAAATTTTTGTAATAAAAAAGGTATAGTTCATGAAACTACACCGTTTAGATCACCACAGAGTAATGGTAAGATTGAAAGATTTCATAGAAATTGAAGTAATTTATTTGAAATAAAACCATATTTAAATAGTGATTTTAGTTTATTTCAAAAATTAGTTAATTCTTTTCAAGAATATTATAACAATTCTAAACCACATAAATCATTAGGGTTAATGACTCCTATGGATTATTTTGATAAACTTTTATTAGATGGAAAATAGTCCAAAATGTCTGTACTACCTTACATTCTAATTTTAATTGGATTAATGATGTAAAATTTCTATCATTAATAAATTCTGTCTTAAAAGTTTTGAAAGTTGCTTCAGCAACAGCAGGCATAAGTTAGTTAAGTTTACTCCTATAATTTTTAATCTAGACAGTATGATTAGTTTAAATAATTAATAGTTAAGGAGTAAAGATGAAATATAAAGTTTATAGGCATTGGTTAGATAAGTTTACTTTCTTGTCTTCAAATCTGTACAAATTGGTTTGGAGACATTTTTAATCGTAAAATCATTCTATCATTATTTCATCAGTTAATAAATTTTCTTAATGCTTCTGTGAAATGTTTAATGCTATTAAACTTGTTACCAAACATAATTTTAAAATCTCTTTTGATTCAGCGATTTAAACATTCACTTACTTGGTTGCCTTTAAATCCTGATAAACTTTTTGAATGAATTAAAGTTTTACTTTTATTAAAACTATTTGTAACTATTTTACTAGTATTACCTGAACCTAAATCAGACTGGATAAATGTTGCAAATATTTTGTGTTCTTTACGACTTGCCTTTGTTACTTGATTAAGAACATTTAAAATGGTTATTGCATTTTCACTTTTATTAATTTTTCAACCAACTATAGCATTACTATTCATATCTGTAGCAATTTCTAATAATAATTTAGTTTTTTTATTATTAATAATTAATTCTTTAAATCAAGTACCATCGATGCCAACTTTTTCAAGATAAGTATTACTGGTAAAATTACGTTTTAATAAATCTTGGAAATTTGATTTTAAGAAATTAGATTTCGCTCTACGCTGTTTTTTGGGTTTGGTTAATAGTTTGATATTATTATCTTCTAATAACCTCATAATGCTGTTTTTACTGCATTTAAGATTGGTGTTGTTTTTCTTTAATTCTAATCTCACCTTTTCTAAACTAGTAATTTTAATTATTTTATCTTTGTTGCTAATAACAACAATTTTATTTAATTCTTTTAATAACTCATTATCAATTTTTGTTTGATATTTCTTTTTACCGTTTTTTATTCATTTATAATATGCAACTTTACTGATAGGTAACAAACTAATTATGTCATTAATTCCATAATTTTTATTTCTATATTTATCAACTATTAAAAAACATTTACTTTTCAATAATTTACTATTTAAAATATTTTGATTGTTTTTTAATTCTTTATCACAGAATTGTTTTTGTCTTAAAAATTCATTTTTTATTTTTTCTTTTAGTAGTGACTTTTTGAGTTTTTTATTTTCAAGTTTTAAATTTTTATCTTTGATATTCACTTTATCTATTTGATGATTTGTTTGAAAAGTATGAATAGTAATTAATTTATTATTTTTTTGATATTTTTTTACTCAATTATAAATTAATGATCTGGTTGATAATTGATATTTGGTTTTAATATCAATGGTTTTTAATTTTTTAATCACTACATATTCATTTAAAACATCTAGTTTAATTTTTCTTGTATAAACTTTATATTTCATCTTTACTCCTTAACTATTAATTATTTAAACTAATCATACTGTCTAGATTAAAAATTATAAGAGTAAACTTAACTAACTTATGCCGTTGCATATTATAAATGAATAAAAAACGGTAAAAAGAAATATCAAACAAAAATTGATAATGAGTTATTAAAAGAATTAAATAAAATTGTTGTTATTAGCAACAAAGATAAAATAATTAAAATTACTAGTTTAGAAAAGGTGAGATTAGAATTAAAGAAAAACAACACCAATCTTAAATGCAGTAAAAACAGCATTATGATGTTATTAGAAGATAATAATATCAAACTATTAACCAAACCCAAAAAACAGCGTAGAGCAAAATCTAATGCCTTAAAATCAAATTTCCAAGATTTATTAAAACGTAATTTTACCAGTAATACTTATCTTGAAAAAGTTGGCATCGATGGTACTTGATTTAAAGAATTAATTATTAATAATAAAAAAACTAAATTATTATTAGAAATTGCTACAGATATGAATAGTAATGCTATAGTTGGTTGAAAAATTAATAAAAGTGAAAATGCAATAACCATTTTAAATGTTCTTAATCAAGTAACAAAGGCAAGTCGTAAAGAACACAAAATATTTGCAACATTTATCCAGTCTGATTTAGGTTCAGGTAATACTAGTAAAATAGTTACAAATAGTTTTAATAAAAGTAAAACTTTAATTCATTCAAAAAGTTTATCAGGATTTAAAGGCAACCAAGTAAGTGAATGTTTAAATCGCTGAATCAAAAGAGATTTTAAAATTATGTTTGGTAACAAGTTTAATAGCATTAAACATTTCACAGAAGCATTAAGAAAATTTATTAACTGATGAAATAATGATAGAATGATTTTACGATTAAAAATGTCTCCAAACCAATTTGTACAGATTTGAAGACAAGAAAGTAAACTTATCTAACCAATGCCGACAGCCTTTTTTGCTTAAAGAACGATTAATATTGAATGCTAATAAAAGTTTATCAATCATTTTATTGTTAAATTCATTGCCGCGATCACTATGAAATATTTCAATATCTTTTAAACAGCGATTTGATTGCATAAATGCTTGATTTACTAATGATGCATCTTTTTTTAACTCCAAACACTATGTCCAATAATTTCGCGGTTAAATAGGTCAATTAATAAGCAAATATAGTTTCATTTACCATTAACTTGAACATAAGTTAAATCACTAACAATAAATGCATTTTTAATTCTATTATTAAAGTTTCTATTAACAAGATTGGTTATTTGACTATCATTAACTTTATTATGATGATTTTTGAATGATAATTTAGTGTATTTTGATATTAAATTATGCTTATTCATAATTTCTTTAATTTTTCTGCGTGATAAATAAATTTCTTGGTTTGCTAGTATGACTTTTAATCTTCTTGTTCCATAAACTTCTTTATTTTCTTTAAAAGCACTAATAACAGCTTGTTCATAAATATTATTTTGTCTTTTATTTTTTCTTTTTTCTTTAAATTAAAATAGGCTTTTCTCCCTTGGAAGCATAACTTTAATGGATAGATTCATAATTGGATAACAAAGAACGATATAACTATCGTTCTTTTTTTGTTAAAAGATTAAAACTTCATAAAACTGTCGTAGAAGTCTCATGGTGAGTACTTTATGTAAATACTTCTATATCAGTATAAAAGAGCATTTAATGTTAAGCAAGTTAAAATGTTACACTGTAATCGCTTAATGTAATATAGATTAATTTGAATAGCCTTATTATGGCTCAGTAAATAACCCATTAATCTAATTAATAATTACATTTGTATTATTTAAAAAAGTAAGGGGTTTTATATATAAATACATACCTCATTAATAATATCATAACACAATAAATAAAATAAAGGAGAAAAATAAATATGGCATACGTTTATTTAATAAAATATCAAGTTAATTATACAGATGAAACAAAATATAAAGTTTTTTCTACATTTAAAGATGCTAATAATTTTCATAGAAATTATAAACATCATTTATTAGAAAATGCTTTTATTACACATTATGAAATATTAGTAATGGAATTAGATATGGAATATACAAATCAAAAACTAAATTAATGAAAGGAAAAATATTTATGGAATATAGAATGGTTGGTTCTTGTGATAAATGTAGAAAACAATCTTCTTTTGGTAATAGATTATTCAATAAATGTTTTTGAATAGTAATAGGTAAAAATAAATATGAGTAAATTAATTTTTAAAAAAGAAACTCATCAATATTTTTTAGATGGTAAAGAATTAATATCAGTTTCTAGAATTATTGATAATTATTTAGGTTTTGGTTATAGTCATATCTCAGCAGAAGTATTAAAAAATGCTTCAGTTCGTGGTAAATGAGTTCATAAACTTAATGAATTATATTTACAAAATATTAATGAAGAAAATATTATTAATAATTTATTAAAAAAATTAAAACCAATAACTAATAATATTAATTATTCTTATTGTAAAAAATCACTTATATTTTTAAAAGAAAAATTTAAAGATAAAAATAATTATGAATTTATTATAGAAAAACCTATTAATGATAGTTTAATTGCTGGAACACCAGATTTAATTTATTTAGATAAAAAAGAAAATAAATATTATTTAGTTGATTATAAAACATATGCTTGTATTGATGAAGATAAATTAAAAAGAATTAAATTACAATTAACTGCTTATTATTTTATGTTATTTAAAAGTGGAATGAGTATATCAAATAAAACTTATGTTTATTTAACTAATAAAAATAATCAAAAAGAAATGGAAATTGAAATAACAATAGAATTAATAGATGAATGATTAGAAGCAAAAGCAAATTATTTTTTTAATAAAGGAGAAAATAAATATGAATAGAAAAATTAAAAAAATTACTTGTGCTATATCAGTAATCACAGATGAACAATGAGATTATGAAGATGTAAAAGATAACTTATTAGGTATATTATTAAGTTTTAAAAATGAAATTCAATATAAAAATTGAAATAAAATATTAAGAAAAGAATTTGAAGAAAATGATATAGATTTTATTTTTAAATTTAGATTGAAAAATAATAAGGATGATAATCATGGATAAATCAATTTTAATTTTATTAAAACATATAGGCAAAATTAATAAAAAATTAGATGAAATTTTAGAAATATTAAATAAAAAAGGTGAAGAAAATAATGAGTAATAATAAAAATGAATTAAAAATTCCTAATTTTATTAAAAGTAATAAAGAAGAATATGTAAAATTTAGAAATTATTATGAAATGATTATAAATTCTAGTAAAGATTTAAGAAATATGAATACACAAAGTTTAATTAATGCCTTAATTAATTTATATAAATTAAATCTTTCTATTAATCCAATTAAAAAAGAATTAGCATTAATACCTTATGGTGATGAATTACAAGTTCAAATTCAAGAAGATGGTTGATTAACATTATTACAAAGAACTGGATTAGTAATTGATTTTCAAAGAGAAAAAATAACATCAGCACATAAATTTAATCAAGAAAATAATAAATGAGAAATTAATCCAGCATTAATTTTTGAAAGAAAAACAATTACTACAATTGGTTATTATTGTTATATTTCACTTTTAGATAAAAATGGTAAAATTAATAATTTTTATAAAGGTATGACTGTTGAAGAATGTCAAGAATGAAGAAAAAAATTTAGTAAAAATAAGCGTGAAGATAGTCCTTGAAATACTAGTTTTGACCAAATGGCTTTAAAAACAGTAGTTAAAGCATTAATTCGTGAAATTAATAAAACACCAATTATAGTATTAAATAATCAAGATGATATTAATTTAGCACTTCAATTAGAGCAAGGTGTAGTAATTAATGAAGAAACAATTGCTTATAAAGATAATACTGGTGATGAAGTTAAAATTATTAATTCAAATAATATTGATAATACTGATTTAAATTCTGCTTTATCTAAATTAAAAGAATTAGAAAAAGAAGAAGAAATTATAGAAAATTTTGAAGTTTAATAAAAGGTAATTGAATATGAAAAAAGAAAAATTAGTTAATTATATTAGAAAAAAACAACAAAAATATGAAGGTACAGAAATAGATTTAGTACTTGATATTTTATTACAAAAAATCAATGATGGAGTTTTTGATAATGAATAAAGAAACGTTAATTACTTGATTAAATAAACAAATTAGTATTTGCTTATGTGATTCTTTAAAAGAGGCTGGCAAACTTACTGCTTATTATAAAGTACTTGAATTTATAGAACAGGAAGAATTTGATAATGACTAACATAATGAGAGTTAGATGTGCAGAATGTAATTTAGAAATTGAATGTAATAGTTGTAATTTTGATAAATATATTGATAAAGATAAAATTCAAAAATATATATCAAAACGAAAAAATTATGCAAGTAATCAAATTAGTGAATATTGAAGTGGGGTAAGGAATGAATTATTTAATATTGAGTATTATTTAAACGAAGGAGAATTTGACTAATGATTATTCATAAATGTAATTATTGTAAAACATATATTATGGATGGCGATTGAGTAAAAAATAGTCTTAGATTTTTTAAAATAACAATAAAAACATATTGATATATGCATAGAATATGTTTTATCCAATATGAAAATGAAAAATTAAATAAAGTTAATGAAATCACATAATAATTAATATTTAGGCATTTGACATATACCCTTTTTGACTCCTATTCCCTATTTTTTATTCTTGCTTAAAAATATGTCAATGTAAGTCCTAATTATTATACAGAACGAAACTATAGAATTATTACAAATTTGGATAACATTATAATTCTATAGTCCACCGTTTATTACGGTGCTGATGAGTTCATAAAAGGAAGTGAAATAATGAGAAATATTAGAACTGAATGATTTTATAATGAAAAAAGTCCAAAAGAAATAAAATGTCCAACAGTAGGATTATTAAAAAATAAAGAAGATGCTTTATGTTATTTATTAGCATTAAATTTATATCCAAAATTATATCCACAAGATATTTTTTATAGTTATATTTTAGAAAATCAGCAAACTGGATATTTAATTATTTGTGGTAATAATAGAGATACTATTGGACATATGAAATTTAAATTTATAAAAGGAGAATAAATTAATGACGTTTTGATATTGATTTACATATTGATTTTACCTAAGTAAATGAGAATTGATGAACGTACCTATATGATATCAAATAGTTGCTAGTTTAATAATATTAGGCACAATTGGTTTAATTTTAGCAATTATTGGTTTAGGGTATCTAATATATTTAAAAATAAAAGGAGAATAAAAAATGCCAAATACAGAAAATTCACAATCAAATTATACATTAACAAAATTAATAAGAACTGGAATAGCACCATTATCAGCAATGATTGGTACATCGGCTTATTATGGTCAATTAATTGGAAATCCTATATTAGGTAGTATAAATGCTTTATTATTTTCTAAAAAATTAGGAATTGATATTTGAAATCTTAATCAAATGCCTAGCACAAAAACTAAATTATTAAATAGTTCTAAAAAAATATTATTAGGTTTAGGAACCATAGGTTTAGTTAATTATGCAAAATTTACTAATGCTGATATTAATCCTAATCCAACAGAAAGTCCAACAACGACTACAACAGTAGACCCATTTCCAGATTTATTATTCAGTACAAATAATAACAGTATTGATAATCATTTAATGGATTGAGATACATTTATTAGTCTTAATTCATATGGTATTGCTAATTTAATTGCTGGAATTACTGAAATAATTCCAAGTAAATTTGAAACAATTAGAAAAATAGCAAATATGGCTACTGGTGGTTGTTTAATATCAAGTGGTGTTGCTATGGGCATTAATAATGATTTTACTAATGCTTATGCTATTCCGACAATAGTAGCAGGAGCAAGTGAAATTATCCATAATTTATTACCAATGGAAATTAATCATGTTAATACTGAAATGCAAGAAACACCATTTACAAATGAACATGCTAATTTAATTAATAATACTGAGCAAGAATATGAAAGACAAAGACAAACTTATGGTTCAAATGATAGTATTGATAGTTTAACTAGTGATGTTTTATATGAAAGAAGACCAGTATATGCTTCAACTACTGTACCAATAAATAGAATATAAAAATGCCTTTAGTAGGCATTTTTATTAATAAATACTTTTAACTTCTGTTTGTTTATTAATAGAATTTAATTTACTTTGTAATTTATTAATTTTATTTTGTTTTTTAATTTCTTTTTTATTAGGGTCTGTTAAAGATTTACCAAATGCAACTAATGCTTTTCCTAATTTAATTAAAACATAACCTCCATTAATACATAAATTAGCAACTATAATGATTGTTGTAGTATCCATATTAAATCACCACCTTTCTAAAATATTTGATTAATTTTTAATACAATTTTTACAATAATAAATATGACTAATCCAGCGACTGCAGAAGATAATAAAACTCCAATTAAACCTAATATAATTTTTATAATTTTAAAAAACATAATATTATTCCTGTAATTCTTCTAATTTTCATACATTCCCTTTTAAATTACCTTTTCCAGTATAAATAGTAATCCATTTTGCATGTTGAACTGATAAAATTACTATATTAGCAATATCATTAAAGGTTTGTATTGGCACACCAGCAATTTTTTTATCAGTTATAATAAATTCTTGAATAGTATAAACTGGATTATATATACTTCAAGAATAATAAACTCTATAATGTTTATTTTCTTGAAAATCATAAGTAATTTGTCAATTATCTCATTTATTTTTTTCTCTTGTTCCTACTTCTTTTCAATTTGAACTACTTGGACTTGGTTGTGGTTGTTTTTCTAATATTTCATTAATTGCTTGTAATAATTTTTTATTTTGAGTTTTTAATATTTTATATTCATTATTTTCTAATAAATCCTTACAAAGTAATGAATTTTCTTCATCATTTAGTAAAATTTCATTTGGGCATTGGTTAGATAAGTTTACTTTCTTGTCTTCAAATCTGTACAAATTGGTTTGGAGACATTTTTAATCGTAAAATCATTCTATCATTATTTCATCAGTTAATAAATTTTCTTAATGCTTCTGTGAAATGTTTAATGCTATTAAACTTGTTACCAAACATAATTTTAAAATCTCTTTTGATTCATAGATTTAAACATTCACTTACTTGGTTGCCTTTAAATCCTGATAAACTTTTTGAATGAATTAAAGTTTTACTTTTATTAAAACTATTTGTAACTATTTTACTATTATTACCTGAACCTAAATCAGACTGGATAAATGTTGCAAATATTTTATGTTCTTTACGACTTGCCTTTATTACTTGATTAAGAACATTTAAAATGGTTATTGCATTTTCACTTTTATTAATTTTTCAACCAACTATAGCATTACTATTCATATCTGTAGCAATTTCTAATAATAATTTAGTTTTTTTATTATTAATAATTAATTCTTTAAATCAAGTACCATCGATGCCAACTTTTTCAAGATAAGTATTACTGGTAAAATTACGTTTTAATAAATCTTGGAAATTTGATTTTAAGGAATTAGATTTCGCTCTACGCTGTTTTTTGGGTTTGGTTAATAGTTTGTGATATTATTATCTTCTAATAACCTCATAATGCTGTTTTTACTGCATTTAAGATTGGTGTTGTTTTTCTTTAATTCTAATCTCACCTTTTCTAAACTAGTAATTTTAATTATTTTATCTTTGTTGCTAATAACAACAATTTTATTTAATTCTTTTAATAACTCATTATCAATTTTTGTTTGATATTTCTTTTTACCGTTTTTTATTCATTTATAATATGCAACTTTACTGATAGGTAACAAACTAATTATGTCATTAATTCCATAATTTTTATTTCTATATTTATCAACTATTAAAAAACATTTACTTTTCAATAATTTACTATTTAAAATATTTTGATTGTTTTTTAATTATCGGACTTCTCCCCACATGTACTTGTGGAGGAAACAATGAAATTGAATGAGTTCAACAATGCTTTTCAAACAGAACAGGATTGTTTAAAATATATAGCAAGTTTGAAGAAAAACAAATGTATCATGTGTTCTTGAACAAGTTTGAATACTTCTAATTTAAGAAGAATAAGATGTTTGAAATGTCATCAAACATTTAGTATTCTTCATGGCACCATTTTTTACAAGTCACAAACACCTTTGAGATTTTGATTTTATCTCATCTTTAGATGAATAAACACCAAACATGGAATTACATCAACTGATGTTGCAAAAGAATTGGGTGTGACTTTGAAAACTGCTTGAATAATGGGTCATGAAATCAGAAATCGTATTGCCAAACAAGAACATCAATTTATTGTTGAGGGCATAGTGCAAATGGATGAAATGTATCTTTCACATATGGGTTTTAAAAAACAAGGAAGATCTTTGATAAATAAAACATTAATTGTTGGGATTTATGAAAAAACAACCAATAATTTAAATGTGAAAGTAATCAAAAACGCAAAAAGTAAAAATCTTTTGCAGTTTGCAAGAAACCATATTTCTTCAAAGTGTGATGTACATACTGATTCTTGAAAAGGATATCGTGATTTCAAATCACTTTTCCCTAATCACAAAACAGTTAACCATCAAGATGGTTATGTTTCAAAAATTGGCGTAAATACCAATCAAATTGAATCAGTATGAAAACATATACGAAGAACATTTAAAACACATATCAAAGTTGCAAAACATCATGTTCATTTATATGCCAAAGAAGCTGCATATAAATTCAACAAGATACCTACTTTTGAAACTGTAATGCTATGTTTCATTTAAAAATGTGGGGAGAAGTCCGTAGATAGGCTTTTCTCAGCATTTATGTGATAAAATTTAAAAATAGTACATAAAGGGAGAAAAGCCTTAATTATTTATCACAGAATTGTTTTTGTCTTAAAAATTCATTTTTTATTTTTTCTTTTAGTAGTGACTTTTTGAGTTTTTTATTTTCAAGTTTTAAATTTTTATCTTTGATATTCACTTTATCTATTTGATGATTTGTTTGAAAAGTATGAATAGTAATTAATTTATTATTTTTTTGATATTTTTTTACTCAATTATAAATTAATGATCTGGTTGATAATTGATATTTGGTTTTAATATCAATGGTTTTTAATTTTTTAATCACTACATATTCATTTAAAACATCTAGTTTAATTTTTCTTGTATAAACTTTATATTTCATCTTTATTCCTTAACTATTAATTATTTAAACTAATCATACTGTCTAGATTAAAAATTATAGGAGTAAACTTAACTAACTTATGCCTATTAGGCTTTTTTCCCTTTATGTACTATTTTTAAATTTTATTACATAAATGCTGAGAAAAGCCTATCTACGGACTTCTCCCCACATTTTTAAATGAAACATAGCATTACAGTTTCAAAAGTAGGTATCTTGTTGAATTTATATGCAGCTTCTTTGGCATATAAATGAACATGATGTTTTGCAACTTTGATATGTGTTTTAAATGTTCTTCGTATATGTTTTCATACTGATTCAATTTGATTGGTATTTACGCCAATTTTTGAAACATAACCATCTTGATGGTTAACTGTTTTGTGATTAGGGAAAAGTGATTTGAAATCACGATATCCTTTTCAAGAATCAGTATGTACATCACACTTTGAAGAAATATGGTTTCTTGCAAACTGCAAAAGATTTTTACTTTTTGCGTTTTTGATTACTTTCACAATTAAATTATTGGTTGTTTTTTCATAAATCCCAACAATTAATGTTTTATTTATCAAAGATCTTCCTTGTTTTTTAAAACCCATATGTGAAAGATACATTTCATCCATTTGCACTATGCCCTCAACAAGAAATTGATGTTCTTGTTTGGCAATACGATTTCTGATTTCATGACCCATTCTTTAAGCAGTTTTCAAAGTCACACCCAATTCTTTTGCAACATCAGTTGATGTAATTCCATGTTTGGTGTTTATTCATCTAAAGATGAGATAAAATCAAAATCTCAAAGGTGTTTGTGACTTGTAAAAAATGGTGCCATGAAGAATACTAAATGTTTGATGACATTTCAAACATCTTATTCTTCTTAAATTAGAAGTATTCAAACTTGTTCAAGAACACATGATACATTTGTTTTTCTTCAAACTTGCTATATATTTTAAACAATCCTGTTCTGTTTGAAAAGCATTGTTGAACTCATTCAATTTCATTGTTTCCTCCACAAGTAAATGTGGGGAGAAGTCCGAAATATTATTAAGATAACCAAAATGTTCTAACATTTATTCTTACTCTTATTTTCAAGTTTAATTACTATAGGGTGTGTGTTATCAGTATTAATATCTATTTTTGTAGATAAATTATAATCTTTTACATATGCTCTTTCTAAATATCAAGCAGAAGAATTAGGACTTGCTTTTAAAAATCTTTGAAGATTTAAATGTTTAATTTTTGCATATGCTCAATTAATTTGTTGTAAAAAAGTATCTTTTTGTTTCTTTTTTCACTCATTTATAGTATTTTGAGTAATATTTAAGAACATTTGCATACCTTCTTTTGTAGGTATTTCTTCATTAGTAATACAATATTCAAAATATTTTTTTATTTCTTCTTTTAAAGATTTAATATTGTACCTAATTCTTATTTTATCTTCTTGCACATAAAAATCTCCTTTCATATGCTTTAAAAACAAAAAAATTTATGCTATAATTAATATAATCTTTAAGTTAACTGTGCCACAATAACTTATTAACTTTATTAATTACTTCATATATTTTTTTATTTTATTTAATTTTTATAATATAATTATAACAAAAAATAGCATTTATTTTGCTATTTTTATTTTTTTATTTCTTTTTTTAAATATTTTTTTTATTTTATTTTCTAAACTTTTTCAAAATTTAAATTCTGGATGCTGTTTTTTATATATAATCATACAACCTATAAAAGTTCCAATAATATTAAATATCAGAGTTAACAATAAAACACCAAAAATATTACCACTAGAACATAATTCTAAGGCTCAAGAATATAAGTGCATCATCATTACTATTACAACTACAAGTAATGGAACCAACATAACAGTTAATAATAAAATCATTTTTATTTTCCTTTTCTATTTACATTTTTCTTTATTGTACATTATTTTATTAAAAAAGAAAAGATAACTAATAAAAGTTATCTTTAAACGGTTAAACTAGAAATAAATCACTATCAATTTTATCGTTCTTTAATATTATAATCTATATTAAACATTTTTTCAACAATAATTTAGTAAATTTGATAGAATGGAATTTGCGAAAATATAATAGAAAGGTGTTGAAAAATGTTTAGTTTTCAAAATTTTTTAAACAATAAAATCACTAATATTTTACCAGAGTTTGTTAAAGAAGTCGAGGATTGAGATGAAAATTTTTTTCAAAATAGAACTCCAGAAGAAAAAGAAAGATATAAAGTTGCTAAAAAACGTAATAGAACAGTAAATACTGAAATTGGATGCAACTTTTAATAGAAGAATATATTGAGATACTATAGAAAAAAGAACTAGATATTTTACTGATGAAGAATTTAATATTGAAAAACGTGCAAGAGTTATTAAAGATTTAAAATTAAAAATACTTAGTAATTTAATAAAAAACTTAATAACTAAAAAAACATATACACATATTCAAGCAGAATATGAATATACTTATTTTTCTAAAAATTTTATTTCAAAAATTTTTAAAAATGCAAAAATTGAAAAATTAATACCAGAACAAAAATTTAAAGTATTAGATAATCAAAAATTAAATATATGTGCAGATGATGCTTTTGTAACTTGTTGAGATGAAAATGGTTTAAAACAACAATATTGTTGTAGAATTTTAACTTTTAATTTAGGTAAAAAAGAAATTTATTCATATAGAAATAAATTACAAAATAAAATTACTGCATTTTTATTATTTAAAAGTGGGAATGGTTTAAATCAAGAACAATTATATAATTTTACAACACAAACTATTCTTAATCATTATGATATTAAATTAAATATATTAGGTGTTCAATGAGAATATCATAACTATAATTTAGTAGTTGCTGGTGATGGTGCATTATGAATTAAAGCAATGGCTACTTGATTAGGTTGTTATTATATTTTAGATAAATATCATGCTTATAGTTATTTATGAAAATCTTTTGTTGGAGTTAAAGGTAAGAAAAAAGAATCTCATGATTGAACTAAATATATTGATGGTACTACTACTTTTGCAAGTGGCAATTGTAATCAATTACTTTCTTTTCTAAAACCAAATGTTAATGAAAAAGTATATAATTATTTTAAAAATAATACTCATGGTATTGTAAATCAAAATGCTTCATGAAATATTGGATGTAGTGCTGAAAGTGATATATATCATTTTTTAAAATCTTTAACTAATGGAGCAAAAATATATAATTATCAAACATTAAATAATATGTTAATAGCAAAAGCAAATTATTTAAATACTAGAAGTTATATAAATAGTGCTTAAAATAATATAATTTAATACTTTTAAAAACTAATTTTAAGATTAGTATTTTTTTGTTATTTAAATGTATTTTTTAAATTATATTTTTAAACATTTATGTATTTTATGATATAATTAAATTAACAAAAAATAGAAATACATCAGTTTATTGTTCTTGTTGTACATTTCTATCCATTAATCTCATACGTCCTCTCCCTTTATGTACTATTTTTAAATTTTATCACATAAATGCTGAGAAAAGCCTATCTACGGACTTCTCCCCACATTTTTAAATGAAACATAGCATTACAGTTTCAAAAGTAGGTATCTTGTTGAATTTATATGCAGCTTCTTTGGCATATAAATGAACATGATGTTTTGCAACTTTGATATGTGTTTTAAATGTTCTTCGTATATGTTTTCATACTGATTGAATTTGATTGGTATTTACGCCAATTTTTGAAACATAACCATCTTGATGGTTAACTGTTTTGTGATTAGGGAAAAGTGATTTGAAATCACGATATCCTTTTCAAGAATCAGTATGTACATCACACTTTGAAGAAATATGGTTTCTTGCAAACTGCAAAAGATTTTTACTTTTTGAGTTTTTGATTACTTTCACAATTAAATTATTGGTTGTTTTTTCATAAATCCCAACAATTAATGTTTTATTTATCAAAGATCTTCCTTGTTTTTTAAAACCCATATGTGAAAGATACATTTCATCCATTTTCACTATGCCCTCAACAATAAATTGATGTTCTTGTTTGGCAATACGATTTCTGATTTCATGACCCATTCTTCAAGCAGTTTTCAAAGTCGCACCCAATTCTTTTGCAACATCAGTTGATGTAATTCCATGTTTGGTGTTTATTCATCTAAAGATGAGATAAAATCAAAATCTCAAAGGTTTTTGTGACTTGTAAAAAATGGTGCCATGAAGAATACTAAATGTTTGATGACATTTCAAACATCTTATTCTTCTTAAATTAGAAGTATTCAAACTTGTTCAAGAACACATGATACATTTGTTTTTCTTCAAACTTGCTATATATTTTAAACAATCCTGTTCTGTTTGAAAAGCATTGTTGAACTCATTCAATTTCATTGTTTCCTCCACAAGTACATGTGGGGAGAAGTCCGTTAAAATAATATGTTGATTTAGAGAGTTTTAAAAAACGACACATTGTGCGAATTTTATATTTAGATTTATTTTTAATAATAATTTCTATTTTCTGCCTATTATTAGTGCTGCTTGCTTTAAAATATCATTTTCCATTCGTAACTGTTTTAATTCTTTATTTGCTTGAATTAATTGTTTTTCTAAATCAGAAAGATTATCTTTAGTTTTAAAACTACCTGAATTAGTAAATTGCTTAATTCATTTATAAGTAACTGCTCTTGTAACATTATACTCTTTAACAAGGCAAGATATTGATTTACCACTTTGATATAAAGCTACTATTTGCTTTTTAAATTCGTCAGTATATGAGTTAATATTGGTCATAATTATAATTCCTTTCTTTTCACTAATTTGTTCACTTGTCTACGTAATTAGTGTCCAATAAAGTGGAACCCATCCAATAATTTCTATGATAATTATTAGCATTTTCAATAGTAGAAAAGACTTTATATTTTATTTGACCTGTATAATTAACTTCATATTTTAATAAGTAAACATATTTCATATTTATTTTTCTCCTTTTAATTTTTTATTGTGTTATGATATTGTTAATGAGGTATGTATTTATATATAAGACCCCTTATTTTCTTAAATAATACAAATGTAATTGTTAATTAGATTAATGGGTTATTTACTGAGCCATAATAAGGCTATTCAAATTAATCTATAATTACATTAAGCGAGCGATACAGTGTAACATTTTAACTTGCTTAACATTAAATGCTCTTTTATCCTGATATAGAAGTATTTACATAAAGTACTCACTATTAGACTTCTACGACAATTTTATGAAGTTTTAATCTTTTAACAAAAAAAAGAACGATATAACTATCGTTCTTTGTTATCTAATTATGAATCTAAGGGTTAATGTGATGCGCCCTTTGAACAACCCGCCAAAAAATCTTTAAATGATATTATTGATATTGAATCAGAATATTGAGTATCTACAGTTAACTGTGTAAATTATAATCCTTTTAATCTTTAAGCAAAAAATCGTAAGTATTACTTACTATTTCTATTTTGTTTACGTTCATTTTCAGTCAAGAATTTTTTACGCATACGAATATTTTGTGGTGTTACTTCAACTAATTCATCGCTAGCAATAAATTCTAAAGATTCTTCTAAACTAAAAATAGTTGGTGGTGTTAATTTAACAGCTTCATCATTACCTGAACTTCTAGTATTTGTTAATTGTTTTGCTTTGCAAGGATTAACATCTAAATCTTTATCACGATTACTTAAACCAATAATCATTCCTTCATACACTTTAGTTTGTGGTTTAACAAATAAAGTACCACGTTCTTCTAAAGAATTTAAAGCATAAGGTAATGTTGTCCCTGTAATCATACTTACTAGAACACCATTTCTATTATTATTAATTTCACCTTTTAATGGTTCATATGTAAGGAAACTACGAACCATAACACCCGTTCCGCGAGTAATATTAACGTATTGACGACCAAATCCAATTAATCCTCTTGTTGGAATATGAAAAATAATTTTATCACGAACATTATCAGAATCCATATTAGTCATAATACCTTTTCTTAGATTTAAATTATTAATAACAGTACTACTATATTCAGTAGGATGATTTAAAATAATTTCTTCGACTGGTTCAGTGGTGTGTCCTTTTTCATCTTTTTTAAATACTACTTCCGGTTTAGAAATACCTAATTCAAAGCCTTCGCGACGCATATTTTCAATTAAAACAGATAAATGTAATTCACCACGACCAAAAACTTTAAAACCATCAGCATTACTTCCAGATAATTGTTCTATTTTTAAACCAACATTAGTTTCTAATTCTCTTGTTAAACGTTCTTTAATTTTATTACTAGTTACTAGTTTACCTTCAGTTCCAGAAAATGGTGAATTATTGACAAGGAAATTCATTGACATTGTTGGAGCCTGTATTGTAATTGGTTCCATTGGCACAACATTATCTTTATCACAAATAGTATTACCAATTGTTATATTTTCAATACCCGCTATGCAAACAATATCACCAGCAACAGCGTTTTTAACAGCTACTCGTTTTAATCCTTGATAAACAAATAAATATTTTACTTTTGCTTTTCTTTTTAAATCATAATCATCAACAACAATTATTTCTTGCCCTTCAGAAATAGTACCTTGAAATAATCTACCAATTCCAATTCTGCCAATAAAACTATCATAATCTAATGAACTAATTTGCATTTGTAAAGGCTCATTATATTTTACTAATTTAGAAATTTTAGTATGTTTAATAATTGTTTCGAATAATGGTTCTAAATTTTCACTTGGTTGATTCAATTCATATTGGGCAATACCTTGTTTAGTAATTCCATAAAGTGTTGGAAAGTTTAACTGTTCATCGTTAGCATTTAATTCCATAAAAAGTTCTAATACTTCATCTTTTACTTCTTCAATTCTTTGGTCCTTTTTATCAATTTTGTTAATCATTAAAATTGGATTTAAGTTATGTGCTAGTGCTTTTTGCAATACAAAACGAGTTTGTGGCATTGGTCCTTCAACACTATCAACTAGTAAAATAACACAGTCTACTGTTTTCATAATTCTTTCAACTTCAGAGGAAAAGTCAGCATGACCAGGTGTATCAATAATATTAATTTTTGTATTACCATGCATGATTGAACAATTTTTAGAATAAATAGTAATTCCTCGTTGACGTTCTTGATCATTACTATCCATTATTTGTTCAACAATAACTTGGTTTTGATGAAAAATATTTGATTGCTTTAATAAAGCATCAACTAATGTTGACTTTCCAACATCGACGTGTGCTATCACTGCAATATTAATAATTTTTTGTTCAGCAGAAACTTTTTCTTGTTCAGACATTATTCATTCTCCGTTATTCTTAAATTTTGACATTATATAAATTATACGCAATATTTTTAAATTTAGTAAAATAATTAAAAAAATAATTTATCGGACTTCTCCCCACATGTACTTGTGGAGGAAACAATGAAATTGAATGAGTTCAACAATGCTTTTCAAACAGAACAGGATTGTTTAAAATATATAGCAAGTTTGAAGAAAAACAAATGTATCATGTGTTCTTGAACAAGTTTGAATACTTCTAATTTAAGAAGAATAAGATGTTTGAAATGTCATCAAACATTTAGTATTCTTCATGGCACCATTTTTTACAAGTCACAAACACCTTTGAGATTTTGATTTTATCTCATCTTTAGATGAATAAACACCAAACATGGAATTACATCAACTGATGTTGCAAAAGAATTGGGTGCGACTTTGAAAACTGCTTGAAGAATGGGCCATGAAATCAGAAATCGTATTGCCAAACAAGAACATCAATTTATTGTTGAGGGCATAGTGCAAATGGATGAAATGTATCTTTCACATATGGGTTTTAAAAAACAAGGAAGATCTTTGATAAATAAAACATTAATTGTTGGGATTTATGAAAAAACAACCAATAATTTAATTGTGAAAGTAATCAAAAACGCAAAAAGTAAAAATCTTTTGCAGTTTGCAAGAAACCATATTTCTTCAAAGTGTGATGTACATACTGATTCTTGAAAAGGATATCGTGATTTCAAATCACTTTTCCCTAATCACAAAACAGTTAACCATCAAGATGGTTATGTTTCAAAAATTGGCGTAAATACCAATCAAATTGAATCAGTATGAAAACATATACGAAGAACATTTAAAACACATATCAAAGTTGCAAAACATCATGTTCATTTATATGCCAAAGAAGCAGCATATAAATTCAACAAGATACCTACTTTTGAAACTGTAATGCTATGTTTCATTTAAAAATGTGGGGAGAAGTCCGTAGATAGGATTTTCTCAGCATTTATGTGATAAAATTTAAAAATAGTACATAAAGGGAGAAAAGCCTTTTTTTATTTGTGCTAAAGATTTGTTTAAAATTTTATTTAATTTCTTTTTTATCTTTTTGTTTTTATTAAATTTTCGTTGAATTTTGTAAGGTAGTACAGACATTTTGGACTATTTTCCATCTAATAAAAGTTTATCAAAATAATCCATAGGAGTCATTAACCCTAATGATTTATGTGGTTTAGAATTGTTATAATATTCTTGAAAAGAATTAACTAATTTTTGAAATAAACTAAAATCACTATTTAAATATGGTTTTATTTCAAATAAATTACTTCAATTTCTATGAAATCTTTCAATCTTACCATTACTCTGTGGTGATCTAAACGGTGTAGTTTCATGAACTATACCTTTTTTATTACAAAAATTTGTAAATCAACTATTCCTTTGTGGTTTTCCACAAGATGTATTAACATATTGAATACCATTATCAGTTCTAATTCTTTTAATTTTAATTCCCAATTTTTCATAAAAATTTAAAGCATTTTTAGTAGCATTTACAATATCTCTGGTTTGTGCTTGTTCAGATGGATAACAATAAGTAATTCGAGTTTTTTCATCAATAAAATCAATAATATATCATCTTTTACTTCCTGTTATATAATCTGATACTACTTTAATATCAGTCTGCAATAATACAGTTTCTTTTACTTCATATCTCAAATGTTTTTTCTTAATAGTTTTTTGTGAATAAAAACCAAAACGTTTTAATCAACGATATATAGTTTTAACCAAAGGTTTTGGCAAAAAATTAAACCTAATATCATCAATATGTCTTATTAAATAACAAAATTGAAAAGCACCTATACCAAACTCTTCTTTATACTGAACAAAATAATTTATAAATTTTTCTGATAATTCCAAATTATACAAATATTTAATATTTTTAGGTTTTGTTGATTTAAATAATAATTCTTCAAAAGGTTTATTTTTGTAGAAAATATCATAAAAACGTTTAGCTCAATAATAAAAAGTTTGCTTTGGCATATGTAATTGAGAAATTATTTCTTTACAAGAATTTTTATTTTTAAATAAAAAACAAAATTTTCTAAATTTACGATAATAAATATTAACTTTATTAATATTTTTATCATTTTTATACTTTTCTACAAACTTGTTAAATTTATAATCAAATTTAGTAAAATCAGCACTATTAATTAAATATTTCATTTTAAACTACAGCTCAACTAATAATATAAAGTTATAAAAACTTTTATTAGTCCAAAAAGTGTGTCTAATCTACAATTTTCGTTGAATTTTATTTCTGTATTTTCTATTATTTTCTAATTCTAAAAAATATTTTTGTTGTTTATATAAATCATTATTGATACTTGCAATTGCATTAGTTATTTCAGAAATTTTAAATCTGTAATTAATTAAAGTACTAATTTTTAAATTTCTATTCATCAATTCAAGTAATTTTTGTCTTCTTTCATTCATATTTTTGCCTCTTTCTATATTTTTGATAATCTAATCTCAAATTTCTTAATAATTATAATTTGTGTACAAGTACTAAAATTTCTATAATAACTACTTATATCTATTTTTTAGATTTAATATCTATTTAATTTAAAATTTTTCTATAAACTTTTTTAAAAGTTTTACACACTTTAATGATAACACTTTATAGAAATTGATAAAATTATAATAAATATTTCATTTTTTTATAAAACTATATTTTTATTTATTATTTTTTAAAAAATAATAAATAAAAACTGATAAAATCAAATTACAAAGTTATTTTAAATATTTCGGAGGCAAAAATAATGGCAAATAAAATATTAGTAATTCGTTCTTCTATGATTAAAAAAGAACTATCTTATTCTGAAAGTTTAGTATCTCGTTTTGTTAAATATTATCGTGAATTTCATCCAGAAGATTCAATAATTGAATTAGATTTAAATCAAATACCAATGGCAAGTATTACTATTACGCAAAAAAACTTTGCTTCATATTTTAATGAAAAAGATTCTGATTATTATATTAATCAACTAAAAAATGTTAATAAAGTTATATATACAACACCAATGACAAATTTTAATGTTACTAGCATGACAAAAAATTATTTAGATCACATCTTAGTTGCTGGTAAAACTTTTGATTATAAATATACCAAACAAGGTGAAGCTAGAGGATTATTACCACATTTAAAAGTTCAAATTTTGGCGACACAAGGAGCACCATATGGCTGATATTTATGAGGTAATCATGCAACTTATTTAAAAGGAACATGAGAATTTGTAGGTGCTAAAGTAGTAGAACCAATTCTTATTTGTGGTACTAAGGTTCAAGAACTTCATCAAAATGATGCTAATTTACTTATTGGTTCTAAAATATTAGCAAAAGGTGGAGGTTTGTCAACATTAGGACCAGAAAAAACGATTGATAAATTTGAACAGTATATTAAAGAAGCAGCAAAAAAGTTTTAAGGGAGGTCCCCCAAAAAGTAGGAAGATGAATTACTAGATAAATAAATTCTTTTGAACATTACCATTTAAAAATGATGATAGACAACTTAAATTCTCTTTAACCCTTAAATTTATATTCGACGTATTTTAAAAAAATATAGATTTTACAAGATAAAATAAAAATTATTCTCAAAGGAAAAAGACAAGAAATAATCTTGTCTTTTTTTGTAATTGTAAAATTTTAAAATTTTTAAGAACCCTCTTTAACGCTATTATCAACACGTGTTAAGGAACTAAAAAAGTGAACTACAACACAGTTGTTAAAAATAGTAGCTAGCATGTGGACTTGCATGGATAAATAAAAAGTGGAGTGATACCTAATAAAATATACTAACCAGAAATGGTAATTCTTGGGGTGGGAGCGAATTGGAAACTAGTATATATAGACCTGTTGTAGGGACCTATTGTATAAATTCTATTCTTTATTTAACCAACATTGCCACTCCCCAGTGAGCAAGTGTTGGTTTTATTTTTTATTTTTTCGGACTTCTCCCCACATGTACTTGTGGAGGAAACAATGAAATTGAATGAGTTCAACAATGCTTTTCAAACAGAACAGGATTGTTTAAAATATATAGCAAGTTTGAAGAAAAACAAATGTATCATGTGTTCTTGAACAAGTTTGAATACTTCTAATTTAAGAAGAATAAGATGTTTGAAATGTCATCAAACATTTAGTATTCTTCATGGCACCATTTTTTACAAGTCACAAACACCTTTGAGATTTTGATTTTATCTCATCTTTAGATGAATAAACACCAAACATGGAATTACATCAACTGATGTTGCAAAAGAATTGGGTGTGACTTTGAAAACTGCTTGAAGAATGGGTCATGAAATCAGAAATCGTATTGCCAAACAAGAACATCAATTTATTGTTGAGGGCATAGTGCAAATGGATGAAATGTATCTTTCACATATGGGTTTTAAAAACAAGGAAGATCTTTGATAAATAAAACATTAATTGTTGGGATTTATGAAAAAACAACCAATAATTTAATTGTGAAAGTAATCAAAAACACAAAAAGTAAAAATCTTTTGCATTTTGCAAGAAACCATATTTCTTCAAAGTGTGATGTACATACTGATTCTTGAAAAGGATATCGTGATTTCAAATCACTTTTCCCTAATCACAAAACAGTTAACCATCAAGATGGTTATGTTTCAAAAATTGGCGTAAATACCAATCAAATTGAATCAGTATGAAAACATATACGAAGAACATTTAAAACACATATCAAAGTTGCAAAACATCATGTTCATTTATATGCCAAAGAAGCTGCATATAAATTCAACAAGATACCTACTTTTGAAACTGTAATGCTATGTTTCATTTAAAAATGTGGGGAGAAGTCCGTAGATAGGCTTTTCTCAGCATTTATGTGATAAAATTTAAAAATAGTACATAAAGGGAGAAAAGCCTATTTTTTTTGAAAAAATTTTTGGGCGAGAAAATAAATTTCAAACTTGTAAAAAAAATTGAGCGGTGCCGGTTCAATTAAAATATTAATTTGCTTAACGCAAATTAAATAAATATTGAATCGAATGCCTCAATGTTTTTTAAAATTTCACAATTTATTTTTGAGCCCAGAATTACTGGAATGAATAAAACGAATAGTAGTATTATTAATAATCTAAAAATCAAATTATATGTTCTTTATGCTAGAAGCAACAGAACATACTAAGAAAGGAATATTAGATGAAAAATTATTTTTGCTGAACATGTAAACAAAAACAATTATATTATTTATTCTTTACTACTAGTGATATTAAAACAAGAAAAAACTTTTTAAGAGACAAAAATGGTAAAGCAATTTGTTATGACTGTATTTTAAAAATAAGTTAAATAGGAGCTATAAATATGAATAAAGAAAAACCATTTTCTTATAAAGACCAAGAAATTATTAATGAATATAATAAAAAACGTAGTAAAGAAATAACAGAAGAACGTTTAAATAATATAGAAAAATTAAGAGAAAATTTTAAAAAAGAAGTAATTACTCAATATAAGGAAAATTTAATTTGTTCATTAAATATATTTTTGGGTCATTATATAGAACAATTAAAAAAAGAAGAAGATATATTTTATTTAAATAAATTAAAAGGTTCAATTGATATTATTCAATTTTTAATGGCTTTTCTCCCTTTATGTACTATTTTTAAATTTTATCACATAAATGCTGAGAAAAGCCTATCTACGGACTTCTCCCCACATTTTTAAATGAAACATAGCATTACAGTTTCAAAAGTAGGTATCTTGTTGAATTTATATGCAGCTTCTTTGGCATATAAATGAACATGATGTTTTGCAACTTTGATATGTGTTTTAAATGTTCTTCGTATATGTTTTCATACTGATTCAATTTGATTGGTATTTACGCCAATTTTTGAAACATAACCATCTTGATGGTTAACTGTTTTGTGATTAGGGAAAAGTGATTTGAAATCACGATATCCTTTTCAAGAATCAGTATGTACATCACACTTTGAAGAAATATGGTTTCTTGCAAACTGCAAAAGATTTTTACTTTTTGCGTTTTTGATTACTTTCACAATTAAATTATTGGTTGTTTTTTCATAAATCCCAACAATTAATGTTTTATTTATCAAAGATCTTCCTTGTTTTTTAAAACCCATATGTGAAAGATACATTACATCCATTTGCACTATGCCCTCAACAATAAATTGATGTTCTTGTTTGGCAATACGATTTCTGATTTCATGACCCATTCTTCAAGCAGTTTTCAAAGTCACACCCAATTCTTTTGCAACATCAGTTGATGTAATTCCATGTTTGGTGTTTATTCATCTAAAGATGAGATAAAATCAAAATCTCAAAGGTGTTTGTGACTTGTAAAAAATGGTGCCATGAAGAATACTAAATGTTTGATGACATTTCAAACATCTTATTCTTCTTAAATTAGAAGTATTCAAACTTGTTCAAGAACACATGATACATTTGTTTTTCTTCAAACTTGCTATATATTTTAAACAATCCTGTTCTGTTTGAAAAGCATTGTTGAACTCATTCAATTTCATTGTTTCCTCCACAAGTACATGTGGGGAGAAGTCCGTTTTTAATTAATAAAATAAAATCCAAAGAATTTGATTAATAATGCAATATGACTTAATTATTGGAATTGACCCAGCTGGTATTGGTAATAATGGAATTGTTATATATTCAAATAAAACTAATAATATTGTTTTTAATGAAACATTTAATACATTAACTGTTTTATGAACTAAAAATATGTATAAAGAAAAATTTCAATTAATTAAAGAAAAATTTATTGATAAAAAAATATTAATTATTGTAGAAAATTTCTTTTTAAGTTCAAAACAATTATTAACTAATCCATTAGCAACTCCTAAAATTATTGGTGCTTTAATGGTATTGATACAAGATGTTATGACTTGAGATTATTTCGAAAACCACCCAAAAAATAAAAATAAAATAACAGATTATAAAGGAAATATAAAATTAAAAAAACATGAACAAGATGCTTATAAGCATATTCAATATTATTTAAAAAATCATAAAAAAATATTAATTTTTGATAATTATTTAAGGAAATTATAAACATGAAAGATAAAGCAAATTATGTCAAATTAACAGTAAAACTTAGTAACACTATTGAAGCAAAATATTACGAAAAAAGTAATAAAGAATTATATTATAGTGTTCGAGGTCAGTGAAATGGTTTAAACTATGTTACTTTAATTTTTAACAACCCAAAATTTTATAGGCGATGTATTTTATTAAACAAAAATGATGAAACTTTAGTAACTGGTCAAATCTTTAATACTTTAAACATTCCTAAAAATCGTGCATTTTGTTCAATTAATGTTAAATGATTTAAAAACTGAAAAGAGTAAAAAATGATATTATGAAAAATTTTATTAATAGTACCAATATTAATAACATCTATAACATTAATAATAATTTTAATATTTATTATTAAAGAATTAAAAAATGAATATAAAGTATTAAAAATATTAAGTGAAATTTCTAATCAAATTAAAAATAAGGAGAATAATTAATGATAATATTACCTACTTTGTTTGAAAATAAAGATGAAATTGAAATATTATCACCATTTCCAAAAGCAATTCATACAAGTAATGATATTAGAGCAATTATTTTAAGACAATACCCAAATGTTAAATCAAAACACATAATTGTTTCTGACCCAGAAAGTAATGTTGCATTAATAGTTGGTGATAATGATGTATATCAAGGTTGAATTAAAGTAACAGTTAAAAAATTAGAAATTAAAGGAGAATAAAATGCCAAACGAAAATACACAATCAAATTATACTTTAACTAAATTAATTAGAACTGGAATAAGCCCAATTTCTGCAATAATAGGTACAAGTGCTTATATGGTCAATTAATTGCAAATCCACTATTAGGTTCAATTAATAGTTTATTATTTGGTAAAAAACTAGGTTTAGATATTTGAAATTTAAATCAAAGACCAAATACTAAAACTAAATTAATTAATAGTTCTAAGAAAATTATTTTAGGTTTAGGAACAATTGGTTTAGCAAATTATAGTAACTTAATAGAAAATAATATTAATCCTATTATTCCAACAACACCAACTCCAATAACTACTACAACTACAACAGAAGGTCCTCCATGATTATTATTAAATAAACAAGAACATCAGTCATTAATGGATTGAGATACTTATATTTCATTAAATGCTTATGGTATTTCAAATCTTATTAGTGGTTTAACTGAGTTAATACCTAATAAATTTGAAACAATAAAAAAGGTTTGTAATATGGCTACTGGTGGATGTTTAATATCAAGTGGTGTTGCTATGGGTATTAATAATGATTTTAATAATGCTTATGCAGTACCTACCATAATTGCTGGTGGAAGTGAAATAATCCATAATTTACTACCTATGGAAACTACACATCATATTCAAGAAATGCAAGAAACAGCGTTTACAAACGAAACTACAAGATTAATTAATGATAATAGATTCACAATTAATAGTGAAACAACTAGTCAATATGGTAGTGATAATATGAGCGAAGTACCATTAAATCATGATAATGTTTCATTAAATTGAGATTATAATCACATGAATTTATAAAGGAGGTGAATAATTTATGAATAAAGAAAAATTAATTGAATATTATAAACAGAAAATAAAAATATATAAAAAAATAGAAGAATTCAATAAAGAAATATCTGTATTAGTAGAAATTATAAGTAATTCACAATCAATGAATGAAAGAATTAATGGTGGTCAATTTGATTAATAATTAAAAATTAAAAATAAATAGTTGAAAGGAAAATATTCAAATGAAAGAATTTTTACATGAATTAATAATGGCTTTTCTCCCTTTATGTAGTATTTTTAAATTTTATCACATAAATGCTGAGAAAAGCCTATCTACGGACTCCTCCCCACATTTTTAAATGAACCATAGCATTACAGTTTCAAAACTAGGTATCTTGTTGAATTTATATGCAGCTTCTTTGGCATATAAATGAACATGATGTTTTGCAACTTTGATATGTGTTTTAAATGTTCTTCGTATATGTTTTCACACTGATTCAATTTGATTGGTATTTACGCCAATTTTTGAAACATAACCATCTTGATGGTTAACTGTTTTGTGATTAGGGAAAAGTGATTTGAAATCACGATATCCTTTTCAAGAATCAGTATGTACATCACACTTTGAAGAAATATGGTTTCTTGCAAACTGCAAAAGATTTTTACTTTTTGCGTTTTTGATTACTTTCACATTTAAATTATTGGTTGTTTTTTCATAAATCCCAACAATTAATGTTTTATTTATCAAAGATCTTCCTTGTTTTTTTAAAACCCATATGTGAAAGATACATTTCATCCATTTGCACTATGCCTCAACAATAAATTGATGTTCTTGTTTGGCAATACGATTTCTGATTTCATGACCCATTCTTCAAGCATTTTTCAAAGTCACACCCAATTCTTTTGCAACATCAGTTGATGTAATTCCATGTTTGGTGTTTATTCATCTAAAGATGAGATAAAATCAAAATCTCAAAGGTGTTTGTGACTTGTAAAAAATGGTGCCATGAAGAATACTAAATGTTTGATGACATTTCAAACATCTTATTCTTCTTAAATTAGAAGTATTTAAACTTGTTCAAGAACACATGATACATTTGTTTTTCTTCAAACTTGCTATATATTTTAAACAATCCTGTTCTGTTTGAAAAGCATTGTTGAACTCATTCAATTTCATTGTTTCCTCCACAAGTACATGTGGGGAGAAGTCCGTTAATAATTATTGGAACAAGTGTTGGAAAATTAATTTGCAGAGAAATTATTGTTTTATTAAAAAGATTTATTACTACTCCAAAACATGTTAGAGCAAATAACAAAATTATCAAACATCAAAAAAAATTAGCAAAATTAAATGAAAAGATTAATAAAGAAAATAAATAAGGCTTTTCTCCCCACATTTTTAAATGAAACATAGCATTACAGTTTCAAAAGTAGGTATCTTGTTGAATTTATATGCAGCTTCTTTGGCATATAAATGAACATGATGTTTTGCAACTTTGATATGTGTTTTAAATGTTCTTCGTATATGTTTTCATACTGATTCAATTTGATTGGTATTTACGCCAATTTTTGAAACATAACCATCTTGATGGTTAACTGTTTTGTGATTAGGGAAAAGTGATTTGAAATCACGATATCCTTTTCAAGAATCAGTATGTACATCACACTTTGAAGAAATATGGTTTCTTGCAAACTGCAAAATATTTTTACTTTTTGCGTTTTTGATTACTTTCACAATTAAATTATTGGTTGTTTTTTCATAAATCCCAACAATTAATGTTTTATTTATCAAAGATCTTCCTTGTTTTTTAAAACCCATATGTGAAAGATACATTTCATCCATTTTCACTATGCCCTCAACAATAAATTGATGTTCTTGTTTGGCAATTCGATTTCTGATTTCATGACCCATTCTTCAAGCAGTTTTCAAAGTCACACCCAATTCTTTTGCAACATCAGTTGATGTAATTCCATGTTTAGTGTTTATTCATCTAAAGATGAGATAAAATCAAAATCTCAAAGGTGTTTGTGACTTGTAAAAAATGGTGCCATGAAGAATACTAAATGTTTGATGACATTTCAAACATCTTATTCTTCTTAAATTAGAAGTATTTAAACTTGTTCAAGAACACATGATACATTTGTTTTTCTTCAAACTTGCTATATATTTTAAACAATCCTGTTCTGTTTGAAAAGCATTGTTGAACTCATTCAATTTCATTGTTGCCTCCACAAGTACATGTGGGGAGAAGTCCGATAAATAATAAAGTGGTGATGTAAATGTTAGAAAATGAAAATAATGTTCAACAAACAACTAAACCTTTAACTGAAAATAATGCTCAACAAGAAATAGAAAATAAAGTTAATGAAGCAGAAAATAAGTTAAATAAACTTAATCAAGAAATTAAAGAAAAAGAAATGATTAATATATTTAAAAAATATCAAGTTAAAAATGAATTTTATGATTATTTAAAATTTAAAACTAATAATTTAGAAAATTCAAAAATTGAAGAAACTATTAAAAAAATGATTAAAGAACAACCAGTATTTAAAGAAACAATTAATACAGGTGGCAAACCACAAACAATAATAACAAATCAACCAAGTTCAATAAAAAGTACTTTATTAGATTATAAAAAGAAAAATAATTTATAACAGAAAGGAAAATAAAAAATGGCAGTACCATTCAATAAAAATTTAGATAATACCGAAAAATTAGTAGAAGCACCAGAATTTATAGAATTTTATAAACAATCAAATTCACCATGAGCAAGTTTTTTTCCCATTGAAATGGTTAATTCTACAAAAATTGAATTTATAGTTAAAAAACCAAAAAATCCAGAAATTAAAGTACTAAAATGAAATGATAAAAGCAAAGGATTAGATGTTAGTTATGCTGAAACTATTAAAATTTTAAAAGAAATTAAAGAAGAAGCAGTTGCAGGTGAAATAATTGCTAATGTTGATTTAAATGCAGAAAATGGACAAAATTTATTAAATACAATGCAATATGAAGTTGCTAATGATTTAGCAGATTATTTAGCAAATAATGATACAAATGTAATTGCAAAATATGCAACTAAAGTAGATATTACTGATAAAGAACCAATAGGATATTTAAAATCCATGTTAGATGCTTGAAATACTTTATTTCAACTAAGAAATAGTAATAATTGTCGTTTTTTTATTACTAATAATCTTTATGATAGTATTGTTTATTTAGCTAATAATAAAGGATTAATTACTGATAATCAGATTGCTCAACAATTAAGATTAAATGGAAATGATTTATATATTAAAGGTGTACTATGTCAAATTGTAATGGATGATTATATGACATTTACTGATAATAATGAAACTAAAATTATGTCTTTTGTTTTAGCAACACCAAGAGCAATGAAAAGATATATGTTACAAAATAAAGTTGTATATTTTCAAGATATTGCTGATGGTAAAGTTGGAAGAAGATATTTAGTTGGTGGAGAAGTAACTAGTGAATCAATACCATATATAACAGATGAAGAAACAACTTCACGCTGAATGTTATGTGGAATTATTAATAGTGATAAAATTGATTTAAAAACTAAAATTACAAGTTTAACAACGGCATAAGTTAGTTAAGTTTACTCCTATAATTTTTAATCTAGACAGTATGATTAGTTTAAATAATTAATAGTTAAGGAGTAAAGATGAAATATAAAGTTTATACAAGAAAAATTAAACTAGATGTTTTAAATGAATATGTAGTCATTAAAAAATTAAAAACCATTGATATTAAAACCAAATATCAATTATCAACCAGATCATTAATTTATAATTGAGTAAAAAAATATCAAAAAAATAATAAATTAATTACTATTCATACTTTTCAAACAAATCATCAAATAGATAAAGTGAATATCAAAGATAAAAATTTAAAACTTGAAAATAAAAAACTCAAAAAGTCACTACTAAAAGAAAAAATAAAAAATGAATTTTTAAGACAAAAACAATTCTGTGATAAAGAATTAAAAAACAATCAAAATATTTTAAATAGTAAATTATTGAAAAGTAAATGTTTTTTAATAGTTGATAAATATAGAAATAAAAATTATGGAATTAATGACATAATTAGTTTGTTACCTATCAGTAAAGTTGCATATTATAAATGAATAAAAAACGGTAAAAAGAAATATCAAACAAAAATTGATAATGAGTTATTAAAAGAATTAAATAAAATTGTTGTTATTAGCAACAAAGATAAAATAATTAAAATTACTAGTTTAGAAAAGGTGAGATTAGAATTAAAGAAAAACAACACCAATCTTAAATGCAGTAAAAACAGCATTATGAGGTTATTAGAAGATAATAATATCAAACTATTAACCAAACCCAAAAAACAGCGTAGAGCGAAATCTAATTCCTTAAAATCAAATTTCCAAGATTTATTAAAACATAATTTTACCAGTAATACTTATCTTGAAAAAGTTGGCATCGATGGTACTTGATTTAAAGAATTAATTATTAATAATAAAAAAACTAAATTATTATTAGAAATTGCTACAGATATGAATAGTAATGCTATAGTTGGTTGAAAAATTAATAAAAGTGAAAATGCAATAACCATTTTAAATGTTCTTAATCAAGTAACAAAGGCAAGTCGTAAAGAACATAAAATATTTGCAACATTTATCCAGTCTGATTTAGGTTCAGGTAATACTAGTAAAATAGTTACAAATAGTTTTAATAAAAGTAAAACTTTAATTCATTCAAAAAGTTTATCAGGATTTAAAGGCAACCAAGTAAGTGAATGTTTAAATCGCTGAATCAAAAGAGATTTTAAAATTATGTTTGGTAACAAGTTTAATAGCATTAAACATTTCACAGAAGCATTAAGAAAATTTATTAACTGATGAAATAATGATAGAATGATTTTACGATTAAAAATGTCTCCAAACCAATTTGTACAGATTTGAAGACAAGAAAGTAAACTTATCTAACCAATGCCAACTGATAGTACTGCAGCAAGTATTAATAACAATAATAGTGAATTAAATACACAAATAAAAAGTACTAATGAACTTAAATCATTAAATCCAAATTTAACAAATCCAACTATTAAATATTTTAGTGATGCACAAGGAAAAACTAATGTAAGTAATCAAAAACAAAAAGCAGGTGACTTATATATAGTTATTTCTTCAAATGTTAATGATTTAAATTATAAAGGAACAACAAATCCAATTAAAATAACTCTTAAATAAAGGAAATTAATATCATGCCAATTGGTACAACTAGTACAGCAATACTTTTAAACATAAATAAGCCAAAACATACTAGAATAAGTAAGCAACAAGAAAATAAAAGTTTTTGATGAAAAATTTTGGAAATGATTGGTGTACAAGTAATAGCAGTAGCACTTGCTCCTTTTACTGGTGGACTAAGTGAAAGTGTAGCCCTTGGATTAGGTGCAAGTGATTTAGTTGCTAGTATTAGTGCTGTTGGTGTAGCGTTTTTAACTGATTTTACTATTAATCAAGTTTATGATTATTTCAAAGGAAATGTAACACCATTAAATACTTTTTTTAATATATTACCAGCATTTGCTGGAATTAATAAAATTAGTCGTGGTTATCGTACTACTAAATTTATTAAACTAGCGGAAAAAACTACAACATTAGAACAAGTTGGTATTAAAGAAGTAAAAAACTTACAAGAAATTATTAGTCAAGTAAATAGAAAAGAAATTTTAACAGATAAAATTATTGGTAATAAACGTTATTTAATGAATTATAGTTTTACTCCTAATCCTGAAACAGTATTACGAAATTTAGGTTATGTTGCTGAAAGACAATATAAGAATAATTTTCAAAAATTAGAAGCACAAGAGTTAAAAGATTACTTATTATTACAAAATACATTAATAAAAGGCTTTTCTCCCTTTATGTACTATTTTTAAATTTTATCACATAAATGCTGAGAAAAGCCTATCTACGGACTTCTCCCCACATTTTTAAATGAAACATAGCATTACAGTTTCAAAAGTAGGTATCTTGTTGAATTTATATGCAGCTTCTTTGGCATATAAATGAACATGATGTTTTGCAACTTTGATATGTGTTTTAAATGTTCTTCGTATATGTTTTCATACTGATTCAATTTGATTGGTATTTACGCCAATTTTTGAAACATAACCCTCTTGATGGTTAACTGTTTTGTGATTAGGGAAAAGTGATTTGAAATCACGATATCCTTTTCAAGAATCAGTATGTACATCACACTTTGAAGAAATATGGTTTCTTGCAAACTGCAAAAGATTTTTACTTTTTGCGTTTTTGATTACTTTCACAATTAAATTATTGATTGTTTTTTCATAAATCCCAACAATTAATGTTTTATTTATCAAAGATCTTCCTTGTTTTTTAAAACCCATATGTGAAAGATACATTTCATCCATTTGCACTATGCCCTCAACAATAAATTGATGTTCTTGTTTGGCAATACGATTTCTGATTTCATGACCCATTCTTCAAGCAGTTTTCAAAGTCACACCCAATTCTTTTGCAACATCAGTTGATGTAATTCCATGTTTGGTGTTTATTCATCTAAAGATGAGATAAAATCAAAATCTCAAAGGTGTTTGTGACTTGTAAAAAATGGTGCCATGAAGAATACTAAATGTTTAATGACATTTCAAACATCTTATTCTTCTTAAATTAGAAGTATTAAAACTTGTTCAAGAACACATGATACATTTGTTTTTCTTCAAACTTGCTATATATTTTAAACAATCCTGTTCTGTTTGAAAAGCATTGTTGAACTCATTCAATTTCATTGTTTCCTCCACAAGTACATGTGGGGAGAAGTCCGTAATAAAATTAAGTCCACAATTAACTGCTAAATTTAAAATCAAAGATATTGAAAAAGCAAATAACTTTTTAAAAAAATATAATACTGATTTAAAAAAAGTACTATCTATGAACCAACATGATTGATTAAATTTAGTTCATACAATACATTCAGAAAATAGATATGGAAAAACTTTAATTTTAGATTTACAAAAAATTCGTGCAAATGCTATTAAATTTAATTTTAAAAATAGTTCAATTCATAAAATAGTTTTAAATGCAAATAAAATTTTTAAGTATTTTGATATTAGATTTTATTTAAAAAAAGAGGTACTTGGTGAAGTTGACAATATGGAAAAGTATACCCAAAGTTATTTATTAAAGATAAGATAGCATTTCCCTTGTTATCAATGCCTATTGAAACTCAACCAAAAGTTAGAATATTACAACAATGATTTAGTGAACAAATCTTACCATGAAATTTAGCAAAACAATTTATTGGACAAGAAAAATCAGTTTTAGATTTAATTGCTATTGGCGGTGGAACTGAAACAAGAAAAGAAATTATTAATAATGCAAAAATAACATATGCTAAAATTGGTAAATATGATGGTGGAAAACCAGTTCCAAAAAAATTACCAGATTTTGAAATTAAAAAGAACGAACAATATTGATTATATAGTCATCAAGAACCAAACCCACCATATCCAAGTAGAGTTATTGCTATTGAATTATCACAGAACTTTAATGATATTGAAATTGAAATAAATGATAAAACACCAATTGATAGTTTACAAAAAGTATTATTAGATATGTTAACTTATACATATACTTATAATAGGAATTTTGATGGTGCATCATTAACTAATGACCCAACTAAAATTAATGATTTAGATAAAATGCATGCTAAATTTGAAGGACAAAAGCCAAGTGATGTTATTACTAATTTATTTAAACAATGAGAATTAGATTATCCTAATTACATTAATTTACCACAAATTCAAATATTTAAGCAAATAGTAATGATGTTATCAAAAAATATTTATTCAATAATATCAATTAATAATGGTTTAAATGATGACTATAAATTATTATTACCATATTATTTTGAATTAAAATCAAATCCTATACATTCTACTACTGATAAAGTTTGAGAATTTAAAAATGCAAAAGTAGTATTAAAATCTGAATATTTTGATTTTGCAGATATGAATAATATTAAAATAAAAAATAATGTGTAAGGTAGTACAGACATTTTGGACTATTTTCCATCTAATAAAAGTTTATCAAAATAATCCATAGGAGTCATTAACCCTAATGATTTATGTTGTTTAGAATTGTTATAATATTCTTGAAAAGAATTAACTAATTTTTGAAATAAACTAAAATCACTATTTAAATATGGTTTTATTTCAAATAAATTACTTCAATTTCTATGAAATCTTTCAATCTTACCATTACTCTGTTGTGATCTAAACGGTGTAGTTTCATGAACTATACCTTTTTTATTACAAAAATTTGTAAATCAACGATTCCTTTGTGGTTTTCCACAAGATGTATTAACATATTGACTACCATTATCAGTTCTAATTCTTTTAATTTTAATTCCCAATTTTTCATAAAAATTTAAAGCATTTTTAGTAGCATTTACAATATCTCTGGTTTGTGCTTGTTCAGATGGATAACAATAAGTAATTCGATTTTTTTCATCAATAAAATCAATAATATATCATCTTTTACTTCCTGTTATATAATCTGATACTACTTTAATATCAGTCTACAATAATCCAGTTTCTTTTACTTCATATCTCAAATGTTTTTTCTTAATAGTTTTTTGTGAATAAAAACCAAAACGTTTTAATCAACGATATATAGTTTTAACCGAAGGTTTTGGCAAAAAATTAAACCTAATATCATCAATATTTCTTATTAAATAACAAAATTGAAAAGCACCTATACCAAACTCTTCTTTATACTGAACAAAATAATTTATAAATTTTTCTGATAATTCCAAATTATACAAATATTTAATATTTTTAGGTTTTGTTGATTTAAATAATAATTCTTCAAAAGGTTTATTTTTGTAGAAAATATCATAAAAACGTTTAGCTCAATAATAAAAAGTTTGCTTTGGCATATGTAATTGAGAAATTATTTCTTTACAAGAATTTTTATTTTTAAAAATAAAACAAAATTTTCTAAATTTACGATAATAAATATTAACTTTATTAATATTTTTATCATTTTTATACTTTTCTACAAACTTGTTAAATTTATAATCAAATTTAGTAAAATCAGCACTATTAATTAAATATTTCATTTTAAACTACACCTCAACTAATAATATAAAGTTATAAAAACTTTTATTAGTCCAAAAAGTGTGTCTAATCTACAAAAATAAAAAATAATGACATTAGTCAAAATAAATTATTTAAATTAGATGATAATCAATTTAATTGATTATCTATTACAAATGAATTAGAAAGCAATAATATTCCATCATTAATTCCTGCTGACTGAACACTTGGTAATGGTGAATATGGAAAGTACTTTACAAGAACAATTATTGATAATATTAAAATAAAAAATGCTTTAAATTTATATGGTTCAAATAAATCTCAATTATTTTCAAAACTAGAATTTTATAAAGAAATTTTACAAATTGATAACAATAGTGAATTTGAATTACAAATAGAAAATCCGATTAATAACTTAAATCGGATTGAAGTTAGTGGCATATTTGGTGCCGGAAATTATAATTTAACTTTATTAACTGATAAACAAGAAATAAACTTAAATAATATTAATTTATTTGATAAATATAATGAAAATATTTCTTATATAAATTTAGAAATTTAAATTATATTTTTCATAAATTTAACTTATTTTTTTGAATACTTTTTTCTGTTGGATATTCTCTTAAAGTTTGTTCTCATGGTTTAATTTTTTCTTTTGAATTATTAATCGATTTTGATATTTGTGGTTTTTGTTGTTTATTAAAAGACAATGAATTAATTGAAGTTAAAGAATTTGTTGATGTAGACTTTGAATGAAATCCTTCATCATTGATTTCTAAATTACAAATTTTCTCATTAAGTTTAAATATTTCTGATTCATATTTTTCAATCATTTGTTCATCAACTTTGATAATTACTTCTTGTTGTTTTTGATTTAATAAGTCAAATAATAAATTATTATTATTTTGTAATAATTTATTTTTATGGTTAAATAATTTATTTATATTTTCAATTATTTTATTAATATTGGTTATTAAATTTTTATGCTTTTCTTTTTTTTCATTATAAGTTAAATTTAAAATTTCAATTTTTTTCTGATTATTTAAATTTGTTGCTTTTAATAATTCACAATTTTCCTCTTCTTTTTGAATTAAATTATTAATATTTTGATTAATATTGATTTTTCCAAATGAAAAAATTTTAATAAAAAAATTTTTAACTTTATTAATTTTTTGTTTTTTTAACTTAAAAATTTGATTTTTATAATTAATTATTTTTGTTTCTATTTTTTCACTTTGTTCATTTCAAAAAATAATATTATCTTTAAAATTTTTTATTGTAATTTCATTTATTTTAATTTCGTCTTGAAAATAATTTATTTCTTTTTCTAAAATTTGAATTTGTTTTTCAATTTCTTGAATATTTTTTTGATTTTCTAATATTTGACTATTAATAAAATCTTGTTCTTTTTTTGTAATCATATTTTTTAAAATCTCCTTAAAAATAAAAAACTCATTTACTTTAAAAATAAAGTAATGAGTTAAAAAACTTTATTTAGTTCTTATTAAAATAATATATGTTTATATATAAATATCAATATTATTTATTAAAATATCCGTCAGGATATTTACCATCTCATTCTATGGCATCATCGGTAAATTTATTAATAGCAAAGTATAAGTCGATTATATCATGACTATGATTTTTCCTTTCTCATATTGTTGAAGTATTAAAAATCATTTGCTTATTATGGTCTAAATAATGTTTAATATTAGTACCTATATTATTGGTAAGCACCCCCCCCATGATTAATCCTATTGTTCCAGTTGTTGCACCGGTTAGTGCTAATGCTAATGTTATTTTACTTAAATTTGTTTTTATTCATGCTTTCATAATAATTTTCTCCTTTTTAATTTACGGACTTCTCCCCACATTTTTAAATGAAACATAGCATTACATTTTCAAAAGTAGGTATCTTGCTGAATTTATATGCAGCTTCTTTGGCATATAAATGAACATGATGTTTTGCAACTTTGATATGTGGGCATAAGTTAGTTAAGTTTACTCCTATAATTTTTAATCTAGACAGTATGATTAGTTTAAATAATTAATAGTTAAGGAGTAAAGATGAAATATAAAGTTTATACAAGAAAAATTAAACTAGATGTTTTAAATGAATATGTAGTGATTAAAAAATTAAAAACCATTGATATTAAAACCAAATATCAATTATCAACCAGATCATTAATTTATAATTGAGTAAAAAAATATCAAAAAAATAATAAATTAACGGACTTCTCCCCACATTTTTAAATGAAACATAGCATTACAGTTTCAAAAGTAAGGTATCTTGTTGAATTTATATGCAGCTTCTTTGGCATATAAATGAACATGATGTTTTGCAACTTTGATATGTGTTTTAAATGTTCTTCGTATATGTTTTCATACTTATTCAATTTGATTGGTATTTACGCCAATTTTTGAAACATAACCATCTTGATGGTTAACTGTTTTGTGATTAGGGAAAAGTGATTTGAAATCACGATATCCTTTTCAAGAATCAGTATGTACATCACACTTTGAAGAAATATGGTTTCTTGCAAACTGCAAAAGATTTTTACTTTTTGCGTTTTTGATTACTTTCACAATTAAATTATTGGTTGTTTTTTCATAAATCCCAACAATTAATGTTTTATTTATCAAAGATCTTCCTTGTTTTTTAAAACCCATATGTGAAAGATACATTTCATCCATTTGCACTATGCCCTCAACAATAAATTGATGTTCTTGTTTGGCAATACGATTTCTGATTTCATGACCCATTCTTCAAGCAGTTTTCAAAGTCACACCCAATTCTTTTGCAACATTAGTTGATGTAATTCCATGTTTGGTGTTTATTCATCTAAAGATGAGATAAAATCAAAATCTCAAAGGTGTTTGTGACTTGTAAAAAATGGTGCCATGAAGAATACTAAATGTTTGATGACATTTCAAACATCTTATTCTTCTTAAATTAGAAGTATTCAAACGTGTTCAAGAACACATGATACATTTGTTTTTCTTCAAACTTGCTATATATTTTAAACAATCCTGTTCTGTTTGAAAAGCATTGTTGAACTCATTCAATTTCATTGTTTCCTCCACAAGTACATGTGGGGAAAAGTCCGTTTAATAATTTAAATTAATTTAAGATTTTTATAGTTTTTTATCCTAAATCTTCGTCCTTTATTAGAATTTCACGACTAGGATTTTGTTCAATTATTAATTGTTTGTAAATTGTATCACGATATTTTACACAACCATCAATAACATTATCTAAAGGATTTGGAGCAGTCCGCACTTCAAAAAGATCTCCTTCATATTTTTGACGCATTGGTTTTTTACCTTTTTCAGTTTTAACTTCAATATAATATTCTTTAGCTAATTCTTCTTGAATAAATTTATCAACTTTTTTAATATAAGCTCCACCACCACAAATTGTGATTCCCTTACCTTTTTTCTTTAAATCACTAATACTTCCAGCAGCCTTGTCACCAGCAGTTCTTAGTACTCTACGAATGGCTGGAATAATATGTTCTTTGAATTGAACTTGCATAACATTTTCACGAATTTCTTCTGGTGTAATTTCAATAGTTTTAGAAATTGACATTGTTTCTCCTGGCTGAGAATTTAATCTAGGTAATGAAAAACCCGAAATTGTGTATGGTTTTTCATCTTGATATTTCATAAGTGAGCCAATATTTTTAATAACATCTTCAGCTTCTTTTATTCCAACTTTTAAGGCATGTTTTTTTATAATATACTCTTGAACTTTTTGTATTAAATAGTCACCAGCACAATGTGTTGTATATGAATATAATATTGAATTATTACTAATAATAGCAACATCAGTACTGCCACCACCAATATCAATGCACATAATTGCACTTCCAAAAATATCTTGCCCTGAACCTAAGGCTGCCATTTTAACTTCTTCTTGTACAAAACCACGAAGTGCTCCTAAACGATATACAATATTTTCTAAAGCTTCTTTTTGTACTGAATTAATTTCACTTGGTGTTGCCATCAACACAATCAAATTACGATTTTTATCTAATTTTTCATGTTTTTTTATAGAATTGTTATTAATTTCTTTTAAATTTTTAATTTCAAGTCTGAAATCTTGAAAAATTTTAGTAAGAATACGTTGTAAAGCATCTGGATCAGCAATATTACCATCACGAACTGGACGTTTAATAATAACGTTTTCATTTGTTTTGTCAATTAAAGCCTTAGCCTCTTCACCGTAAAGAATTCTATTTTTTTCATAGTCTTCAGCTAAATATGTTGGTGCATCATATCTAAGACCTATATTAATATGTCTAGCTTTAAAGTTTTCTGTTCCGATATCTAAAGCTAATCATTGATAATCAGTTATTGATTTAAGTTTGTTATTTTTCTGATTTAAATTTTCTTTTCTTGTTTTAAACATTTCTCTAATTTTCCCTTTCTTTAAATACTTAAATTTTATCTAAATTAATTTTACATGATTTTATAAATAAGTTATTTATATTAATTTATAAGGAAATATGGGATTAATGTTGATAATTTTTATTTATTATATTTTGTTTAAAAAAACAGCAAAAACGTTGAAGTATGCAATATATCTAATTTATAAAGGGAGATTGTCAAAAATTCGGAATAAATTAATTCATATAGTCTTATTATATTTTAGACAAGAAATAATTTGGATTTTTATGAAATTGTATTTAAATAATATAATTTTTTTAAATTTATTGCAACTAAAATACTTATTTTTAAAAATTACTAAAAAATTAAAAAATAAATTTAATATTTATACACAACAAAAATTCTTATTAAAACCATTTAATAAGTTTTATTCTATTTTGATTTTTTAAAAAAAAGTTGAATTTTAATTTATAATAATTGTATTTCTGTATTTATCTTATTACATTTAAAAATAACCATTTTAATATAAATTAAAATATTATATGTTCTATTACCAAGCATTTCTTTTAAAACATGTCAAATATTTGTTTCAGTATAACTGTAGATTAGACACACTTTTTGGACTAATAAAAGTTTTTATAACTTTATATTATTAGTTGAGGTGTAGTTTAAAATGAAATATTTAATTAATAGTGCTGATTTTACTAAATTTGATTATAAATTTAACAAGTTTGTAGAAAAGTATAAAAATGATAAAAATATTAATAAAGTTAATATTTATTATCGTAAATTTAGAAAATTTCGTTTTATTTTTAAAAATAAAAATTCTTGTAAAGAAATAATTTCTCAATTACATATGCCAAAGCAAACTTTTTATTATTGAGCTAAACGTTTTTATGATATTTTCTACAAAAATAAACCTTTTGAAGAATTATTATTTAAATCAACAAAACCTAAAAATATTAAATATTTGTATAATTTGTAATTATCAGAAAAATTTATAAATTATTTTGTTCAGTATAAAGAAGAGTTTGGTATAGGTGCTTTTCAATTTTGTTATTTAATAAGACATATTGATGATATTAGGTTTAATTTTTTTGCCAAAACCTTCGGTTAAAACTATATATCGTTGATTAAAACGTTTTGGTTTTTATTTACAAAAAACTATTAAGAAAAAACATTTGAGATATGAAGTAAAAGAAACGGGATTATTGCAGACTGATATTAAAGTAGTATCAGATTATATAACAGGAAGTAAAAGATGATATATTATTGATTTTATTGATGAAAAAACTCGAATTACTTATTGTTATCCATCTGAAAAAGCACAAACCAGAGATATTGTAAATGCTACTAAAAATGCTTTAAATTTTTATGAAAAATTGGGAATTAAAATTAAAAGAATTAGAACTGATAATGGTAGTCAATATGTTAATACATCTTGTGGAAAACCACAAAGGAATCGTTGATTTACAAATTTTTGTAATAAAAAAGGTATAGTTCATGAAACTACACCGTTTAGATCACCACAGAGTAATGGTAAGATTGAAAGATTTCATAGAAATTGAAGTAATTTATTTGAAATAAAACCATATTTAAATAGTGATTTTAGTTTATTTCAAAAATTAGTTAATTCTTTTCAAGAATATTATAACAATTCTAAACCACATAAATCATTAGGGTTAATGACTCCTATGGATTATTTTGATAAACTTTTATTAGATGGAAAATAGTCCAAAATGTCTGTACTACCTTACAAAATTCCTGTTACTTTATTAAAAGTAACAGGAATACAAAAACTTTCTTTAGTTTTACATTTATTTGTATCATAATTTTAAAAAAAATCCAATACATTTTTCTTAAAATTAAAATTTAATTTACAATCAGCGTTTATTAACCTTTATATATATCATTTTTAATAATTGACTAGCAATGAAATAAACAATGACAACACCAGCTAAATAAGCATAAAAAATTAAAGGAATTGGTGTTAAACCAATAGTAGCTCCTAATTGTGTATATGGAATACTAATGCCAATAATAGTAATTATAATTGTTGTTAAAAATAACTGATGAGATGCCATACTTTGAATAAAAGGTACCTTAGAAGTTCGTAATAATTGTACAATTAATGTTTGTGAAGTAACTCCTAAAATAAATCATCCAGTATGAAATAATGATTGTTGATATATGCCAGCAGCACTATTAGGATCTACATTAGCAAAATTGGCAAAGATATGTAAACCATATCCTAAAAATAAAAAGGTGGTTATATCAAATATTGAACTTAGCGGTCCATTCCAGAATGCAAAAGGTAAAATGCTTTTTGCATTTCATTTTTGTGGTTTTTTAATAAAGTCTTCATCAACCCTATCTCAAGGAATTGCTAATTGAGAAATATCATATAATAAATTTTGTAGTAAAATTTGAATTGCCATCATTGGTAAAAAAGGTAATCAAATTGAAGCAATTAAAATACTTAATGAATTACCAAAATTAGAAGAAATAGTAATTTTAATATATTTTAAAATATTACCAAAAGTATTTCTACCACTGATCACTCCTTGTTCTAAAACATCTAAATCTTTTTCTAATAAAATAATATCAGATGCTTCTTTGGCAATATCAGTAGCACTATTAACAGATATTCCAACATCAGCGTGATGCAAAGCAACAGCATCATTAATACCATCACCTAAAAAGCCAACAGTGTGACCATTTAACTTTAAAATATCAATAATTCTTGATTTTTGTAATGGATCCATTTTCGCAAAAATAGTAGTTTTATTTACTAATGCTTGTAAATGTTGATCATCCATATCTTCAATGTCACTACCTAATAAAGGAATTCCTGGTTCTAACCCCACCTTTTTACAAATTGCTTTAGTAACAATTTCATTATCACCAGTCAAAATTTTAACATCAATTCCGTGTTGATTAAGAGTTGTTATTGCTTTAATAGCACTAGGTTTAGGTACATCTAAAAAACCTATATATCCTAATAAAACTAAATTAGATTCATCTTCTATTTTAAAAATTGTTTTGTCACTAGCAAAATTTTGATAGCCAATTGCAATTACTCGTAAACCATCATTATTTAATTCCGTACTTAATTTTAAAACATTTTCTTTAATTTTATCAGTTAAGGTAATTACTTTCCCTCCAATTTCAACTTTAGTACAAATTTTTAATATTTCTTCTACTGCTCCTTTGCAAATTAAAGTATTATTAATTTTATCTTTTGAAACTACTATTGACATTCGTCTTCTTATAAAATCAAAAGGTATTTCATCAATTTTACGATAGGGTATTTCAACTATTTTATTATGATGAGCTTTAATGTGTTGGACAATTATTTTATCAATATTATTTTTTAATCCAGTTTGTAAAGAACTATTTAAATATGCCATTTCTAAAACTTTGTTTGATTCAACACCTTCTGGATCTAAGTGTTTAACTAACTCAATTCTATCCTCAGTTAAAGTACCAGTTTTATCAGTGCATAAAACATCCATTGCACCAAAACTTTGAATACTAGTTAAATTTTTAACAATTACTTTTTTATGTGATAATCTAATTGCACCTTTTGCTAAGTTAGCACTAACAATCATTGGCAGCATTTCGGGGGTAATACCAACAGCAACTGATATTGAAAATATTAACGCTGTTAAAATATTATTTTTAGTAATTACATTAACAATAAATATTAATGGTACCATTACACACATAAAACCAATAAGAATGTAAGTAACTTTTTTAATACCTTTACTAAAACTAGTAACAGGACATTTACTAGTTACTGCACTAGCAATTGATCCAAAATAAGTATTAACACCTGATGCAATAACAATAGCAATAGCACCGCCCGAAACAATACTAGTACCCATAAAACATATGTTTTCTAATTCTAGGATACTACTTTTTTTATTATCATCTTTAGTATTAATAGCATGTTTTTCAACAGGAAATGTTTCACCAGTTAGTGCTGATTGATTAATAAATAGATCGGTTGAAACTAAAATTCGAACATCAGCAGGAATCATATCACCAGAAGATAAGAAAATAATATCACCTGGTACTAAATTTTCAATTAATACTTCTTTTGTAAAATTGGCAACACTATTTAAAGCATTAAAATTAATTTTTTTATTTTTATTACTAAATCGAAAAACACTGGCTGTTGTTTCAATTAATTGTCGTAATTTTTCTGAAGATTTATAGGAACGATAATCTTGAAAGTAAGATATAAAAACACTCAAAATAATCATTACTAAAACAATAATAGCACTGTACAAATCAACATTTTTATCAGTATTAGTATCAATAATACTGTAACTAATAAAATTATAGATAACTATTATCATTAAAACAATAATAAAAGGATTAAAAATATTGTGCATTAATTTTTTGTATCAAACAAATCGTTTATGAGAAAAAACATTTTTACCATATTTTTTAAGTCTGTCTTCTACTTCTTCCTTTTTTAATCCGTACATACTACCATCTAATTGTTGGATAACTTCTTCTTTCGATAGTTGCGAAAATTGTTTAAACATGGTTGTTGTTTTTTGTTCTATATGCTTCTTTTTAAAAAATTGCATTATCAACCAACCTTTCTTCAAACGTATAATTTAATTGTATACTAAAATCAAAAGAACTTTATTTTAGTGAATAAAGTTCTTAAAACTACCAAATATTTAAGAATAATATTCCTCTATTTTCAATAAAAATTTGTATTATTTTAAATACAAATTATTTATATCAAAAATAGGAGTAAACATCAATGATTTAAAAGGAGTTGAAATATAATTATAAATCTTCTAATCAATTTTCTATATTTATTAAATAAATATGATAGTATTTAGTTAAACTTTATATGATTTTAATATGATTTTAATATGATTTTTTAATATGAGTTTTTAACCTATTATTTTTAAATAAGAATAATAGTTTTTTTATTTAGAAAAATGAAAGGAAATATAAATTAATTATTTTTTAAATAATTAACAGACTTCTCCCCACATGTACTTGTGGAGGAAACAATGAAATTGAATGAGTTCAACAATGCTTTTCAAACAGAACAAGATTGTTTAAAATATATAGCAAGTTTGAAGAAAAACAAATGTATCATGTGTTCTTGAACAAGTTTGAATACTTCTAATTTAAGAAGAATAAGATGTTTGAAATGTCATCAAACATTTAGTATTCTTCATGGCACCATTTTTTACAAGTCACAAACACCTTTGAGATTTTGATTTTATCTCATCTTTAGATGAATAAACACCAAACATGGAATTACATCAACTGATGTTGCAAAAGAATTGGGTGTGACTTTGAAAACTGCTTGAAGAATGGGTCATGAAATCAGAAATCGTATTGCCAAACAAGAACATCAATTTATTGTTGAGGGCATAGTGCAAATGGATGAAATGTATCTTTCACATATGGGTTTTAAAAAACAAGGAAGATCTTTGATAAATAAAACATTAATTGTTGGGATTTATGAAAAAACAACCAATAATTTAATTGTGAAAGTAATCAAAAACGCAAAAAGTAAAAATCTTTTGCAGTTTGCAAGAAACCATATTTCTTCAAAGTGTGATGTACATACTGATTCTTGAAAAGGATATCGTGATTTCAAATCACTTTTCCCTAATCACAAAACAATTAACCATCAAGATGGTTATGTTTCAAAAATTGGCGTAAATACCAATCAAATTGAATCAGTATGAAAACATATACGAAGAACATTTAAAACACATATCAAAGTTGCAAAACATCATGTTCATTTATATGCCAAAGAAGCTGCATATAAATTCAACAAGATACCTACTTTTGAAACTGTAATGCTATGTTTCATTTAAAAATGTGGGGAGAAGTCCATAGATAGGCTTTTCTCAGCATTTATGTGATAAAATTTAAAAATAGTACATAAAGGGAGAAAAGCCATAATTAATTTATAATAAGGTAGTTAAAATTACTGAAAAACAGAAAATAGAAATTAATCAACTAAATTTAGAAATAAAAAAATATCATGAATCAATATGAATTCTTATCGACAAATGTAGATTAGACACACTTTTTGGACTAATAAAAGTTTTTATAACTTTATATTATTAGTTGAGATGTAGTTTAAAATGAAATATTTAATTAATAGTGCTGATTTTACTAAATTTGATTATAAATTTAACAAGTTTGTAGAAAAGTATAAAAATGATAAAAATATTAATAAAGTTAATATTTATTATCGTAAATTTAAAAAATTTTGTTTTTTATTTAAAAATAAAAATTCTTGTAAAGAAATAATTTCTCAATTACATATGCCAAAGCAAACTTTTTATTATTGAGCTAAACGTTTTTATGATATTTTCTACAAAAATAAACCTTTTGAAGAATTATTATTTAAATCAACAAAACCTAAAAGTATTAAATATTTGTATAATTTGGAATTATCAGAAAAATTTATAAATTATTTTGTTCAGTATAAAGAAGAGTTTGGTATAGGTGCTTTTCAATTTTGTTATTTAATAAGAAATATTGATGATATTAGGTTTAATTTTTTGCCAAAACCTTCGGTTAAAACTATATATCGTTGATTAAAACGTTTTGGTTTTTATTCACAAAAAACTATTAAGAAAAAACATTTGAGATATGAAGTAAAAGAAACTGGATTATTGCAGACTGATATTAAAGTAGTATCAGATTATATAACAGGAAGTAAAAGATGATATATTATTGATTTTATTGATGAAAAAACTCGAATTACTTATTGTTATCCATCTGAACAAGCACAAACCAGAGATGGCATTGGTTAGATAAGTTTACTTTCTTGTCTTCAAATCTGTACAAATTGGTTTGGAGACATTTTTAATCGTAAAATCATTCTATCATTATTTCATCAGTTAATAAATTTTCTTAATGCTTCTGTGAAATGTTTAATGCTATTAAACTTGTTACCAAACATAATTTTAAAATCTCTTTTGATTCAGCGATTTAAACATTCACTTACTTGGTTGCCTTTAAATCCTGATAAACTTTTTGAATTAATTAAAGTTTTACTTTTATTAAAACTATTTGTAACTATTTTACTAGTATTACCTGAACCTAAATCAGACTGGATAAATGTTGCAAATATTTTATGTTCTTTACGACTTGCCTTTGTTACTTGATTAAGAACATTTAAAATGGTTATTGCATTTTCACTTTTATTAATTTTTCAACCAACTATAGCATTACTATTCATATCTGTAGCAATTTCTAATAATAATTTAGTTTTTTTATTATTAATAATTAATTCTTTAAATCAAGTACCATCGATGCCAACTTTTTCAAGATAAGTATTACTGGTAAAATTACGTTTTAATAAATCTTGGAAATTTGATTTTAAGGCATTAGATTTCGCTCTACGCTGTTTTTTGGGTTTGGTTAATAGTTTGATATTATTATCTTCTAATAACCTCATAATGCTGTTTTTACTGCATTTAAGATTGGTGTTGTTTTTCTTTAATTCTAATCTTACCTTTTCTAAACTAGTAATTTTAATTATTTTATCTTTGTTGCTAATAACAACAATTTTATTTAATTCTTTTAATAACTCATTATCAATTTTTGTTTGATATTTCTTTTTACCGTTTTTTATTCATTTATAATATGCAACTTTACTGATAGGTAACAAACTAATTATGTCATTAATTCCATAATTTTTATTTCTATATTTATCAACTATTAAAAAACATTTACTTTTCAATAATTTACTATTTAAAATATTTTGATTGTTTTTTAATTCTTTATCACAGAATTGTTTTTGTCTTAAAAATTCATTTTTTATTTTTTCTTTTAGTAGTGACTTTTTGAGTTTTTTATTTTCAAGTTTTAAATTTTTATCTTTGATATTCACTTTATCTATTTGATGATTTGTTTGAAAAGTATGAATAGTAATTAATTTATTATTTTTTTGATATTTTTTTACTCAATTATAAATTAATGATCTGGTTGATAATTGATATTTGGTTTTAATATCAATGGTTTTTAATTTTTTAATCACTACATATTCATTTAAAACATCTAGTTTAATTTTTCTTGTATAAACTTTATATTTCATCTTTACTCCTTAACTATTAATTATTTAAACTAATCATACTGTCTAGATTAAAAATTATAGGAGTAAACTTAACTAACTTATGCCGATATTGTAAATGCTACTAAAAATGCTTTAAATTTTTATGAAAAATTGGGAATTAAAATTAAAAGAATTAGAACTGATAATGGTAGTCAATATGTTAATACATCTTGTGGAAAACCACAAAGGAATCGTTGATTTACAAATTTTTGTAATAAAAAAGGTATAGTTCATGAAACTACACCGTTTAGATCACCACAGAGTAATGGTAAGATTGAAAGATTTCATAGAAATTGAAGTAATTTATTTGAAATAAAACCATATTTAAATAGTGATTTTAGTTTATTTCAAAAATTAGTTAATTCTTTCAAGAATATTATAACAATTCTAAACCACATAAATCATTAGGGTTAATGACTCCTATGGATTATTTTGATAAACTTTTATTAGATGGAAAATAGTCCAAAATGTCTGTACTACCTTACAAATTCTTATCGACAAATTTAATAAATTAAATAATCTTTATAAACAGCAAAAAATAAAAATATCAAATACTAAAAAAGAACAAGAAAAATTATATTCTAAATATAAAAAAATACGTAATAAATATTTAATTGAAGATAATCCAGAATTAAGTAAAAAATGAGGACAAGAAATGAAAATTAGTGGACAAAGACATACAATGAAATGAAAAAAAGTAATGGATCAAGAAAAAAGAGCACTAAAATTAAAAGAAGATTGCCAAATTTTGGAAAAAGAAATTAATGAATTAGAAATAATACTTAACCAAAAATTAGATAAAATACCTACCATTCTTAATGATAATTTTAATCATATAAAAAATAAGGCAAATGATGAAAAAATAGATAATTTACAAAATATACAACATACAGTAAAAGAATATAAACCAAATTTACCAATTTTATTAATTTATTACACATATACCTAATTTCTTATATCTTTTATTTTTTCTGATATAGTACTTAATTGTAAACTTAATATAAGTTTTAATTTTTAACCATTACTTTAGTTTAAAAGTAAATGGTTTTTTATATTTTAAAAAGGAGATAAAAAGAAAAATGAAAATACAAAATAAAATTATACTAAGTTCAACCATTTTCGGTGAAGTTATAGGAAATATTGTTGGATGATATTCAATCCCAACAATGATTGCTGAATGATTAGATATTATGGAATATGATTTTATTGATAATTATATAAACAATGATTTTAATCCATATCATTCTACAGTTAAAGGTGTTTTAATATGAGGTTTAATTTCAGCAGTAACAATGTCAATAACTTCAACCGTTAGTGTAAAAACTGTTGAATATGTAAAAGTACTTTATGAAAATAGAAGACAAACAAATAGTAGAGAAATTGATGAAACAACACCTTTACTATCACAAACACAAATAAATTCAATAAATAATAATGAAGTAGAACCACCATTAGTATTAAATCCAGCAATAAGTGCAATTTTATAATTAATATGGAGTGGAAAAGATATGAAAAAAATATTATTACTACTTGCAATAAGTAATACTTTATCAATGACCAATAGTAATTTTTCTTATAATATTAATTCAAATTTAACAAGCACAATAAAAAGTAATGATGAAATTAATTTTTTAGCAACAGCAGATATTCATGCTGGATATCCTCAATCAGTTAGTGACAAAACAATTAGTGCCCTTGCTAAACATTTACCAAAAAATAATAATAGAGGTGTTATTATTTCTGGTGATTTAACAGGTTATGTTAAATATACAGGGAATTTATTTTCTTATAAATTAATATGTTAGCATCAATCTCTAATCATCTTTTAGCAGGTTTTGGTAACCATGATTCTGATACTACTTGTAAAGTTAACCAAACTTGACTTAACCAAAATATTGTTAAACAAAATGCTATGACAGCAGCTCACTTATTCTAATTATACTTCAAAAAATGAAGTTCCTGTATATTCTTGAAATTGATTAGGTATACATTTTGTTCAATGCAGTTTAGCCCCAATTAATAAAGATACTTCAGGTTGAAATTTTGAAAGAAGTGATCCTGGGCCAGCATTAACTGAATTACAAAAAGATTTAGAAATAAATGTTGGTTTGAGTAATATGCCAATTGTTTTAGCTTTTCATTATGGATATGATGATTTTTCAATTGATCAAGAATGATGAAGTAAAGAACAAAGAACTGAATTTGAAAATGCAATTTTAGCAAAATATAATGTTATTTTAATGTTAACTGGACATCAACACTTTGTAGCAACCAAATATGATGAAAAAATAATTGCAGTTAATGTTGGTAAAAAACAATTTATGATGTTTTAATGATGTTTTAAGTGAGTGGTACTGCACTTTTTGGTGGTTATTCTGAAATTTCTATAAATAAAACTAACAAAGAAATTACAATTAAACGTCATAACGTACAACAAAATGATGAAAATTGTTATTAATAAAAAAACGGACTTCTCCCCACATGTACTTGTGGAGGAAACAATGAAATTGAATGAGTTCAACAATGCTTTTCAAACAGAACAGGATTGTTTAAAATATATAGCAAGTTTGAAGAAAAACAAATGTATCATGTGTTCTTGAACAAGTTTGAATACTTCTAATTTAAGAAGAATAAGATGTTTGAAATGTCATCAAACATTTAGTATTCTTCATGGCACCATTTTTTACAAGTCACAAACACCTTTAAGATTTTGATTTTATCTCATCTTTAGATGAATAAACACCAAACATGGAATTACATCAACTGATGTTACAAAAGAATTGGGTGTGACTTTGAAAACTGCTTAAAGAATGGGTCATGAAATCAGAAATCGTATTGCCAAACAAGAACATCAATTTATTGTTGAGGGCATAGTGCAAATGGATGAAATGTATCTTTCACATATGGGTTTTAAAAACAAGGAAGATCTTTGATAAATAAAACATTAATTGTTGGGATTTATGAAAAAACAACCAATAATTTAATTGTGAAAGTAATCAAAAACGCAAAAAGTAAAAATCTTTTGCAGTTTGCAAGAAACCATATTTCTTCAAAGTGTGATGTACATACTGATTCTTGAAAAGGATATCGTGATTTCAAATCACTTTTCCCTAATCACAAAACAGTTAACCATCAAGATGGTTATGTTTCAAAAATTGGCGTAAATACCAATCAAATTGAATCAGTATGAAAACATATACGAAGAACATTTAAAACACATATCAAAGTTGCAAAACATCATGTTCATTTATATGCCAAAGAAGCTGCATATAAATTCAACAAGATACCTACTTTTGAAACTGTAATGCTATGTTTCATTTAAAAATGTGGGGAGAAGTCCGTAGATAGGCTTTTCTCAGCATTTATGTGATAAAATTTAAAATAGTACATAAAGGGAGAAAAGCCTAAAAAAATTAAATATTAATTAAAATTAAAAACTAAGTTTTAATAAAACTTAGTTTTTTTAAATATACAAATTTTTTATTTATTATAATTTGGTGCTTCTTTTGTTAGTTCAACATCATGAGGATGTGATTCTCTTAAACCAGCACTTGAAATTTTTACAAATTTAGAATCTTGGATTAAAGATAAAATATTTTTAGCACCAACATAACCCATACCACTTCTAATACCACCAACTAATTGAAAAACAACATCTTGTACTTTTCCTTTAAAAGGAACACATGGTTCAATTCCTTCTGGCACTAATTTTTTAATTCCTTTTTGAAAATAACGATCACTACTACCACGTTTCATGGCAACTAATGAACCCATACAAACATAATTTTTATATTTTTTACCATTGATAATAATTTCCTCACCTGGTGATTCTTCTGTTCCGGCTAAAATGCTACCTAACATTACACAATTGCTACCAGCAGCAATTGCTTTTACAATATCACCAGAATATTTAATACCACCATCAGCAACGACAGTTACGTTTTTATTTTTTGCTCAATTATAAACATCATTAATAGCAGTAATTTGTGGGACACCAACTCCTGCTATTATTTCTAGTAGTACAAATGCTACCAGGACCAACACCAACTTTAATACAATTTGCGCCAGCTTCATAAAGTGCTTGTGCACCAGCTGCAGTACAAATATTTCCAGCAATAATATCTAATTTTGGATAAGTTTTACGAATTATTTTAACTGTTTTTAAAATCCCTAAACTATGACCATGTGCTGAATCAACAACTAATACATCAACTTTTGCTTTAACTAATGCCTCAACTCTTGCTAAAGTATCTTCAACAACACCAACTCTTAATCATCCTTGGTCATCTTTACAAGCATTTGGATAATCAATAGCTTTATCAATATCTTTTGTTGTAATTAAACCAATCAATTTATTATTTGAACCAACAATTGGTAGTTTTTCAATTTTATTTTTTAACATAACTTGTTTTGCTTGTTCGATTGTTGTTGTTTTATCACCAACAATTAAATTTTTGGTAGTCATAATATTTTTAACTAATGCATTATCATTATCAAGATATTTCAAATCACGATTAGTAACAATTCCAATTAGTTGATTTTCTTCATTTACAACAGGCAATCCAGAAATTCGATAAGTACTCATAATTGATTTTGCTTCACTAATTAAAGTTTGAACACCAATAGTAATTGGATCAGTAATAAAACCCGACTCATTTCTTTTCCCTTTTTGTACTTCTAAAGCTTGTTCAGCAATTGATAAATTTTTATGAATAATGCCAATACCACCAACTCTTGCCATGGCAATTGCTAGATCAGATTCAGTAACTGTATCCATAGCAGCAGATAAAATTGGAATATTTAATTCAATTTTATTTGTTAATTTAGTTTTTAAAGAAACTTGATTTGGTAAAACTTCTGAATATCCTGGAACTAATAATACATCATCAAAAGTAATTCCTTCACATATTTTTTTTGATTTAAATCTTTATTCATAGTTTACTCCCATTCTATAGTACCTGGTGGCTTTGATGTAATATCATAAACTACTCTATTAACACCATCTACTTTATTAATAATCTCATTTGCAACTTCATCTAGAAATTCTCATGGTAAATGTGAACTTGTTGCTGTCATAAAGTCAATTGTATTAACACTTCTTAAACTAACAACATAATCATAAGTGCGATTATCACCCATTACGCCCACAGTTTTAACTGGTAGCAAAGTGCAAATGCTTGTGATACTTGATTATATATATTTTTTTCTTTCATTTTGGTAATAAAAATAGGATCAACTTCTTGTAAAATTAAACATTTTTCTTTTGTTACTTCTTCTATACCTCTAACTCCTAATCCAGGACCAGGGAAAGGATGACGATTAATTAATGTTTCAGGTAACCCAAGTTTTAAACCAATTTCTCTTACTTCATCTTTAAATAAGGTTTTTAATGGTTCTAACAATTTAAATTTTAAATCATCAGGTAAACTACCAACATTATGATGAGTTTTAATTGTTTTTGAACTTGCATGTTTACTTGAAGATTCAATAATATCTGGATAAATTGTTCCTTGTGCTAAAAAATCAGCCGTTTTAAATTTTCTTGCTGCTGTTGTAAATACATCAATAAATTGTTTACCAATAATTTTTCTTTTTTCTTCAGCATTTTTAACCCCTTTTAAAGCAGTAAAAAAATGTTTACTTGCATCAATCATTTCAAGATTAAGTTTAAAATTTTGTTTATAAATTTCCATGACATCAATTGCTTCATTTTTTCTCAATAAACCTGTATCAACAAAAATGCAAATTAACTGTTTACCAATTGCCTTAGAAATAATGGCAGCGGCAACTGAAGAATCAACTCCACCACTTAAACCTAAAATAACTTGTTTATCTTGGACTTTATTTTTAATTTCTGAAATTTGATTACTAATAAAATCATCTAAACTTCAATCTTTCGTACAACTTGATATTATAAATAAAAAATTTTCGATTATTTGCTTACCAAATTCTGAATGGGTAACTTCAGCATGAAATTGGATACCATAAATTGGTTTAGTCAAATGTGCAATTGCTGAAATTGAAGAATCAGAATGAGCTATTTGTATAAAATCTTTTGGAATTTTTGTTACATGATCAGCATGAATCATTCATACTTTTGATTGATTAGCAACTTTTTTAAATAATTTATTATTTGGTTGATCAAGATATAAAATTGATTTTCCAAATTCTTGTTCATCTGCTAATTCTACTTTCCCTTTAAAATGATTTGTCAATAATTGCATGCCATAACAAACGCCTAAAATGGCAACTGGTAAATTAAAAATTGCTTGATCAATTTTATAAGCATTTTGTAAATAAACACTTGATGGTCCACCAGATAAAATAATTGCTTTTAAGTTGGGATATGTTTTTATTTTTTGATAACTAATATTAAAAGATAAAACTTCAGTATAAACATTTGCTTCTCTTACTCTTCTTGCTAATAATTGTGTATATTGACTTCCAAAATCTAAAATCAATACTTGTGTATTTATCATTTTTTTCCTCCAAATATAATAGTAATTAAATCATTTTTTGACAAAAAATAAAATAGATTACAGTAATAATTATTTTATGATAAATTTTAATTTCTTTAAAATATAATTAAAAATATTGATATTAATGATAAGAGCATATGAAAAAGAGTCATCATTTATTAATGATTACTCTTAAAAGTTAAAATATAATTTAAAGAAATTAAGTTGTAACTGATCTGGCTTCATTTTCATGAATTTTAATTCGTTCTAATTCTGTTTCGGGTTCATTAAGTAAATATTTTATTGCTTCTTCTTCAGTCATTGGTATGAATTCTTGATCTAATTGATTTTGATAATCTAAATTTGATGCTAAACGCATTTTTAATTTTGGTTGATAATAAATAAAATATCAAATAATAGCAATTGCAATAAACATTCAAAACATTAAGAATTCAATAATAACAGCTATTAATACTTCCCCTCTTTTATTAATCATGTCATTAATCATACCATAGTTAAAAACAACAAACTGACTAAGTAAAAATAAACCACAAGCAACAAAAACAATTCATTCTCAAATTTTAATTTTAATTTGTTTACAATAACTCATAACACACGTGGCAGCTAACACAAAAATATATACAGCAATAGTAATGTTAGTAGAAAATCCTAGTACTGTATTAAAATCAAAAGGTGCACCAATTAAATCTGGGATTATTAACATAATAATACAAGCAATAATAGTAATAATTAAATTAGCTGTACTAGCACGCATTGCAATATTTTCTTTATTTAATTTGGCTAATTTTTCAGTAATATATCCTTCTTTGGCTAATGGTTGAATCATACCACCAGAATATAAAGAATTTTGCATAGCACCATTTAATTTCAATGATAAAGTAGAAATAACTAGTACAATCATACCAGTAATACCAGCAATTCCTGATATAACATTATTTGGATTATATTCATTAGTAGCTCCAGATCAACCATTTTGGCCATTTGTACCGTCAATAGTAATGGCACCAAATACTAATACTGATACAGCTAAATAAAAAATAGTTGATAATAATAAAACTATTAAAATACCTTTACCAAAGTTTTTAGTTGGATTTTTAACATTTTTTCCAACAACAATAAAAGTTTCAAAACCAATAAAGAAATAGAAGAATCCGCTAAATGCATTATTAATTTTTGGTAAAGTTAAATTAATGTTTTTTGTTCCTTCAGCCGCTTGTGAAAATGCTAAACCTTTATTAGTTACTACCAAAATAATAGTACAAACAATTAAAAACAAAGCAGAACCTCATTTAATAATACCAGAAATATTAACAAATCAACGAAATCCCTTCATTCCAAAATACATGCAACTAGCAACAGCAACATAAATAAAAATACCAATACTATCAATAATTAAACTCGATCATCGTTCAGGAACTCAATTAAAAATTGATAATTGATCTAAATTCACTCGAAACATAGAAATAATAGTTACAATAATTGTTGAAGGTAAAGTAATATATTGAATAAAACCAATTATTCATCCTCAAAAACGGCCAAAAACTCCACGAACATAAACATAAGCACCACCATTAGTGTCATGATAAACACGACTACATTTAGTAAAAGCAAGTGCAGTTCCCGCAGCGATTAAAGCACATAATAAAATAACTCATAGCATATGTAAACCAACGCCACCATTATTTCAATAATAAATGCCAATTAATGCCATTGGAAATGCAATACCACAAGTATAGTTAAAACCAATTCATATTAATTCATTAAGACTAATTTTTTCATTATTAGCACGAGATGATTTTGCTCAAAATTTTAATTTTTTTAAATTAAACATTCAATTAGTAATTCCTTTCAAAAAATAAATTATTTTTAATTATAACTTAAAAAAAATATTTTTATGATAAAAAATATTTTTATTTTTTAATTATCAAAATTTTATGATATTAGAACAAAAGTAGTTTTAAAGTAATTAGCAAATTAAACAATAAAATATAACAAATTATATTACGGACTTCTCCCCACATGTACTTGTGGAGGAAACAATGAAATTGAATGAGTTCAACAATGCTTTTCAAACAGAACAGGATTGTTTAAAATATATAGCAAGTTTGAAGAAAAACAAATGTATCATGTGTTCTTGAACACGTTTGAATACTTCTAATTTAAAAAGAATAAGATGTTTGAAATGTCATCAAACATTTAGTATTCTTCATGGCACCATTTTTTACAAGTCACAAACACCTTTGAGATTTTGATTTTATCTCATCTTTAGATGAATAAACACCAAACATGGAATTACATCAACTGATGTTGCAAAAGAATTGGGTGTGACTTTGAAAACTGCTTGAAGAATGGGTCATGAAATCAGAAATCGTATTGCCAAACAAGAACATCAATTTATTGTTGAGGGCATAGTGCAAATGGATGAAATGTATCTTTCACATATGGGTTTTAAAAAACAAGGAAGATCTTTGATAAATAAAACATTAATTGTTGGGATTTATGAAAAAACAACCAATAATTTAATTGTGAAAGTAATCAAAAACGCAAAAAGTAAAAATCTTTTGCAGTTTGCAAGAAACCATATTTCTTCAAAGTGTGATGTACATACTGATTCTTGAAAAGGATATCGTGATTTCAAATCACTTTTCCCTAATCACAAAACAGTTAACCATCAAGATGGTTATGTTTCAAAAATTGGCGTAAATACCAACAAATTGAATCAGTATGAAAACATATACGAAGAACATTTAAAACACATATCAAAGTTGCAAAACATCATGTTCATTTATATGCCAAAGAAGCTGCATATAAATTCAACAAGATACCTACTTTTGAAACTGTAATGCTATGTTTCATTTAAAAATGTGGGGAGAAGTCCGTAGATAGGCTTTTCTCAGCATTTATGTGATAAAATTTAAAAATAGTACATAAAGGGAGAAAAGCCTTATATTATTATAATTTGTTATATAAATAATTACTAATTATTTTACTTTTAATTTTCCCTAAATAATGAGTAAAAAAATCTTAATTTCTTCTTATTTAAATTTTGATATTTTATATAATAATTATCAAAAAAACATTAAACTTTACGAACTGGACTTTTTACTCAATAAGTTCAATTACCAGTAAAAACATTTGAAAAATCACCTTCATTTAAATATTTTAATCCGTGATTATTTGTTCCTCAAACTTCATCTATCTTACCATTACTATCACGATTTAACGATCATATTCTAATGTTTGCTAATTTATTTGTTTGTGCTCAATTATATAAATCTTTAGCATCTTCTAAAGTAAAATAGTTATTATTTACATCATTAATACCAATCATTGGTGTAATACCTAGTTTTTGATAAACATCAGTAAGTAATAAATTAGACTTTGAATTGTTGGACGGTTGTCAAAAAATCCGGAATTAATTACTTCATCATAGTCTTATTATGCTTAGACAAGAAATAATTAGGACTTTTTATGTAATTGTAAGTTTATCGTACTACTATTTTAAAAATTTTACAACTAAGATACTTATAATAAATTTTATTTATTGTTAAAATAAGTGCACAAATGTAAGGAGATTTTAAAGATGAAACTTAAAAAATTACAGTTAACAACTGTATTATTATTTATTTTAACTATTTTACTTATGATTATAGGATTATTGTTAATAGGTTTTTCGAAGAATTATGATTGTATGCCTATTATTAATTTAAATTCAAAATTAGTTTTAATAGAAAAAAATGGATTTAGTTTGTTAAATCATATAAGTGTAAACTATGTCTTAAGTCATTCTACAAACTTTATATGTTTAACAAATAATCATAATAATTATTTTAATTGAATTCAATTACAAATTGGAATTATTTTTTTTGTGATTTTAGTTCCAATTTTAGGATTAATTATTTTATCATTAACATTTTAATTATTGGTTTAAAAATAAAAGTAAAGAATAATAATTTTTGGGATGCTATTCAAAATTGTGAAATAATAAGCAATTATTACATTCATTAAACTATAATTGTAAATTTATTTTAGGCTTTTCTCCCTTTATGTACTATTTTTAAATTTTATCACATAAATGCTGAGAAAAGCCTATCTACGGACTTCTCCCCACATTTTTAAATGAAACATAGCATTACAGTTTCAAAAGTAGGTATCTTGTTGAATTTATATGCAGCTTCTTTGGCATATAAATGAACATGATGTTTTGCAACTTTGATATGTGTTTTAAATGTTCTTCGTATATGTTTTCATACTGATTCAATTTGATTGGTATTTACGCCAATTTTTGAAACATAACCATCTTGATGGTTAACTGTTTTGTGATTAGGGAAAAGTGATTTGAAATCACGATATCCTTTTCAAGAATCAGTATGTACATCACACTTTGAAGAAATATGGTTTCTTGCAAACTGCAAAAGATTTTTACTTTTTGCGTTTTTGATTACTTTCACAATTAAATTATTGGTTGTTTTTTCATAAATCCCAACAATTAATGTTTTATTTATCAAAGATCTTCCTTGTTTTTTAAAACCCATATGTGAAAGATACATTTCATCCATTTGCACTATGCCCTCAACAATAAATTGATGTTCTTGTTTGGCAATACGATTTCTGATTTCATGACCCATTCTTCAAGCAGTTTTCAAAGTCACACCCAATTCTTTTGCAACATCAGTTGATGTAATTCCATGTTTGGTGTTTATTCATCTAAAGATGAGATAAAATCAAAATCTCAAAGGTGTTTGTGACTTGTAAAAAATGGTGCCATGAAGAATACTAAATGTTTGATGACATTTCAAACATCTTATTCTTCTTAAATTAGAAGTATTCAAACTTGTTCAAGAACACATGATACATTTGTTTTTCTTCAAACTTGCTATATATTTTAAACAATCCTGTTCTGTTTGAAAAGCATTGTTGAACTCATTCAATTTCATTGTTTCCTCCACAAGTACATGTGGGGAGAAATCCGTTATTTTATTACATTTAAAAATAACCATTTTAATGTAAATTAAAATATTATATGTTCTATTTCCAAGCATTTCTTTTAAAACATGTCAAATATTTGTTTCTGTAAAACAACCTTTATTTCATACTGCTCCTTGATTAACAATACCTTGTTTATTATTTTTAAAGTATTTTTTCTTTAATTTTTTATGATTATCTAATTCTTTATATAAATAATCAATTAATTGTTCATATTGACCATTATTAATTAAATTTGGCTTTTCTCTCTTTATGTACTATTTTTAAATTTTATCACATAAATGCTGAGAAAAGACTATCTACGGACTTCTCCCCACATTTTTAAATGAAACCTAGCATTACAGTTTCAAAAGTAGGTATCTTGTTGAATTTATATGCAGCTTCTTTGGCATATAAATGAACATGATGTTTTGCAACTTTGATATGTGTTTTAAATGTTCTTCGTATATGTTTTCATACTGATTCAATTTGATTGGTATTTACGCCAATTTTTGAAACATAACCATCTTGATGGTTAACTGTTTTGTGATTAGGGAAAAGTGATTTGAAATCACGATATCCTTTTCAAGAATCAGTATGTACATCACACTTTGAAGAAATATGGTTTCTTGCAAACTGCAAAAGATTTTTACTTTTTGCGTTTTTGATTACTTTCACAATTAAATTATTGGTTGTTTTTTCATAAATCCCAACAATTAATGTTTTATTTATCAAAGATCTTCCTTGTTTTTTAAAACCCATATGTGAAAGATACATTTCATCCATTTGCACTATGCCCTCAACAATAAATTGATGTTCTTGTTTGGCAATACGATTTCTGATTTCATGACCCATTCTTCAAGCAGTTTTCAAAGTCACACCCAATTCTTTTGCAACATCAGTTGATGTAATTCCATGTTTGGTGTTTATTCATCTAAAGATGAGATAAAATCAAAATCTCAAAGGTGTTTGTGACTTGTAAAAAATGGTGCCATGAAGAATACTAAATGTTTGATGACATTTCAAACATCTTATTCTTCTTAAATTAGAAGTATTCAAACTTGTTCAAGAACACATGATACATTTGTTTTTCTTCAAACTTGCTATATATTTTAAACAATCCTGTTCTGTTTGAAAAGCATTGTTGAACTCATTCAATTTCATTGTTTCCTCCACAAGTACATGTGGGGAGAAATCCGTTATTTTATTACATTTAAAAATAACCATTTTAATGTAAATTAAAATATTATATGTTCTATTTCCAAGCATTTCTTTTAAAACATGTCAAATATTTGTTTCTGTAAAACAACCTTTATTTCATACTGCTCCTTGATTAACAATACCTTGTTTATTATTTTTAAAGTATTTTTTCTTTAATTTTTTATGATTATCTAATTCTTTATATAAATAATCAATTAATTGTTCATATTGACCATTATTAATTAAATTTGGCTTTTCTCTCTTTATGTACTATTTTTAAATTTTATCACATAAATGCTGAGAAAAGACTATCTACGGACTTCTCCCCACATTTTTAAATGAAACCTAGCATTACAGTTTCAAAAGTAGGTATCTTGTTGAATTTATATGCAGCTTCTTTGGCATATAAATGAACATGATGTTTTGCAACTTTGATATGTGTTTTAAATGTTCTTCGTATATGTTTTCATACTGATTCAATTTGATTGGTATTTACGCCAATTTTTGAAACATAACCATCTTGATGGTTAACTGTTTTGTGATTAGGGAAAAGTGATTTGAAATCACGATATCCTTTTCAAGAATCAGTATGTACATCACACTTTGAAGAAATATGGTTTCTTGCAAACTGCAAAAGATTTTTACTTTTTGCGTTTTTGATTACTTTCACAATTAAATTATTGGTTGTTTTTTCATAAATCCCAACAATTAATGTTTTATTTATCAAAGATCTTCCTTGTTTTTTAAAACCCATATGTGAAAGATACATTCCATCCATTTGCACTATGCCCTCAACAATAAATTGATGTTCTTGTTTGGCAATACGATTTCTGATTTCATGACCCATTCTTCAAGCAGTTTTCAAAGTCACACCCAATTCTTTTGCAACATCAGTTGATGTAATTCCATGTTTGGTGTTTATTCATCTAAAGATGAGATAAAATCAAAATCTCAAAGGTGTTTGTGACTTGTAAAAAATGGTGCCATGAAGAATACTAAATGTTTGATGACATTTCAAACATCTTATTCTTCTTAAATTAGAAGTATTCAAACTTGTTCAAGAACACATGATACATTTGTTTTTCTTCAAACTTGCTATATATTTTAAACAATCCTGTTCTGTTTGAAAAGCATTGTTGAACTCATTCAATTTCATTGTTTCCTCCACAAGTACATGTGGGGAGAAGTCCGTTTTCTAATTTTACTTTTACTGGATTTGCTTCAAATACTTGTAAATTTTTAAAAACTCTATGAACAGTACTAATACTAATACCTGCTTTTTTACAAATAGCACAAATATCACGATATCTTTTTCCATCTGCAAAATTTTCAATAATATTATCTTCAATATCTTCACCAATTCTTTTATTTTTAGGTAATTGTAATATTTCATCAACTAAACAAATACGAATTCATTTTTGTAATTCTTCATCAAAATATTCATAAATTCTTCTTTTATAAGTTACAATTCCATATAATGTTTTTCTTGTTCGATATTGATAATCAACAATTTTATATTTCTTTTTATCTCTTGTATTTTTTATTCTTCAATTTCACTTTTCTCATTTCTTTTTTAAATGTTCTAAAACTAATTTATCAATTTAAGGATATTGTTCTTTATAAGTTCATAGATATTTAAATTCCATTTTTAATTCTCCTATCTGTTTTTTTAAAATTTATTAATTAATTCTTTAATTAATATAAAAAAATAATTTTTTTAATAAATTATTTTTATTATTCACTATTATCGACATGAAAATGTAATTTTAACTAAAATAATGCACTTTTGCTGTATAATAAACAGTATTAATATAATTTTTTATCGGACTTCTCCCCACATGTACTTGTGGAGGAAACAATGAAATTGAATGAGTTCAACAATGCTTTTCAAACAGAACAGGATTGTTTAAAATATATAGCAAGTTTGAAGAAAAACAAATGTATCATGTGTTCTTGAACAAGTTTGAATACTTCTAATTTAAGAAGAATAAGATGTTTGAAATGTCATCAAACATTTAGTATTCTTCATGGCACCATTTTTTACAAGTCACAAACACCTTTGAGATTTTGATTTTATCTCATCTTTAGATGAATAAACACCAAACATGGAATTACATCAACTGATGTTGCAAAAGAATTGGGTGTGACTTTGAAAACTGCTTGAAGAATGGGCCATGAAATCAGAAATCGTATTGCCAAACAAGAACATCAATTTATTGTTGAGGGCATAGTGCAAATGGATGAAATGTATCTTTCACATATGGGTTTTAAAAAACAAGGAAGATCTTTGATAAATAAAACATTAATTGTTGGGATTTATGAAAAAACAACCAATAATTTAATTGTGAAAGTAATCAAAAACGCAAAAAGTAAAAATCTTTTGCAGTTTGCAAGAAACCATATTTCTTCAAAGTGTGATGTACATACTGATTCTTGAAAAGGATATCGTGATTTCAAATCACTTTTCCCTAATCACAAAACAGTTAACCATCAAGATGGTTATGTTTCAAAAATTGGCGTAAATACCAATCAAATTGAATCAGTATGAAAACATATACGAAGAACATTTAAAACACATATCAAAGTTGCAAAACATCATGTTCATTTATATGCCAAAGAAGCTGCATATAAATTCAACAAGATACCTACTTTTGAAACTGTAATGCTATGTTTCATTTAAAAATGTGGGGAGAAGTCCGTAGATAGGCTTTTCTCAGCATTTATGTGATAAAATTAAAATAGTACATAAAGGGAGAAAAGCCTTTTTTATATTTAAATTGATTATAATATGTAATATAAAAGATTATAAGGGGTGTTAAGATGAGAAAAATACTAGGTTTATTAGGAGCAATACTTTTTTCAACAACAACAAGTGCAAGTATTATTGCATGTGATTCAAAAGAAAAACCAAATGAACCACCACAACCTATTGAAATAAGATTAAATGAACAGGTATCAAAAGATTTAAAGTTAACTGATAGCAATAATAAAAGTTTAGTTGGAGTTAAAATTAATGCTTCATTATCACCTGATCATGTAGAATGAGATTTTGAACCCGATAGTTCTGAACCATGAACTAATAAAATTAAAAAACTTAAAGCATCAATTCTATTAAAACCTGATAATGAAGCAGTTTCACAAGAGAGTGAATATTTTTTAATAAATACTTTAAAACTAATTAAAGATTCTCAAAATAAATTTAATAGGACTGATGCTGATTCAATTACAGTTTCAGCTTCTGAAATTTCTCCAATTTTATCTAAAAAACAAGATAATAGTGATTATATAGTTACTGATGGAAATTTTAAATTACAATTTATGAAAGGAATTGAAAAGTTAGGAGATAATTATACAATTGATTTAAAAAAAGATAGTATTGATATAATAAAACCTGTGTTGGACTTTTGAGCTGTAGATATAGAACGTAATCCTTTTAATGAAGAATTAAACTCTAAGTTTAAAGTAGGAGAAAATAATGATAGGCCTGTTGATGGAAGTGATATATTTAATTATTTAAAAAATGATGGTATGGGTGGTCATATACGAAAAAAAATACAGTCGCTAAAAAATTTAATTAATAAAGGAGATAATGTTAATATAAAAGTTAGTGGTCGAGAGGTAACTGCAAGTTCAACAAATTGGGAAATAGGTAATAAATTAATTGTAAAAATTTATTTTGGTACAATTTATTCAGAAGAAATTAAGTTAACTTTAAGGTAATTTTTTTATTTAACTACAAATAAAAAATAGTAGTAATTAATTAAATAATGCTACTGTAAAAAAAAGTATCTTCTGTAAGGTAGTACAGACATTTTGGACTATTTTCCATCTAATAAAAGTTTATCAAAATAATCCATAGGAGTCATTAACCCTAATGATTTATGTGGTTTAGAATTGTTATAATATTCTTGAAAAGAATTAACTAATTTTTGAAATAAACTAAAATCACTATTTAAATATGGTTTTATTTCAAATAAATTACTTCAATTTCTATGAAATCTTTCAATCTTACCATTACTCTGTGGTGATCTAAACGGTGTAGTTTCATGAACTATACCTTTTTTATTACAAAAATTTGTAAATCAACGATTCCTTTGTGGTTTTCCACAAGATGTATTAACATATTGACTACCATTATCAGTTCTAATTCTTTTAATTTTAATTCCCAATTTTTCATAAAAATTTAAAGCATTTTTAGTAGCATTTACAATATCTCTGGTTTGTGCTTGTTCAGATGGATAACAATAAGTAATTCGAGTTTTTTCATCAATAAAATCAATAATATATCATCTTTTACTTCCTGTTATATAATCTGATACTACTTTAATATCAGTCTGCAATAATCCAGTTTCTTTTACTTCATATCTCAAATGTTTTTTCTTAATAGTTTTTTGTGAATAAAAACCAAAACGTTTTAATCAACGATATATAGTTTTAACCGAAGGTTTTGGCAAAAAATTAAACCTAATATCATCAATATTTCTTATTAAATAACAAAATTGAAAAGCACCTATACCAAACTCTTCTTTATACTGAACAAAATAATTTATAAATTTTTCTGATAATTCCAAATTATACAAATATTTAATATTTTTAGGTTTTGTTGATTTAAATAATAATTCTTCAAAAGGTTTATTTTTGTAGAAAATATCATAAAAACGTTTAACTCAATAATAAAAAGTTTGCTTTGGCATATGTAATTGAGAAATTATTTCTTTACTAGAATTTTTATTTTTAAAAATAAAACAAAATTTTCTAAATTTACGATAATAAATATTAACTTTATTAATATTTTTATCATTTTTATAATTTTCTACAAACTTGTTAAATTTATAATCAAATTTAGTAAAATCAGCACTATTAATTAAATATTTCATTTTAAACTACACCTCAACTAATAATATAAAGTTATAAAAACTTTTATTAGTCCAAAAAGTGTGTCTAATCTACAAAAAAAAGTATCTTCACATTTGCAATATAATAAACAAGTGCAACGTAATTAATAGTATAGGGTAACACAAACTAAACGCCTTTAATTTAGGCGTTATTTTGTATTTAAAAGCATAATTGTAAAAATATCAAAAAACAGTACAATTTAAAAGTAAAATTAAGAAATAAGGAGAAAATTAATATGAAAACATGAATAAAAACAAATTTAAGTAAAATAACATTACTATTAACACTAACTGGTGCAATAAGTGGAGTAACTGGTTTAATAATTGGTTCAATAGCACAAAACAAAACTAATAATTTAACTTATTTTTTAAACCATGACCATATAGCAGTATGAGGAAATACAACTATATGAAAACATGAATTGGAGGGGGGGCATTAATTTATATTTTTCTGTTAATAAAGAAGGGGATAATGATATAAAATGAGATTGTATTTATCCAAAAGGATATTTTAATAATTAAATTTCTAAATTTATATAAGAAATATTTTCATTATATTTATCAAATAAAGTAATATTATTTAAGTTTATTTCTTTTTCATTAGTTATTAAAATTAAATCATAATTACCAGCACCAAATATTCCGCTGATTTCAATCCGATTTAAGTTATTAATCGGATTTTCTATTTATAAATCAAATTCACTAATATTATCAATTTGTGAAATTTCTTTATAAAATTCTAATTTGGAAAATAATTGAGATTTTTTTGAACCATATAAATTTAAAGCATTTTCAATTTTATTTCTATTAATAATTGCTCTTGTAAAATATTTACCATATTCACCATTTCCTAATGTTCAATCAGCAGGAATTAATGAAGGAATATTATTGTTTTCTAATTCATTTGTAATAGATAGTCAGTTAAATTGGTTATCATCTAGTTTAAATAATTCATTTTGACTAATATCATTATCTTTTAATTTAATATTATTTATATCTATAAAATCAAAATATGCAGATTTTAGTATTACTTTTGCATCTTTAAACTCTCAAAGTTTATCTGGGATAGAATGTATAGGATTTGATTTTAATTCAAAATAATAAGGTAATAACAATTTATAATCATCATTTAATCCTTTATTGATTGACATACTTGAATAAATATTACTAGATAACATAATGACTAATTGTTTAAAAATTTGAACTTGTGGTAAATTTGTATAGTTTGGATAATCTAATTTTCACTGTTTAAATAAGTTAGTAATAACATCATCAGGTTTTTGATTTTCAAATTTAAGTCTTAATTTAGTACTATCGGTTGTATTTTGTTCATCTTTTTTAGGGTCAAAACCATCGAAGTTTCTATTATAAGTATATGTATAAGTTAGCATATCTAATAATACTTTTTGTAAACTATCAACTGGTGGTCTATCTTTTATTTCTAATTCTACATCTCTTTAAATTTATCGTTTGTAACAATACTTACATATTCTTTTCCTAGGACATCATGAATTTTTCATACTTCTTTATCTTTAAGTTTTTTTTCTTGCGGTAATGGTCATTCATGATAATCGAGAGTACTTAAAAAATAGCCTAATCAAGCATTAGTTACTCTAGCATTATTAATAATTTCTTTTCTTGTTTCAGTTCCACCACCAATAGCAATTAAATCTAAAACTGATTTTTCTTGTCCTATAAATTGTTTTGCAAGATTTCATGGTAATATTTGTTCACTAAATCATTGTTGTAATATTCTAACTTTTGGTTGAGTTTCAATAGGCATTGATAGTAAGGGAAATGCTATCTTATCTTTAACAAATAATTTAGGGTATACTTGCTATCAACTTCACCAAGTACTTTTATATTTCCAAAAATCATGCTTCTAGGGGCTTTAATTTTTAAGCCAATAACTTTGGTAACTTTATCTAACGGTTTTTGTAATTTAATAACGGACTTCTCCCCACATGTACTTGTGGAGGAAACAATGAAATTGAATGAGTTCAACAATGCTTTTCAAACAGAACAGGATTGTTTAAAATATATAGCAAGTTTGAAGAAAAACAAATGTATCATGTGTTCTTGAACAAGTTTGAATACTTCTAATTTAAGAAGAATAAGATGTTTGAAATGTCATCAAACATTTAGTATTCTTCATGGCACCATTTTTTACAAGTCACAAACACCTTTGAGATTTTGATTTTATCTCATCTTTAGATGAATAAACACCAAACATGGAATTACATCAACTGATGTTGCAAAAGAATTGGGTGTGACTTTGAAAACTGCTTGAAGAATGGGTCATGAAATCAGAAATCGTATTGCCAAACAAGAACATCAATTTATTGTTGAGGGCATAGTGCAAATGGATGAAATGTATCTTTCACATATGGGTTTTAAAAAACAAGGAAGATCTTTGATAAATAAAACATTAATTGTTGGGATTTATGAAAAAACAACCAATAATTTAATTGTGAAAGTAATCAAAAACGCAAAAAGTAAAAATCTTTTGCATTTTGCAAGAAACCATATTTCTTCAAAGTGTGATGTACATACTGATTCTTGAAAAGGATATAGTGATTTCAAATCACTTTTCCCTAATCACAAAACAGTTAACCATCAAGATGGTTATGTTTCAAAAATTGGCGTAAATACCAATCAAATTGAATCAGTATGAAAACATATACGAAGAACATTTAAAACACATATCAAAGTTGCAAAACATCATGTTCATTTATATGCCAAAGAAGCTGCATATAAATTCAACAAGATACCTACTTTTGAAACTGTAATGCTATGTTTCATTTAAAAATGTGGGGAGAAGTCCGTAGATAGGCTTTTCTCAGCATTTATGTGATAAAATTTAAAAATAGTACATAAAGGGAGAAAAGCCTTTAATAATAATTGGATAACCATCTCTTGTTTTAAAATCTTTAATTTTAATAATAGTAATGCTTTTAGTACTTCTTGTTTTTAGGTTTTGATATGGTTGAGAATAGTTATTAATGATATATAAATTATCAATATTATTTTCATTTAAAGGTTCATTAATAGATACAGCATATAATTTAAATTGATTTAATAAATTTATTTCTTGAAAAATTAAATTTTTAATATCAGTCATACTATATTCAATAGTATTATCATTAATATTAGTACTTGCTCTTTGATTTAATTGCATAGTAAAATCAGATGTTTCAACAGCAATAGTTTTTAATACTTTATCAATATCAATAAAACCAATTTTAATAGTATTTGCTGAAAATCTTAAACTATTATTTTCATTATTTTTAAATAAACGTTCAATTTCATAAATATATAATGTTCTTTGTTTAAACTCATCATATGCTCTTTTAAGCTCAGGGTCATCTTTACTACTAATAAGACTAGTAAAATCATATGGAATATTATCTATTAAATAATCATTTTCAACTTCTGCTTGATTAATTTTAGTTTGCTTCTGTTTCTGTGGAAACTTCGTTTGTGGTTTGTTGTTGTCTTCCATTGTTCTCTCCTATTAATTGATTATTTTCGGGATTAAATAATTTTAATTTCACTGTTAAGTTATTAATTTCTTGTTCATCATTTATATTAAATGTTTTACTATTTAATAAATCTTTATCTAAACGTACTAATATTTGAATAAATTTAAGAATATCAATATTAAATTGTCATAATTTTTGTTCAATATAATTAATAGTTGAAATATTAACCGCCGTACTTTCAGGAACTGATTGTTGTGCAGATTTCTTTTGACTGGGAATATGAATACCACAACGTTTAAATATTTCATTAACATTTCAATCATATATATCTGTTAAATTTTTACTTTTAAAATTACTGCTAGTCATATTGATATTTTCATTCTGTTCGTTATTATCTCCACCACTTTTAAAAATATAATTTTTAGTAACTAATATTCTTACAGCATCTTCTAGTAAATCTTTTACATTACCATAAGTTGAGTTAAAAATAAACTTGGGTAAATTTAAAATAGTATCTAAAACAATTTGTTCATAAATAACATCTAATGCTTTAATTTTATCCATTACTTTATCACAATCTGCTAATTCATTTGCTTTATTTCTCATAATTGCTATTGGAATATAATTAATATTTAATGTTTGTTCTTGTGATAAGTTTGGGTTATTAATATATGATTTAAACTCTAATGGCGCTTGTTTTTTAATATCATTAACACTATAAATTGCACGATTAATAGTAACTTGTTCATTATTTAATGTATAAACTTCAAATAATCTTACAGTTTGTGCATTTTGTTGATAACTATCATAAAAAATAGTACATTTAATTAATTTACCAGTAATATCATAAACTCTTTGTTGTATATCAACGACTTGAAAATATAAACCATCATTAGCAATAAAAATTAAATAACCACTAATTCCTAATTTACTTAACTTAAAAATAAAATTTCAATTTTTTCTATAAAATTCTTGCTGAATTAAATATTGTTTAATAGTTTCATTATTAATATCTAATGGAGCATTATATAAATTGGCATTATTTTCAGCAACAAAATCAGTAAAATAAGTTTCATGGTTAAAATCATTAAAACCAAAATAACTTAAAATAGAAGCATGTGTACTTTTCCCTTTTAAAAAAGTTAATTGATTTTTTTGATTATCACTACCATTTAATTTTTCTTTTCTTTTAAAGAGAGACATAATTGGATGGGTTACACTTTATTGGACACTAATTACGTAGACAAGTGAACAAATTAGTGAAAAGAAAGGAATTATAATTATGACCAATATTAACTCATATACCGACGAATTTAAAAAAGCAAATAGTAGCTTTATATCAAAGTGGTAAATCAATATCTTGCCTTGTTAAAGAGTATAATGTTACAAGAGCAGTTACTTATAAATGAATTAAGTAATTTACTAATTCAGGTAGTTTTAAAACTAAAGATAATCTTTCTGATTTAGAAAAACAATTAATTCAAGTAAATAAAGAATTAAAACAGTTACGAATGGAAAATGATATTTTAAAGCAAGCAGCACTAATAATAGGCAGAAAATAGAAATTATTGTTAAAAATAAATCTAAATATAAAATTCGCACAATGTGTCGTTTTTTAAAACTCTCTAAATCAACATATTATTTTAATTTAAAGAAAAAAGAAAAAAATCAAAATAATATTTATGAACAAGCTGTTATTAGTGCTTTTAAAGAAAATAAAGAAGTTTATGGAACAAGAAGATTAAAAGTCATACTAGCAAACCAAGAAATTTATTTATCACGCAGAAAAATTAAAGAAATTATGAATAAACATAATTTAATATCAAAATACACTAAATTATCATTCAAAAATCATCATAATAAAGTTAATGATAGTCAAATAACCAATCTTGTTAATAGAAACTTTAATAATAGAATTAAAAATGAAGTTATTGTTAGTGATTTAACTTATGTTCAAATTAATGGTAAATGAAACTATATTTGCTTATTAATTGACCTATTTAACCGCGAAATTATTGGACATAGTGTTGGAGTTAAAAAAGATACATCATTAGTACATCAAGCATTTATGCAATCAAATCACTCTTTAAAAGATATTGAAATATTTCATAGTGATCGCGACAATGAATTTAACAATAAAATGATTGATAAACTTTTATTAGCATTCAATATTAATCGTTCTTTAAGCAAAAAAGGCTGTCCTTATGATAATGCTGTTGCTGAAGCAACTTTCAAAACTTTTAAGACAGAATTTATTAATGATAGAAATTTTACATCATTAATCCAATTAAAATTAGAATTATTTAATTACATCAACTAATATAACAACATAAGAATTCACAGCACTCTAAACTACTTAACCCCCATCAAATACCAAGCACAAATGTCTACCAAAAAATAGTCCTAAAAAAGGTTGCCATTCCAATTTTTATGAAGAATTACAAAAATGAATTCGTGTTTGTTTAGTTGATGAAATACTTCAATTACCTAAATATAAAAGAATTGGCGAAGATATTGAAGACATTATTATTGAAAATTTTGCAGATGGAAAAAGATATCGTGATATTTGTGCTATTTGTAAAAAATCAGGTATTAGTGTTAGTAGTGTTCATAGAGTTTTTAAAAATTTTGAAATAGTTGAAGAAAATCCAGTAAAAGTAAAATTAGAAAAAAATCAACCTATTTTTGTAGCAATTGATGATGGTCATCGAAAATTTTGAAATTTTAAACGTAAAGGTATAAAACACTCTATGCGTTTAATAGTAACATATACAGATAATATTAATCATAAAGTACAAAATAAAAAAGTAAAATCCATTATTAGACCAACAAAAACAAAAATTGGAGTTAAAAAAACTGCTGAATTTGTTAAAGAACATTGTCAAAAATTTTATGAAAACATTCAACAAGCAAAAATTATTATTTGTGGTGATAGTGCAGGATGAATTAAAGAAGTTACCAATTATTTAGATGCACAATTTGTTTTAAATAAATTTCATTTAATTAGAACATTATATCTTGGAGTAATGACTGGAAATAAAGAAAAATATTTAGAAGAATATAATCACTGTAAAAATTTAATTATTAATGGTCAATATGAACAATTAATTAAATATTTATATAAAGAATTAGATAATCATAAAAAATTAAAGAAACAATATTTTAAAAATCGGACTTCTCCCCACATGTACTTGTGGAGGAAACAATGAAATTGAATGAGTTCAACAATGCTTTTCAAACAGAACAGGATTGTTTAAAATATATAGCAAGTTTGAAGAAAAACAAATGTATCATGTGTTCTTGAACAAGTTTGAATACTTCTAATTTAAGAAGAATAAGATGTTTGAAATGTCATCAAACATTTAGTATTCTTCATGGCACCATTTTTTACAAGTCACAAACACCTTTGAGATTTTGATTTTATCTCATCTTTAGATGAATAAACACCAAACATGGAATTACATCAACTGATGTTGCAAAAGAATTGGGTGTGACTTTGAAAACTGCTTGAAGAATGGGTCATGAAATCAGAAATCGTATTGCCAAACAAGAACATCAATTTATTGTTGAGGCATAGTAAAAATGGATGAAATGTATCTTTCACATATGGGTTTTAAAAAACAAGAAAGATCTTTGATAAATAAAACATTAATTGTTGGGATTTATGAAAAAACAACCAATAATTTAATTGTGAAAGTAATCAAAAACGCAAAAAGTAAAAATCTTTTGCAGTTTGCAAGAAACCATATTTCTTCAAAGTGTGATGTACATACTGATTCTTGAAAAGGATATCGTGATTTCAAATCACTTTTCCCTAATCACAAAACAGTTAACCATCAAGATGGTTATATTTCAAAAATTCGCGTAAATACCAATCAAATTGAATCAGTATGAAAACATATACGAAGAACATTTAAAACACATATCAAAGTTGCAAAACATCATGTTCATTTATATGCCAAAGAAGCTGCATATAAATTCAACAAGATACCTACTTTTGAAACTGTAATGCTATGTTTCATTTAAAAATGTGGGGAGAAATCCGTAGATAGGCTTTTCTCAACATTTATGTAATAAAATTTAAAAATAGTACATAAAGGGAGAAAAGCCTTAAAAATAATAAACAGGGTATTGAAAATCAAGGTGCAAAGTGAAATATAGGTTGTTTTACTGAAACTAATATTTGACACGTTTTAAAAGAAATGCTTGGTAATAGAACATATAATATTAGTATTTACATTAAAATGGTCATTTTTAAATGTAATAAGATAAATTTAGAAACATAATTTAATGAATGTAATAGTTACTTATTATTTTACAATTTGCAATAGCATCTCAAAAATTATTATTTTTTATTTTTATTTTTAAACCAATAATTAAGAAAATAAATGACATAGTTATGGACAATAAAATTGGAACTATAATTATACAAAAAATAACTCCAATTTGTAACTGAATTCAATTATAACAATTTGCATTATTTTTACTAAGAGCACAAATATAATTTGCAGAATGACTTAAAACATAGTTAATATTACAATGATTTAAAAATTCAAATCCATTTACATTTACACATACATATTTTTCTTTATTTCCAGCCATTACTCCAAGATATAATGTTCTAATTAAATGAAATTTATTTAAAACAAATTGTGCACCTAAATAATCAGCAACTTCTTTAATTCATCCTGCATTCATTTTAGCACTTAATAAAATTTATATAAGCATTTTAGTTGATTTTTTTTAAAATTAATTGTATTATTTAAATACAATTTCATAAAAATCCAAATTATTTCTTGTCTAAAATATAATAAGACTATATAAGTTTTACTTTATTCCGGATTTTTAACAATCTCCCAATATTTGTTTTATTAATTCAAAATATTGGTTAGCAGTACTTTTAATTGCTTGTTTAGCAATATTAAAAAAAGTTAAACCTTTATCAACTACTTCTTGTCCAACAATTTCACCATAATCCATAGCCATAATGTTAATTGTAAATAAATCTTCAACTTTTAAATCTGCTTTTTGATATATTTCTAAAGCTATTTTAATAACATTCTCAATATCTCTACCCACTAGCCCTGTTGGCATTACTGGTAATGTAACACTAAAGTTTCAATTTTGATTATTTCTTTTCATTTTTGTTAATGTAGTAAATAAAACCTTCATTCCATTAATATGATCACTATCAAAGTTTATACCTTCAATATCTAAGTCTAAATTTAACGGCATATCTTTAGTTTCAAAACCTGCAAATTTAGTAATGCGTTCTTGATACTCAATCAAAGCTGGTTGTAACATTGCTACTGCTTTATTAATATCTTTATTAGATAGCCCATATGCAACATCTCATGGATTATATCCAACCGCGCTGAAGCAGGACCACCATATGCAACAACAATATTATTAAAGCCATCATTCTTTACTAAAGGTTTAAGCACTTCTGGTTTTAATTTATTTTCTACTCAATAATCATATCCAGCGCCCAAAGACTGTCCAGCAATAGTTAATTCTAACTTATCTTTAATTGCAATTGCTTGCTGAACAAAAGCCAAAGTAATAGATTTTAAATCTTTTATTTTATTAAAAACTTTTTACCATCATGTAATATAATTTCTTTACCATTAATTAAGTCTCTAGGAGTTATTCCTATTCATAATTCTCCATCATAATAAGGTTTTGGGGAATAAATAGTTAGCATGTTGTTTAACTTTATTAGTAACTGATTGACCATCACGATTGGGGTTAACTTCAATTCAATTACGACTTAAACCTTTTCACGCTTCTAAATTTATTTTTATCATAATTACTTTTTTCCTTTCATTAAAATAATAAGATTTATTAAAATATTAATTTTTCTAAACTTATTTCAAAATAAAAAATAATTGGCAATTTAGCACCAATTTTAAAATGTTATTAGGAAAATTAAATTAAAATAAATCTTAATTCTAATTTTATACTTGAAAAAATTAATATGTAATAAAAAATTTCTTATAAAAAAATACTTAAAAATGTCCAAAAAATAGACATTTTTAATAAAAATAAATTTATACAAATTTTTTAATAGCACTATGATTAGAACTAATAATTCTAATACCACCATGATTTTTATGAAAAGCAACTTGAATTTTATCACCAATTAATTTAGTAATAATACCTTTCCCAAAAATTTCATGAATAATTATATCTCCAACATTTCAATTATTAGTTATTTCAACCTTATCTTTATTATCAGCTTTATAGTAATTAAATTTAGAATGATTACGATTTTGATAAGTTGCTGCCATTTCTTGATGTTCGTTATTAATGATTTTTAAATATTTAAGATCTAAATCTTTTAAGAAACGAGATGGTTGTTTCATACGATCCAAGATATATGAATATCCACTGGCACTAGATAAAAATAATCATTTTTTTGCCCTAGTAATTGAAACATAAAAAAGTCGTCGTTCTTCTTCGATTTTATCTAAGTTTTCTATACTAAATTTACCTATTCCAGGTAAAATACCTTCATTAATGCCAACTATAAAAACAACATCAAATTCTAGACCTTTAGCACTGTGAATTGTCATTAAATTAACGGCTTTATTAGTACTATTTTCATCTAAATCAGTATATAAACTTACTTCTTGTAAAAATGACGTTAATAATTCTTCGCCTTGTAATTCATTATTACTACTATCATATTCAAGCAATTGTTCTAATAATTGTTGAATATTTTCAATTCTTTCTTTTTCAAGATTATCTTCTAGTTTTTTTAAATAATTAGTTTTATTTAAAAAAATTTCAACCATGTTATTTAAAGAAGTAACATCTTTGATATTAGTTTGCATCTCATTAATTAAATTAATTAAAGGTTGTAAATATTGACGATAATTTTTTGGTAATCCATACTGAAATTTAAATAAGTATTCATTTAAAGTTAGTGATTGTTCATTAGCAAGTAATAATAAGTTATCAATAGCTTTTGGTCCAATTTTAGGTGTTGCATTTAAAATTCTAATCATTGATATATTATCATTTCAAACAATAATTTTTAAATATGCCAAAATGTCTTTAATCTCTTTACGTTCAAAAAATTTATAACCACCAAAAATTTTATAATTTATATTATTATTAATCAAAGCTTGTTCTAAATCTTTTGATAAATAATTATTACGATAAAGAATAGCAATTTTATTCAAATCTAAATGATATTTTAAATGAATTTTTTTAACAGTTGTTGCAACTCAATGTGCTTCTTGATCACCACTACTAGCATGATACATAACAATATCATTACCAAGATCATTTTTAGTAAACAGTTCTTTTTCAATACGTTGAACATTATTTTTAATTAAACTATTAGCTGTATTTAAAATCTTAGTTGTTGAACGATAATTTTGATTTAAAATAAATGTTTGTGTATTAGGAAATTGTTTAGTAAAATTCAATATTAAATTAATATTTGCTCCTTTTCAACTATAAATAGTTTGATCAGGATCACCAACTACAGTAATATTTTTATGATTTTTAGCAAGTGATAATAAAATATTATATTGAATATCATTAGTGTCTTGAAATTCATCAACTAAAATAAAATCAAATTTCTTTTCTCATTTTGTTAAAATATGTGGAAATTCTTTAAATAGACGTTCAACTAATAATAATAAATCATCAAAATCTAAACATGAATTAATAAATTGATATTTTTTATACGATTCAAAAACTTTGATACGTAAAATTCACTCATCTTGATTTTGATAATCAGCTAATAATTCATCTTGAGAAAGATAATTATTTTTTCAGTTAGAAATATTAGAACTTAATAATCTTAACTCCTGCAATTTAGCTTTATGTGAAAATTCTTTTTGAAAAATATCTTTTAATATTTTTCGTTGATCTTCTTGATCAATAATATTAAAATTATTATTAATATTTAAATGATGAATATCTCTTCTTAATATTTTGGCACATAATGCATGATAAGTAACAATATTAACATTAATGTTAGTATCATTTAAAAGTTGCATTATTCGTTCTTTCATTTCGTGTGCTGCTTTATTAGTAAAAGTTAAGGCCAATATTTTTTCACTAGCAATTTTAATTACATTAATTAAGTAAGCAATCTTATATGTTATAACCTGCGTCTTTCCAACTCCAGCCCCCGCAACAATACGACATGGGCCATCAACATTAATAATTGCTTGTAGTTGTTGTTCATTTAGATTTTCTAAAAGTTTTGTTTTATCCATGTTATTTATCCTTAAGTTAGTAAGAGTATATACTATTAAAGACTATTTATATTTTCTAATTCGTCATCATTAATATTTCCCGGTTGAGAATAAACTAAATGAATATGTGGATCATTAACGTTAGTTGATATCTTCCTTTTATTAGTTGCAAGTGGTTTCTTGTTAATGACAAAAGTTTTATGATAACGATCAAAGAATAGCTGATGATATTTATCAATTTTAGTGACGATCATAATCCCGCAATACCAAGCAAAATCAAAACTAACTACAGAACGAATAAGAATATTTAATCAAGAATTTAAAGTACTATTACTATTAATAGTAGCAATGTTTTCATTAAAAGTCAATTTCATAAAAAGAATTATTGAAGTGGTTAATAATAGAGGAATAAAAACTAAAAATAGTTCACGATAAAAAAAATGTTTTAACTTTAAATCTTGATTTTTTTCATTTACTAATCTTATTTGAAAAATTAATTTTCCCAAAGTTTGACCCTTACATTTTCATGGGATAATAACAAAATATATAATGACAACAATTATATTAATAATAAAAATAATTATTAATTGTCATGATTCTTGATTATCTTTATTATCTAAATAATGGATTGCTAATCCAATTATTAATGGGATTAAACTAACAAAAATCACATCAAAAATACGTGCAATAATACGTTTTCATGTTTTAGCTATTATATATGTTTCGGTTGTATCTAATTTTTTAATATTCATTTTTTTACTCTCAATATTTTGAATCATCTCTAATATTATTATCTTTAAAATATTTCTTAAAATAAGTACTTAGATCAGGAGCATAAGTGGTAAATTTATCATTTGGATTAATAGTATTAAAATAAGAATTTTTTTTAAAATTTTTAAATTTAAATTCAATAATTTCTTTGACACGATTATATGTTTTTTCAATTAATGCAGGTTTTTTAGAAATACTAATAAATCTTAAAAGAGTATATAGATAGTATCTAACAAAAGCATATTCCAACTCTTCATATAAAACTTTTTTAATTTTATAATTATTATAATAGTTTAAAATATGTATTCATTGATGCATTAGTTCAAAAATATTATCATTTTCCAATGTTTTATTTTTAGACGTTAATAATGTTTCATTAATTGCATAATATGTTTTACAATGTGCTAAAAATGAGTATAAAAATAAACTATCAAATTGGATTTCTTTGCGAAATTGTAAATTATATTCATTAATAATACTAACTTTCATGATTTTTGTTGTTAAAACTGGTGTTGTTAAAGCAAAGACTATTTTTCCTTGTGTTGTATTTAAATTATATATTTTATTAACTTCAGTTCTAATTGTTGAATGAAAAACATTATTTATATCAAATTCATAACGAACACAATATTCAATACAATCTAAATCTTTATTATTATCTAAAATTTTATTAACTTTTTCAACAAAATTAACGCTAAGAATTTCAGTTGGATTTAAAATAACTACATATTGTCCGGAAATATATTTAAGGCCAAGATTACGACTAATGGCAATACCTGATACTTGATAATTAGTAATCATTTTTAAATTTTGTGGATATAATTTAAAATATTTACTAAATATCTCCAAATTTTCATTGTTAATGCCGTCATCAACAACAACAACTTCAAAATTAGTTTTTTTATTTACAAAAATCTTTGCTAAAAAAGAATCTAAGTGCTCGGATTCAAATGAAGTTGTATATAAAATAAAACTTAGTAGCATAATAAATATTTCCTCCCTTTTATAAATTATTATAACACTTCTTTAACAATTTTAAGTGAAGGTTTATCAACATTTATTTTTTATTTTTTTGATTACTATTTTTAAGTTTATTTTTAAATTCTAAAGTAGATTTTTCTATATTATCTGTTTCTTTAATAACTTTAACAGTCATATTTTTATGATCAAAAATAGTTTTTAAATTACCTTCAATAATAACATTTTCAGTATTATTAGGTTTAATAACGTCTCGCTTTGCGGGCTTGCTAACTTTTTTCTTTTTTTGTCCTTTTAATATTTCTGCTCTTAATAAAGCACGTGTTTTTCTAATTTCAAATTTTTCAAATTTAAAAAGAAATGATTTAATAAACTTTTTATACGAATTAACAAAATATCGAAGTCTTTTCTTGCTTCGAGCATGATTATCATATTTTAATAAAATACAAACATAGTTTAATTCATTTTTTGCTTCTGATTCAATTAATGAATTAAAAAAACTGTGATAATTATGACTTAAGTTATATGGTTGACCAGATATTGGGCTTTTATAAGGAGTAAAACCTAGATTACCAGTAGTTTTATAATACTTAAAATCAGCAGCAACTCGTGTTGTCATTTGTCCCTTAGGATGCTCTGGTGATTTAATTTCTGATATTTTAAAAATATTATTTGTATCAAATTCTAAAAAATAGCAATATACCTTATGAACAAAGTTACCTGCAGTTTTAAAAGCAATATATAAATCTACTTTTGCTTCATAATTTAAATTATCAAAAATACTAACGTATGGTTGATAAAAATCATATTTTTTATCAATAATTTCTCATCCTTGTTTTTTAATAGTAAGTTCAATCTCATCAGCACAAATATTTGGATTTAAAATAATTTTCTTCATTTTCTACTCCTAACTCTAATATTTTCTAAGTCTATTTTATCAAATTATATATAAAGTGTGGTCTAAGAAAATTTTTCACTTTGATTAATAATTAAAGTACTTTTATTTTTACTATTAAACAACTAACAATACATCATAAAATTATCTTTAAACTATATGAATATATCATATATTTCTACACATATTAAAGTTATTCTTTTTTAAAAACTTTTAGTAAAAATTATATTAAACTTTATTTATTACTTTTTCTAAAATAATATAGAAATGATGAATATATTATTAATTAATAATTTTTCTTCATCTATAACTTATTTCTTTTATTTTTTGCAAAAATAATAGTAATAATAAAAATATCTAATTTACTTAATCTGAATAATAAACACCATTACTACTTCCAATATATATTTTTTTAGTTGCACCATTGAATATTAATTTTTTAATACTAATATTAACTTTAAATTGAAGTTTATCAAAGGTTGATGATCCATAACTTTTTCAAAGATTACCAGTATTATCACCAACATATATACAGTTATCATTATTAATGACAATAGATGTTAAACAATTTGATAATGGATGTAATTGAAATCTAAAAAAATAATTCTTATTATTATCTTTTTTTCAAACTTGCCCTGACATCTCAGTAGCATAAACATTACCTAAATTATCAAATGTAAAATCAGTAATTTTACTACCAGTAGTAAGAAGTTCCTCAAATTTTTGATCACCACCAATAATTTTATAAATTTGACCATCAGTAGCAGCAGCGTAAATACATTTATCATTGTTATTATCTTTAATTATTGCAGAAATTTTTCCTTTAGTTCCAGGAATAGTTTGCAATCATTCTTGTCCAAATGATTGATAATATGCTTTAACATCATTATCTGTACCCATATAAAGATATTCTTCACCATCATTAGAAGTATAGACTATCATTGATAATAAGTTAAAATCAAATTTTTCAAGTAGTTTAAAATTATTACTATCATTATTTTTTATATAAATTTTTGTTTCATTTTTTGTTTCTTTTATAGTTACATAAACATTACCATTATTAGAAGTTACTATTGCTTGAATAATACCTTCACTTTTAAATATTGGTTTAATATCTTTATTATTTTCACTAATATAATAAATAATACCCTCATTATTAGGGGCATAAACATTGCCTTTTGATAACTAGTTATTGATTGAATTAGACCACTAGTTCCTCCCAATTTTGAAAATGTTTCATGGTTATTAAACAAACAATTTTTAATTAATTTGTTATTAGAAACATGAGTATTAATTGAAAGCATAGTCCCTGAACTAGCAAAAAATGTTATAGTAAACATTGTTAATAATTTTTTAAAATGCATAAGTTATTTTTCCTCTTTTACTTTTTTATTATTTTTTTTAAATATTTATGTTTTTTATTTTATAAATTAATATACAACATTCTTTTAAGTATTCTATTTTTATTAGAAAGTATTAATAAAAAAGGACACCTAAAAATATAATGTTTAGTTCTCATCAGTAGTAGTTTTATTTTTTAATGATGAATAATTATTAACAACTAATTTAATTTTTTTATTTCCAACTTCATTTTTTGCATCTTTATGATCATGTCATCAATTAAGTAACAATGATAATGGTACTAAAATAATAATAAATATTAATAAACAACCAATACTTCATAAAATAGTCATTGGATTAGGATTAATAATAATTTCTCTTAATCCTTTTATTGCATAACTAAATGGTAAAAAATTATACATTACTTGAAAAAAATTGGGTTCTAATTCAACAGGAAAAGTACCACTTGATGAAGAAAGTTGTAGTATTAAAAGAATAACAATTAAAAATCTACCCAAATCATGATTACGAAACATGTTAGCAATTGATTGAACAACCAAATCAAAAATAATTGCTATTAATCACATGTATAAAAACATTTGTCAAAATCGTTGTCATAAATCAATATTATTAAATAATAGTAATAATGAAGTTACTAAAATTGTTGACTGAATTAAACCAAAAATAATCATTCATGCTGATTTAGCTAAATAGTTTGATCAAAATTTAGTTTTTGGAATATCTTTATTTCTAATAAAAGTAAAAGTTAATACTAAAGTACCTACTCACATTCCAATACACATGAAATATGGACCTAAACCAAATCCATAAGGAGATTTATCTTGACCTTCAATATTAATATTAAAATTAATAAAGTTAATAGGTGCCAATAAAGTATGATTCATTCAATAATCATGTTCTAAAACTTTAATATGTTTAATATCTCCATTGCTTGTTACACTATCAATATTAGTATTAAATTGTTCAGCATGAGGACCTAAACCAGGAACAGCAATTGAAAGAATACCATAAATTTCTTTTAAAATTGGTTGTAAATGCTGATAACCTGAATCAGAAGCATCTTTATCTCAATAAACAAATACTTGATCACTAATAACAACAGGTAAAAACTTACTAAAAATATTATCTTTTAATGCATTTAAAGCAAAATCATTAATTTCACCTAAAATCGGACTAACTTTATATGAAGCTTGTAAACTAATTTTTGGTCTAATAGTAATTTGATTAATAAGATTCCAAATTCTTTCTGGAGTTTTAATATTTTCAATAATTACTTTAAAAGCTTTTTTAAAAAAATCATTAAAATCCTTAGTAAAACAACTATCAATAATAATTTCAGTTAAAAAAGTTTTGTCATTTTGATGTTGATAATAACTTTTTCAATCATCATAATAATAAACAGTAAATGTTTTTTTCTCATTGTTAATTTGTAAATCATTAATTTTAAATTCATAAGCACCACTACTATTAGGATTTTCATTATCCAAATTTAAATTATGTCGATTAATAACACGATTAATTCCTACTGCAGAACTATCGTTATTAACTAAAGCAATTGGTAAACGATTAATATTTCCCAATGGATTAAAAAAAGCTCATAAAGCAATAAAAGCATATAAAAATGGAATAAAACATAGTGTAATACTTTTAATAATTGTTCTTTTATTTTTATAAATGTGTTTAGTCCCCACTGCTTTAAAAACCATTTTAAATTCTTGAACAGCAATTTTAAATTTATTTAAAATTTTTAACACTTTGTTACTCCTTAATAGATTATCTTTAATAAATTTAGTTATAATAATATTATAAATACATTTGATAAAAAGGGAGAAAAAATATTATGTTGCAATTAACAATTAAAGGTAAACCCGTTCATATTAAAAATGAAATAATCAAAGTTGGAGATACTTTATCATTTTCTGCAGTTAATAAAACAATGGATAATATGAATTTAGAACAATTCACTAATAAATTTAAAATTATTTCTAGTGTACCAAGCATTGATACTAAAACTTGTGCTTTACAAACTATACACTTTAATAAAGAGGCTACTAAATTAAAAGATTTAGTTATCATTACTATTTCCAAAGATTTACCATTTGCTCAAAGTCGCTTTTGTGAAAAACTAAAAATGAATAATAATTTTCATATTTGAAGTGATTATCGAAATAATGAAAATAATTTTAGTAATACTACTAATTTATTAATTGATGAAATCCAATTATTAGCACGTACTATTATCATTGTTGATAAAAATAATAAAGTTATATATTTACAAATTGTTAAAGAAGTAACATTAGAACCAAACTATGATGAAGTTCTAAAATTTATTAAAACTTTAACATAAAAAAAGTTAGGTAATACTTATTTTAAAAATATTACCTAACTTTTTTTATTTATCAGTAGACTTTTAAAAAACTATTTATTTTGAAAATCAACTACGACTTTTTGAAGTCTTATTTTGTTTTTCAGAATTTTCATTTTCTACTTTTTCTTTATTAGCTTTTTCTATATCTTCGCGTGTTAATCTTTTTTGCATATTTGCAACTCTTCGTTTTGCTGATTTATTAAGTTCTTTTTCTACTTTTTCTTTTTCTTCTTTATTCATAACTTTATCTCCTTTTTAGATTATAAAGACATTTGTCTCATCTTTCTACTTGGTGACTTTTCTCTAACATCTTCTCTCACAAGATTATCACTTTTTTTATTATTTTTCAAAATTTCTTCTATTTCATTGGTAAAAGCAGCAAATTCTTCCCCATAAATTCTTAAATTGCGTTCATCAGGTTGAGGTTTTTGATTTTCTTTATTAATTTCACTTGCCACAAAAGTAATCATTTCTAATTTATTTTGTATTACTCCATTTTGCTCTGCACTTAAATCTTTTTTTGCTACTCCTACTTGTGCTTGTAATTCATTTTTTCTTTTATAAATATTTTCCAAATTTTGATGTTTTAATTCTCTTTTATTTTCTTCAAATCTTTGACTTAATTCATTTTGCATATCCATAAAATTTTTATTTTTATTATTATTTCAAATTTGTTGAAAACTATTCAAAATTCTTTGTTGTTTTGCTTCTGGAGGTAAGCTTAAAAATAATTCTTCTTGGTGTTCTCTTTTTAATAATAATCTTTGTTCTTGTAGTTTATTTTCTAGATTTATTTCACTTTTTGATTTTCAATTAGGAAAAAAGATTTTTTTTACTTTTTCTTTATACTTTTCTCATAATGTAACAACTCCACCAACAATAACTCCACAAATTAAAGCAGATACTGACGGTGCATAAAAAGTTGCTAAAACAGGAGCTACTAATGGAGTAACAACTAAACTACTTAAAATACTAATACCAGCCCAAGCAACTACAAATATTGTTATTTTTAATACTTGTCATAAAACTTTTCTTACTTTTTTATTTTTTATATCTACTTGTTCTTCTTTTTGTTTCTCATTAAGGTTATTAATGAAATCAAAAAATGGTATTCTGATAATAGTTGTGTCTTTATTTTCTTCTAATTTAATAAAACTTTCATCATTTTTTACTTCATTAGAAAATTGTTCATAACTTAAATGTCTAATTTGTTTAATTACTTGATCTGCTTCAAGATAAATTAGTTGTTGTCAAATTTCTTTTTTTTCATCATCATGAATTTCTAATAATAAAACTGGTTTATTATTAATTTCTATTATTTCATCATAAACAAAATACTCTTTACCTCCCTCTACTATAGAAGTTTCAAATTGAAGACATTTTAGTTCATTATCTTCACTTGATTGATTTTCAAACATAAACGTTTCACCATTATGTCAATTTTCATTATTTTTCTTGAATTTATTAGTGAATTCACTTTCTGCAGCTTTGAATTGTTCTGCAAGAATTGTTTTTAGTGGTAAAGTCATTTTGGTATCTCCTTTAATTAAAAAAACCATTTACTTTAAAATAAAGCAATGGGTAAAAAACTTATATGTTTAATATTTACATTTTATCAAATATTATATAATTTACAATATTTTATTTAAATTAGGAGGTATTATTTTAACTTATAGTTTTTCAATAACTGGATGGGTTACACTTTATTGGACACTAATTACGTAGACAAGTGAACAAATTAGTGAAAAGAAAGGAATTATAATTATGACCAATATTAACTCATATACCAACGAATTTAAAAAGCAAATAGTAGCTTTATATCAAAGTGGTAAATCAATATCTTGCATTGTTAAAGAGTATAATGTTACAAGAGCAGTTACTTATAAATGAATTAAGCAATTTACTAATTCAGGTAGTTTTAAAACTAAAGATAATCTTTCTGATTTAGAAAAACAATTAATTCAAGCAAATAAAGAATTAAAACAGGTACGAATGGAAAATGATATTTTAAAGCAAGCAGCACTAATAATAGGCAGAAAATAGAAATTATTGTTAAAAATAAATCTAAATATAAAATTCGCACAATGTGTCGTTTTTTAAAACTCTCTAAATCAACATATTATTTTAATTTAAAGAAAAAAGAAAAAAATCAAAATAATATTTATGAACAAGCTGTTATTAGTGCTTTTAAAGAAAATAAAGAAGTTTATGTAACAAGAAGATTAAAAGTCATACTAGCAAACCAAGAAATTTATTTACCACGCAGAAAAATTAAAGAAATTATGAATAAGCATAATTTAATATCAAAATACACTAAATTATCATTCAAAAATCATCATAATAAAGTCAATGATAGTCAAATAACCAATCTTGTTAATAGAAACTTTAATAATAGAATTAAAAATGAAGTTATTGTTAGTGATTTAACAACTTATGTTCAAGTTAAATGGTAAATGAAACTATATTTGCTTATTAATTGACCTATTTAACCGCGAAATTATTGGACATAGTGTTGGAGTTAAAAAAGATGCATCATTAGTAAATCAAGCATTTATGCAATCAAATCACTGTTTAAAAGATATTGAAATATTTCATAGTGATCGCGGCAATGAATTTAACAATAAAATGATTGATAAACTTTTATTAGCATTCAATATTAATCGTTCTTTAAGCAAAAAAGGCTGTCCTTATGATAATGCTATTGCTGAAGCAACTTTCAAAACTTTTAAGACAGAATTTATTAATAATAGAAATTTTACATCATTAATCCAATTAAAATTAGAATTATTTGATTACATCAACTGATATAACAACATAAGAATTCACAGCACTCTAAACTACTTAACCCCCATCAAATACCAAGCACAAATGTCTACCAAAAAATAGTCCTAAAAAGTGTTGCCATTCCAACATTAATATTTCTAAAAATAAAAAAACAATTTTCTTATAATTAATTTTGTTTTTTTATTAGTATTTTTTTTCTTTCTTAACTTCCTTTTTCTTTAATTTTTTATTTTTTTTCTTTTTCTTATTTCTTCTGAATCAATTTCAAAATGAACGCTTTTTCTTTACCGTTTTAATAATAGTAGGCTCAAATATTTTATTAGTATCACTAATTGAAAAATCATTACAAACAGAATTAATATTTTCATTAGAACTAATAAATAATAGTTCATCATTTAACATTAATATTTCATTTCTACTAGGAATAATAACTTTACCATGACGTTTAATCGCAACTAAGTTAATTTTATAATTGCTAGGAATTTTTAAAGTTTCTAGTTTTTTATTTGTAAACTTAGTATTTTTAACAATTACATTAGCTATTGAGTACTTTTCATCAACTGTAGTTAAATCTACTCCTAATTTTCAAATAGCACGATATGCAGCTTTCTTACCAGCTTCTGTTTCAGATAAAATAATATTAGTAATACCAATTGCTTCTAAAATTAGTTGGTGAGTACTATCAACAGCTTTAGCAATAAGATTAAGTGATGATAATGTATTGTGTTCACGATGAATTGCTAAAACATGAACAGCAGTAACAATTGAAGCTGCTAAATCAGAACCAATAGCAATAATAATATTTTGCACTTTGTGAATTCCAGCATCATCTAATGCATCACGATTAGTTGAATCTAAAATTAAAGTTTCAGAAGCTATTGATGAAACTAATTGACAACGGTCTTCTCTTTTATCAATAGCTAATGTAACTTTACCTAATTCTTCTAAAGTTTTAACAACTGAAATTCCGAATTTACCTAAACCAATGACACAAAAATCATTTTCTGATGAAGACATCTATATCCTTCTTCCTTAAATAATATTTACTTAAATATGTTATATTATACTAAATTATAAACTAATTCTTAAAATATTGGTATTTTAAATTTAAAACTAATATTTAATAGAAATGACTATAGTATAGTATAATAGTAAAAGAAAATGTTATTTTAGGAGTTTTTTGATGCTATCTAAGGTTAATTATCGTAGTGTAAAAAATATTTTTAAAATTATTTTTGTTGGTAAAACTCGTCCCCGACAAATGTTTAATTTATATTTTTTCACTTTATTAGTTGGAACAATACTTTTAATGACGCCAATTGCCACAACAAAAGGACAATGAAACTTTTTGCCTGCCCTTTTTACTGCTAGTAGTGCGTTTTCTGATACTGGTTTAACAGTAAAAAGCACTGCTAATGACTTTACTTTCTTTGGGCAATTTATTATTTTAATTTTAATTAAATTTGGTGGTATTGGTTTAATTACAGTTAAACTAGCAATATTATCCTTATTTGTATTTAATCGACATACTAGTTTAAGAGAAAGATTACTAATGCAAGGTGAACGTGGCTCTAATAAATTAGGAACGACTATTGATGTATTAAAAATTGGTATTATTGTTATGACAATTACTGAATTTTTGGGAGCAATTGTTTTATTTTTATATTTTTATTTTGTGCCTATCTCAGGAATAAAATATGGTCTAAACAATAATACAGGTTACTATAATCACATACTATTAGCATTATGATCGGGAATTTTCCACTCGATTTCTGCTGTTAATAATGCTGGATTTGATATAGTTGGTATAACTTCATTAGAACCTTTTCAGAGTGATTATTTTGTGCAGTGAATTTTTATTATTGAATTTGTAATTGGTGGTATTGGTTTTCCTGTTTATTATGATTTATATCATTGAATTAAAAATAAAACTCATGGTAAAAAATTTAGATTTAGTTTATTTACTAAACTAACATTAATAACATATTTTTTAGTTGCGATATTGGGTGTTAGTAGTGTTATGTTTATTGAATATTTTTCACGTAATGTCATAACTCCGTCAAGGCAAGAGCCCATTTTTAAAAATTTATCGACATCTGATGCAATTATGGCTGTTTTTTTTAATACAATGTCAACAAGAAATGCTGGATACTATACAGTTGACTTAAATAAATTTCACCTTGCCTCACAAATGATCCAATCATTAATGATGTGAATTGGTTCTTCACCAGCAAGTACTGCCGGAGGAATTAGAACGACAACTTTAGCAATCATTCTTTTAACAATTTTTAATATTGCCCGTGGCCGTAATGATGTTTTTGTATTCAAGCGTAAAATTCCTAATCAAACTGTTCGTATGTCATTTATAGTCGGTACACTTGGTTTTATTTTAGTTTTTGTATCAGTAATGATTATCACAATTGAAAATGTTTTTATAACAGATAATTCTGATATGACCTTTTCACAAGTAATTTTTGATGTTTCAAGTGCTTTTGGAACAACAGGACTTTCATTATTTGATAATTCCAAATTAGGTATTTTTAGTCAAGTTAGTTTAATTTTTGTCATGTTTGTGGGACAATTAGGAGTATCAACTACTGTTCTTGCTTGAAGTGATCGTAAATCAAAACCAACGATAAGTAGAGTTGAAGAAAAGGTATTAATTGGATAAATTAAGAAACGGTGAACACATATGATAAAAATTTTAGATGGTAAAATAATTGCCCAACAAATTAAAGCAAAAATTAAATCACAAGTAATAACTATTACTAATCGTAAACCTAAACTAGCAGTAATAATTATTGGTGAAGATTTAGCATCACAAATGTACGTACGAACTAAAATTAAAGCATGTCAAGAATGTGGTATTGATGGACAAGTATTTTCACTAACAACAACAGTAACACAAAAAGAAATAATTAATAAAATTGAACAATTAAATAGTGATAATAATATTGATGGAATTTTAGTACAATTACCACTACCACAACATTTAGATACATTAGCAATTATTAATAGCATTACTATTAATAAAGATGTTGATGGTTTAACGAATATTAATGCTGGAAGATTATTACAAGGTGATAAAAAAGCAATGTTACCTTGTACAGTAAAAGGTATTATAAAATTACTAAATCACTATCAAATTCCCATTTCTAAACAAAATATTACTATCATTAATGATAGTAATATTGTTGGTAAACCATTGGCTTTATCATTAACTAATATGGGAGCAACTATTAGCATTGTTCATAAATTAACTAAAGACTTAACTCTTTATACTAAAGAAGCTGATATCATTTGTAGTGCTACTGGTGTATATAATATTATTAATAGTAGTCAAGTTAAACGCGATGTTGTTATTATTGATGTAGCAATTAATTATCAAGGTAAAGAAAAAAAAGTTGTTGGTGATATTAATTTTGAAATAATGAAAAATATCGCTTCAGCAATTACTCCTGTGCCTGGTGGTGTTGGACCAATGACTATTGCCATGTTATTAGAAAATTTAATGATTTGCTATCAATTAAATAATAAATATAATTAAATTGGAAAATTAAATGTTAAAGAAAAATTGGATTAAAAAAGATCAAATAATATTGAAAAAAATAATTTAGAATTATTAAAACTTAAATTTTTAAAAGAAACTATTTCAACAAATAGTGTTTATTTTGATAATCCTTTACATTTTTTAAAACCAGAAAATTATTAAGATTATCAAATACATAATGAAAAATAATACTATTATTTTTAACGGACTTCTCCCCACATGTACTTGTGGAGGAAACAATGAAATTGAATGAGTTCAACAATGCTTTTCAAACAGAACAGGATTGTTTAAAATATATAGCAAGTTTGAAGAAAAACAAATGTATCATGTGTTCTTGAACAAGTTTGAATACTTCTAATTTAAGAAGAATAAGATGTTTGAAATGTCATCAAACATTTAGTATTCTTCATGGCACCATTTTTTACAAGTCACAAACACCTTTGAGATTTTGATTTTATCTCATCTTTAGATGAATAAACACCAAACATGGAATTACATCAACTGATGTTGCAAAAGAATTGGGTGTGACTTTGAAAACTGCTTGAAAAATGGGTCATCAAATCAGAAATCGTATTGCCAAACAAGAACATCAATTTATTGTTGAGGGCATAGTGCAAATGGATGAAATGTATCTTTCACATATGGGTTTTAAAAAACAAGGAAGATCTTTGATAAATAAAACATTAATTGTTGGGATTTATGAAAAAACAACCAATAATTTAATTGTGAAAGTAATCAAAAACGCAAAAAGTAAAAATCTTTTGCAGTTTGCAAGAAACCATATTTCTTCAAAGTGTGATGTACATACTGATTCTTGAAAAGGATATCGTGATTTCAAATCACTTTTCCCTAATCACAAAACAGTTAACCATCTTGATGGTTATGTTTCAAAAATTGGCGTAAATACCAATCAAATTGAATCAGTATGAAAACATATACGAAGAACATTTAAAACACATATCAAAGTTGCAAAACATCATGTTCATTTATATGCCAAAGAAGCTGCATATAAATTCAACAAGATACCTACTTTTGAAACTGTAATGCTATGTTTCATTTAAAAATGTGGGGAGAAGTCCGTAGATAGGCTTTTCTCAACATTTATGTGATAAAATTTAAAAATAGTACATAAAGGGAGAAAAGCCATATTTAATTTAAAAAAATGATTAATAAAGCATATACATTGCCGTAATCAAGAAAAAAATAAAAAAAACTTTATTAGTTATTGCAAATTATACTTTTCTTCAATATAATAATTAAGGTTTAGTAAATGCCCGGTTAGCTCAGCGGCAGAGCATTCGACTGTTAATCGAAGTGTCATAGGTTCAAATCCTATACTGGGCGCCATTATTCTAAACTCTTGTTTTCTACGGCTCGTTGGTGAATTGGTAAACACATAGGATTTTCATTCCTACATTACGGGTTCGATCCCCGTACGAGTCACCATTAATTAATATTTAGACTGCAAGTATTATAATTACTTGTTTTTTATTCCCCTAGATGTCTCGTTAGCTCAATTGGCAGAGCATCAGACTCTTAATCTGAGGGTTATAGGTTCGAGGCCTATACGGGACACCAAAATGCGGAATTGGCGAAACTGGCAGACGCACCAGATTTAGGCTCTGGCGCCGAAAGGCATGAGGGTTCAAGTCCCTTGTTCCGCACCATACATTATTTTGTTAACCTTTATGTTTTGCATTAAAGGTTTTTTCTTTTTTAACATTTTTATATAATAAAAATTAAAATAAAATAGGCTTTTCTCCCTTTATGTACTATTTTAAATTTTATCACATAAATGCTGAGAAAAGCCTATATACGGACTTCTCCCCACATTTTTAAATGAAACATAGCATTACAGTTTCAAAAGTAGGTATCTTGTTGAATTTATATGCAGCTTCTTTGGCATATAAATGAACATGATGTTTTGCAACTTTGATATGTGTTTTAAATGTTCTTCGTATATGTTTTCATACTGATTCAATTTGATTGGTATTTACGCCAATTTTTGAAACATAACCATCAAGATGGTTAACTGTTTTGTGATTAGGGAAAAGTGATTTGAAATCACGATATCCTTTTCACGAATCAGTATGTACATCACACTTTGAAGAAATATGGTTTCTTGCAAACTGCAAAAGATTTTTACTTTTTGCGTTTTTGATTACTTTCACAATTAAATTATTGGTTGTTTTTTCATAAATCCCAACAATTAATGTTTTATTTATCAAAGATCTTCCTTGTTTTTTAAAACCCATATGTGAAAGATACATTTCATCCATTTGCACTATGCCCTCAACAATAAATTGATGTTCTTGTTTGGCAATACGATTTCTGATTTCATGACCCATTCTTCAAGCAGTTTTCAAAGTCACACCCAATTCTTTTGCAACATCAGTTGATGTAATTCCATGTTTGGTGTTTATTCATCTAAAGATGAGATAAAATCAAAATCTCAAAGGTGTTTGTGACTTGTAAAAAATGGTGCCATGAAGAATACTAAATGTTTGATGACATTTCAAACATCTTATTCTTCTTAAATTAGAAGTATTCAAACTTGTTCAAGAACACATGATACATTTGTTTTTCTTCAAACTTGCTATATATTTTAAACAATCCTGTTCTGTTTGAAAAGCATTGTTGAACTCATTCAATTTCATTGTTTCCTCCACAAGTACATGTGGGGAGAAGTCCGATAAAATATTATATTTTAAACATAATATTTTATTTTAATTTAAGAAATTTTATTCTATGGAAATATATAGTATTTTATTATTTTATCTTTATAATATTAATAAAGTAATAGAAAAAAGAAAGCAGGAAATGATTGATGGTAAAAATAATTTTTACTGATGTAGATGGTACTTTATTTGATAGTGGCAGTGCCTTAAGTGAAATTAATCTTAATGCTTGTTTAAAAGCTCAAAAAAATAATATTAAAGTTGTAATTAATACAGGTAGATATGGTGAAAATGCTATTCGTGTTGGTAAAATGATTAATGCTGAAAAATATGATGGTTATATTATTGGTAATGATGGCGCTGAAATTTGATCATATACTAAACAAAAATGAATTTATTTACAACAATTAAATTCAGAAACAACAATTAAACTTTATGAATGATTAACCAAATATAATAAACAAATGATTTTACATTTTAATAGTATTGATACTTTGTATGTTAACCATGCAGCTAATAGTTGAAGTACATGAGTTGAAAATCTGCAAATTAAAATTATTAAGTTAACTAATAGTACTGATATTAAAATGCCAATTTCAAAAGTAATGGTTATTTTAGAAAAATATTGAAAGGCTAATGAAATTACAAAATTCATTAATAATTTTGAAACTAACTTTCCAGATTTAACAATTGTTCAATATCATACAAATGTTTTTTCAATTGGTAATAAAAACATTAATAAAGGTTCAGCACTACAATGATTATGTAATCATTTAAATATTGACACTAAAGATGCATTAACGATTGGTGATGGATTTAATGATTTACCAATGTTTGAAGTATCTGGTCATCCAATAGTAATGGAAAATGCTAATATTGCTTTAAAACCATATGGTAAAACTATTGCTCCAAATAATGATGAACATGGCGTTGGATATATTATTAATAATTATGTTTTTAAAAAATAAAAACTTAATATTTTTAAAAATATACTCTTATAGTTTATTAACAAACTAATAATTAAAATATATTATAATAATAATATAAGAAAAGTAAAAGGAGAAGGAAAATATAGCAGCAAAAAACCTACTGTTTTTAATATTTTTATGAAAACTACATTGCCAAAAGTTAAAGCAGAACACCCAGAATTAAAACACACTGAGGCTTTTGGAAAAGCAACAGCATTATGACCTAATGCTGAAGAAAATCCTAAAAACAAATAGATAGACAGATAATTGCTTAAAAGAGTCAGATTTTAAATCTGACTCTTTTAAATATAAAAAAAATATTGAAATTTTAAAAAAACACTAAAATTGCTATACAAATCAACAATGATAAAGTATAATCAAAATACTTACCTAGTAGGGTTATAGAGAAAGGTAAGTTTTATATTTTTGATAAATTTCATTTATTTTGACTTGTAGATCGTTTATCAATATCTTCTAAATTAATTGTTTCTCAATCATTATTTTCTCTTTCTTTTACTAATAGAGAAAGTTTGTTCTTATAATCATCAATTATCAGTTGATTAATTCTAATCAACTTTTCATCAGGCTTTGGTTCAACATTATTTTTTTCTTCTATAATACGTATCATTTCCTGTAAAATAGATATCTTTTGATCAAACTCTGCTTTTTTTCTTCATTTTGTCTAGCCATTTAAATTTCCCTTTTTAAAAAATTAAAGTACTTTTTTATTTATTATTAATTTATATACGGACTTTTCTCCACAAGTACATGTGGGGAGAAGTCCGTAATTTAATTGTGAAAGTAATCAAAAACGCAAAAAGTAAAAATCTTTTGCAGTTTGCAAGAAACCATATTTCTTCAAAGTGTGATGTACATACTGATTCTTGAAAAGGATATCGTGATTTCAAATCACTTTTCCCTAATCACAAAACAGTTAACCATCAAAATGGTTATGTTTCAAAAATTGGCGTAAATACCAATCAAATTGAATCAGTATGAAAACATATACGAAGAACATTTAAAACACATATCAAAGTTGCAAAACATCATGTTCATTTATATGCCAAAGAAGCTGCATATAAATTCAACAAGATACCTACTTTTGAAACTGTAATAATGCTATGTTTCATTTAAAAATGTGGGGAGAAGTCCGTAGATAGGCTTTTCTCAGCATTTATGCGATAAAATTTAAAATAGTACATAAAGGGAGAAAAGCCTTTATATATTATCTAATATTTATATTTTCTTCATTTAAAAATTAATGAATTTCCAACAACAGTTATATCAGAAAGAGCCATCGCAATTGCAGCCAACGGTGGAATAATAAATCCGGCAGCAGCTAATGGAATAATGATAATATTATAACTAAATGCTCAAATAAAATTCATTCAAATATTATTTTTAGTTTTTTTAGTTAAAACAATAGCCTTATAAACAATACTAATATCATTATCAAGAATAGTAATATCACCAATTTTTTTAGCAATATCACTACCAGAGCCCATTGCAATTGCTAAATCAGATTGTTCTAAGGCAATAACATCATTAATACCATCACCAACAAACGCTACTTTTTTCCCTTTTGCTTGTAAATCAGCAACAATTTGTGATTTACCTTGTGGTGTAACATTAGCAAAGTATGTTTCTATCCCAACGCGATTAGCAATTGCAAGTGTTTGTGATTCATTATCACCACTAATTAAAATAACCTCAATTCCCTGTTTTTTAACTTTTTCAATTGTTAATAATGCATTTGTTTGTAATTCATCTTCTAAAATAAAAATATTAGTAACAACTTTATTAATTGCCAATGCCAATACTTTCTGGTTAGAAGTAACTGTTTCAAAATCAAATGTTTTTAGAAATGGACTAAATGGCATTTTTGCTTTTTGTAAATTTTCAAGTGATGAAATTTGTAATTCTTCAGTTTGATATTTTGCTTTAATACCAAAACCGATTTGTTCTTTAACTTCGGTAATTGTCAATAATTGTCCAACATTATTAGTATTAGCATATAAAGAAAAAGCTAAAGCCAAAGGATGTGTTGAATTCTTTTCCATAGCAATTGCCTTATTAACATGTTTTTCTTGACCATAAATTTTAATAATAAACAAATTACCAGTAGTTAATGTTCCTGTTTTATCAAAACAAATGGTATCAATCTTAGTAATTTTTTCAAAAGCACTAGCCTTATTATAAATGATTCCTATTTTTGCTGCTTTATTAATTCCAACAGCAACTGCTAATGGTGTTGCAATTCCTAATGCACAAGGACAAGCAATTATTAAAGTTGCAATTGCAATTTCTAATGATTCTTGCACACCATTACCTACTGCAAAATAACGAATAAGAAAAACTAAAATGGCAATTAAAATAACAGTTGGTGTAAATCACCCAGAAATTTTATCAGCCAATTTTTGTAATTTTGGTTTCTGAGATTGTGCATCTTCAACTGCCTTAATAATACTTGCTAATACTGTGTCTTTACCAATTTTAGTTGCTTTCATCCTAAAACTATCACCAACATTATTAGTTCCACCAATTAAATTTTGGTTAACTTGTTTCGTAATAACTTGCGATTCACCAGTTAACATTGATTCATTAATAAATGCTTCTTCACTAATTAATTGACCATCAGTAGGAATATTTTCACCTTTTCGAATAATTAAAATATCATTTAATTGTACATCTTCAATATTAATAAAAGTTTCTGTTTTGGTATTATAATCATATTTTAAGATTGATTTTGGCTTTAATGACATTAAACTTTCTAAGCCACTAGTAGCTCTTTTCTGTGCAACAGCACTAATTAAATCACCAAGTAAAACAATCATAATAATTGAAGCACTAACTTCAAAATATAAGTATTCGGTTTTATTAATTACCATTAAATAAATAGAAAAAATAAATGCCATTGTTGTTCCTAATGCTACTAAAGTATGCATACCGGGTCATTTTTGTTTAATTAATTCTCGATAAATACCAATATAAAATTTACGACCAAAATAAAATTGAATTGGACTTGCTAGTGCAAGTTGGGCATAAGGATTAAGTAAACTATCAAAAAATGGAGTATTAGGTATCATAATTAATAATAGTGGTAGTAACAATATTCAACCAATAATAAGTTCAATTAAATCACGTAATTTAACATTATGTTGATGATTATGATGTTGTTCTGACATATGAGATTGATGTTGTTCACTACTATGACTATGATGACTATGATCATCTGTAATATCTTTCATATCAACTTTATGACTTGTTTTTATATCTTTAATCTCAGTTTCAAACTTACAAATTTCATATCCTAAATTATGCATTGCTTTTTTAATTTTTTTTTCATTTCAAAACTTAGGATCATAACTAAATTGTGCTTTTTTAGTAGCAAAATTGATACTAACAGTAATACCATCTTCTTTGGTAAAATGTCTTTCAATGACACTAGCACAAGAGGTACATGAAACATCTGACAGTACTGCTCTACTAATAACAAAATTATCATTTAAATTAGTTGTATTATTCATATTAACTTCATCTCCTCAAATTCTAATATTTTAATCTTTTTTATTATTTTTTAACACACAATATATACAAAAATAAATTATACACATTTTAATGTTAAAAAATATTAAAAAAACTAAATCCCCAATAACATGATTGGGGATTTATTACCTTAAAAAGTAATTTAAAAGTAATTAAAAGTAATCAAGTATATAGGGGCTTCGCCCCTAGTTGCTTCGCAACTCACCCCAGTGGCGTAAACACCACGGCCAACCAACCAAGGTTCTGGTTGGCTCCGACCAATAATATAGGTTTACTCTATTTTAACATCTTTCTTATTTTTCTTAGAATATTTATTTCTATAATAACAAGCACGGCATACAGTATTATCAATTTCTTTTTTTTCAGTTTGTAATATATTATCCAACTTATCTAATCCTACTGCTCTAATATCATCAACAGTAAAATCTAATGCTTGTGACTGTTCATAGTCTTTAACACTACTTAATTCACTCTTTAACGAATGAATATAATTTAAAGCACGACTATTATATCTTTGTAAATAAGACCTAGGAAATCATAAACTAAAAGTCATAGTTTCACCACTATAACTTGGTGGTAATCCACCACGTTTAATTATTTTCTTAGTTTGTCTTTTAGATAATACAACTTTATTATAATCATCAACATTAGTATAAATATTTAGTTTAAACTTAACTAAAAATAACAAAATACGCATTCTCTTAACTTGAACAATATACTCTACTTTCTCACGAGCTTGTTTTGGAATTCTATCGGGGTGTTGTTCAATCATATACATAATTCCATTAAAATTATGACCTATCAATTTACAAAACATCCCTAAACTTTCTTGTATTTCTTTAAATTCGGGTGACAAATCATTACTATTAATTTTTAAACCTAACTCATCTAAAACGACCATATCACACTCTTTAAAAGCATAATTACTATTTAACTGATTAAATTTAAAAACATCATCATAAGAACAACGATAACTAAATTCATTACGAACTTTAATAGGAATAGGACTTACTACCCTACCTTTATGTTTTTGCGCTAAACAACAAGCAAGAGCAGATTTACCAGTACGTGGTGGTGCTGAAATAATATAACTACCTACACGTTGCAATATCTTTATATTTTTTCTAGTTATTAAAAATGGATAAAGTATTATTAATAATATAACTCCTAAAAGGACATAACCATATCAAGGCATTATTTCAACTCCTAACCAACTAAAAATCCAACTGCTTTCAAAAATACTCATAAAGTTAAAACTTGTTCTAAACCACTAGTAAAATCAACATTTAAAACAGAACTAATAGTATCATCAAAAATACGTCTTAATAATCCGTCAAGTTTAGTAAAAAATTGTCTTAATGGCTCCACCGGTAAAACCTTACCAACTACTCCATAAAGTACTCATCTAAAAGCATTACGCAAATGACCAAAAACATCATATCAACTAACACGTTCATACTCAGGATTAAAAGGACTATTTGGGGGTACTGGTGTTACTTTCTCACTTGAAAAAATATTAATTTGACCAAAATTTAATTGTGGTGAAAAAGTTGGTCTAGTTGATTCACCATGAACATCAAAAAATACTGTTAAATGTCTTAAATTTGGAACACGAATAGGCATAGTAACAAAATTATATAAATCTTGCTGATAAATATCATTATCAACTTTACCTTTAAAAACATATTTTGTATCACCAACATTATCTAAAAAACTAAAAACAAAATTAGCAGTAAAAGTTTTAAAATATTCATATTCAAAATAAAACATAAAACCTTGAATATAAAAACTTAAAGGTTTATCAATTTCAAAATTTAACTGTGTTTGAAAATTTATAATTCTTTTACCAGTATTAACAAAATTTAAATTATTAGTATTATTCTTTGCAACAAAATTATGATTAAACATAATACGTGAAAATTCATCTAATTGTTTTCTATTAAAAGTATAAACACCAGTTCCCATATCTATCATTTGTGATGGAACACCAACTGTATCACTATAATAATAACACGTATATAAACCTTCATTATTACCTATAAATTCACCACTTACTAATTTTAAATCCGGTTGGTCAACATCAAAATAAGCAGAATTTCATGGAATTGTTGCTCAATCATCAAAATCATGATATTTAACATGTTTAACCATTTCTTTTGTAATATCATAATTAACAACATTAGGGTCATTCGAAGCAATTAAACTAGTGGGTGCTTGAATAGAAGTATTTACAACAAAAAATAATTTAGCAAATTTAAATCACATAATTATTTACCAAATAAACATTTTAAAATTCACCATGAACCATAAAACAAAACAAATCCAATAAAAAACTGTGTACCATAAACTACTAAATTTCATAAAATAGTAGTAAAATCATCAACTGGATTACCTATAAACATAGTTCAATAATCAACTATACATTGATGTATTTTATTGTAAATTTCTAAAACACTCATAATTAACACCTACCCAAACAATGACCTAAAAACAAATTTAATACTACGATAAATAAAATTAAAAAATACACCTAATACCAACCAAAAAGTCAAATTAAACAAAATATAAACTTCATCAGTAATATTTGGTTGATTTAAAAATATTTGAATATCTTTACTAGAAAATATAAAAATAAAATGCAATATACTAAAAACAAAATCAGACATAATTATTTACCTACATTTATTCCACTAACATCTTGTGTTTGTTTATGACCCTTGGCAATTGTTTTACCAACTAAAACAGAAGACTTAGCAATTTTTTTAACACCATAACCTAAACCTAATGTTGGTAACATTAATTCGGGTAAAATAACCCTAAATGCAAATCTAAGCAAAATCAAAAATATCATTAAAGTACCTAAATTAAAACCTAAATCACCAAGTGGAAAACTAAAAAACTTCATAAAAATTGAAGCAAATAATTGCATAACAGTTGTAATAAAAGGTATAAACATAATTTCACATCCTAATGTCTTGTAAATCTAAATAATCCTAAAATTAAATAAAATACAAAACTAACATTTATTAAAGCAAGAATAGGCAAAGGTAAAGTGTATAAACTATCATAAAAAAACGACTTAATAAAAAGTGTCACAGTATGTAACCCAGCAAAAGAACTTAAATACTGCATATAAATAGTTTGTACCAATGTATTAACAACCGGTAAAAGTCTACCTAATAAAGGTAAAACAAAAACCAAGCTAAAAAATAACTTTACCATTTGCTTACTTCCTTTCTAATTACTAATGTGTTCCATGAATAATATGTCCCACAAATTGTTTGATAAACACTAATACCATAAATACAATTGAAATTAACACTGGTCAATTTGTAAGTGTTCCACCATCGCCAGTAGTAAATACTCAACCAAAAATATAAGTAAAAGCATTTAATAATTGTTGACCAACACCACCAATCATATTTAATAATGCTGATAATCCAGCAGGCATATTAATCACCTCCTTTCTCTAATTCTTTTTGTTGTTTTTCCATTTCTAATTTACGTTTCTTCTTTTCAAAATCTTTACGACAAAATATACAATCGGGTTCACTATCATTATCTTTTATATGTTTTTTATGTTTAAATCTTTGTATACCTTCACGTATTCAATTTCTACAAAACCAAAGAATTAAACAAAACCCACCAATATATAACGCATATTTTATAATTTCTTTAAAATCCATTATTTATCACTTCCTTTATCAATATTCTTTTTCTTATTTTTAATTGATTTAATCAAATCTAAAATTGAAAATAAAATACCCATAAAAAATGAAATACCACCAATAAAAAACCAAAATCAACGAATAAAACTCATATCATTATCAATAATTTGCTGAATACCACCAACAAATAACCATAAACCACAACTAGTAAAAACACTAATAAGAATAATATTAACTCAATCAAATTTAGAAATTTTTTTATGTTTTATAACTTCTTTATTTTCCATTATTTTTTACCCCCTAATAAAAAATTATCAAAACTCATATTTTCATATAATCTCTGTTCAAAATTTCTTTTTGCTTTTTTCTTATGTAATTTTTGTCTTGACATGTTTTTTCATTTTATTTTTTTCATTTTAAACACCACCTAATGTATAAGCATAAGAATAATCCCAGTTTAAACTTGCTCTATCTAAATTAATTTCAGACATACTATCATCGTTTAAATCAACATCAACCATACCGTCATCTGTACTTTGATAATCATTAACACTACCATTAATCAATCTTGCTCTTTCATCAGTAAATACTTCTTGTAATTCTGTATTATTATGTGTATTTCCTAACGGTAACAATAAAGTATTTATAATCTCACTTGCTCCGGCAATAATCGTAGGAATAGCAAAATAATTATTAAAATTATTATTTATACCCATAGCAACACCACTTGAAATTAAACATCCACCAGTACCCACATTCGCTATTTTTTTAATATTTTGAAACCTATTAGGTATTAACTCAGTTAAACCACTAATAACATTCGCTATACCAAAACTATTTAAAGATATATAAGTATCTCAATCTACAAAAGGGACATCAATTATCGGTTTAACGGTTGTAAATGGTGGATACGTTGGTTTAGGTGGTTCAGTAGGACAAGGTGGTCAAAAACAAGGCTCATCTTTTAATAAAGACACAGACTTATCTACATATTGAACAAACTTAGCATAATTTATTAAACCAATTGTTCCTAAACCTAAAAATATCTTTTTATAACTATTAATGACTTTATTTCTAATAGTAGGTCTTTGATTAATATTCCATATATCAATTCCTAACTTTTTACTAAATAACAAAGAATTAATAGAACCTAAAATTGGGTCTTTTAAATATTGACCATAATATGCACTAACTCCAACCATTGCCGATAAAGGACTTATTCCAGTTCTTAAAATTTTAGTTAAAGTATAATTATTAGTTTGCTCTAATTCATTAGGCATAAATAAAACTCCTTACTTTATATACTAATAAGGAGCTTATTTATGAATTATAATCTAATCCATTGGGGCTTAATGAAAAATATATAATCCATATATAAGCCCCTTATTTAATTTTTATTTATTTCTTTTATTCTCTTTTCTTATTCGTTCCATTTCATTAGCAACTCTGTAACACATTTCACAACCATATACTCGTTCATAAGTTCAATCACTACATTTATGTCTCATAATTTAACTTACTCTCTTGCTGTCTCATTGCCTTATTTAAAGCAATATCTAATATACAATTTGGACAATAATATTTTCTAGTATATAAGTTTTGCAAAACTCTTTTAGGACAAATAACTTGGTCACAAAGTTTACACATATAAATTGCTAAATGAAATGCTTGTTCACATGAACAATTATCATTTTTAGCCATAATTTAAAATTAACTCCTAACATAAAATAATTATTTAAAATTACCCTTTTATAAATAACTATTTTCAATTAGAAAGTTTTTTAATTTGACCGCTTAAATCAATTTCAAGTGAATAAAAATTACCAACTTTTAAATCAACAGTAGATAAACAATTATTAAAATCACTAGCAAATTCCGGATTATATCATTTATCACGTGTTTGACCCGTTGGCACGCTTGTTTGTTTATTTATTTCTACAAACTTCAAAACATCAAACTTTAATGTTTGACCTTTATTATTTTTATCGGGAATAACACGACCCTTTTCAATATTAACTAATTGAACTTTAAACATAAAAACTCAACTCCTCGCAGAAAACTATATTTTATTATAGTTTGAATTAAGTAAGATAGGGTAAAATTCTTACTTATAATTAGTTTAACAAAAAAATAAAAAATGTAAACTATAATTATAAACTCTGCGAGAAATTTAAAATATAGTTTACATTAAGCATTATATATATATATATATATATATACAAGTAAAATTATAGAAAAAAATAAGTTTTTTTTCTAATGTAAAACTTTTTTCTTAAAATCTATTTTCTCAACTTTATTACCAAAAACTTTCTCTACCCAAGTCAAAACATCCTTATCTTTTTGAATTAAATAACCAATCTCACTAGTCCGTAAATAATGCTTATACGATAAAGCACTTAAATATACATAACGTTCATAATCTTCATAATTTTTAAAATAATCATTAACAACAGTACTTTCAATAATACCACCAATCATAACAGTATTACCTTCACTATCTCTTTGAGATTTAAAATAAAATACATTTGTTGCATTAAAACTTGCTTTAATTATATCTCCAATTGTTAATTTCTTAACTCCACGAACTACAATAGGATTTTTACAATTACGACTAAAAGCATAAGCCTTTACACCTACATCTGCTTGATTTAAAGACTTAACATCATCTATTGCTTTTGTAACATACTTTCCTAAATATTTAATAACAAATTCATTAGTACCTTTTTTAACTACCCTTAAATCATTAAAACCATGAGTTCATCATTCTGCTAACATACTTTTACATATCTTTCTATTAAAAATTATATGAAAGTGAATAGCACCGCGAGATTGATACTCATAAACATAAAAATATTTTAACTCTCCTAAATGCGAAAAACGTTTAGGGTCATTTCATCACTTTTGTAATTTAATAAAAAATAAACCAATATCTTTCTTTGCTTTTTTAACATCTTGCATATTATCTTTATAAGTTAAAGTAACAAAACTTAACATCTTACTATTATAAAAATTATGTAATGCTTTTTGAATTAAATTAGTTTTAGTACGAATAGTACTATTTCTTAATTTTTGCTTATTACCAACATAACATTTACCCTTTTTATTCCCAATATTAGTCAAAAATGAAATAGGTAATACTATATTTTTTACATAACAAGCATAAAAAACCTTTTTAATATAAAAATCTTGTTTCATATATAAAACACTCGCAGACAATCATAAGATTTTATTTTTATATATTTTAATAACAAACAAATCTTAACATAAAAAATTATAAAAACAAACAATAAAAGAAAAACGTTACTTAATTAATGTACTTATATTATAACATAGACTACCTTAAATCTAAAAATTAATTATAAACTGGCCATTTTCTTTGATTCTATTTTTACTTTAATTTGTGAATCTATATTATTTATAGCGGTTTTTTTATCTGCAAACTTATCATTGTCAACTTCAATTTGTCTTCTTTGTTTTTCATCAAATTTTTTTTGCTGCATCTATGCCAAAAGTAATAGCACCAGCAATAGCACCAATACCAGCACCAACAGGAATACAAACAGGTAATATTACAGCATTGGCAATCCCACCAATAGCACCACCTTTAGTCACTTTTATAATTTTTGCGGTTGTTCGATGTTTTTTTTAAATTCTTTTCATTTTGTAGGTTCTTGTTCTACATTTTATTCTGATTTTGCTTCAAGATTTTGTCAAATTTCATTTTTTATAGGCATTTCTTTTAATCTTCCTTTCAAATAAAAAGTCATTTATTTTTATCAAAATAATGAGTTAAAAACTTATATTAAGTTTAATTATTATTATATTCTATTCTATACTGAATATTGATATTTTTAATAATTGCAAACTATCATATACAATTTATAGATATACTGGTTTATAATCAATATAAATAAATAGATAAGAATATATACATATTAAACAACTTTTATCTTTTTTTATAGCAACAAATATTATACTATTAAGTTTCTACTTCAACTTCATTAGTATTAACATCATCTGCTAATTTACTAATTACTAAATCAATTCCTTGTTTACTAATACTAGAAAATAAAATAATAGGAGTATTGGTGCTAAGTTTTAAAGTTGATAATATTAATTTTTTATTTTTTACTAATTGACTATTTTTCACTTTATCAACTTTAGTAGCAATTAAATGAATTTTTAAATGATAATGTTGTAAATATTCCAACATATCAATATCATCTTTACTGGGTGCATGTCTTAAATCTAATAATAAAAAAACTGCTTTTAAATTTTTTCGTGACTGAAAATATTCATCCATCATTGTCGCAAATTGGATTTTTTTTTCATTTGATACTTTAGCAAAACCATAGCCAGGAACATCAACAAAGCGACAAATATTATTATTAATTGTAAAAAAATTTAGCATTTGTGTTTTACCAGGTGTTTGTGAAACTCTAGCTAACTTACCATTATTACAAATTGTATTTAAAAATGTTGATTTACCAACATTACTGCGACCAACAAAACAAAATTCAGGAATTTCATCCTGCGGCCATTGTTCTTCTTTAATAGCACTAGTTAAAAATTGTGCTTGCTTAATTCGTTCCATTTTTTACCTCTTATTCAAAAATATATTATAGCCAATAGTTAAGATTTAAACTAATTATTATTTATTATTTTAATTTTTATTAATATTAATAAAATTAGTAAAATTAATATTATCTAATGGCCATATACCAAAACCAAAAAATAATGCGGCCAAAATGATACCACCCAACAATAATACAAATAGCAAGTCATTTTATAATTTTAAATAATAACATAAAACTAATAATAGCAATAGCTACTATAATAATACCAACTATTACAAATGTATTAATGTTTACCTCCTATTATTTTAATTATTAAAGTAACACGTAACATTAATTAATAATAACATAAAATAAATTTGAATATTTTATAGTAATCATCTTTTTTCTAAAATTATATAAATTAAAAAAAGTTATCTTTTTAAAGAGAAACATGTTAAAATGTCAAAGGATAAAGGAGAGTGATATCATGACTGACAGCGATTCCATTTATAATAATAAAAATAATACTAATTTAAAAATTAGTAATTTTAAAAGTGTACTTTTAAATAAAGATTCAGTCAAATATTCTCCTAGTATTTTTACAAAAAAAAATATTTTTTTAGCGTGTTAATAAATTTCTAAATCCTTATTTAAAATTCTTAAAATAAGAAAAATAAGGAGGTAAAGAAATTATGAAGATTTTTTTAAACAAAATTTACTTTAAATTACAATTTAGTTTTAAAAAACCATTATTTTACACAAATGGTGATTATATTAAACAAATTGCACAATTTAACCAAAAACAATTACTAAAAAATTTAGATTTACATAATTTTGGTCTTAAAACAGACCAAATTGAAATAAGAAGAAAAAAATATGGTATTAATACTTTAAAAAATACAAAATTTAATTGAATTTTAGAATTTTTAAAAGCATATTTTGGACCATTCAATATAATTTTAGCCATTATTACTATCTATAATTTATTCTCATATTTTACAACAAATGATACTTCAATTTATTCATTGGTTGCCACTATTATTGTTGGAACTATGATTTTATTAAGTGGAACCCTAATTTACATTCAATCAATACGAGCTTTTTTTATTACTAAACATTTAACAATTTTGGTCAAAAATACAGCTACTGTTATTCGTAATATAAACATTAATCAAATTACTAAAGAAAACTCAATTAAAATAATTAAACAAGCACAAAAAATAAATGTTAATGAATTATTACCCGGTGATTTAATTTATTTATCAGCTGGTGATTTAATTCCTGCTGATTTAAAAATTTTATTAAGCAATGATTTATTTATTAATCAATCATCATTAACAGGAGAATCACTACCTGCTGAAAAACACGCTATTAACGATCCTGCATATCAAAACTTATTTGATTTACAAAATATTTGTTTTATGGGAACAAGTGTTGTTTCTGGAAGTGCAATTGCTATTGTTATAGCAACAGCTACTAACACCTACTTCGCTACTATTGCTGATACAATAAATAAACAACGTCCATTAAACAGTTTTTCCAAAGGAATTAAACGCATTACTTTAATGTTAATTTGCTTTATGCTAGTAATGGTACCCATTGTGTTAATTATCAATGGCCTTTTAAAAAGCGATTGACCTGCAGCATTTATTTTTTCAATTTCGGTTGCTGTTGGTTTGACTCCTGAAATGCTACCAATGATTGTTACCTCTAATCTAGCACGAGGTGCTAGTAAAATGAGTAAACAAAAAGTAGTTGTTAAACAACTAGCTGCTATTCAAAATTTAGGTGCAATTGATATTTTATGTACTGATAAAACAGGAACTTTAACTAATGATAATATTGAAGTAGTCAACAATATAACATTGGACAATAAAACAAATAATGATTTAATTAAGTTTATTTATTTAAATAGTTATTTTCAAACAGGAATAAAAAATCCAATGGATAATTCAATACTTGAATTTGGAGAAAAAAATAATTTAAAAAATATAAGTAATTATTATAAAAAAATTGATGAAATTCCTTTTGATTTTAATCGTCGTAAATTAACAGTTGTTTTAGAAGATAAATTAAATAATAAAAAATTAATTTGTAAAGGTGCAATTGAAGAAGTTATTAATACATGTAATCGTATAGTTTATCAAGATAAAGTAATACCATTAAATTCTGATTTAATGAAAATGGTTAATAAAAAAATAACAAAATTAAATGAACAAGGATTACGTGTCTTAGGTGTCTCATATGAAGATACAAATCTTACTAATAATAAATATAATGAAACAAACGAAAAAAATTTAATTTTTATTGGTTTTGTAACTTTTCTTGATACACCAAAACCTACAGCAACAAAAATGATCAAATTGCTAAAAACACATGGTGTTGATCTTAAAATATTAACTGGTGATAATGAATTAGTAACAAGAGCAATTTGTAATCGTGTTAATCTAGAAATTAAAGGATTAATTTCTGGTGAACAATTAACTGGCCTAACTGAATATGAATTAAAAAGAATTGTTGAAAATAATAATATTTTTGTTAAACTAAACCCATTACAAAAAGCAAAGATTATTCAAACTTTAAAAAGTAATGATCATGTTGTTGGTTTCATGGGTGATGGTATTAATGATGCTTTAGTATTAAGAAATGCTGATGTTGGAATTTCTGTTGATAATGCTACTGATATTGCAAAAGAAGCATCAGATATCATTTTATTAGAAAAATCATTATTAGTTTTAGAAAAAGGGATTATTGAAGGTCGTCGCATTTTTGGTAATATTTTAAAATATATTAAAATTACGATTGCTTCTAACTTTGGTAATGTCTTTAGTGTGATAGTAGCATCAGCATGATTTGCTTTTGCACCAATGTCACCAGTACAATTATTATTTCAAAATTTATTATATGATATTTCACAATTTACTATTGCCTTTGATCGTGTTGATCCATCATTTTTATTAAAACCACAACGCTGAAATCCAAAAGGAATGTTACCATTTGCTTTTATTAATGGACCTATAAGTAGCGTTTTTGATATCTCTACTTTTGCCATTTTAGGATTTGGATTTGGTGTCTTTGCTAATCCTTCTGCAGAAAATATTAATATGTTCAACTCAGGATGATTTATTGAAGGTTTATTAACGCAAACATTAATAGTACAAATGTTTAGAACTGAAAAAATTCCTTTTATTCAAAGTCGTGGTACTTGACCAGTGAATATAATGGCTATTGCTATTTGTACCATTGGATTAAGTTTACCTTATACTTACATTGGTCATCAAATGAATATGGTAGGACCACCGCCAGTCTATATTCCAATTGTTTTAGGAATAATCATGACTTATTGTGTGCTAAGTCAATTAATAAAAATGGGATATATTAAAGTATTTAAAAAATGATTATAACAGCTAATTAATCTTAAAGTTTGCAATTTTAAATAGCAATTATCTATATTTACTATAGAAATAAATCTTATGATATAATTTTTTCAAACTTAATACAAGTTTTTAACCTATTTGTTTTAGTTTTAAAACAAATAGGCTTTTTAATTTGATAGGAGAAAAAAATCACTAATTTAAAAGAAATATCTAAATTAAAAAAAACTATAAATATTAATAAAAATCAACAATTAATTAAAGCTACTGAAAAAGGTGACTTGGAAATAGTTCAAAATTTACTAAAAATAACGCTGATGTTAATTATGTAGATGAACATCGTAATAGTCCATTAACAATAGCTGCTGAACATGGTAATTTAAAAATTGTTCAAACTTTATTAAAAAATAACGCTAATATTAACCATATAAATGATTTTGGTGATGATGCTTTAAGAATGGCTGCTAAAAAGGGACACACAGAAGTAGTTAACACTTTATTAGCAACAAATAGTAAGATTATTAATCACAAAAATTGAATTGGTGATACTGCTCTAATATCAGCAGCACAAAATGGGCATGTAAATACAATTAAAACTTTATTAAAAAATGGTGCTTATATTAATGATACAAATATATTTGGTGATACTCCTCTAATATGAGCTACTGAAAACGGACACACAGAAACAGTTAAAGTTTTAATAACAAAAGATAATGACATTAATAATCATGTAAACAACCTTGGTGACTCTGCTTTAATAATAGCCTCCAGAAAAGGTTATTTGGAAATAGTTGAAATTTTACTAGCATATGGTGCTGAAATTAATAATGTAGATAAAAACAAAAATAGTGCTTTAATATGAGCTGCTAAAGAAGGACACCTATATGTAGTTAACACTTTAATAAAAAATGGAATTGACCTTAATCATACAAATGACTTTAATGATAGTGCTCTAATATGAGCAGCTGAAAAAGGTTATACAAAAATAGTTAACACTTTACTAACATATGGCGCTAATATTAATCATAAAGATACAAATAATGATACTGCTTTAACAATATCCACCGAAAATCGACACATAGCAATAGTTAATAATTTATTAAAACATAATGCTGATTTTAATTATATAGACAAAAATAAAAACACGTTTTTAATATTAGCTATTGAAAACGGACACACAAAAATAGTTATCAATTTCCTAAAAACAAAAAATGTCGATATTAATCACATAGATGCTAATGGTGATAGTGCTTTAATAATAGCAACCAAAAACCAATACACATAAATAGTTGATACTTTAATTAAAATAAACTCTGATGTAATTCTACATAGAACTAAATTTAATAACGGACTTCTCCCCACATGTACTTGTGGAGGAAACAATGAAATTGAATGAGTTCAACAATGCTTTTCAAACAGAACAGGATTGTTTAAAATATATAGCAAGTTTGAAGAAAAACAAATGTATCATGTGTTCTTGAACAAGTTTGAATACTTCTAATTTAAGAAGAATAAGATGTTTGAAATGTCATCAAACATTTAGTATTCTTCATGGCACCATTTTTTACAAGTCACAAACACCTTTGAGATTTTGATTTTATCTCATCTTTAGATGAATAAACACCAAACATGGAATTACATCAACTGATGTTGCAAAAGAATTGGGTGTGACTTTGAAAACTGCTTGAAGAATGGGTCATGAAGTCAGAAATCGTATTGCCAAACAAGAACATCAATTTATTGTTGAGGCCATAGTGCAAATGGATGAAATGTATCTTTCACATATGGGTTTTAAAAAACAAGGAAGATCTTTGATAAATAAAACATTAATTGTTGGGATTTATGAAAAAACAACCAATAATTTAATTGTGAAAGTAATCAAAAACGTAAAAAGTAAAAATCTTTTGCAGTTTGCAAGAAACCATATTTCTTCAAAGTGTGATGTACATACTGATTCTTGAAAAGGATATCGTGATTTCAAATCACTTTTCCCTAATCACAAAACAGTTAACCATCAAGATGGTTATGTTTCAAAAATTGGCGTAAATACCAATCAAATTGAATCAGTATGAAAACATATACGAAGAACATTTAAAACACATATCAAAATTGCAAAACATCATGTTCATTTATATGCCAAAGAAGCTGCATATAAATTCAACAAGATACCTACTTTTGAAACTGTAATGCTATGTTTCATTTAAAAATGTGGGGAGAAGTCCGTAGATAGGCTTTTCTCAGCATTTATGTGATAAAATTTAAAAATAGTACATAAAGGGAGAAAAGCCTTTAATAATACTGCTTTAATAATAGCAGCTAAAAATGGATACTTAGACATAGTTAAAATTTTAATAAAAAATGATATTAACATTAATCATGAAAATAATGTTGGTCAAAATGCCTTAATATGAGCAGCCAAAGAAGGACACCTAGATGTAGTTAAAACTTTATTAATTAATGATGTTGATGTTACTCATTTAGATGCTAATGGTGATAGTGCTTTAACATGAGCTATCAGAAATGGACATCTAGAAATCAAAAATATAATTAATGAAACAATTAATTGAAAAGAACAAATAAATTCTATAAATTTACAAAATCATTCTTTGCCAAACAAATATGATAAATTAAATTCTTTTAAAATATAATTTTAGTAAAAATAGAAATATAAAAATTAAAAGATAATAATATTTTTTTGTATTTTTCATGATAAGATTTTAAATAACATAAAGTAAATTTAAAAGAAAAAGGAACATAATTATGAATAAAAAAACAATATACTATAGTTTACTAATAATTCCTATTTGCTTAATTGTATTATTACTTACTTTATTTTTAACAAATATTTGAAAACCTTCAATTGTTGCTATTATTTTTATTACTATTTTGCTAACAATAGTAGCAATTTTTACATGATATCTTATAAAAAATAGTTATTCACAATTTGATGAAGAACATATCCATAATTTTGAAGATAATTTTAAACAAAGATTTTGAAAACTAGGAATAATTGGTTTTATTGCTGATTTTTGTGACACAATTGGTGTTGGTTCATTTGCAGTAAGTATTATTTTGCTAAAATTAACAAAACAAGTGCGTAATGATAAAAAAATTTTAGGAATTATGAATGTTGGTCATAGTATTCCTACTTGCTTAGAAGCAATTATTTTTATTGCTTTAATTCAAGTATCATGACCAACACTAGTTTCATTAATTTCTGCAGCAACATTAGGTGCCTATTTAGGCGCCATTATTGCAAATAAAATTAAACTTAGTTGATCACAACTCTTTATTGGCATTCTATTATTTATTGTTTCAATTATTATGCTTTTAGGACAAAAACAAATTGCAATTATGCCAACAGCAGGTAATAATAATAGTCTTGATATTTGATGAAAATATTTGGTTGGCATTAGTATATTCTTTGTCCTTGGTGCTTTCATGTCCTTAGGAATTGGTATTTATGCTCCAGCAATGGCAACTACTTATTTATTAGGTCTTAATGCTGAATGTGCTTTTCCAATTATGATGGGGTCTGCTGCCTTTTTAATGCCAGTTGCTGGTACACGTTTTATTAAAGATAAAAACTATGAAATTAAACCAGCAATTGCTTTCACCTTAGGTGGATCAATTGGTGTTATTTGTGCTTACTTAAGTGTATTCTTATTATTACAAAATGGTCTTGGTTTAAATAAAGAACAATTTATTAATATCCTACTATGATTAATTATCGTAATAATTTGATATACATCTTCTTCACTAATAATTACATCAGTAAAAAATTTACGTAATTATAAAAAACAAAAATAACATCAGAAATTAATTATTGACTCTTAAACATCATAAAAGGTTGTTAATTAACAACCTTTTATTATTACTACTTAAATTTTATTATTGCTAAAATCATCAATTCCTTTTTTAATAACATTAAATACTTGCTTTGATAATACATCAGTAGATAATTTAATAAATTCACTTGGCTCAATTAGCTTATGAAAAATAAGATGAATATCTTTTTTGCCTTTATATTTTCGATCAAAAATTTGATAAGAATTAATAATAGTAACAGGAATAATTGGTACATAAGATTGATATGCCATATTAAAAGCACCTGCTTTAAATTCTTGCATTTCTTGTTGATGACTTCTTGTTCCTTCTGGAAAAATCATCATTGTACGCGGAATTCTAATTAATTCCTTTGCTTCTTGAAAAGCCGTAACGGCTGTGCGTGGATTATTACGATCAATAAATAAAACATCAATTAAAAAAATAAATCTTCGTGCCAAATGACTTTTTTTTAATTCTTCTTTTGCAATAAAACCTAAAGGTGCATATAAACTATAATCATTTACCGATAATACTAATAATGGATCAAAATTTGATTGATGATTTGCAACCATTACACAACCTTTTCTTTTTGGTCAATTTTCAATGTTATGAACGGTTAATTTAATATTATATAATCATTTAATATAACGCACACGTTTTTTCAATCAAATATATCGTTTTGCTTCAGAAACTAAACTTGGGTCTTTTAATACCTTTCTTGTCATTGACCCTGATTTACTATAAGTTTGTAATAAATAAGGTCAAGTTAAAATTGCTTTTCAAATGTTCATTATTATTTTTTTTCCTTTCTTTGATACACATTCGCCACAAATTCTGCAAATTCTGTTGTTTTGATTAATTTAAAATCAGAAAAATTACTAATAGGAAATAAAAGATCACCATTATATAAATTTTTAATGACTGAAACATATAAATAATCAGCATAATCTCATGCCTGCTTATAAATTTCAGCACCACCAATAATACAAATATCTGTTTTTTTATTACCTTGATATTGTTTTAAATATGAAATAATATCATTTGTGAAAGTAATATTATTATCATTTAGAAATTGTTGATAACGTTCTTGATGATTAGTAACAACTATATTGTAACGATTTTTTAATGGTTTGCCAATACTTTCAAAAGTTTTTGAACCCATTAATACATTTTTATTTAAAGTAATGCTCTGAAAATATTGCATTTCTTCTTTAATTTTTCAGGGCAATTTATTATTAAAACCAATTACCTTTTCTTTGGTCATTGCTCAAACTAAAATTACCATTATACTGCAACCTGACCTCTAATCAACGGATATGGATCATATTGTTCTAATTTAAAATCTTCAAATTTAAAATTAAATAAATTAGTAATATTTTTATTAATAACTAAAATTGGCAATGATTTTGGTTTTCTACTTAATTGTTCATTAATTTGTGAAAAATGATTACTATAAATATGAGCATCACCTAAAGTATGAATAAATTCTCCTAACTGATAGCCACATATTTGTGCTAACATTATTGTTAATAATGCATAAGAAGCAATATTAAAAGGAACTCCTAAAAAAATATCTGCACTACGTTGATATAATTGACAAGATAATTTTTTATCATCAGAAACGTAAAATTGAATTAAAGTATGACATGGTGGTAATGCCATATTTTTAATTTCTGCAGGATTTCATGCTGATAAAATGTGTCTTCGTGAAAAAGGATTGTTTTTTAAATTTTCTATTAACTCCTGCAACTGATCAACACCATTAAAATTACGTCATTGTCTACCATAAACAGGTCCTAAATCACCAAATTCAAGGGCGAATTGATGATCAGTTTTAATTTTTTCAACAAATTCTTCTAAAGTTTCATTTTGATATTTTTTACTTTCCATAAATTTCTTATAAGGTCACTCATTTCAAATTCTAACATTATTTTTAACTAAATATTCAATATTAGTATCACCAGCAATAAATCATAATAACTCATGAACAATAGAAGCAAAATGAACTTTTTTTGTAGTTAATATGGGAAAACCTTTTTGTAAATCAAAACGCATTTGATAACCAAAAGTAGAAACAGTACCAGTGCCTGTTCTATCAGCTTTTTTATATCCTTTTTCTAAAACATATTGACATAAATCTAAATATTGTTTCATAATCATTACCTCTTTCATAAATCAAATTAAATCAAATAAATTAAATCAAATCAAGTATATAGGGGCTTTTGCCCCTCGTTGCTTCGCAACTCACCCCAGTGGCGTGTAAACGCCACGGCCAACCAACCAAGGTTCTGGTTGGCACCGACCAATAATATAGGTTTACTCTATTTTAACATCTTTCTTATTTTTCTTAGAATATTTATTTCTATAATAACAAGTACGGCATACAGTATTTTCAGTTTCTTTCTTTTCAGTTTGTAATATATTATCCAACTTATCTAATCCTACTGCTCTAATATCATCAACAGTAAAATCTAATGCTTGTGATTGTTCATAGTCTTTAACAGTACTTAATTCACTCTTTAACGAATGAATATAATTTAAAGAACGACTATTATATCTTTGTAAATAAGACCTAGGAAATCATAAACTAAAAGTCATAGTTTCACTACTATAACTAGGTGGTAATCCACCACGTTTAATTATTCGCTTTGTTTGTCTTTTAGATAATACAACTTTATTATAATCATCAACATTAGTATAAATATTTAATTTAAACTTAACTAAAAATAAGAAAATACGCATTATTTTAACTTGCACAATATATTCAACTTTTTCACTTGCTTGTTTTGGCATTCTATCGGGGTGTTGTTCAATTAAATACATAATTCCATTAAAATTATGACCTATTAATTTACAAAACATTCCTAAACTTTCTTGCGTTTCTTTATTAAACTTAATGCTTATATGTATTAATTTATATAAATATTATGATATACAATAATATATGTTCAACATCAATAATGTTTTACAATCATATATAACATTATTACAGTAATTGCATAATCTTTTATAATTTCTTATTGATGAAATATAGGAAAATAGTAGTGATAATAATTTTGGAAAAAATAGATTTTTTTAATTAATAACTTGTATTTTTTCTAAAATTTAATATAATAACTAAGTCTAAATTAAATATTGGTTTTTTAACTCATTATTTTAATTTAAAAATAAATGAGTTTTTATTATATTTAATAAATAAAAAACATAAAAAATACAATAGGTGTATTGGAAATACTCTATTGCTTAGACCAATAAAATAGATTTCAAATGTCCATCTTAAGTATAGAGGAGATAAATATTATGCCATATATCAAACAATCTGATTTATCACATATTAATGGTGGTTTTCCTTCAACTTCATCAAATAATTCAAAAGATGAAGAAAGATTAAAAAAAGAGATTTATGGTCAATTGTTTAGAAGTGAAATTTTACATCAAATTTATGAACTATGCGAATCTTCTCAACAAGAAGATTATAAATCTGCTTTAAAAATATTATCTAAAAAATGCAAGATGAGTCAAGAAAATGCAAAAGATTTATTAGAAAAGATTACTAAAATATTACAATCATCAAGGTTAACAATTAATTTTGATTTTTCAAAAATATACGATATTAATAATAAATGACCAGAGGTTTTAAACTGTTTTGCTTATAAGGAAAAACCAAATGAAATTTCTAACTATAATGTAGGTCGAGCAAGTATAGAGGAAGTTGCATTTTATCTAAATCAATTATTTGATAATAGTAAATATGAAAAATTTGGACGTTTTTCAACCCCTACTGGCGATCAAACAAAAAGAAGTGCTAATTTTCAGTGAACAAGTAGACCTTGCTATGCGGCATTAGATTTTTTGGAAAATCCTATGGGTGGAGCTCCTATGTATGGAAAATCTTTTATTGTACTAAAAGATTATGTAAAACATAATTGTACGTATAGTCCTTATGATACGTATTCACCACCTACGTTCAGTGGTGGGAAATTAAAAGATAAAATATCTACTTTTTTACACTTCTCAAGATTGATAAGATATTGTCAAAATGATTTATTTGGATATAATTGTTTAGAAAGTTTAATTAATAAAGCTAATGGAAAAGATTTTGTTCCTCATCGTAATTATGGTAAAAGTGAAGGAAATTATATAGAGGCTCATATTTATTCTAGAATCTTATTTGCGCGTGATATAAAACAAATTTGCTTATCAAAAGCGGAATTTGATAGTCATACACCTAATAGACAAAAACAAATATTAGAAAAAATAAATGAAATAAACTCATGTCTAGGATCTTCATTTATTATATTCATAACTCAAGAAGAATACAAAATAAAACAAGAAGAAAGACATTTAGAAGATAAATTATCATTAAAACAAGAAAAAATAACAAAATTAAAAAGTGATATTGTCAAGCTAGAGAAAAAAAAGATAAATCCAATTTTAAATTTTATTATTAAAGTTTTTAGTTTTGGATGTATTAATAAAAATAAAGAAATAAAAAAAATAATAAATGCTAAAAATATTGAAATTAAAAATTTGTTATTAGACATAAAAAATAATGAAACACCACATTCACCATTAATTTCAACGGAAACTATGCCATTATTACAAGATCGAAAAGTAACTGATGAAAAAAAATTTGATAAACAATCAGCAAATGATGAAGAATTAAATAATCCCTTTTTAAACAGTTGTTCAAATTCACAACAAAATCTTCTTTAATAAAATATATATTGAACCATTTTAATAACTATACTGATATTATTATTTTTCTATTTTTTTAATTAAATATGGTAAAGTTAAATCATAAAAATTATATATCATAGTTAATATTAGTTACTATTAAAATTTTTTAAAATTTCTAATTTTTATTTACACTCTTTTATTGTAAAAAAAATAAAAATAATTTAGTAACAATCTAGTTTATTAATTAAAATTTTTATTTATAAGTATTAAAAGAGAATATCATTCAATTGAAATGTATGTTTAAGTACTCCTATTTTACTTATTAAAAACAAAGCAGGACTTTTATAATTAAAAGGGGGAAAAATGAAAACAAAAAAGAATTCAGAACAAACACCTTTATTAAATAAAAATAACAATAATTACAATGCAATCAAAAGTCAAGATCAACCTTCAACAAGTCAAGAACATGTTAATGGATATCATCAAGAAAATTTAGAAGTTAGAAATGAAAACAATATTAATTACACAAGAACAGAAAGTCAAGATCAATTTTCAACAAGCGATGAAGAAGAGTGAATAAATGATACTAATAGTCGTTATGGTGGAATAACACAAAAAAAATTAGATATTAATGGACGTTGAAAATATCGTACGAGATTTGAACCTGGTGTAGTATATTCTAGTATAATGATTCATGAAAATGTTATTGATATTTCTAATGATTTAAAATGACAGAAAACTATTCGTTTGAAAAACGGTAGAGTGATTTTAGAATTATCAAATTTAGATGAAAATAATCAATTTGAACAAAAATTTAAAATATATGAAAATGAAAATGCATACCTTAGTGATTTAAAATCACTAGATTTAAGTACTTTTACAGAAATAAAACAAAAAACACCTATTAATTGATATTTTATTATCGCTGCATTAGGAATTATTCCTATTGTTGTGTTTGCACGAACTACACAAAGAGTATTTTCAGTTAATATTACAGATAATAAACCTCATCCATCTAATGATTGAATAACTAATATTCTTGACTTTACTAATGAAAAAACAAAATATAATCTTATGATGGCAAGTGCTGATATTATTTTTAGTCTTCTTACTGGTGAAATTTTTAAATGATCGCGTAAGGTTATTAGTCCTTGTTGTCAAAGTAGAAGTGTTGCTAATTCACCTGTTAATAATTCATATTTTATTAAGGCTTTTCTCCCTTTATGTACTATTTTTAAATTTTATCACATAAATGCTGAGAAAAGCCTATCTACGGACTTCTCCCCACATTTTTAAATGAAACATAGCATTACAGTTCCAAAAGTAGGTATCTTGTTGAATTTATATGCAGCTTCTTTGGCATATAAATGAACATGATGTTTTGCAACTTTGATATGTGTTTTAAATGTTCTTCGTATATGTTTTCATACTGATTCAATTTGATTGGTATTTACGCCAATTTTTGAAACATAACCATCTTGATGGTTAACTGTTTTGTGATTAGGGAAAAGTGATTTGAAATCACGATATCCTTTTCAAAAATCAGTATGTACATCACACTTTGAAGAAATATGGTTTCTTGCAAACTGCAAAAGATTTTTACTTTTTGCGTTTTTGATTACTTTCACAATTAAATTATTGGTTGTTTTTTCATAAATCCCAACAATTAATGTTTTATTTATCAAAGATCTTCCTTGTTTTTTAAAACCCATATGTGAAAGATACATTTCATCCATTTGCACTATGCCCTCAACAATAAATTGATGTTCTTGTTTGGCAATACGATTTCTGATTTCATGACCCATTCTTCAAGCAGTTTTCAAAGTCACACCCAATTCTTTTGCAACATCAGTTGATGTAATTCCATGTTTGGTGTTTATTCATCTAAAGATGAGATAAAATCAAAATCTCAAAGGTGTTTGTGACTTGTAAAAAATGGTGCCATGAAGAATACTAAATGTTTGATGACATTTCAAACATCTTATTCTTCTTAAATTAGAAGTATTCAAACTTGTTCAAGAACACATGATACATTTGTTTTTCTTCAAACTTGCTATATATTTTAAACAATCCTGTTCTGTTTGAAAAGCATTGTTGAACTCATTCAATTTCATTGTTTCCTCCACAAGTACATGTGGGGAGAAGTCCGTTTATTAAATCATTAATTCATCTTTGATCAACATTTAGTAATCATGTAGTTGTTACTGCTGCTGCAATGTATTATACTCTTGATAGTTTTACTTGACCAAATTATGGTTGAAAATTAATTGATAAATTTAATATTTTATCTACTATTGCTAGACTTTATGCTATGACAACTATTAATAATGGTTTTAAATGATCATTAAGTACATTAAATAATGAGTTTTAATTATCTGATAAGTTTAATTGTTGTTTAAATATTTTTAGTAAAATAGTTAATTTTATTAATGAATTATGTTACCCTTTAAAAGGTTTTATTGCACTTGTTAGTTTTGGTGCAATTACATTTAGTAGTAATGCACTTAAAACTTTAGCATCACTTGTTGCTGAAAATGGCTTTACAGATGGTTGTTCGATATTCCCTAATAAATTTTTACTTTAGGAATGTTGGGAACAGCTACAGCAATGTCAATAACAGATAGTGTAAATTTACAGTTAGATAATTATAAAAAACCACTATTACAACCAATTCTAAATGGAGCAAAATGAATTTGAACTAAAACAAAATCATGTTGTATAAATAATGAAAATGATAATGGATATGGTTCTATAAATAATGATAATGTTGAAGATGGAGTTGTTATTAATAATCCTAAAAATGATATAAAAGATTTATTAGAACAACAAGCAATAACTGAAGCAAAAAAACAAATTTAAATGGTTTATTTAAAAAATTTAACGGACTTCTCCCCACATGTACTTGTGGAGGAAACAATGAAATTGAATGAGTTCAACAATGCTTTTCAAACAGAACAGGATTGTTTAAAATATATAGCAAGTTTGAAAAAAAACAAATGTATCATGTGTTCTTGAACAAGTTTGAATACTTCTAATTTAAGAAGAATAAGATGTTTGAAATGTCATCAAACATTTAGTATTCTTCATGGCACCATTTTTTACAAGTCACAAACACCTTTGAGATTTTGATTTTATCTCATCTTTAGATGAATAAACACCAAACATGGAATTACATCAACTGATGTTGCAAAAGAATTGGGTGTGACTTTGAAAACTGCTTGAAGAATGGGTCATGAAATCAGAAATCGTATTGCCAAACAAGAACATCAATTTATTGTTGAGGGCATAGTGCAAATGGATGAAATGTATCTTTCACATATGGGTTTTAAAAAACAAGGAAGATCTTTGATAAATAAAACATTAATTGTTGGGATTTATGAAAAAACAACCAATAATTTAATTGTGAAAGTAATCAAAAACGCAAAAAGTAAAAATCTTTTGCAGTTTGCAAGAAACCATATTTCTTCAAAGTGTGATGTACATACTGATTCTTGAAAAGGATATCGTGATTTCAAATCACTTTTCCCTAATCACAAAACAGTTAACCATCAAGATGGTTATGTTTCAAAAATTGGCGTAAATACCAATCAAATTGAATCAGTATGAAAACATATACGAAGAACATTTAAAACACATATCAAAGTTGCAAAACATCATGTTCATTTATATGCCAAAGAAGCTGCATATAAATTCAACAAGATACCTACTTTTGAAACTGTAGTAATGCTATGTTTCATTTAAAAATGTGGGGAGAAGTCCGTAGATAGGCTTTTCTCAGCATTTATGCGATAAAATTTAAAAATAGTACATAAAGGGAGAAAAGCCAAATTTAATTCATTTAATATAAATGAAATCAATGAAACACAACCATCAGTAAGTGAGCATTTTTCAGATTCACGATATGCTGTGATGTAGTTTAGTTTAAATTAATATTAATCACTCTTTTTATAAGAGTGATTTTTTATGATTATATATTTTATTTTTTTAAAAAAATATATACTTTTCTTAGATATTTTTTAAGAGTTAGAAAAAAAAATAACGGACTTCTCCCCACATGTACTTGTGGAGGAAACAATGAAATTGAATGAGTTCAACAATGCTTTTCAAACAGAACAGGATTGTTTAAAATATATAGCAAGTTTGAAGAAAAACAAATGTATCATGTGTTCTTGAACAAGTTTGAATACTTCTAATTTAAGAAGAATAAGATGTTTGAAATGTCATCAAACATTTAGTATTCTTCATGGCACCATTTTTTACAAGTCACAAACACCTTTGAGATTTTGATTTTATCTCATCTTTAGATGAATAAACACCAAACATGGAATTACATCAACTGATGTTGCAAAAGAATTGGGTGCGACTTTGAAAACTGCTTGAAGAATGGGTCATGAAATCAGAAATCGTATTGCCAAACAAGAACATCAATTTATTGTTGAGGGCATAGTGCAAATGGATGAAATGTATCTTTCACATATGGGTTTTAAAAAACAAGGAATATCTTTGATAAATAAAACATTAATTGTTGGGATTTATGAAAAAACAACCAATAATTTAATTGTGAAAGTAATCAAAAACGCAAAAAGTAAAAATCTTTTGCAGTTTGCAAGAAACCATATTTCTTCAAAGTGTGATGTACATACTGATTCTTGAAAAGGATATCGTGATTTCAAATCACTTTTCACTAATCACAAAACAGTTAACCATCAAGATGGTTATGTTTCAAAAATTGGCGTAAATACCAATCAAATTGAATCAGTATGAAAACATATACGAAGAACATTTAAAACACATATCAAAGTTGCAAAATATCATGTTCATTTATATGCCAAAGAAGCTGCATATAAATTCAACAAGATACCTACTTTTGAAACTGTAGTAATGCTATGTTTCATTTAAAAATGTGGGGAGAAGTCCGTAGATAGGCTTTTCTCAGCATTTATGCGATAAAATTTAAAAATAGTACATAAAGGGAGAAAAGCCAAAAATAATTTAAAATTTTATATTTGAAAGGAGTATTATTATGGATAAAAAAAGAATAGAAGAAGAAAAAAACACATGGAGAAGAAGCAAAGAAATGAAGAGAAGAATGTAAAAAAATAGAAAACGAGATGAAGATGCGAGAAGAACAGTATAGAAAGAAAAATGAAACTAAAAAGAATTTATATTAGGATTGAAAGTTATTTTCTAGTTTTAGTATCTTTAAAAATTTAAATTAAATTTAATAAATTTTATATTTTTTAAATAGAAATAACTAGTTAAAATAATTAAGTTTTAACTAGTTAAATTTTTTTTTAATTTAAAGATAAAGAATAAGATAAAACTTTATAAAATTATGTAGTAGATATTAAAGCTGGTTGATGACAAATTAAACTATGAATACCACTTTTATCAAGAATAAGTTCTCGAGCATCAAATAAAACAATTTGTTTATTATTAAATACATTTGTTTTTGATAAAATATCTAGAAGTTTAGTTTCACTTTCTTCATCATTGAAAATAGGAATAATAACAACTTTGTTACTTATATATAAGTTAAGATAACTAGTGACAAGTTTTTGATTTGCTAGGATACGATTATGATAAATGTTAAAATCAATCATTTTAATATCATCACTATTACGAACGTCATTTTTTGGTAAAGGAATTTTTATAATTTTATATTTTTTGTCATGAGCATTTATTGAATTTGATAATACATTTTAACAATTTTTAACAGCAAGATAACGATCATCAATAGTATTTTCTGTTCAACTTAATAAAATAGTATTACTATCAACTATACACATGATATTATCTAATCTTCCTTTGGTTTCATCATATGGTAATCCATAAGGTATTCAAATAATATTTACAACATTTAGATAGTCTTTTAAATATATTTCTATTTATTCTTGTTATAAATTAGGATTACGTTCTTGGCATAAAATACCTTCATAACTAGCAAAAAAGTACCTTCACCATCTAACATAATCATGCTAGATTCTAAAATGATTGGTAGAAAATAGTAATCAATTTTTTGTAGTTCAAATATTTTGTATGCTACCATATCATCATCATTTCAAGGTGAATAAATACCTGCTATTTCTCCACCTCAAGCATTAAAATTAAATTTTAAGCCTCTAATATTCTTTGTTTCTTTATTTTGAAGAAAGATTGGACCATAATCACGAATAAAGTAATCATTAGTAGACATTTCGATAATTGTAATATTTTTATTTAATAAATTTCTAGCATTATTAAATTGATTTTTACTAACAATCATATTTACATGTTCATGTTCACTACTAATATTAGCAAGTTTACTTATTTTTTCTTGTGCTGGTTTAGCGCCTAATCTTCAATTATCAGTTCTTTCTGGTCATACCATTCAACATTGTTGATGTTCTAAAAATTCAGGAATAACATAAAAATCATCACTATTTGGTGTTGAATAAATTTTTTGTGCCATTAATAGTAGCTTTCCTTTCTTACTTAGTAGCTACTGAATAATTCCCTTATTTTATTGACGATTCCTTTTTTATTATATTAATAATTTTATTTTTTTAAATAGTGTTTTATAGTAAGTATTAAATAATTATTATAAAAAAACGGACTTCTCCCCACATGTACTTGTGGAGGAAACAATGAAATTGAATGAGTTCAACAATGCTTTTCAAACAGAACAGGATTGTTTAAAATATATAGCAAGTTTGAAGAAAAACAAATGTATCATGTGTTCTTGAACAAGTTTAAATACTTCTAATTTAAGAAGAATAAGATGTTTGAAATGTCATCAAACATTTAGTATTCTTCATGGCACCATTTTTTACAAGTCACAAACACCTTTGAGATTTTGATTTTATCTCATCTTTAGATGAATAAACACCAAACATGGAATTACATCAACTGATGTTGCAAAAGAATTGGGTGTGACTTTGAAAACTGCTTGAAGAATGGGTCATGAAATCAGAAATCGTATTGCCAAACAAGAACATCAATTTATTGTTGAGGGCATAGTGCAAATGGATGAAATGTATCTTTCACATATGGGTTTTAAAAAACAAGGAAGATCTTTGATAAATAAAACATTAATTGTTGGGATTTATGAAAAAACAACCAATAATTTAATTGTGAAAGTAATCAAAAACGCAAAAAGTAAAAATCTTTTGCAGTTTGCAAGAAACCATATTTCTTCAAAGTGTGATGTACATACTGATTCTTGAAAAGGATATCGTGATTTCAAATCACTTTTCCCTAATCACAAAACAGTTAACCATCAAGATGGTTATGTTTCAAAAATTGGCGTAAATACTAATCAAATTGAATCAGTATGAAAACATATACGAAGAACATTTAAAACACATATCAAAGTTGCAAAACATCATGTTCATTTATATGCCAAAGAAGCTGCATATAAATTCAACAAGATACCTACTTTTGAAACTGTAATGCTATGTTTCATTTAAAAATGTGGGGAGAAGTCCGTAGATAGGCTTTTCTCAGCATTTATGTGATAAAATTTAAAATAGTACATAAAGGGAGAAAAGCCTAAAAAAATTTTAAATTTAAAAAATTAAAATGAAATTATAAATCTCATTTTAATTCTTTTTATTCATTTGAAGAATTACTATTTTTGATATTTTTTAATATTTCTTCAATGTTTTTAACTCTAGTGTTGGTATTATCATATTTAAAGCGTAATTCTGGAACTTTATATTTATTACTTGTTTTAGCAAGTGCGCTTCGACAAAAACCTTTCGCTTTTTCTAAAGCATTACTAATGGTTTTAATATCTAAATTATCTAAGTAAACTGTTCAATAAATGGTAGCATAACTGTTATCTTTTGTTATTTTTACATTAATAATATTGATATCTTTGAAAAGAATATTTTTTGATTCTTTTTTTAATATATTAGTAATTTCTTTTTTTAAGAAACTTTCTTGTTGTTCAAATTTAATGATAGACATCCTATTTTCTCTCCACTTCTTCTACTAAATATGATTCAATAATATCATTTTCTTTTAAGTCATTAAAATTTTTAATAGTAATACCGCATTGAGTTTCTTTTTTAGCAATTTTTAAATCATTTTTTTCATGTTTTAAACCACTGATTTCACCGTTATAAATAACAACATCATCACGAATGATATGAACTTTGCTATTACGTTGAATGAAACCATTAATGACAACACAACCAGCAATTGTTCCTACTTTTGAAAAATGAAAAGTTTTAATAACTCGTGCTTGACCAAGAATTTTATCTTCATAATTTGGTTCTAATAAACCTTTAGCAGCTAATTCTAATTCTTCAGTTATTTTATAAATGATATTATGTAATCTAATTTCAACACCGGCATTGTTAGCAGCTTCACGAATAACATGATTGGGACGAACATTGAAACCATAAATAATACTTCCTGAAGTTTGAGCAAGTTTAATATCTGATTCACTAATACCACCAATAGTTGCTCTAATAAACTTAACAGTAATATCATTAACATTAATTTTATTTACTGCTTGAACGATTGCTTGCACTGAACCTTGAGTATCTGCTCGTAAAATAACATTAATTTGTTTTAATTCACCTGTAGCAACATCTTGTGTTAAATTACCTAAACTAATTTGTCGATTATTTCTAATTTTATTTGTTTCTTCTCTTTGTCGTACTAGTGCTACTTTTCTTGCTAATTTATCATTATTAAAAACAATAAAAGATTCACCAGGAGTAGGGGCTGTTTCAAATCCTAAAACTTGAACAGGCATTGAAGGTCCGGCTTTAGTAATTATTTTACCAGTATCATTAATAAGACGTTTAATTTTTCCTTTAACACTACCCGCAACTACAATATCAGTAACTTTTAGTGTTCCACCTTGTATTAATAAAGTACAAATTGAACCAACATTTTTATCATGATGAGATTCGATAACAGTTCCATTAGCAAATCGATTTGGATTAGCATTTAGTTCTTTTAATTCAGCAATTACTAATATTGCTTCTAATAATTCATCAATTCCTTGATTTTTTAAAGCACTACCATAAACAAAAATAGTATCGCCACCTCATTCTTCACTAGTTAAATCACAATTAGCTAGTTCATTCATAATGCGATCAGTATTAACATTTGGTTTATCCATTTTATTAACAAAAACAATAATTGAAACACCAGCTACTTTTGCATGGTCAATTGCTTCACGAGTTTGTGGCATCACACCATCATCACCAGCAACTACTAGAACAACAATATCAGTAATTTTAGAACCACGTGAACGCATTTCAGTAAATGCTTCATGACCTGGGGTATCAATAAAAGTAATTAATTTATTATTAGTTTTAATTTGATAAGCACCAATATGTTGAGTAATACCACCGTGTTCTTGATTAGTAACTTTAGAATTACGGATAGTATCTAATAGTGTTGTTTTTCCATGATCAACATGGCCCATAATTGTAACAACAGGTGGTCGAGTTACTAAATTTTTTTTATCATCTTCGAGATTAATATTTTCTAATAAGTTTTCATATGTTACCACTTTAGCTTTTTCAAAATCAATATTTCATTCCAAACAAAGTTCAAGCATTAATTCTTGAGTTAATATTTGATTTTGATTAAATAGTTTGCCTTGTTTCATGAAGTATTTAATAATGTCAGTTACTGGATGATGCAATGCTTTAGCAAATTCTGAAATAGTTAATGGTTCGTTATATAAAAATACTCCTTTTTCATTAATTTGAAATGTTTTTTGTTTTAGTTGTTGATTAATATTTTGTGTTTGTTGAGATATTCGTTTTTTTGCCATTTGCATCCCGCCTTTCGCTTGGGAAAATTAATCTCAATTTTTTTTAATTTCATTAATTAATTGTTCATAAAATTCATTTGGAATTTTTGTTTTTAATGCTCGTTCTAATGTCTTATTTTTAATAAGCAAAGGTATTAATTCAAGTTTAGGTTGTATGTAGGCACCTCGACCATTTTGTTTGCCAGTTTTATCAATGAATAATTGTCCTTCTTTATTAATAACAATTCTAATTAATTCACGTTTAGGTAAAATAGTATTTGTAACTATACATTTACGCATTGGTATTTTTTTACGTTGAATTAAAGGTATTTTATTCATAACGACCTACTTTATTGTTTATTGATTTTTATTTTTTCATTGTATTTTTTTTAATAATTCAGATATAAACTTTTCATATTCACTTTCTTTAATATTACCATTTCAAGTAAATTTAATATTATTTTCATTTGCTTGTTCTAATGAAGTAATATTAATATTTCAGTGAGTTACACTGGCAACTAATTTAGCAGCCATACCATTTTTACCAATAGCTAATGATAATTGTTCAGTAGGAACAATAATATTTGCTTGTTTTTCTTCTTCATTAATATCAATTGAAATAACTTTAGCTGGTGTTAAAGCGTTAATTATATATTCTTTTATATTAGGATTTCAGGCAATAATGTCAATTTTTTCGCCACTTAATTCTTGCGTAATTAGTTTTGTTCTTTCGCCTTTTGGGCCAATACATGCACCAATACCATCAATGCTTGGATCATGACTAACAATTGCAACCTTAGCTCTAATTCCAGGAATACGAGCAATATCTTTAACTTCGATTACACCTTGTGCGATTTCAGGAACTTCTAATTCTAGTAAACAACGTAAAAAATTAACGTGAGTTCTTGATGCTAAAATTTGACCATAGTTTTTATTTTTAATAATATCTTCAACATAAAATTTGATATAAGTATTATTAGCGATTGGTTTATTTTTTGGTAAGATCTCACTAGGGATTTGATTTTGTTTTGGTAAGAAAGCATAGGCTCTACCAATTTTAATTAACATATAAGTTTTTTCAACGCTTTCAATAGTACCAATTAATATGTGATCTTTTTTATCAATAAATTCATCATAAATTGATGCTTTTTCTGCTTCACGAATTGATTGTTTCACTACTTGAATAGCTTTAAAAATTGATAAACGAGAGAATTGATCACTAGGAATTATTTGCGTATATGTATCACCAATTGTTAAGCCGGGATTCTTTTTTTTAATAGTTGAAAGTGCAATTTCTAATTCAGGATCTTCAACTTTTGGAACAACAATTAAATCCTTTAAAATTTTAATAGTACCCTTATTTTGATCAATTTCAATTCTGATATTTGTACTATCATCACGATGACTTTGATATTCATATGCTTTTTTTAGTCCTTCTTTTAAAGCTTCAATGATATCTTCTTTTGCTATTTGTTTTTCTTCAGCAATTTCATTTATGGCATTTAAAATGATTTGACTAATTTCTTTGTCCACTTTTTCTCCTCCTTGTTTTTTATAAACATTGTTGTTTATTATTTAATAGTATTTGAAATAGATTTATTTCAAAATGAAAATATACTTAAATAAAAAAATAAAATATATTACACTAGAAATAATAAAGACAGCTGGTAGCTGTCTTGCTATAATTCTAATTCATTATTCATTATACAATATTATTAATTTGAAAACAATAGAAATTTATTAAATGATAGAGTTTTATTATCGTAGATTATATTGTAGAAATATCTTTCATTATATTAATGGTAATTTTCAAGTTTTAAATTGATTAAATATAATTATTTATATAGTAGTAATTGTTTTTGTTCTATTATCATTGAAAGATATAACATTCATTTTAAAGTTTCTATTTTTTAAAATCAATGGGAACTAAATTGCTTTTCAATACTAATTTGTTCTTATATTGATATTAATCTTCTATATATTCTGCTTATCAAAGATTATAGATTTTTTTTAAAATATTTTCAAACATTAGTAAAAATGTTAAGATTTATTTATTAAATTTTATTAAATAATAAAAATTTGGAGTAAATATTATGAGTAAAAATAAGAAAAAGAATGAAAATATTGGTATTGTAGTTTTTATTTCTTTAATAATTATTATCACTATTATAATTTTTGATTAAGTCATTATTTAAAGGTTTAGAAAAATGAATTGTTAATAATGTTTGAATAACTATAATTATTGTTTCAATTTTAACTACTATTATATTGGCAAATAAATATTTAAAATATAAAAAAAATTATTTTAATTTAGAAAAAAGTAAAGAAATAGAATATTCTTATCAAATAATAGAATTAAAAATCGGACTTCTCCCCACATGTACTTGTGGAGGAAACAATGAAATTGAATGAGTTCAACAATGCTTTTCAAACAGAACAGGATTGTTTAAAATATATAGCAAGTTTGAAGAAAAACAAATGTATCATGTGTTCTTGAACAAGTTTGAATACTTCTAATTTAAGAAGAATAAGATGTTTGAAATGTCATCAAACATTTAGTATTCTTCATGGCACCATTTTTTACAAGTCACAAACACCTTTGAGATTTTGATTTTATCTCATCTTTAAATGAATAAACACCAAACATGGAATTACATCAACTGATGTTGCAAAAGAATTGGGTGTGACTTTGAAAACTGCTTGAAAAATGGGTCATGAAATCAGAAATCGTATTGCCAAACAAGAACATCAATTTATTGTTGAGGGCATAGTGCAAATGGATGAAATGTATCTTTCACATATGGGTTTTAAAAAACAAGGAAGATCTTTGATAAATAAAACATTAATTGTTGGGATTTATGAAAAAACAACCAATAATTTAATTGTGAAAGTAATCAAAAACTCAAAAAGTAAAAATCTTTTGCAGTTTGCAAGAAACCATATTTCTTCAAAGTGTGATGTACATACTGATTCTTGAAAAGGATATCGTGATTTCAAATCACTTTTCCCTAATCACAAAACAGTTAACCATCAAGATGGTTATGTTTCAAAAATTGGCGTAAATACCAATCAAATTGAATCAGTATGAAAACATATACGAAGAACATTTAAAACACATATCAAAGTTGCAAAACATCATGTTCATTTACATGCCAAAAAAGCTGCATATAAATTCAACAAGATACCTACTTTTGAAACTGTAATGCTATGTTTCATTTAAAAATGTGGGGAGAAGTCCGTAGATAGGCTTTTCTCAACATTTATGTGATAAAATTTAAAAATAGTACATAAAGGGAGAAAAGCCTTAAAAATTATAAAAAAATTTATCCAAATTTAAAAAAATTTGAACATTCTTATCAATATAATGATAATTTAAATAATACGTTAGGTATTAAAGGGGCATTGGTTAGATAAGTTTACTTTCTTGTCTTCAAATCTGTACAAATTGGTTTGGAGACGACATTTTTAATCGTAAAATCATTCTATCATTATTTCATCAGTTAATAAATTTTCTTAATGCTTCTGTGAAATGTTTAATGCTATTAAACTTGTTACCAAACATAATTTTAAAATCTCTTTTGATTCAGCGATTTAAACATTCACTTACTTGGTTGCCTTTAAATCCTGATAAGCTTTTTGAATGAATTAAAGTTTTACTTTTATTAAAACTATTTGTAACTATTTTACTAGTATTACCTGAACCTAAATCAGACTGGATAAATGTTGCAAATATTTTATGTTCTTTACGACTTGCCTTTGTTACTTGATTAAGAACATTTAAAATGGTTATTGCATTTTCACTTTTATTAATTTTTCAACCAACTATAGCATTACTATTCATATCTGTAGCAATTTCTAATAATAATTTAGTTTTTTTATTATTAATAATTAATTCTTTAAATCAAGTACCATCGATGCCAACTTTTTCAAGATAAGTATTACTGGTAAAATTACGTTTTAATAAATCTTGGAAATTTGATTTTAAGGAATTAGATTTCGCTCTACGCTGTTTTTTGGGTTTGGTTAATAGTTTTTGGATATTATTATCTTCTAATAACCTCATAATGCTGTTTTTACTGCATTTAAGATTGGTGTTGTTTTTCTTTAATTCTAATCTCACCTTTTCTAAACTAGTAATTTTAATTATTTTATCTTTGTTGCTAATAACAACAATTTTATTTAATTCTTTTAATAACTCATTATCAATTTTTGTTTGATATTTCTTTTTACCGTTTTTTATTCATTTATAATATGCAACTTTACTGATAGGTAACAAACTAATTATGTCATTAATTCCATAATTTTTATTTCTATATTTATCAACTATTAAAAAACATTTACTTTTCAATAATTTACTATTTAAAATATTTTGATTGTTTTTTAATTCTTTATCACAGAATTGTTTTTGTCTTAAAAATTCATTTTTTATTTTTTCTTTTAGTAGTGACTTTTTGATTTTTTTATTTTCAAGTTTTAAATTTTTATCTTTGATATTCACTTTATCTATTTGATGATTTGTTTGAAAAGTATGAATAGTAATTAATTTAGGGACTTCTCCCCACATGTACTTGTGGAGGAAACAATGAAATTGAATGAGTTCAACAATGCTTTTCAAACAGAACAGGATTGTTTAAAATATATAGCAAGTTTGAAGAAAAACAAATGTATCATGTGTTCTTGAACAAGTTTGAATACTTCTAATTTAAGAAGAATAAGATGTTTGAAATGTCATCAAACATTTAGTATTCTTCATGGCACCATTTTTTACAAGTCACAAACACCTTTGAGATTTTGATTTTATCTCATCTTTAGATGAATAAACACCAAACATGGAATTACATCAACTGATGTTGCAAAAGAATTGGGTGTGACTTTGAAAACTGCTTGAAGAATGGGTCATCAAATCAGAAATCGTATTGCCAAACAAGAACATCAATTTATTGTTGAGGGCATAGTGAAAATGGATGAAATGTATCTTTCACATATGGGTTTTAAAAAACAAGGAAGATCTTTGATAAATAAAACATTAATTGTTGGGATTTATGAAAAAACAACCAATAATTTAATTGTGAAAGTAATCAAAAACGCAAAAAGTAAAAATCTTTTGCAGTTTGCAAGAAACCATATTTCTTCAAAGTGTGATGTACATACTGATTCTTGAAAAGGATATCGTGATTTCAAATCACTTTTCCCTAATCACAAAACAGTTAACCATCAAGATGGTTATGTTTCAAAAATTGGCGTAAATACCAATCAAATTGAATCAGTATGAAAACATATACGAAGAACATTTAAAACACATATCAAAGTTGCAAAACATCATGTTCATTTATATGCCAAAGAAGCTGCATATAAATTCAACAAGATACCTACTTTTGAAACTGTAATGCTATGTTTCATTTAAAAATGTGGGGAGAAGTCCGTAGATAGGCTTTTCTCAACATTTATGTGATAAAATTTAAAAATAGTACATAAAGGGAGAAAAGCCATATAAAAAAACCTGAAAAATTTTTAGAACTTTTTACATTATATTACTCAATAATCTTGGAAGTAATGTAGAAGAGTATATATAAAAAATAATAAGAATGTTCAATTAATGAACGATTTAATCCTAACATTTTTAAAATTATTTTCTTAAAAAAAGAAAAATAACACTTAATAATGAAAAATATTATAAAAAGAGCACCAAATAAAGTTACGAAATAATTAACGGACTTCTCCCCACATTTTTAAATGAAACATAGCATTACAGTTTCAAAAGTAGGTATCTTGTTGAATTTATATGCAGCTTCTTTGGCATATAAATGAACATGATGTTTTGCAACTTTGATATGTGTTTTAAATGTTCTTCGTATATGTTTTCATACTGATTCAATTTGATTGGTATTTACGCCAATTTTTGAAACATAACCATCTTGATGGTTAACTGTTTTGTGATTAGGGAAAAGTGATTTGAAATCACGATATCCTTTTCAAGAATCAGTATGTACATCACACTTTGAAGAAATATGGTTTCTTGCAAACTGCAAAAGATTTTTACTTTTTGCGTTTTTGATTACTTTCACAATTAAATTATTGGTTGTTTTTTCATAAATCCCAACAATTAATGTTTTATTTATCAAAGATCTTCCTTGTTTTTTAAAACCCATATGTGAAAGATACATTTCATCCATTTTCACTATGCCCTCAACAATAAATTGATGTTCTTGTTTGGCAATACGATTTCTGATTTGATGACCCATTCTTCAAGCAGTTTTCAAAGTCACACCCAATTCTTTTGCAACATCAGTTGATGTAATTCCATGTTTGGTGTTTATTCATCTAAAGATGAGATAAAATCAAAATCTCAAAGGTGTTTGTGACTTGTAAAAAATGGTGCCATGAAGAATACTAAATGTTTGATGACATTTCAAACATCTTATTCTTCTTAAATTAGAAGTATTCAAACTTGTTCAAGAACACATGATACATTTGTTTTTCTTCAAACTTGCTATATATTTTAAACAATCCTGTTCTGTTTGAAAAGCATTGTTGAACTCATTCAATTTCATTGTTTCCTCCACAAGTACATGTGGGGAGAAGTCCGTTAAATAAATACTACTACTTACTAAAATTAATTGCAACTAAAGTACTTATATTAAATTTTACTATATGCTAAAATAATGCACATAAAAGGAGATTTTTAAGATGAAAACTAAAAAATTACAGTTAATAACTGTATTACTATTTATTTTAACTATTATAATTATTACTATTGGTTTAATTTTAATAGGTATTTCAAATTATTATCATTATGTACAAATTGATAAAAATTCAAAATTAATTTTAACACAAATAAATGGATTTAAATTGTTAAATATTTTAAGTATGAATTATATTTTAATTCATTCTCCAAGTTTTATATGTTATTTTACTGAAAATAATAACAATTATAATAATTGAATTCAATTACAAATTGGAGTGATTTTTTGTTATATTTTAGTTCCAATTTTAACAATTATTACTATTTCGTTAACTTTTTTGATTATTGGTTTTAAAATAAAATTAAAAAATAATAATTTTTGAGATGCAATCCAAAATTGTGAAATAATCAATAATTACTATATTAATTAATACTACGTTTTTAAATTTATTTGATTACATTTAAAGATAGCCATTTTTATATAAATATTAATGTTATATGTTCTATTTCCAAGCATTTCTTTTAAAATATGCCAAATATTACTTTCAGCAAAAGTACCAATATTTCACTTTGCAGATTGATTAATAATTCCCTGTTTATTATTTTTAAAATATTGTTTTTTTAATTTTTTATGATTGTCTAATTCTTGATATAAGTAATTAATTAACTTATCATATTGACCATTTTCAATAAAGTTTTTACAAGTATTATATTCTTTAAAATATTTACCTTTATTTCCAGCAAGTATACCAAGATATAATGTTCTAATTAAATGAAATTTATCTAAAACAAATTGTGCATCTAAATAATTGGCAACTTCTTTAATTCATCCTGCACTATCTCCACAAATAATGATTTTAGCTTGTTCAAAATTTTCAAAAAATCTTTTTCCTTGTTCTAAAATAAATTCAGCAGTTTTCTTAACTCCAATTGCTGTTTTATTTGCTCTGATAATAACATTCACTCTTTTATTAACTAATTTGTGATTAATATTATCTGTATAAAATGCTACTAAACGCATTGAATATTTATTAATTTTACGTTTAAATTCTCAAAACTTTCGATGTCCATCATCAATACTTATATAAATAGGTTGATTTTTTTCTAATTTAATTTTTGCTACATTTTCATTAAAAACTTTATGTTTTTCAAAAATTCTATGAATATCCATTGTAGTTAAACCAGCATCTTTCAAAATATCGCAAATATCTTTGTATCTTTTTCCATCAGCAAAATATTCAATAACAATTTGTTCTATGTCTTCTCCAATTATTTTATATTTTGGTAATTCTAATTCTTCATCAACTAAACAAACACGTACTCATTTTTGTAATTCCATGTTATAATATTCATAAATACGTCGTTTATAAATTACTATTCCAAATTTTGTTTTTCTTTTTCTTTCTTTATAATCAACAATTTTACATTTATTTTTATCTCTTGTTTTAAAAAATTTTCTATCTAATTTTTCTCATTTTTGCTTTATATGTGCTAATACTAATTGATTGATATTAGCGTATTCTTTTTGAAAAATTCATTTGTATTTTGTACTCATGTTTAATCTTCCTTTCTAAATTTGGATTTGTTAATAGTTTAAGTTTAATTTGTTTAAAAAATAAGGAGAAAATATGGCTTTTATTAGTAGTTATGGACAATTAAATAAAAAATATAACCTTAATTTTAGTGATAATAATTATGGTTTTAGTTGAGACATTTTTAAACAATTTGTTGGTGATGAATGAGCAGAATTTTTCACAACTAATTGTTTTTATCGTTTTGTTCCAACCGCACGTGGAACAAGAAAAACATGAAACTGTTTAGCATTTGATTTATTTATATGCTGTAATTTTAGTGATAGTAGTGTTCAAGAAGTAAGACGTTATGAAAATACTCATAGTGAAACTACTATTGGTGTTTTAATGAATGTTTGTCAAGTTTTATTAGATACATATAATATTAATTTATTACCTAATAATCCACATGGCATTAAATGAAAGATTACTAAGGATGGGGGATGTATTATCTTTCCTAGTAATCAACAAATTGACTTTATTGGTTATGCTAATGGTAATAAAATTTTTGGAAAAGAAGCAGGTGGTTCAAGTTTTTTAGGTTCAAGAACAGATGAAATTATTATGGCCGAAGAAAAAGAAACACTTACCGATAAAGAATTAACATATCGCTATGAGCGTTTAGAAATATCTATGTTTAGAAGTAATCGTATTAAAGTATCAAATAAACCAATTAAAGAATGAAGTTGAACCTTTATTGATAAAAATATATACAGTCCTACTTTTGGAAAAAAGATTACTCGTTATTTTTATAAATATTTTTTTATGATTTTTACATGTAATCCTTATGATAAATACCATCCATTTTATTTAAAATACTGTACACCATTTTTACCTTTAAATGATGAAATAATGGAAAATCTTAAAAAAATTGGTAAAATTTATTATGAAAATAAAGACATGTTTACTGGTTTAGGTTTATTTGTTTTAAGATTTACTATTAAACCATTTTGAGATAAGTTAATTGATATTCAAAAAAGAAAATTATTAGAAATGAAAAAAAGTAATCCTGATGAATATAATACTGTTTTTTATGGTTTTGAATTTTTAGATAGTGATGCAACAATTTTTCCATTTCAAAAAACAGTAAAATATTGACAAACATATGATTTAAAACAATTTTATAATCAAGAAAAAAATATGTATAAATTTGATTTTTATTCAGTTGGTGTTGATTGAGCAACCGGACATAAAGACCATACTGTATTTATGGTAGTTGGTTTTAAAGAATATAATAATACTGGATATTATGATGCTTATATTATTTGTGAATTAGTAGTTACACCAAATGACTTTATTAATGAAAATGAAAAAATTAATGCTTATGTAAATGAAATTTTAGGATTAATGGATAATTTTGAAAATTTTGACCAAGCAATTTATTTTTATAATGATAAAGCAAGAACAGCAATGGATTGATTAAATCAAAAATTAATAGATGAACATAATACTATTATTTTAATAACACAAACTGCAATTAAACATACTTCAAATTTAAATCAAAAAGCAGGATTAACTAATAGAGTAGTTTGAATGAGAAATATTATGAGTTATGGAAACTTTTATGCAAATAAAGATGATTTACCAAAAACTACTCAATGTTTAGAAGAATTACGTTATGACGAAACCAAAACTAACATTCCTGATAAAAATATGTACCAAGACCCTTACGATGCTTTGTTTTATGCACTATATCCATATAAAAATGTAATTAGGGGTAAAAATAATGCTACTGTGAAAAAAAACATCTTCACATTTGCTATATAATAAACAAGTTTAATATCATTAATAGTATAGGTATCACAAAATAAACGCCTTGCATTTAGGCGTTATTTTGCATTTAAAAGCATACTTGTAAAAATAATCAAAAATAGTACACTTTATAAGTAAAATCAAGGAAAAAAGGAGAAATTTATTATGAAAACATGAATAAAAACAAATTTAAGTAAAATAACATTAGCATTAGCACTAACTGGTGCTACAACTGGAACAATAGGATTAATCATGGGGGGGTGCTTACCCATAAAATGGAAAATTCATTTTTAAAACCAAATGGTGAAAGAGTATATGGTGACACAACTATTTGAGTTAATAAACACACTAGTAGTAATATTTTTGATTTATATTTTGTTAATAAACCAATACATACAGATGATATTCGTTGAGATGGTAAATATCCTGATTGATATTTTAATAAATAATTTAAATTTCTAAATTTATATAAGAAATATTTTCGTTATATTTATCAAATAAATTAATACTAGTTAAATTGATTTCTTGTTTATCTGTTATTAAAGTTAAATCATAATTACCAGCGCCAAATATTCCGCTGATTTCAATCCGATTTAAGTTATTAATCGGATTTTTAATTTGCAATTCAAATTCAGTAATATTATCAATTTGTGCAATTTCTTTATAAAATTCTAATTTAGAAAATAATTGAGATTTTTTTGAACCATATAAATTTAAAGCATTTTCAATTTTATTTATATTAATAATTGCTCTTGTAAAATATTTACCATATTCACCATTACCCAATGTCCAATCAGCGGGAATTAATGATGGAATATTATTACTTTCTAGTTCATTAGTTATAGATAGTCAGTTAAATTGGTTATCATCTAGTTTAAATAATTCATTTTGACTAATATCATTATTTTTTATTTTAATATTATTAATATCTGTAAAAACAAAATATTCAGATTTAATTACTACTTTTGCATCTTTAAACTCTCAAACTTTATCAGATGTAGAATGTATTGGATTTGATTTTAATTCAAAATAATAAGGTAATAGTAATTTATAATCATCATTTAAACCTTTGTTAATAGACATATTAGAATAAATATTACTTGATAACATGATTACTATTTGTTTAAATATTTTAACTTGTGGTAAACTTATATAATTTGGATAATCTAATTTTCATTGTTTAAATAAATTAGTTATTACATCATCAGGTTTTTGACCTTCAAATTTTTGACGTAACTTGGCTATATCATTTGTTGGATTGCCGTTACTATATTCTGCACCATCAAAATTTCTATTATAACTATATGTATAAGTTAACATATCTAATAGTACTTTTTGTAAACTATCAACTGGTGGTTTATCTTTTATTTCTAATTCTACATCTTTAAATTTATCGTTTGTAGCAATACTTACATATTCTTTTCCTAGGACATCATGAATTTTTCATACTTCTTTATCTTTTAGTTCTTTTTCTTCCGGTAATGGTCATTCATGAAAATCAAGAGTACTTAAAAAATAACCTAATCAAGCATTAGTTACTCTTGCATTATTAATAATTTCTTTTCTTGTTTCTCTACCACCACCAATAGCAATTAAATCTAAAACTGATTTTTCTTGTCCTATAAATTGCTTTGCTAAATTTCAAGGTAATATTTGTTCACTAAATCATTGTTGTAATATTCTAACTTTTGGTTGAGTTTCAATAGGCATTGATAACAAGGGAAATGCTATCTTATCTTTAATAAACAACTTTGGGTATACTTCCTCCATATTGTCAATTTCACCAAGTACCTTTATATTGCCAAAAATCATGCTTCTAGGGGATTTAATTTTTAAACCAATTACTTTGGTATCTTTGTCTAATTTTTTTTGTAATTTAATAATAATTGGATAACCATCTCTTGTTTTAAAATCTTTAATTTTAATAATGGTTATACTTTTAGTATTTCTAGTTTTTGGATTTTGATAAGGTTGTGAATAGTTATTAATGATATATAGATTGTCAATATTATTTTCAATTAATGGTTCATTAATAGATACAGCATATAACTTAAATTGATTTAATAAATTTATTTCTTGAAAAATTAAGTTTTTAATATCAGTCATACTATATTCAATTGTATTATCATTAATATTAGTACTTGCTCTTTGATTTAATTGCATAGTAAAGTCAGATGTTTCAACAGCAATAGTTTTTAATACTTTATCAATATCAATAAAACCAATTTTAATAGTATTTGCTGAAAACCTTAAACTATTATTTTCATTATTTTTAAATAAGCGTTCAATTTCATAAATATAAATTGTTCTTTTTTTAAATTCATCATATGCTCTATTAATATCAGGGTCACTAGTAGCTCCCATCATATTAGTAAAGTCATAAGGAATATTATCTATTAAATAATCATTTTCTACTTCTGCTTGATTAAGTTTAGTTTGTTTCTGTGGAAACTTCGTTTGTGGTTTGTTGTTGTTTTCCATTGTTCTCTCCTAATAATTGGTTATTTTCGGGATTAAATAATTTTAATTTAACAGTTAAATTATTAATTTGTTGTTCATCACTAATATTAAATGTTTTACTATTTAATAAATCTTTATCTAAACGTACTAATATTTGAATAAATTTAAGAATATCAATATTAAATTGTCATAATTTTTGTTCAATATAATTAATTGTTGAAATATTAACTGCTGTACTTTCAGGAACTGATTGTTGTGTAGATTTCTTTTGACTTGGAATATGAATACCACAACGTTTAAATATTTCATTAACATTTCAATCGTATATATCAGTTAAATTTTTACCTTTAAAATTACTACTTGTCATATTAATATTTTCGTTTTGTTCGTTATTATCTCCACCACTTTTAAAAATATAATTTTTAGTAACTAATGTTCTTACGGCATCTTCTAATAAATCTTTTACATTACCATAAGTTTGACTAAAAATAAACTTGGGTGAGTTTAAAATAGTATCTAAAACAATTTGTTCATAAATAACATCTAATGCTTTAATTTTATCCATTACTTTATCACAATCTGCTAATTCATTTGCTTTATTTCTCATAATTGCTATTGGAATATAATTAATATTTAATGTTTGTTCTTTTTCTGAATTGGGATTATTAATATATGTTTTAAAATCTAATGGCAGTTGTTTTTTATTATCATTAATACTATAAATTGCACGATTAATAGTTACTTGTTCATTATTTAATGTATAAATTTCAAATAATCTTACAGTTTGTGCATTTTGTTGATAACTATCATAAAAAATAGTACATTGAATTAATTTGCCAGTAATATCATAAACTCTTTGTTGTATATCTATTACTTGAAAATATAAATCATCATTAGCAATATAAATTAAATAACCACTAATTCCTAATTTACTTAATTTAAAAATAGAATTTCAATTTTTTCTATAAAATTCTTGTTGGATTAAATATTGTTTAATGGTTTCATTATTAATTTCTAATGGAGCATTATATAAATTAGCATTATTTTCTGCTACAAAATCAGTAAAATAACTTTCATGATTAAAATCATTAAAACCAAAATAATTTAAAATTGAAGCATGAGTACTTTTATTTTTATTAGTTAAAAATTTTACTTTTTCATTTTGATTATCACTGATATTACTTTTATCTTTTCTTTTAAATAAACTTAACATAATATTCACCACCTTTTTTTAAAATATTTGATTAATTTTTAAGACAATTTTTACTATAATAAATATAATTAATCCAGCAGTTGCAGAAGATAATAACACTCCAATTAAACCTAAAATAATTTTTATAATTTTTCAAATCATAATTTTATTCTTGTAATTCTTCTAATTTTCATACATTACCTTTTAAATTACCTTTTACAGTATAAATAGTAATCCATTTTGCATGTTGAACTGATAAAATTACTATATTAGCACTATCATTAAAGGTTTGTATTGGCACACCAGCAATTTTGTTATCAGTTATAATAAATTCTTGAATAGTATAAACCGGATTATATATACTTCAAGAATAATAAACTCTATAATGTTTATTCTCTTGAAAATCATAAGTAATTTGTCAATTATCTCATTTATTTTTTTCTCTTGTTCCTACTTCTTTTCAATTTGAATCACTTGGACTTGGTTGTGGTTGTTTTTCTAATATTTCATTAATTGCTTGTAATAATTTTTTATTTTGAGTTTTTAATAATTTATATTCATTATTTTCTAATAAATCCTTACAAAGTAATGAATTTTCTTCATCATGTAATGCAATTTCATTTGTTTCAGTACTATATTTAAAATAATCATTTGAAAATTTTTTATCTTTTATTTTTTCTTTTAACTCATTAATAGCACCAGCAACAGTTTTATTAGTAGTTTCTAAATTAGGAATTTCTTGACTAACAGCATTAATAGCAAAAGCAATTGGAAACTTTTCTTCTGTTTCTTTTAATTTTTTATCTACTTCTTCTTTTTTATAATAATCAGATAAATCAGTTTTACCACCAGTAGCACTAATTTTATTACGGACTTCTCCCCACATGTACTTGTGGAGGAAACAATGAAATTGAATGAGTTCAACAATGCTTTTCAAACAGAACAGGATTGTTTAAAATATATAGCAAGTTTGAAGAAAAACAAATGTATCATGTGTTCTTGAACAAGTTTGAATACTTCTAATTTAAGAAGAATAAGATGTTTGAAATGTCATCAAACATTTAGTATTCTTCATGGCACCATTTTTTACAAGTCACAAACACCTTTGAGATTTTGATTTTATCTCATCTTTAGATGAATAAACACCAAACATGGAATTACATCAACTGATGTTGCAAAAGAATTGGGTGTGACTTTGAAAACTGCTTGAAGAATGGGTCATGAAATCAGAAATCGTATTGCCAAACAAGAACATCAATTTATTGTTGAGGGCATAGTGCAAATGGATGAAATGTATCTTTCACATATGGGTTTTAAAAAACAAGGAAGATCTTTGATAAATAAAACATTAATTGTTGGGATTTATGAAAAAACAACCAATAATTTAATTGTGAAAGTAATCAAAAACGCAAAAAGTAAAAATCTTTTGCAGTTTGCAAGAAACCATATTTCTTCAAAGTGTGATGTACATACTGATTCTTGAAAAGGATATCGTGATTTCAAATCACTTTTCCCTAATCACAAAACAGTTAACCATCAAGATGGTTATGTTTCAAAAATTGGCGTAAATACCAATCAAATTGAATCAGTATGAAAACATATACGAAGAACATTTAAAACACATATCAAAGTTGCAAAACATCATGTTCATTTATATGCCAAAGAAGCTGCATATAAATTCAACAAGATACCTACTTTTGAAACTGTAATGCTATGTTTCATTTAAAAATGTGGGGAGAAGTCCGTAGATAGGCTTTTCTCAGCATTTATGTGATAAAATTTAAAAATAGTACATAAAGGGAGAAAAGCCTTTTATTATTTTCATCAATAGTTATATTAGTACCAGCAGTTAATTTATTTTGCTTTTTATCTAATAAATTATTAGTTTCTAGTTTTGTATAATAATCACGTTCAGTACCTTCTTCTGCAATAAATTCGGTTGGTGTCCCAGTTCCTTGATATTGATATATATTATGAATTATTGGTGTATACTTTTTTGTGCTATTAGTAGCAATAAACTTTATTAAATCAACATCATATAATAATGTTACTTTATCAATATTAACATCAATATTTTCAATTATTATTTGCTTTTGTTCTATTTGACCATTAGTAATTCTGATATTAGATTTAGTTAATTTATTATTACTTATAATAAGTTGTTTACTATCGATAAAATAATATGTTCAATCAATGATATATCATGTATCTGTTTTAATATTTTCATTTTTAACTTTTTTTCATAATGGACTAGTTTCAATATTAAATCAATTATTTTTAACATCATTAATATTTTTGTTTGTTTTAATTAATTCACTATTTAATTTGGTAATTTCATTTTCATTAGTAGTAATTCGTTTTTGTTGTTTAGCAGAAAAATCACAAGTTGGCGCATGTGTATAATCACCAATTTGTGGATTATTTTGTAATGCTTCTGGTGGTAATGTTCCAATTTCATCAGGTCAATCTAAAATCATTGTTTCAGTTTCTTTATCGTAATCTGTTGCAACATATCCTTTATTTATAAAGTTTGTAACACGACCCCTATATATCTGATTTTCATTATCATCAATTAAATCATCATATAACTTCATTTGTTTTGATAATGTAAATTCTTTTTGTTGTTCAATTAGTTCATCAATTTGATTTCTAGTATAAAATGCTTTTAAGTCAATTTTTTCAACATCTATTTCATCATCATTATAACTTGAAAATATTTGTTTTAATTCTGTTAATCTTGCTCATATTTTCATTCTACTAGGTGCTAAATCTCAAACATTAATTGTTGGAATACTATTTGCACTAAATTGACTACCATTATTAAATTGAATAGTAGCATCAACATTAAATTCAATTGGTGTACGATTAAATACTCAATGTTCAACCATTACATAAACCATATCTCTTAATGTTTCTTTAATTAATTCATCTTTAAAACTATCAAAAGGAAATTTAGATAAAATAAAATCAAGATAAGCATTAATATCATTTTGCGCACGAATAGCAAATGTTTTAAATCAATCATTAACATTTGGTCATGTTTGTATATATTGCTGTGGTGTTTTTGTAATTTTTCCAGTTAATGGATATCAGTTATTATAATTTTCAAGACTGACATCAGTTCAAAGTTTATTAATCATATTTTATCATTCCTTAAAAAATGCTTTTTTATAATGCTTAGTTTTTGTTTTAATTTTTCTATGTGATATATGGATAATTTCTTTTTGTAACTTTTTTTTACCTTTTTCTACAACTTGACTATATGCAAATTTTTCTAAATGATGTAATAGTCCAGTACCAAATAAAGTATTAACTGAAAATTTTAAACCAACACTTTTAAATGATTTATTAATATTTTCAATAGGATTATTAATAACATTTACTACTTTATGATAAGTTCTTATTATTCTAAATATTTCTCTATATACTTTAAAACTATCTCTAATTACTTGTTGCACCACTGGTGGAGCAAATGCTATTGCTTTTAATCATTTATTTTGATTAACTCCATAACCAATGTATCAACCACTATATCAACGATATCAATGGAATGGATGTATTTGAGTAACAAAAGTTTCTGCTTTAAGAATACTATCAACAACTGTAATTGGTTTATATTTAGGATTGCGATGATAAATAGTAATTGCACATTTATCTAATGATAAAGGTTGAATTTTACAACCCATAAATACTGGGGAATTTAATGGAATTAATTGTGCATGTTTAATTGCTTTTTTTCTCTGCACTAGTAAATAAATCAGTTGCTTTTTCTTTTAATTTATTAATTTTTTCAGATGCTTGTTTTTCTAACTTTTCAAATTTTTCTTGTAATTTATATATAATTTCTCGTAATTTTTCAAAATATGGAGTATCTTTTCAAAATTTATTTAAACCTTTTTTTAAATAAAATCTAATATCAAAATACTTAAAAATTTTATTTGCATTTAAAACAATCTTATGAATTGAACTATTTTTAAAATTAAATTTAATAGCATTAGCACGAATTTTTTGTAAATCTAAAATTAAAGTTTTTCCATATCTATTTTCTGAATGTATTGTATGAACTAAATTTAATCAATCATGTTGGTTCATAGATAGTACTTTTTTTAAATCAGTATTATATTTTTTTAAAAAGTTATTTGCTTTTTCAATATCTTTGATTTTAAATTTAGGAGTTAATTGTGGACTTAATTTTATTAATGTATTTTGTAATAATAAATAATCTTTTAATTCTTGTGCTTCTAATTTTTTAAAATTATTTTTATATTGTCTTTCAGCAACATAACCCAAATTTTGAATTATTGTTTCACGATTAGGACTAAAACTATAATTAAATAAATAACGTTTATTACCAATAATTTTATCTGTTAAAATTTCTTTTCCACTTACTTGACTAATAATTTCTTGTAAGTTTTTTGCTTCTTTAATACCAACTTGTTCTAATGTTTTAGTTTTTTGTGCTAACTTAGTAAATTTAGGTGTACGATAACCACGACTAATTTTATTAAGTCCAGCAAATGCTGGTAATATATTAAAAAAAGTATTTAATGGTGTTACATTTCCTTTTAAATAATCATAAACTTGATTAATAGTAAAATCAGTTAAAAACTCTAGACCAACAGCACTAATACTAGCAATTAAATCACTTGCACCTAATCCAAGTGCAAAACTTTCACTTAATCCACCAGTAAAAGGAGCAAGTGCTACTGCTATAACTTGTACACCAATCATTTCTAAAATTTCTCATCAAAAACTTTTATTTTCTTGTTGGTTACTTGTTCTAGTATGTTTTGGTTTATTTATGTTTAAAAGTATTGCTGTACTAGTTGTACCAATTGGCATGATATTAATTTCCTTTATTTAAGAGTTATTTTAATTGGATTTGTTGTTCCTTTATAATTTAAGTCATTAACATTTGCAGTAATAGTTATATATAAGTCACCTGTTTTTTGTTTTTGATTACTTACATTAGTTTTTCCTTGTGCATCATTAAAATATTTAATAGTTGGATTTGTTAAATTAGGATTTAATGATTTAAGTTCATTAGTACTTTTTATTTGTGTATTTAATTCACTATTATTGTTATTAACATTTGCAGTAATATTTGTTGTTAAAACTGTAATTTTAGTTTTTAAATCAGTTTTTTCTGTTTTAATAACTCCACATAACATTCATCTTGATGTTGTTTCATTATTAGAAATATATGTGGGATTGCTTCTCCAACAACTTCACCAGCAACTTTATATGCTCTTCCTGCTTTATCATCTTTAATAAAATCTACATAAATAACTGTATTTTCTATCATATATCTTTTCATCGCTCTTGGTGTTGCTAAAACAAAGGTCATTAATTGTTGTTCATTTTTATCATTAGTAAAAATCATATAGTCATCAAGAACGATTTCACATAATACGCCTTTTACATATAAATTATTTCCATTTAAACGTAATTGTTGTGCCAACTGATTATCGGTAATTAAACCTTTATTATCTGCTAAATAAACTAAACTATCATAAAGACCATTAGTAATAAAAAATTTACTATTTGCAATATTTCTGAATTGAAACAAAGTATTTCAAGCAGATAACATTGATTTTAAATAGCCTACTGGTGTTGTATCTTCAATATCGATTTTAGTAGCAAATTTTGCAATTGCTTGTGTATCATCAATTGCTAATTTATCTGCTAAATCATTTGCAACTTCATATTGCATACTATCTAATAAATTTTGTCCATTATTTGCTTTTAAATCTACATCTGCAATAATTTCTCCTGCAAGATATTTTTTAGTTATTTTTTTACTAATTTTATCTGTATCAACATATGGTAATTCATATCTTTTACTTTTATCATCCCAAGCAATAATTTTTACTTCCGGTTTTTTTGGTTTTTTAACAATAAACTCAATATTTACTGAGTCAACAATTTCAGTAGGAAAAAAGTTTGCCCATGGACTATTTGAAATTTTAAAAAACTCTATAAATTCTGGTGCTTCTACTAATCTCTCTGTATTGTCTAAATTTTGATTAAATGGTACTGACATTTTATTTCTTCCTTTCGTTTATAAATAATTTTTCTTTTTATAATTAATTAAAAAATTTTCTTTATCATTTGTTTTATTATTAATAATTATTTGTTTATTGCCACCTGTATTAATTGTTTCTTTAAATACTGGTTGTTCTTTAATCATTTTTTTAATAGTTTCTTCAATTTTTGAATTTTCTAAATTATTAGTTTTAAATTTTAAATAATCATAAAATTCAGTTTTAACTTGATATTTTTTAAATATATTAATCATTTCTTTTTCTTTAATTTCTTGATTAAGTTTATTTAACTTATTTTCTGCTTCATTAACTTTATTTTCTATTTCTTGTTGAGCATTATTTTCAGTTAAAAGTTCAGTTGTTTGTTGAACATTATTTTCATTTTCTAACATTTACATCACCACTTTATTATTTATTTTCTTTATTAATCTTTTCATTTAATTTTTCTAATTTTTTTTGATGTTTAATAATTTTGTTATTTGCTCTAACATGTTTTGGAGTTGTGATAAATCTTTTTAATAAAACAATAATTTCTCTGCAAATTAATGTTCCAACACTTGTTCCAATAATTATTAATTCATGTAAAAATTCTTTCATGTGAATATTTTCCTTTCAATTATTTATTTTTTAATTATTCATCAAATTGACCACCATTAATTCTTTCAATCATCGATTTTGAATTACTTATAATGCTTACTAATAAGGCAATTTCTTTATTTAATTGTTCCATTCTCTCTTTATATGTATGAATTTCATTATTATAATATTCAAGTATTTTTTCTTTATTCATAAATTATTCATCTCCTTTATAAGTTCATGTGATTATAATCTCAATTTAATGAAGCATTATCATGATTTAATGGTACTTCGCTCATATTATCACTACCATAATATTGACTTGCATTTTCACTATTAATAGTAAATCTATTATCATTAATTAGTCTTGCAGTTTCATTATTAAATGGTGTTTCTTGCATTTCTTGAATATGATTTGTAGTTTCCATAGATAGTAAATTATGGATTATTTCACTTGCACCAGCAATTATGGTAGGTACTGCATAAGCATTATTAAAATCATTATTAATACCCATAGCAACACCACTTGATATTAAACAACCACCAGTTGCCATATTTGATATTTTACGTATAGTTTCAAATCTATTAGATATTAACTCAGTTAATCCACTAATAAGATTTGAAATACCATAAGCATTTAAACTACTAATATATGTATCTCAATCCATTAATGACTGATTATCTTGTTTATTTAATAATAATCATGGTGGATCTTCTGTTGTAGTTGTAGTAGTTATTGGAGTTGGTGTTGTTGGAATAATAGGAGTAATATTATTTTCTGTTCATTTACTATAATTTGCTAAACCAATTGTTCCTAAACCTAGTAATATTTTTTTACTACTATTAATTAATTTAGTTTTAGTATTTGGTCTTTGATTTAAATTTCATATATCTAAACCTAATTTTTTACCAAATAATAAACTATTAATTGAACCTAATAGTGAATTGTTCATTACTTGACCATAATAAGCACTTGTACCAATCATTGCACAAATTGGACTTATTCCAGTTCTAATTAATTTAGTTAAAGTATAATTTGATTGATTTTCTATACTTGGCATTTTGTTCTCCTTTAATTTTCTAATTTTTTAATTGTTACTTTAATTCAACCTTGATAAACATCATTATCACCAACTATTAATGCAACATTACTTTCGGGGTCAGAAACAATTATGTGTTTGGATTTAACATTTGGGTATTGTCTTAAAATAATTGCTCTAATATCATTACTTGTATGAATTGCTTTTGGAAATGGTGATAATATTTCAATTTCATCTTTATTTTCAAACAAAGTAGGTAATATTATCATTAATTATTTCTCCTTATTTTTAATTTGATTAGCAATTTCATTTAATGTTTTTAATACTTTATATTCATTTTTTAAATCTTTAATTATATAAATTAAAAATATTATTAGTGTTATAATTGTTATTAATATTGGTGCTATTAATAAAATTTTTCATAATATCATTTTTTTTTACTCTTTTCATTTTTTAAATCATTTAACATTGATTGAACAAAATGCACGATTTTTAGGAATATTTAAAGTATTAAAAATTTGACCAGTTACTAAAATTTCATCATTTTTGTTTAATAAAATACATCGTCTATAAAATTTTGGGTTGTTAAAAATTAAAGTAACATAGTTTAAACCATTTCACTGACCTCGAACACTATAATATAATTCTTTATTCCCTTTTTAGTAATATTTTCCTTCAATAGTTTTACTAAGTTTTACTGTTAATTTGACATAATTGGCTTTCTCTTTCATTTTTATAATTCCTTAAATAATATTGAATGTGCTTATATGCATCATGTTCATGTTTTGTAAATTTTATATTTCCTTTATAATTTTCTATTTTAGTTTTATTTTTTGGTTCGCTTTCTTGAAAATCTCAATTCATAACGTCTTCTACTAATACCATTAATGCACCAATAATTTTAGGAGTTGCTAATGGATTAGTTAATAATTGTTTTGAACTTAAAAAGAAATTTTCTACAATAACTAATATTTTTTTATTATTAGAATGTTTTTTAATTAATAAAAAGTATTCTTTATACAAATTTTTGCTTTCTAAAACAGTTTTTGTTTTAAATGTTTCATTAAAGATAATATTATTCATTTCATTTGAATATATAACGATTCCATTACTACCAATACCAGCAGGGTCAATACCAATAATTAAGTCATATTGCATTATTCAAAGTTACCATTTTTAATTTTTTCTTGTAATTTCATTATTAATTTAAGTTTTCAATTACTAATATTAATTTTAATTACATCACTAATATCATCTTTAAGTAATTCCATAAATTCATTTTCAAGATAATTAATTAAATTTTCCTTATATTGAGTAATTACTTCTTTTTTAAAATTTTCTCTTAATTTTTCTATATTATTTAAATGTTGCTTTGTTATTTCTTTACTAAGTTTTTTATTATATTCACTAATAATTTTTTGGTCTTTGCAAGAAAATGGTTTTTCTTTATCCATACTTATACCTCCTACTTAACCTAATATTTAAAATACAGTCATAACAAATTGCTTTACTATTTCTATCTCTTAAAAAATATTTTCTTGTTTTTATATCATTAGTATTAAAGAATAAATAATCTAATTTATTTTGTTTACATGTTCAACAAAAATACTTTTTCATTATGAGTTGAAATTTCCTTATAAGAAGTAACTATATAATTAATTGGTAAATCATCATGTTTATATGGATTATTTATTTTAAAACCTTTTCTGTTTTCTTCTCACGTAATGTTATATTTAAAACAAGGATTAGTAATTTTAGTTTTGTTATCTGTTATTTCACCCATAAATCAACTATTATGCTGTTCATAAAATGTTAATGGTTCAAGTTTTATATTATTAAGATAATATTCTTTTGGAGCGGTTGGTTTATTAACAGTTATTTTTTGGTCTTTAATATATGGTTCTAATAATTTTATTAATTCATTACCACTTAATTCTCTTTTAATATTTTCTAAATTAAAAACTCAATATGTGTAACTGTTGTCAATAATAAAAGAATTATTTTTAATCATTCATTTTGGAAGTGATAATTTATATTTAACATAATCAATAAGAATAGATTGTGGTTTATCTTTAACAATTTGTTCTTTTTTAAATTCTATTTGCATAATAATCCTTTCCTAATATGTTCTGTTGCTTCTAGCATAAAGAACATATAATTTGATTTTTAGATTATTAATAATACTATTATTCGTTTTATTCATTCCATGAAAAATGGGCTCAAAAATAAATTGTGAAATTTTAAAAAACATTGAGGCATTCGATTCAATATTTATTTAATTTGCGTTAAGCAAATTAATATTTTAATTGAACCGGCACCGCTCAATTTTTTTTGGGCGCATAACTTTAATGGATAGATTCATAAAATAACAAAGAACGATATAACTATCGTTCTTTTTTTGTTAAAAGATTAAAACTTAATAAAACTGTCGTAGAAGTCAAATAGTGAGTACTTTATGTAAATACTTCTATATCAGAATAAAAGAGCATTTAATGTTAAGCAAGTTAAAATGTTACACTCTATCGCTTAATGTAATTATAGATTAATTTGAATAGCCTTATTATGGCTCAGTAAATACCCCATTAATCTAATTAATAATTACATTTGTATTATTTAAAAAATAGGGGGTTTTATATATAAATACATACCTCATTAACAATATCATAACACAATAAAAAATTAAAAGGAGAAAAATAAATATGAAATATGTTTACTTATTAAAATATGAAGTTAATTATACTAATCAAATAAAATATAAAGTTTTTTCTACAATTGAAAATGCTAATAATTATCATCTAAATTATAAACATCATTTAATCAAAGATGCTTTTATTGAAAAATATGAAATATTAGTAATGGAATTAGACATAAATTTAAATAATAAGGAATTAAATAAAAAACTTAATTAATGAAAGGAAAAATATTTATGGAATATAGAGAATATAGAATGATTGGTTCTTGTGATAAATGTAGAAAACAATCTTCTTTTGGTAATAAATTATGTAATAAATGTTTTTGAATATTAATAGGTAGAAATAAATATGACTAAATTAATTTTTAAAAAAGAAACTCATCAATATTTTTTAGATGATAAAGAATTAATATCAGTTTCTATAATTATTGATAATTATTTAGGTTTTGGATATAGTCATATAGCCCCAGAAGTATTAAAAAATGCTTCAGTTCGTGGTAAATGAGTTCATAAACTTAATGAATTATATTTACAAAATATTAATGAAGAAAATATTATTAATAATTTATTAAAAAAAATAAAACCATTAACTAATAATATAAATTATTCTTATTGTAAAAAATCACTTATGTTTTTAAAAGAAAAATTTAAAGATAAAAATAATTATGAATTTATTATTGAAAAACCTATTGCTGATAGTGTAATTGCAGGAACACCAGATTTAGTTTATTTAAATAAAAAAGAAAATAAATATTATTTAGTAGATTATAAAACTTATGCTTATATTGATGAAGATAAACTAAAAAGAATTAAATTACAATTAACTGCTTATTATTGTATGTTACTTGCTAATGGTATAAGTACATGTAATAAAACCTATGTTTATTTAACTAATAAAAATACTCAGCAAGAAATAAAAATAGAAATAACAAATGAATTAATAATTGAATGAATGAATGCAAAAACAAAATATTTTAAAGGAGAAAATAAAAATGGAATATAAATTGGAATATTGTAAAAATAAAAAATGTAACTTTAATGAATTATTAGTTAAAAATCTTAATGCTAGAATTGAATTTTTAGAATATCAAATTGAAGAAATTAATTTAAATCAACTAAATTTATGAGAATTAGATGTTTTAAGAGGTCAAATTAAAGAATTAAATATTTTAAAAAATAATATTAAAGAATCATTAAGAAGGGTTAGAGAATGAAATGAATAGAAAAGTAAAAAAAATTATTTGTGCTACATCAGTAATCACAGATGAACAATGAAATTATGAAGAAATAAAAGATAACTTATTAGGTATATTATTAAGTTTTAAAAATGAAATTCAATATAAAAATTGAAATAAAATAGTAAAAAAAGAATTTAAAGAAAATGATATAGATTTTATTTTTAAATTTAAATTAAAAAAGAATGATAAAAATGATTAATGAAAAAACAATTAAGGAAAAAACTATTTATTCTTGTAATTCAATTGAATTTGATAAGTTACCACAAAAATTAGATAGTAACCAAAATAATTGAATTGTTATTAATAGTCATTTAATAGTTAATCCTAGTAAAAATATTGAAGTACATTTAGATAATAGATTTAAAGGAGTTAAAAAATGAAGGTAGTTAATACTAAAAAATTACCAATATGAGCAAAGATATTATTGTCACCAATAGCACTATTGTTTATTCCATTATTAATAATTGGTTTTATATTAACTTTCATTGGTGGAATATTAACTTTTATTAGTGGATTTATAAATTGTTTAATATTTAAAGAAATTGAAATTACAAAGGAAGAAACTTATGGATAAATCAATTTTAATTTTATTAAAACATATAGGCAAAATTAATAAAAAATTAGATGAAATTTTAGAATTATTAAATAAAAAAGGAGAACAAAGTAATGAATAATAATACTAAAAATGAATTAAAAATTCCAAATATTATTAAAAATAATAAAGAAGAATTATTAAAATTTAGAAATTATTATGAAATGATTAGAAATTCTAGTAAAGACTTAAAAACTGTTAATCAACAAAATTTAATTAATGCGTTAATAAATTTATATAAATTAAATCTTTCTATTAATCCAATTAAAAAAGAATTAGCATTAATACCTTATCGTGATGAATTACAAGTACAAATACAAGAAGATGGTTGATTAACATTATTACAAAGAACTGGATTAGTTGTTGATTTTCAAAGAGAAAAAATAACATCAGCACATAGATTTAATAAAGAAAATAATAAATGAGAAATTAATCCAGCATTAATTTTTGAAAGAAAAAATATTAATACAATTGGTTATTATTGTTATATTTCACTTTTAGATAAAAATGGTAAAATTAATAATTTTTATAAAGGAATGACCACTGAAGAATGTCAAGAATGAAGAAAAAAATTTAGTAAAACTAAAAGTGAAGATAGTCCTTGAAATACTAGTTTTGACCAAATGGCTTTAAAAACTGTAGTTAAAGCATTAATTAGAGAAATTAATAAAACACCAATTATAGTATTAAATAATCAAGATGATATTAATTTAGCACTTCAATTAGACCAAGGTGTAGTAATTGATGAAGAAACTATTGCTTATAAAGATAATACTGGTGAAGAAGTTAAAATTATTAATTCAAATAATGATATCGATAATACTGATATAAATTCTACTTTATCTAAATTAAAAGAATTAGAAAAAGAAGAAGAAATTATAGAAAATTTTGAAGTTTAATATGAATAAAGAAAAATTAATTATTTGATTAAATAAACAAATTAGTATTTGTTTATGTGATTCTTTAAAAGAAGCAGGTAAACTTACTGCTTATTATAAAGTACTTGAATTTATAGAAAATGGTGAATTTGATAATGTTTAATATTTAGGCATTTGACATATACCTTTTTTGACTCCTATTCCCTATTTTTTATTCTTGCTTAAAATATGTCAATGTAAGTCCTAATTACAATTTTATATCTATACAGAACGAAACTATAGAATTATTAAAATTGGATAACATTATAATTCTATAGTCCACCGTAGTAAACGGTGCTGATGAGTTCATAAAAGGAAGTGAAATAATGAGAAACATTAGAACTGAATGATTTTATAATGAAAAAAGTCCTAAAGAAGTAAAATGTCCAACAGTAGGATTATTAAAAAATAAATGAAGATGCTTTATGTTATTTATTAGCATTAAATTTATATCCAAAATTATATCCACAAGATATTTTTTATAGTTATATTTTAGAAAATCAGCAAACTGGATATTTAATTATTTGTGGTAATAATAGAGATACTATTGGGGACATATGAAATTTAAATTTATAAAAGGAGAATAAATTAATGACGTTTTGATATTAATTTACACATTGATTTTACCTAAGTAAATGAGAATTGATGAACGTACCTATATGATATCAAATAGTTACTAGTTTAATAATATTAGGCACAATTGGTTTAATTTTAGCAATTATTGGTTTAGGGTATCTAATATATTTAAAAATAAAAGGAGAATAAAAAATGCCAAATACAGAAAATTCACAATCAAATTATACTTTATTAAAATTAATAAGAACTGGAATAGCACCATTATCAGCAATGATTGGTACATCGGCTTATTATGGTCAATTAATTGGAAATCCTATATTAGGTAGTATAAATGCTTTATTATTTTCTAAAAAATTAGGAATTGATATTTGAAATCTTAATCAAATGCCTAGCACAAAAACTAAATTATTAAATAGTTCTAAAAAAATATTATTAGGTTTAGGAACCATAGGTTTAGTTAATTATGAAAAATTTACTAATGCTGATATTAATCCTAATCCAACAGAAAGTCCAACAACGACTACAACAGTAGACCCATTTCCAGATTTATTATTCAGTACAAATAATAACAGTATTGATAATCATTTAATGGATTGAGATACATTTATTAGTCTTAATTCATATGGTATTGCTAATTTAATTGCTGGAATTACTGAAATAATTCCAAGTAAATTTGAAACAATTAGAAAAATAGCAAATATGGCTACTGGTGGTTGTTTAATATCAAGTGGTGTTGCTATGGGCATTAATAATGATTTTACTAATGCTTATGCTATTCCGACAATAGTAGCAGGAGCAAGTGAAATTATCCATAATTTATTACCAATGGAAATTAATCATGTTAATACTGAAATGCAAGAAACACCATTTACAAATGAACATGCTAATTTAATTAATAATACTGAGCAAGAATATGAAAGACAAAGACAAACTTATGGTTCAAATGATAGTATTGATAGTTTAACTAGTGATGTTTTATATGAAAGAAGACCAGTATATGCTTCAACTACTGTACCAATAAATAGAATATAAAAATGCCTTTAGTAGGCATTTTTATTAATAAATACTTTTAACTTCTGTTTGTTTATTAATAGAATTTAATTTACTTTGTAATTTATTAATTTTATTTTGTTTTTTAATTTCTTTTTTATTAGGGTCTGTTAAAGATTTACCAAATGCAACTAATGCTTTTCCTAATTTAATTAAAACATAACCTCCATTAATACATAAATTAGCAACTATAATGATTGTTGTAGTATCCATATTAAATCACCACCTTTCTAAAATATTTGATTAATTTTTAATACAATTTTTACAATAATAAATATGACTAATCCAGCGACTGCAGAAGATAATAAAACTCCAATTAAACCTAATATAATTTTTATAATTTTAAAAAACATAATATTATTCCTGTAATTCTTCTAATTTTCATACATTCCCTTTTAAATTACCTTTTCCAGTATAAATAGTAATCCATTTTGCATGTTGAACTGATAAAATTACTATATTAGCAATATCATTAAAGGTTTGTATTGGCACACCAGCAATTTTTTTATCAGTTATAATAAATTCTTGAATAGTATAAACTGGATTATATATACTTCAAGAATAATAAACTCTATAATGTTTATTTTCTTGAAAATCATAAGTAATTTGTCAATTATCTCATTTATTTTTTTCTCTTGTTCCTACTTCTTTTCAATTTGAACTACTTGGACTTGGTTGTGGTTGTTTTTCTAATATTTCATTAATTGCTTGTAATAATTTTTTATTTTGAGTTTTTAATATTTTATATTCATTATTTTCTAATAAATCCTTACAAAGTAATGAATTTTCTTCATCATTTAGTAAAATTTCATTTGTTTCAGTATTATATTTAAAATAATCATTTGAAAATTTTTCATCTTTTATTTTTTCTTTTAATTCATTAATAGCACCCGCAATAGTTTTATCAGTAGTTTCTAAATTAGGAATTTCTTGACTTACAGCATTTATTTGAAATGCAATAGGAAATTGTGATTTTGTATCTTCTAATTTTTTATCAACTTCTGGTTTTGTATAATAATTAGTTGGGTCAACTCCACCACCAGTAGCACTAATAGTATTAGTATCTTTATCAATTTTAATATTCTCACCAGCGATTAATTTATCTTGTTTTTTATCTAATAAAGTATCAACATATACTTTATTGGTTGCATCAGTTAAAAATGTAGGTGTACCAACATCAATTATTCTTTTATCATTAGCAGAAATACCTTTATCATCTTTTGAATTTATAAAATTAGGATTATCTTTATTAACTTCTCATAATGAATCAATATTACTATCAACATTAAATTTTAATTTAGGAATAGTATCACTAACATCATCTATTTTTATACCAGTACCAGCAATTAATCCTTCTTTTCGTAAAAATGTTTTATTACCAGAATCTCATGTTATTACTCTTGTATCACTTTCATCAAAAATACTAGGTGTATTAAAATTATCTATATTACATGAAATAGGATTATTAATTGCTTTTCTTGGAGTATGTAAATTTGCTTGTTGTAATAAATTATATACTTCCATTAAAACATAATCTGGTTCACTTGGTGGACTAATACTACTTGATAAACCATTACCACTAATAGAAACAGAACTTCTTATAAATGCCATTCCATCAGTTAAATAATATATAGTCATTCTTGCAGTTGCTCTTTTAACTAATTGTTGTTGAGTTTCATTAAGATTTTTAAATCCTATTATTTCAATTTGATTACCAGTAATAGTATTAATTCTTTCACTTGATATAGCAATTGCCATAATAGTAAAATCAGTTTTAGTATTATCAGTAGTAGTTTGGTCAGCATCTGGTATAAAACCATATATAGTTTTTAAATCATCTTTTGTAATATAATTTAAATTTACATTTCAATCAATATTATTTTTGTTTTCCATAATCTTTATACCTTCCATATCCTTGTACTGCTTGTGATTTATTAACTACACCAATAACTGATTTATATTTAGATTGTTGAGTAACTTTTTTATTCATATTTTTAACATTAGTTCTGGCTCTTTGTTCTCTATCAGATTTTGATAAACCACCGTGATAATATTGATTTTGAAATATCTTATTAGCACCAGTACCATAAGCACCTGTTGCTTTACACATATCAATTCAAGTTTCTCTAGAAACCATAAAATAATCATAACTTTTAGATAAATTAGTTCTATAAGTTAATGTAGCAATACCATAAGTACCCGACTGTTGTTGTATTACTGGAGTTCATATACCACCTGCTAATGCACTACTAGAAAGATTTACATAAACTCCAATCATACTATCATAATCTTGTTCAGTTAAAGAATTCATTATTATTTCTTTACCTTTATCCATTAATGACTTACCATTTAAATATTGTTTTTGAATATGTTGTAATTTAGCAATATTATTATTAGTAATATGTGTCATTATTTTTTTATGAATTACTGGTAAATTAGTTAATTTTTGTAAAACTTGTTGAAATTCAGATAATTCTTTTTGAGATTTACCTTGTCCTAATACTTTTGACATTAATTGATTTTTTAATATTCCTGCTGGATTTTTTAAAAAACTATTAAATAATGAATTACTTTTTTTAAATTTTTCTATTAATTCAGCAGTTTGTATATCACTAACAGCAGTTTCTAATATCATTCTTAATAATAATATAATAGGCATTTAAATTACTTCTTTGTAAAAGTTACTTGTAAAGAACCATCATATAAAGTTTTACCTTCAACATTAGCACTTGTTGCTGTTAAATCTGAAAAATTAGCATTACCTTTAACATAATTAGGATTTTTAGCAAGAATTGCTTTTTCAACTTCATCTGCAGTTGGAGTATCACCGGCCATAGTTATTTTTCCTAAATTAGTAAATTCAATTGCTGTTGCAATATCAATACTTGAAGTCACTGTAAATCCTTTAACTAAATCTGGTCTTAATGCTTTACCTTCTGAAACTAAAAACTTATGAAAATTCTTAACATTACCATTAGTTTGTAAAACAAAAATATTATCTTGTCCTCTATTAAATGGAAATGCTAATGCTTCTTTATGAACTAATACAGCATCACATCCTAAAAAATTAAATCCTTCTTTTTTATCAATAGTTGCAATTGGATAATTTCTACCTAATCAAGGACATTCTACAATTTTAATACCACCAATTTCTACAATTTTACCATCTTTTAATGCTTGTGAAGCACTATCACTACCTAATGTAGTTGTTGATAATAATACTAATGGTTTAAAGAAACTAGATACTCATAATGTATAATCTTCTTCATCTGTACCAATATATTCATCAGTAATTCTTGCTTTTAATGTTGCTAATGTATTTGATATTTTTAATCATAATAACATTCTATAATCATCTATTTTTGGATTACTTGGTAATGCAATATTAATAATTCCATTATCTTTTGCTGTTTTAACTGCTAATGCTAATAATTTTGCTACTAAATAAGTTTCTACTGATTTTGCTTTTGCATCAATTCAACTTGATGCTAAACTATCTGATACAAGAACATTACCATCTTCATATTTTGCACCTAAACGTTTTAAATCTAATGTTTCTTCTTCAAAAGTAATTTGTTTCTTTTTATCTAATAAAATTTGTTCAACTCTTGTGGCTGTTAAATCATTAGCACCAGCACCAGCATCATAATCATCTGTAAGATTTCTTTTAGTAATATTATAAATAGCAGTACCAGCATCTAATTGTTCTCTATTTTCTATTGTTGCATTAATTAATGCTACTCTTTTTGATAATAAAACTTTTAAATTTTTAATATATTTAACTGATAAATCTAATTTACCAGTTGGATTACTTGGGTCATTAATTGTTGTTGATTGTGTTGTAATAATTGCCATATTTTTAACCTACCATTCCTATTTTTCTAGTATCTACTTCATCTTCTTTATTTTCTTTAAATTTATCTTTTACATCTAAAGAATTACTAATATTTGTATCTTTTTTATTATTAAATAAATGTGGAAAATCTTTATTTAAATTAGATAATTCTTCATCAATATCATCTTTATCTCCAAGATATCTTTTTAATAAATTAATATTTTCTTGTGATAAATCATATTTTTTATAACTTTCACTATGTCTAATTTCCCTATCTTTATCAGTTTTTTCTTTATATAAAGCATTATATTTTTCTTCTAATTCTTTATATTTATCTTCTAAAGTTGGTTCTTTAGATTCTTCAGTTTCTGGTTCTTTTTTATCTTCAGATTCAGATTCTTTTTCAGTATTTTCTTCTGATTTTACTTCTTCTTCCTTAGTTTCTTCTTGTTCATCTTTTTCTTTTTCTTCCATAGTATTACTTCCTTTCATTTCATTTTCATTTAACATAATTACCACCACCTTTCTAAGTTGAACTTTTTGGATTTATTACCAATGACGTAGTTTGCAAGTTTCAATTGGCATTAGCAAATCCAGGTTTTAGAATTTTTGTAGGTGCATCAAATGTAGTTATAAATTGATATTGAATTGATATTCAATCATCACTATCACCTTTAAATGCCATTATTTTAAATCAAGTAGAACTTGGTATTGTGTGACCACTACTTGGACTGTCATTTGTTCATAATAAGTCATTAATATATATTTTATTTAATCTTTCTGCATTTGTTAAAGAAGTAGTTTGACTAATTGGTAAACTAGTACGATTATTTATATTAAATATTCAATTATTATTCATATCAATATGATTACCAGAATTATTATTATAAATAATATCATTATCTTGAAAACTGGCATTTAAACCTTGACCATCAGTTATACTACCAATATCACTTAAATTTATTTTAATAGGTGTAAATCAACTTTTTGAATTAGTATAACTCGGATTATCTGGAGAAAAATTTCAATTATCATTCATATTTAATGTAAAATTAAATGTCATACTTTCATAATCTTCTTTAAATTTATCAATATTATCATAACCATAATCTTTAACATTAATATCTATGTAGTTTAAAAATTTACCGGTTTCTTGATTTTCTCTTCAATTTGGTCTCATTTGATAAATATCATTTAATGATTCTTTTAATGTTCTATTAATATTATTCGTAATTCCATATTGATTTTGATTACTTAAATCAATAAATATAGGATGTGCTCTTTCTATTAATGGTGGTGGTTGTATTGCTTGAGGATAATTAAATGGTTTGTCAAATTTAAAAGTATTATTTGCTAAAATAAATGTATTTTGAATTAATCTACTATTATTACTTGCTTTACCAACTGTTTGATAAGTACCACTTCAAATACTAAAATTATCATTAACAGCACTATTTCTATTATCGGGCATTGAATAAAATGTTATTTTAAAATTACTTTTTCCTACCACTTTTATATCAATCATATCAATTGCTCATTTTACTATATTAGTATTAGTAAATTTAGGTTCATTTAATAATGGAATTAAACTATTTTCTTTTGCTAATAATGAAACTGTATCTTTACCACCACTACCATTTAATTGGCCTAAATTTACAGTATCATAAATTCCTTGTGATGATATACTTCCATCATTAATATTAAAATTTTGTAAATTAATCATATCAGTTAAATTAAATGTAAATGATGTCATATGACTGGCTGAACCTAATCCTGCTTGAATTGAATCTGGTGTATCATTTCTAAACATATCAAGTGGAATAGGACTACCACTAGGAGGTGTTGAATATAGTAATGTTGTATAAAAATTATATAATTCAGCAGATATTAAACCATTTATATAATTAAATTGTGGAATCAACAAGTTACTACTTAACTTTGCTCCAATATCTAATCCACCAACAAAAGCATTCATAAATGAACCAAATATTGGTATAGTATTAAGATTAATTTTAATAGTTTCTCTTACTGTTAAAGGTATTTCACTAATAGGATTATATATAAAATAATGTAAAGCATTAATAGTATTTAATTGCTTAAATTTATTATTATTCATATTATAATGAGTATTACCAATAAATTTTTTATTATTTTTATTATAATATTGAAAATATGGATTACCAGCAGTTGCATAATTATAATATTCTATTTCAGCACCATTTAAAAAATTATTATCTCAATAATTTACTAATCTCTTTGAAACATCAACTTTATTAGTATTTTTAGTTTGTTCTAAATTAGTAAGTAAATGACCTTCATAATGTTGAGTTGCACCATCATCATATAATGGTAGTACTTCTTTTCTTCATTCTGTATAACCATCCATAGTTGATTGTCCTTGAACAGTTAAAACATAATTAGTTTCTGGTAATGCTTGAAAACTTACTGGGTCATAAGTTGAACATTGATATTGTCATGGAAATAATAATTTAGTTGGATATTGTCTATATTTATGTTGTTTAGTATTATCTGAAATATCAATATCTCTACCTCATAATGCTATTGAAATAGGTTTTACTGAACCATAAAAAGATACTTGACAATGAGTAACTGGTAATGGTTTTAAATAATTACTATCTAAAATAATATTATTATTTTCATCTAATGCTGGTAATGCAACTGGGTCGCCAGGTGCACCTAATTGTACATATTGATTAATTGCTAATCCACTATGTGCTAATTTATCATTTAATGAACTAAAAGTACATTGAATAAATGCTAATTCTTTATTTTCGGGATTATAAGTTTTAGTTGCTACTTCAAGAATATATCACTGCCTATCAACTTTAATTGATTTATCAGTATTTATAACTTTATTAATTTCTGGAATCATATATAATTTATATAAATTTGAAACAATATTATTAATAAAATTAAAATTCTTTTTTTCATTTGGAATATTAATAACTACATTTTTAATTGCTTGTTCTTGAATAAAAGCATTATTTGCTGGAGTTGCTGAATAAGTAATACCTAATTGGTCACTTACAATATTTCCATAAAATACATCACCAATTTGTAATTGTTTATATGCTAAATCTGGATTATCTTTATCTTGAATAGGATAATAAGAATGGTCTCAAACTGCTTGTATTGCTTCTCTACCAGTGAATATTTTACTAAAACTAGTATAATCATTAGGAATACTAGTTGGTGGTTTATAACCACCATTTGTTGAATTTATAGCACCTAAAATAATAGTAAAAGGACATACACGAAATTGTAAATCTTTATTTTGTGTAAAATCTTTTTCAATTTCACCAGTTGATTTTCAAACTGTTTTAATTAATTGATGATTCTGTCTTGGTGTCATTCCCATTTTTAGTTTCTCCATCAATATCTTTTACTAATCCATTATCAAAATCAATTTCTTCTTTTCTCATTCTTCTATTTTCTTTAAGAATGTTCATTGCTTCTTCTTCACTAACACCTTCTTCTTGCACAAGAATACGTTTTCTGTTAGTTAAATCTAATGCTAATTTTCTCTCATTAATTTCTAATGATTTTAATCTATCTATAATAGTATTTTCTTTAATTTCAAATGTTCATTTAGATTTATCACCATCTAATCCCATTAATATAAAACATCTTTGAAATATTTCATTTCAATCACTTTGATTTAAAGTTCTTTTAATTCTTGTAGTTTCCATATCTCTACTATTTGTAATTAATACTTCTGCTTCTGTTTTTTGACTTGTAGTATCATTTACTGGACTATAGCCACTACCTTCAAACGCTTTATCAATAATAAATTGTATAAATTCACCATATTTATCTAAAATGGGATTACCTTGTAATATTGCAATTGGTGGTGTTCCACTAGTACTTCCCATACTTCTTAAATTTGCTTGTAAAATAAATTTACCTATTAATTTTTTTAAATCAAAAGCAGTTTTAGATTGATTTATTTCTTGTTCAGTAATATCTAAAAATACACGAGTTATATTACATTCAAGTTCATGTTCAATTGATTCAAATGTTTTATTTAATAATTTTTGTAAATTTTTAATTGGAGTCATATCTGGATAATAATCACCAATAACTCCACCAAAGAAATTCTTTTTAGGTAAATTTTGCATAAATTTAACTGGAATAATACCTAAATTATGATTTTCAATTAATGGTAATTGTAAATCTTCACTTATTTCTTTTTGTAAACCATCTAATGTAACAGTATCACTTGTAAAATATCTAATAATTTGATTTGGAGTATATGTTGTTTTAACATAAATACTTTGGTCATCATATTGTAATCTTGACCATGTTGATGCACTATATTCAGTTTCTAATACTCTTGCTACTCTTGATTGAGCATAAGGTTGAGCAAAATTTAAAGATATTCTTCCAGTTTTACTTCTATCAATTTGAACAATACTATAACCATAACCAGATTTAATATGACAATCTTGATAAAATAAACTATCAAAATTATTTCATTCTTTTAATTTTTCAATAGCATTTTTATATTTTGGATGTTCACTTGTTAAAGTATAACCATTACCTCATAATAATTTACTTGCATGATTTGCTATTATTTCTTGAAGATTTATCATACATCAATTTGGTGTTAATATTTCAGTATTATGATTATTATTCATATGTTACTTCCTTTCAAAATAAGGATTTATATTTGCACTTAAATTTCTAATATATGGCTCTATAGCATAATCAAAAGCATCACGTAAATGGTCATTACCTGCTAATGGTATTTGTTTAATACTCTTAGGGTCTCATACAGCCAATCTAAATTCATCTAATAATAATTGAGCATTATTCTTTATGTTTATATTTAATCGTTCTGATGCCATTAAAGCCACATTCTTACCTATTCTAAACTCTAACCTTAACTTCACACAATCTTTAAAATAGAGCCATGAATTAACTTGATATTTAATTGCTGTATCATTTAACATTTCAATAAATGTATAATTTGAAAAATCACAATATACAGTTAAACCATATTCATATAACAAATTATTTTCTTTTGCTAGTTTAATATAAAATTCAACTACTAATCTTGCTAATTGTTTATTATCATAACGAATTAATTTATTTTCTATTTTTAAACAATCAATAACATTAACAAATTTAAAATTATAATCAAAACCTATTAATAAACATGCCATAGCATCATCTTTAAACCCATAATCTAATCCAGCACTAAATCTATAACTTGGTTGTATTACTCTACTAATTTTAGGTAATAAATGTGAATATATTCCACCAGATTCATAACCTACTAAACCATGACTTCGTACTCTTGCAGATATTGGGTCTAATTTTTCTATTTCTAATAATTGTTGTTTATCACTATCTTTTAAATGAGTATTAAGTTTTCAATTTTGATAATGATAAATAGTATTATCAATAATAGTAAATTGTTCATATTCATTAATAATTTGTTTTTCATTTTGAGGACATGCTGTTACTGTTTTTTTAATAAATTCATTTAAAATACTTCAAGGATTACAACTTTCAATTTCTAATAATTGATTTGCTCCACGAATAGCATCTTTTAAATCTTGATAATCATTTTCAGTAATTTCATATCTTTCATCACTTCATATAATTACATAATCATATAAATAATTACTTGCTAATCCAGTTAATTTAACATTACTATTATCTTGTGAATGTAAATATTTACAAGTTATTTTACTACCATTAAATTCAATAGTTTTTTTAGTTTCACTAATAATAAAATTAATACTAGGATAAGTTGCTCTAATAATTTGTTTTAATTCTTGTCAACTATCATTTAATTGTTTTGACATATTACGAATTAAATAAGCATGAATATTAATATTATCTAACATTAATAAAATTCCAAGAAATTCAATATCACTAAATGTTTTACCAGATTTACGACTACCTAATTGTTTAATTTTAGTAATATTTAAAGGTTGTTTTAAATACATTCTTTTAGCAATATCTAATAAATAACCAAAATTACTTAACATTTATTCTTACTCTTATTTTCAAGTTGAATTACTATAGGGTGTGTGTTATCAGTATTAATATCTATTTTTGTAGATAAATTATAGTCTTTTACATATGCTCTTTCTAAATATCAAGCAGAAGAATTAGGACTTGCTTTTAAAAATCTTTGAAGATTTAAATGTTTAATTTTTGCATATGCTCAATTAATTTGTTGTAAAAAAGTATCTTTTTGTTTCTTTTTTCACTCATTTATAGTATTTTGAGTAATATTTAAGAACATTTGCATACCTTCTTTTGTTGGTATTTCTTCATTAGTAGTACAATATTCAAAATATTTTTTTATTTCTTCTTTTAAAGATTTAATATTGTATCTAATTCTTATTTTTTCTTCTTGCACATAAAAATCTCCTTTTATATGCTTTAAAAACACAAAAATTTATGATATAATTAATATAATCTTTAAGTTAGAACGTGGTAGCAATAACTTATTAACTTTATTAATTACTTCATATATTTTTTTATTTAATTTTTATAATATAATTATAACAAAAAAATAATTAATTTTTATTTTTTTCTTTTCATTCTTTTAATGATAACTTACGTTTTTCTTTAAATAAATTTGAACATATATCACATATTATACTATTATCAGAAAAACGGTTGTAAATATTATAACCGTGATTTTTATTACAATCATTAATAATATAATTAGTTCTCTCATTAATGAACTTAATTTTTAAATCATTATCGATTACTTTTTCAAAAGTTTTCTTTTTATCTCTTATTATTTTTTCATTTTCTTTGTCTTCGATATCTTTTAATCATATCTCTCTTATTATTCCACGTAACGCTAATTTTCAACCACCATAATTTTGAATTTCATTAATGCTTAATTCTCTATCATTGACTTTAATTAATTCACCATATTTAAAAGTTAAATCATAATTTTTATCTTTTAATATTAATGTATATTTATTATTTTTACTTTTTTTAAAATTAAATTTATTAATATCACTTTTTTTATCTATCTTAATAAAATTTTTATACATTAGTAATTCCATGTTTGATTTTATCTTCTTTTTTCTTAAATTTAAACAATTTCTTAATTTTATTTCCTAAACTTTTTCAAAATTTATATTCTGGATGTTGTGATTTATACATAATCATACAACCAATAAAAGTACCTACTATAGGCAATGGAATTGTTATCAAAAAAATACCAAAAATTTTATCATTATTACAATATTTAATTCCATAATGTATTAATAAAATTCATGTCATCTCTACTATTATTAATAATAATATTCATAATGTTCTTTCTAGCATTTTTTATTTTCCTTTTCTATTTACATTTTTCTTTATTGTACATTATTTTATTAAAAAAGAAAAGATAACTAATAAAAGTTATCTTTAAACGTTAAACTAGAAATACATCACTATCAATTTTATCGTTCTCTAATATTATACTATGAAACTAAATATTTTTCAACATTAAATTAATAAATTTGATACAATGTTTGGAGTTAAAAAATCAATAGAAAGGTGTTGAAATATGTTTAGTTTTCAAAATTTTTTAAACAATAAAATTAATAATATTCTACCAGAGTTTGTTAAAGAAGTCGAGGATTGAGATGAAAATTTTTTTAAAAATAGAACTAAAGAAGAAAAAGAAAGATATAAAGTTTCAAAAAAACGTAATAGAACAGTAAATACTGAAATTGGATTTGCAACTTTTAATAGAAGAATATATTGAGATAATATAGAAAAAAGAACTAGATATTTTACTGATGAAGAATTTAATATTGAAAAACGTGCAAGAGTTATTAAAGATTTAAAATTAAAAATACTTAGTAATTTAATAAAAAACTTAATAACTAAAAAAACATATACACATATTCAAGCAGAATATGAATATAGTTATTTTTCTAAAAATTTTATTTCAAGAATTTTTAAAAATGCAAAAATTGAAAAATTAATACCAGAACAAAAATTTAAAGTATTAGATAATCAAAAATTAAATATATGTGCAGATGATGCTTTTGTTACTTGTTGAAATGAAAATGGTTTAAAACAACAATATTGCTGTAGAATTTTAACTTTTAATCTAGGGAAAAAAGAAATTTATTTATATAGAAATAAATTAGAAAAGAAAATAACTTCATTTATGTTATTTAAAACTAATAATGCTCCAAAACAAGAAGAATTGCATAATTTTACAATGCAAACTATTAATAATCATTATGATATTAAATTAAATATATTTGCTATTAATTGAGAATATAATAATTATAATTTAGTAATTGCTGGTGATGGTGCATTATGAATTAGAGCAATGGCTAGTTGATTGGGTTGTTATTATATTTTAGATAAATATCATGCTTATAGTTATTTATGAAAATCTTTTGTTAATGTTCGTGGTAAACATCAAAAGAAAGCACTTGATTGAACAAAATATTTAGATGTAACAACTACTTTTTCAAATGGTAGTTATAAGGAATTAATTACTATTTTAGAAAATAATCATAATAAAGTTACTAAAAAAAATTTTAATTATTTTAAAAATAATGAACAAGGAATTATTAATCAAAATGCTTCATGAAATATAGGTTGTAGTGCTGAAAGTGATGTATATCATTTTTTAAAATCTTTAACTAATGGAGCAAAAATATATCATTATCAAACATTAAATAATATGTTAATAGCAAAAGCAAATTATTTAAATAGTAGAAGTTATCTTAATAGTGCTTAATAATTTAAAACTTAATATTTTTTATTTCTAATTTTAAGATTAGTATTTTTGTGTTATTTAAGTTGAAAAATGATAATTATATTTTTCAACATTTAGGTATTTTGTGATATAATTAAATTAACAAAAATAGAAATACATCAGTTTATCGCTCTTGTTGTACCTTTCTATCCATTAATCTCATACGTCCTTTTTTTTACAAGTTTGAAATTTATTTTCTCGCCCAAAAATTTTTTCAAAAAAAATAAAAAATAAAACCAACACTTGCTCACTGGAGAGTGGCAAGGTTGGTTAAATAAAGAATAGAATTAATACAATAGGTCCCTACAACAGGTCTATATATACTAGTTTCCAATTCGCTCCCACCCCAAGAATTACCATTACTAGTTAGTATATTTTATTAGGCATCATCCACTTATTATTTATTCATGCAAGTCCACATGCTAGCCACTATTTTGAACAACTGTGTTGTGGTTCACTTTTTTAATTCATTAACACGTGTTGATAGTAGTATTAAAGAAGGTTATAAAAATTTTATAAAATTTTACAATTACAAAAAAAGACGAGATTTTTATTCTCGTCTTTGTTAATTTTTATAAATAAGGAAAGGAGTATTTCTATAATATATTATATTGAAAATTATTCTGTAAAAAATTTGTTAAATTTGTTAGCCGTCCTATTATTAATAATCTAAAAATCAAATTATATGTTCTTTATGCTAGAAGCAACAGAACATATTAGGAAAGGATTATTATGCAAATAGAATTTAAAAAAGAACAAATTGTTAAAAATAAACCATAATCTATTCTTATTGATTATGTTAAATATAAATTATCACTTCCAAAATGAATGATTAAAAATAATTCTTTTATTGTTGATAACAGTTACACATATTGAGTTTTTAATTTAGACAATGTTAAAAGAGAATTAAGTGGTAATGAATTAGTAAAACTATTAGAACCATATATTTCTGAGCAAAAAATAACTGTTAATAAACCAACCGCTCCAAAAGAATATTATCTTAATAATATAAAACTTGAACCATTAACATTTTATGAACAGCATAATAGTTGATTTATGGGTGAAATTACAGATAACAAAACTAAAATTACTAATCCTTGTTTTAAATATAACATTAGGTGAGAAGAAAATAGAAAAGGTTTTAAAATAAATAATCCATATAAACATGATGATTTACCAATTAATTATATAGTTATTTCCTATAAGGAAAATTCAACTCATAATGAAAAAGTATTTTTGTTGAACATGTAAACAAAATAAATTAGATTATTTATTTTTTAAGGCTTTTCTCCCTTTATGTACTATTTTTAAATTTTATCACATAAATGCTGAGAAAAGCCTATCTACGGACTTCTCCCCACATGTACTTGTGGAGGAAACAATGAAATTGAATGAGTTCAACAATGCTTTTCAAACAGAACAGGATTGTTTAAAATATATAGCAAGTTTGAAGAAAAACAAATGTATCATGTGTTCTTGAACAAGTTTGAATACTTCTAATTTAAGAAGAATAAGATGTTTGAAATGTCATCAAACATTTAGTATTCTTCATGGCACCATTTTTTACAAGTCACAAACACCTTTGAGATTTTGATTTTATCTCATCTTTAGATGAATAAACACCAAACATGGAATTACATCAACTGATGTTGCAAAAGAATTGGGTGTGACTTTGAAAACTGCTTGAAGAATGGGTCATCAAATCAGAAATCGTATTGCCAAACAAGAACATCAATTTATTGTTGAGGGCATAGTGCAAATGGATGAAATGTATCTTTCACATATGGGTTTTAAAAAACAAGGAAGATCTTTGATAAATAAAACATTAATTGTTGGGATTTATGAAAAAACAACCAATAATTTAATTGTGAAAGTAATCAAAAACGCAAAAAGTAAAAATCTTTTGCAGTTTGCAAGAAACCATATTTCTTCAAAGTGTGATGTACATACTGATTCTTGAAAAGGATATCGTGATTTCAAATCACTTTTCCCTAATCACAAAACAGTTAACCATCAAGATGGTTATGTTTCAAAAATTGGCGTAAATACCAATCAAATTGAATCAGTATGAAAACATATACGAAGAACATTTAAAACACATATCAAAGTTGCAAAACATCATGTTCATTTATATGCCAAAGAAGCTGCATATAAATTCAACAAGATACCTACTTTTGAAACTGTAATGCTATGTTTCATTTAAAAATGTGGGGAGAAGTCCGTAGATAGGCTTTTCTCAGCATTTATGTGATAAAATTTAAAAATAGTACATAAAGAGAGAAAAGCCAAAATTAATAAAGAAAGTAAATAATAAAGGTGTGATGTAAATGTTAGAAAATGAAACTAATGTTCAAGAAACAACTGAACCTTTAACTGAGAATAATAATTTACAACAAGAGCAAGAAACTAAGATTGTTGAATTAGAAAATAAGTTAAATAAACTTAATCAAGAAATTAAAGAAAAAGAGATAATTAATATACGGACTTCTCCCCACATGTACTTGTGGAGGAAACAATGAAATTGAATGAGTTCAACAATGCTTTTCAAACAGAACAGGATTGTTTAAAATATATAGCAAGTTTGAAGAAAAACAAATGTATCATGTGTTCTTGAACAAGTTTGAATACTTCTAATTTAAGAAGAATAAGATGTTTGAAATGTCATCAAACATTTAGTATTCTTCATGGCACCATTTTTTACAAGTCACAAACACCTTTGAGATTTTGATTTTATCTAATCTTTAGATGAATAAACACCAAACATGGAATTACATCAACTGATGTTGCAAAAGAATTGGGTGTGACTTTGAAAACTGCTTGAAGAATGGGTCATGAAATCAGAAATCGTATTGCCAAACAAGAACATCAATTTATTGTTGAGGGCATAGTGCAAATGGATGAAATGTATCTTTCACATATGGGTTTTAAAAAACAAGGAAGATCTTTGATAAATAAAACATTAATTGTTGGCATTTATGAAAAAACAACCAATAATTTAATTGTGAAAGTAATCAAAAACGCAAAAAGTAAAAATCTTTTGCAGTTTGCAAGAAACCATATTTCTTCAAAGTGTGATGTACATACTGATTCTTGAAAAGGATATCGTGATTTCAAATCACTTTTCCCTAATCACAAAACAGTTAACCATCAAGATGGTTATGTTTCAAAAATTGGCGTAAATACCAATCAAATTGAATCAAGATGAAAACATATACGAAGAACATTTAAAACACATATCAAAGTTGCAAAACATCATGTTCATTTATATGCCAAAGAAGCTGCATATAAATTCAACAAGATACCTACTTTTGAAACTGTAATGCTATGTTTCATTTAAAAATGTGGCGAGAAGTCCGTAGATAGGCTTTTCTCAACATTTATGTGATAAAATTTAAAAATAGTACATAAAGGGAGAAAAGCCTTAATATATTTAACAAATATCAAGTTAAAAGTGAATTTTATGATTATTTAAAGTTTAAAACTAGTAATATAGAAAATTCAAAAATAGAAGACACTATTAAAAAAATGATTAAAGAACAACCATTATTTAAAGAACCAATTAATACAGGTGGTAAACCAGAAACAATATTAACAAATCAACCGAATTCAATAAAAAGTAGTTTATTGAATTATAAAAAGAAATAAGGGAGATTGTCAAAAATCCGGAATAAATTAAATCGTTGTAGTCTTATTATCTTTTAGACAAGAAATAATTTGGATTTTTATGAAATTGTATTTAAATAATATAATTTTTTTAAAAATATTGCAACTAAAATACTTATAATTAAATTTAGTAAGTGCTTTACTTTTAAAATAAATTAAGGAGAATTTAAAAATGACAATTAAAACACTGAAAAAATTACAGTTATTAACTGTATCATTATTTATTTTAAGCATTTTAACTTTAATTATAGGATTAATATTAATAAATTTTAGTCACTTTAATCTTTTTTATTTTGATAAAAATTTAAATTGTATTAATGGATTTAAAATGTTAAAACATTTTCAATTAAGTTTTATCATAGAGCATTCTGCAAAATATTTTTATAATCTTGGAACTCATCATATTAAAGAAAATTATTATGAATGAACTGAATTACGAAGTGGAATTTTTTTGGTTTTAATTTTAGTTCCAATTTTATTTTTTATAACTATGTTATTCACTTTTTTCATTATTGGTTTAAAAATAAAAATAAAAAATAATAATTTTTGAGATGCTATTCAAAATTGCGAAATAATCAATAATTACTATATTCATTAAATTATGTTTCTAAATTTATTTTGTTACATTTAAAAATAACCATTTTAATGTAAATACTAATATTATATGTTCTATTACCAAGCATTTCTTTTAAAACATGTCAAATATTAGTTTCAGTAAAGCAACCTATATTTCACTTTGCACCTTGATTTTCAATACCTTGTTTATTATTTTTAAAATACTGTTTTTTTAATTTTTTATGATTATCTAATTCTTTATATAAATAGTTAACGGACTTTTCCCCACATGTACTTGTGGAGGAAACAATGAAATTGAATGAGTTCAACAATGCTTTTCAAACAGAACAGGATTGTTTAAAATATATAGCAAGTTTGAAGAAAAACAAATGTATCATGTGTTCTTGAACAAGTTTGAATACTTCTAATTTAAGAAGAATAAGATGTTTGAAATGTCATCAAACATTTAGTATTCTTCATGGCACCATTTTTTACAAGTCACAAACACCTTTGAGATTTTGATTTTATCTCATCTTTAGATGAATAAACACCAAACATGGAATTACATCAACTGATGTTGCAAAAGAATTGGGTGGGACTTTGAAAACTGCTTGAAGAATGGGTCATGAAATCAGAAATCGTATTGCCAAACAAGAACATCAATTTATTGTTGAGGGCATAGTGCAAATGGATGAAATGTATCTTTCACATATGGGTTTTAAAAAACAAGGAAGATATTTGATAAATAAAACATTAATTGTTGGGATTTATGAAAAAACAACCAATAATTTAATTGTGAAAGTAATCAAAAACGCAAAAAGTAAAAATCTTTTGCAGTTTGCAAGAAACCATATTTCTTCAAAGTGTGATGTACATACTGATTCTTGAAAAGGATATCGTGATTTCAAATCACTTTTCCCTAATCACAAAACAGTTAACCATCAAGATGGTTATGTTTCAAAAATTGGCGTAAATACCAATCAAATTGAATCAGTATGAAAACATATACGAAGAACATTTAAAACACATATCAAAGTTGCAAAACATCATGTTCATTTATATGCCAAAGAAGCTGCATATAAATTCAACAAGATACCTACTTTTGAAACTGTAATGCTATGTTTCATTTAAAAATGTGGGGAGAAGTCCGTAGATAGGCTTTTCTCAGCATTTATGTGATAAAATTTAAAAATAGTACATAAAGGGAGAAAAGCCATAGTTAATTAATTCATCATATTGACCATTATTAATTAAATTTTTACAGTGATTATATTCTTCTAAATATTTTTCTTTATTTCCAGCCATTATTCCAAGATATAATGTTCTAATTAAATGAAATTTATCTAAAACAAACTGTGCACCGGCATAAGTTAGTTAAGTTTACTCCTATAATTTTTAATCTAGACAGTATGATTAGTTTAAATAATTAATAGTTAAGGAGTAAAGATGAAATATAAAGTTTATACAAGAAAAATTAAACTAGATGTTTTAAATGAATATGTAGTGATTAAAAAATTAAAAACCATTGATATTAAAACCAAATATCAATTATCAACCAGATCATTAATTTATAATTGAGTAAAAAAATATCAAAAAAATAATAAATTAATTACTATTCATACTTTTCAAACAAATCATCAAATAGATAAAGTGAATATCAAAAATAAAAATTTAAAACTTGAAAATAAAAAACTCAAAAAGTCACTACTAAAAGAAAAAATAAAAAATGAATTTTTAAGACAAAAACAATTCTGTGATAAAGAATTAAAAAACAATCAAAATATTTTAAATAGTAAATTATTGAAAAGTAAATGTTTTTTAATAGTTGATAAATATAGAAATAAAAATTATGGAATTAATGACATAATTAGTTTGTTACCTTTCAGTAAAGTTGCATATTATAAATGAATAAAAAACGGTAAAAAGAAATATCAAACAAAAATTGATAATGGGTTATTAAAAGAATTAAATAAAATTGTTGTTATTAGCAACAAAGATAAAATAATTAAAATTACTAGTTTAGAAAAGGTGAGATTAGAATTAAAGAAAAACAACACCAATCTTAAATGCAGTAAAAACAGCATTATGAGGTTATTAGAAGATAATAATATCAAACTATTAACCAAACCCAAAAAACAGCGTAGAGCGAAATCTAATTCCTTAAAATCAAATTTCCAAGATTTATTAAAACGTAATTTTACCAGTAATACTTATCTTGAAAAAGTTGACATCGATGGTACTTGATTTAAAGAATTAATTATTAATAATAAAAAAACTAAATTATTATTTGAAATTGCTACAGATATGAATAGTAATGCTATAGTTGGTTGAAAAATTAATAAAAGTGAAAATGCAATAACCATTTTAAATGTTCTTAATCAAGTAACAAAGGCAAGTCGTAAAGAACATAAAATATTTGCAACATTTATCCAGTCTGATTTAGGTTCAGGTAATACTAGTAAAATAGTTACAAATAGTTTTAATAAAAGTAAAACTTTAATTCATTCAAAAAGTTTATCAGGATTTAAAGGCAACCAAGTAAGTGAATGTTTAAATCGCTGAATCAAAAGAGATTTTAAAATTATGTTTGGTAACAAGTTTAATAGCATTAAACATTTCACAGAAGCATTAAGAAAATTTATTAACTGATGAAATAATGATAGAATGATTTTACGATTAAAAATGTCTCCAAACCAATTTGTACAGATTTGAAGACAAGAAAGTAAACTTATCTAACCAATGCCCAAATCATCAAATAGATAAAGTGAATATCAAAGATAAAAATTTAAAACTTGAAAATAAAAAACGCAAAAAGTCACTACTAAAAGAAAAAATAAAAAATGAATTTTTAAGACAAAAACAATTCTGTGATAAAGAATTAAAAAACAATCAAAATATTTTAAATAGTAAATTATTGAAAAGTAAATGTTTTTTAATAGTTGATAAATATAGAAATAAAAATTATGGAATTAATGACATAATTAGTTTGTTACCTATCAGTAAAGTTGCATATTATAAATGAATAAAAAATGGTAAAAAGAAATATCAAACAAAAATTGATAATGAGTTATTAAAAGAATTAAATAAAATTGTTGTTATTAGCAACAAAGATAAAATAATTAAAATTACTAGTTTAGAAAAGGTGAGATTAGAATTAAAGAAAAACAACACCAATCTTAAATGCAGTAAAAACAGCATTATGAGGTTATTAGAAGATAATAATATCAAACTATTAACCAAACCCAAAAAACAGCGTAGAGCGAAATCTAATTCCTTAAAATCAAATTTCCAAGATTTATTAAAACGTAATTTTACCAGTAATACTTATCTTGAAAAAGTTGGCATCGATGGTACTTGATTTAAAGAATTAATTATTAATAATAAAAAAACTAAATTATTATTAGAAATTGCTACAGATATGAATAGTAATGCTATAGTTGGTTGAAAAATTAATAAAAGTGAAAATGCAATAACCATTTTAAATGTTCTTAATCAAGTAACAAAGGCAAGTCGTAAAGAACATAAAATATTTGCAACATTTATCCAGTCTGATTTAGGTTCAGGTAATACTAGTAAAATAGTTACAAATAGTTTTAATAAAAGTAAAACTTTAATTCATTCAAAAAGTTTATCAGGATTTAAAGGCAACCAAGTAAGTGAATGTTTAAATCGATGAATCAAAAGAGATTTTAAAATTATGTTTGGTAACAAGTTTAATAGCATTAAACATTTCACAGAAGCATTAAGAAAATTTATTAACTGATGAAATAATGATAGAATGATTTTACGATTAAAAATGTCTCCAAACCAATTTGTACAGATTTGAAGACAAGAAAGTAAACTTATCTAACCAATGCCCATAATTAGTTTGTTACCTATCAGTAAAGTTGCATATTATAAATGAATAAAAAACGGTAAAAAGAAATATCAAACAAAAATTGATAATGAGTTATTAAAAGAATTAAATAAAATTGTTTTTATTAGCAACAAAGATAAAATAATTAAAATTACTAGTTTATAAAAGGTGAGATTAGAATTAAAGAAAAACAACACCAATCTTAAATGCAGTAAAAACAGCATTATGAGGTTATTAGAAGATAATAATATCAACCCCCTATTAACCAAACCCAAAAAACAGCGTAGAGCGAAATCTAATTCCTTAAAATCAAATTTCCAAGATTTATTAAAACATAATTTTACCAGTAATACTTATCTTGAAAAAGTTGGCATCGATGGTACTTGATTTAAAGAATTAATTATTAATAATAAAAAAACTAAATTATTATTAGAAATTGCTACAGATATGAATAGTAATGCTATAGTTGGTTGAAAAATTAATAAAAGTGAAAATGCAATAACCATTTTAAATGTTCTTAATCAAGTAACAAAGGCAAGTCGTAAAGAACATAAAATATTTGCAACATTTATCCAGTCTGATTTAGGTTCAGGTAATACTAGTAAAATAGTTACAAATAGTTTTAATAAAAGTAAAACTTTAATTCATTCAAAAAGTTTATCAGGATTTAAGGGCAACCAAGTAAGTGAATGTTTAAATCGATGAATCAAAAGAGATTTTAAAATTATGTTTGGTAACAATTTTAATAGCATTAAACATTTCACAGAAGCATTAAGAAAATTTATTAACTGATGAAATAATGATAGAATGATTTTACGATTAAAAATGTCTCCAAACCAATTTGTACATATTTGAAGACAATAAAGTAAACTTATCTAACCAATGCCTTATCATATTTTTTTTTGTTACTTTTAATATAAATGAAAATTATTAATAATTAGACATTTGAAATCAATAGTAATTAAAGTGATAACATTGATAAGTTAAAAAACTAAACTTTAAATGAGGACACAATTGTATCTTTCAATTTTATTAAGTGATATTATTAAGGCTTTTCTCCCTTTATGTACTATTTTTAAATTTTATCACATAAATGCTGAGAAAAGCCTATCTACGGACTTCTCCCCACATTTTTAAATGAAACATAGCATTACAGTTTCAAAAGTAGGTATCTTGTTGAATTTATATGCAGCTTCTTTGGCATATAAATGAATATGATGTTTTGCAACTTTGATATGTGTTTTAAATGTTCTTCGTATATGTTTTCATACTGATTCAATTTGATTGGTATTTACGCCAATTTTTGAAACATAACCATCTTGATGGTTAACTGTTTTGTGATTATGGAAAAGTGATTTGAAATCACGATATCCTTTTCAAGAATCAGTATGTACATCACACTTTGAAGAAATATGGTTTCTTGCAAACTGCAAAAGATTTTTACTTTTTGAGTTTTTGATTACTTTCACAATTAAATTATTGGTTGTTTTTTCATAAATCCCAACAATTAATGTTTTATTTATCAAAGATCTTCCTTGTTTTTTAAAACCCATATGTGAAAGATACATTTCATCCATTTGCACTATGCCCTCAACAATAAATTGATGTTCTTGTTTGGCAATACGATTTCTGATTTCATGACCCATTCTTCAAGCAGTTTTCAAAGTCACACCCAATTCTTTTGCAACATCAGTTGATGTAATTCCATGTTTGGTGTTTATTCATCTAAAGATGAGATAAAATCAAAATCTCAAAGGTGTTTGTGACTTGTAAAAAATGGTGCCATGAAGAATACTAAATGTTTGATGACATTTCAAACATCTTATTCTTCTTAAATTAGAAGTATTCAAACTTGCTATATATTTTAAACAATCCTGTTCTGTTTGAAAAGCATTGTTGAACTCATTCAATTTCATTGTTTCCTCCACAAGTACATGTGGGGAGAAGTCCGATTCTTAATTATAAAAATTAAAGAAGGAGAAAAAAATATGTTAAAAGCAGGAAGTATATTAATATTTATTGTTTTTATTTTATAATCAATATTTATAATTCCTTTATTATGAACAATACCCGGTTTTATTTTATACAAAAAAGTAAGTAAAGGTGAAGCGACTACTGATCAAAAAAAATGCTTTAGCAATATTAGGAATTATCTTTGGTGCTACATTAGGTATTATTGGTGGTATTTTTATATTAGTTGATTTGAACAATGATGAAAATAAAATCCAAAGATATTAATAAAAAAACATCATTAATTAATGATGTTTTTTATTTTTTTAAATAGTTTTCCATTGGTTTTAATAAAAATTATTATATAATTTTTATAGTTTGATTTAAAAACAACTTAAAATTATTAACTAGGAGGAAAACAAATATGGAAGTTATTATTTTAGAAGCCACAAATCTGATGAATGAAATAATTTTACGTTATAAAAATGAAATTAACAAAATTCGCACCGGAAGAGCTAATCCTAATATCTTAGAAGGAGTTAATGTTAGATGTTATGGTGGTGTTGATAGTTTAAGTAATATTGCCCAAGTTAAAGTAGCAGAAGCACATCAATTATTAATTAAACCATATGATCGTAGTTTAATTAAAGACATTACAGAAGCTGTTACAAAAGCTGATTTGAAATTACAAATTAAAAGCGAAGCAGAGAATATACGTTTAATTTTCCCACAATTAACAGAAGACGTTCGTAAATCTTTAGTTAAAGATTTGAGTAAAAAAACTGAAGAATATAAAGTTAAAATCCGTAATTGTCGACGTGATGCTGTTCAAAATCTAAAAAAAATAAAATTACCAGAAGATCAAGAAAAGCATGCAGAAACTACAATTCAAGATTTAACTGATAGTAAAATTAAAGAACTTGTATTAATAGAAAACAATAAAAAAGCCGATTTAATGAAAATTTAGCAATAAAGCAATAAATAGTTAGGGGTTAAATATTGTGAAAAAAAAGATAATAAATAAAGAAAATATAAAATCTAAAGTTGCTTTTTTAGCAAAACTTAGTAATTTTTTTAGAACCTATCAAAATCGTATTCTTACAAGCTTTATGTTAATTGCTTGTGGTGTATTATGAATGTTTATTGGGGCAGTTTATTTAGAACCAATTTTTGGTAATAAACCACAGTGATCAGCCTATACATTTATGATAATTAATACTTTAATTTTTATTGGTTGTTTATGAGAAATTATTAATTTAAAAAAAGAATCAAATTGATCAATTGTACTTAAAATTTCTATAATTTTAACAGGAGTCATACTTTTATGAGTTCCGCTTGGTAAAGAAACTTTTGGTCCATATATTTATAATCATTATTGATTTGAAACTTGAATGACTTTATTAACTTTATTATTTTTCATTTGTATTTTTATTTTAATTACTTGACGAAGTAAAAATTTTCAATTAAGTGATGTTATTTTTATTTTTACTTGAATTATTTATTTAGTGTTTGTTGTTAAAGCTGTTAATTTTTTAATGTTATCAGAAATTAAACTTTCAAAACTAGGATGACCAACATTATTGTTTTTATTCATTATTGTTATGTCTAATGATGTTGGTGCTTTTATTGGTGGTATAATTTATGGTAAAACAAAAATGGCACCAATTATATCACCAAATAAAACTTGAGAAGGTGCTATTACTGGTTTAATAACAGCAGTTATTTTAAGTATGATAACAGTAACTGTTTTTTTAGAAACAAGTAATTATAATCCATTACCTTTTTTAGAAGTTAATAGTAAAGCACCGATCTATATTGCTTATCTTGCTACTAGTTTTATTCTTTCAATTGCTAGTCAAATGGGTGATTTATTATTTTCTTATTTGAAACGTAATTATCATGTTAAGGATTTTTCAAATATTCTACCTGGACATGGAGGATTATTAGATCGTTTAGATTCATTTTCAACAGTAGTTATTTTTGGTTCTCTAATTACTCTAGCAGCTATTGCTTAAGATATAAAATTTAAGGATGAAGAAGTTATGTATATATTTTTAGCCATTTTAATTGGTTTATTTACAATATTATTTTTAATTACCTTGCATGAATTTGCTCATTTTGTAATTGCTAAATTATCAGAAGCATATGTATATGAATTTGCTATTGGTATGGGACCAAAACTTTTGCAGTGAGGTAAAAAAGAAACACGTTATACTTTAAGACTACTACCATTGGGTGGTTATGTTTCTATTGCTTCAGAAATTGCTGATGCTCCTAAGGGACGAGAAGATGAAGTAATTGATAGTAAACGAATGATGGAAAACTTGCAACGTGGTAAAAAAGCAGCTTTCATTAGTGCAGGTGCACTAATGAATTTATTATTAGCTTTTATTTTATTAATGATTGGATATGGAATTTATCCACATAAATATGATCCTAACTTGCCACCAACCTATGCAACAACAGGACCATTATATGAAGCTGTTCAAAAATATAATAAAGATAATCCAAGTTTACCAATTTTAGATACTGATGCTATTACTGGTATTTATAATACTGGTGATATTGAATCTAAACAATCGATTAAATCATATTATGATTTACAAACATGATTAAGTAAATATAATAAAAAGACTACTAATGGTACAGTTATTGCTGATTATGAAATTACTTTTGATAATAAAGATGATAAAACTGTTACTTTTAAACCTGTAGAACAAAAAGGGGTACTATTCATTGGTGTTAGTCAAGGTAGTTATTATTTAAATGCAGGGCAAGTTATTAGTAATGGTATCATTGATACTTTTAAAGATAGTTACAGTCTTTTACAAGCATTAGGACAATTAGTTACTTTTCATTGACAAAATTTATCAGGACCTGTTGGTATTGTTAAATCAACTAATAGTTTTTTAAATCCTGATTTATCATCAACACAAGCAGCAAGTACATATTTTCGTTGAGCAGCATTATTATCATCTAATTTATTTTTATTAAATATGTTACCAATTCCGCCATTGGATGGTTATAAATTTGTTGAAAATGCAGTTGAAGCGGTAACAAGAAAAAAATTAAATGAAAAATATAAAATTATTGTCAGTATTGCTGGAGCTATATTATTTTTAGTTATCTTTATTGCTATTACTATTAAAGATATATTTTTTTAATCTTTACTTTATAATAAAATCCTATTATAAATAGGATAATAAATTTGAATGAAAAAGTTTTGAGCAATTTTCTTAATTATTTATATTTTAAAAAAATAAAATAGTGGAATGGCAACACTTTTTAGGACTATTTTTTGGTAGACATTTGTGCTTGGTATTTGATGGGGGTTAAGTAGTTTAGAGTGCTGTGAATTCTTATGTTGTTATATCAGTTGATGTAATCAAATAATTCTAATTTTAATTGGAGTAATGATGTAAAATTTCTATCATTAATAAATTCTGTCTTAAAAGTTTTGAAAGTTGCTTCAGCAACAGCATTATCATAAGGACAGCCTTTTTTGCTTAAAGAACGATTAATATTGAATGCTAATAAAAGTTTATCAATCATTTTATTGTTAAATTCACTGTCGCGATCACTATGAAATATTTCAATATCTTTTAAACAGCGATTTGATTGCATAAATGCTTGATTTACTAATGATGTATCTTTTTTAACTCCAACACTATGTCCAATAATTTCGCGGTTAAATAGGTCAATTAATAAGCAAATATAGTTTCATTTACCATTTAACTTGAACATAAGTTAAATCACTAACAATAACTTCATTTTTAATTCTATTATTAAAGTTTCTATTAACAAGATTGGTTATTTGACTATCATTAACTTTATTATGATGATTTTTGAATGATAATTTAGTGTATTTTGATATTAAATTATGCTTATTCATAATTTCTTTAATTTTTCTGCGTGATAAATAAATTTCTTGGTTTGCTAGTATGACTTTTAATCTTCTTGTTCCATAAACTTCTTTATTTTCTTTAAAAGCACTAATAACAGCTTGTTCATAAATATTATTTTGATTTTTTTCTTTTTTCTTTAAATTAAAATAATATGTTGATTTAGAGAGTTTTAAAAAACGACACATTGTGCGAATTTTATATTTAGATTTATTTTTAACAATAATTTCTATTTTCTGCCTATTATTAGTGCTGCTTGCTTTAAAATATCATTTTCCATTCGTAACTGTTTTAATTCTTTATTTGCTTGAATTAATTGTTTTTCTAAATCAGAAAGATTATCTTTAGTTTTAAAACTACCTGAATTAGTAAATTGCTTAATTCATTTATAAGTAACTGCTCTTGTAACATTATACTCTTTAACAAGGCAAGATATTGATTTACCACTTTGATATAAAGCTACTATTTGCTTTTTAAATTCGTCGGTATATGAGTTAATATTGGTCATAATTATAATTCCTTTCTTTTCACTAATTTGTTCACTTGTCTACGTAATTAGTGTCCAATAAAGTGTAACCCATCCAATAGTAACTATTTTAAGTGAACAATATTGTTTACTTTTTATTTTATTTTGAAATAAAATCTATAAGTATAAAAACTAAAATTTATATCGATTATTTGCTCCTAAGAGAATTATTTTTTCTTCAACAAATTTCTGAATAGCTATCATTGCATTTTCTGTTAAAGTATTAATATTAGATAAATTAGAGTTAGTTTGCAAACTTTTTTTTAGACTTTCAACATAAATCTTTCTTAAATCACTGCTAATATTAACTTTAGTAATACCAGCTTTAATTGCTAGAGTTAATTGTTCATTATTAATAGTAATATTATCATGTAATACTAAAAAAATTTCAGGCATTTTAATAGCAATTTCTTTAATTAGAGAAATTTTTAAATCTTGTCTATTATCTTGATGATGACTATTGATAGCAGTAAATACAAGACCATTAATATTAGTTTTATTTCTAAATAATATTGCTTGTTCAATTAAATTAATATCATTAGTAATATCTCCTTTTGTATTATTGTAAAAAATCTCTTATTCAACAACAATACCCAAAGGAGCAGAAAAATGAACAATATCTTTAGTTTTTTCAATATTTTCTTTAATTGGATAGTTACTGTAATTTAACATAACTGAACTAAAATCAGATGTAATTTTAGTTTTAATAAAGTGTGTATCAAGACAGTGGTCTAGTTGTAAAAAAATTGGTACTTTTGCACGATTAATAACATTGTTAGTAATAGCAAGTACATATTTTAAATCAATACAATTAATAGTGTTAGGTGTTATCATTAAACATATTGTTGCTTTTTGTTTTTCGGCTGCATTAGTAATTGCAATTAACATTTCTAAATTATCAAAGTTAAAACTTGGGATTGCGTATTTGTTAGTTTGTGCATGTTTTAACATTGTTTTCAAGTTAATTTTCAATTACAATCACCTAACTTTTCTTTTTTATTTAATTATATCAATAATATTTATCATGTAAGAAATATAAGATATGTTTTAAATTTTACTTTTTTCTTTTCTTTTTAATTTTGCTTTTCTTTTTTTTTTATTAAGTTGACGTAATATTTTTTGATAAAAATCATATAAACGATGTTCAGAAGTTTGATAACGTTTGAACATTAAGTTATTAATTCAAATATAAAAATATTGTAAACTGAAAACTAAACCAAAAACAAAAACAACAGCGCTAGCAGCGATTAATCATCCATATTCGCCATTTGAATAATCAAAGAAAAAATATGGATATCATGTATCTCTTGGTGGATGAGGGACTAAGCCTTTACTGATAGTATCTTGATAATCTAAATAACGTAAATGACCTCTAATTAGAATAACAATACAATAAATTGCTGGATAAATAACAATTAATCATAAATATATTTTATGTTGTTGTTTCATATTAATATATTGATGACCTGACGTAACAATAAAGCTAGTAATCATAATTATTGGCATTAATAAGTGTAAAATTAATGTTGCAATTCAATTATAAGCACTGTATTGTTTTGGATCTTGTTCAGCAGTAAAAATTCCTATTCAAAATACTAACATCGTAATAGTGATATAAACAGTTACTGCCAATCGGGTTTGAAAACTTGGTTTAGTACCACGAAAATAAGAGTCAAATAAATAAACGCAAAAGTAAATAACAACCATATAGTTACTTTCAGTCGTAAAAAAAGCGTAATAGTTGCTTGCTCGTTCACCATAACCTAAAGGTTTAAATTTTGCCATTGGATAATATATTGCACTAATTAAATCAATAATTAAAAATAAAATTATCATTATTAATGCAGATAAACGTATATAAAAGTTGGCTTTGTTACTTAATTTATACATAATAATCCCACATCTTTTCTTTTTTTCTTTGTATTATAATTCTAACATTAATTGTGTATTTTCTTCTAAATGTTCTAACACTCCTAACTCATTTAATAGTTGATAATTAGTTTTAGTAATATTAGTTCGTAGTTGTAAATCATTTTTTGAAGTAATTGCTTGTTCACTCCTTGCTTTAACAATTGAATTAGCCACAATTTCACCCAATCCATCTAAAGTAATAAAAGGTGGTAAAATTTGTTTTTCACCATTTATTATTTTAACTTGAAAAAGTTTAGCATCAGAATGTTCTAAACTAATATTACTAAATTTAATATTTCTAGCATTCATTTCTAATGCTACTTCTAATAATGGGATTAAATCTTTTTCTTTAGTAGTAACTGTATTTTTTTGACCATCATTTTTTCTTAATCTGTTATTAATATCTTTTAATTTATTAGTAATAGCACTAATACCTTGTAACATAGTTTTAATATCAAAAATTTCACATCTTGTTGTAAAATAAGTAGCATAATATTCATGTGGATAATAAACTTTAAATCAAGCTACTCTTCATGCCATTAATACATAAGCAGTAGCGTGTGCTTTAGGAAACATATATTTAATTTTTTTGCAAGATTGAATGTATCAATTAGGAACTTTCTTTTCTTGCATTAACTTTTCATATTCTTGTTTAATGCCTTTTCCTTTACGGACATCTTCCATAATGTTAAAGGCAATTTTTGCTGGTAAGCCTTGATATACTAAATAAGTCATAATATCATCACGACAACCAATTACATCTTTTAGTTTTAAACCTTGTTGTGAAATTAATTCATCAGCATTATTTAATCAAACATCAGTACCATGTGATAAACCAGATATTTGTACTAATTCAGAAAATGAAGTAGGTAATGTATCACTTAACATTTTACGAACAAAACCAGTACCAAATTCAGGGATACCAATTGCTCCTGTTTTTTCGCCAAGTAAATCATCACTAGTAATATTTAAGGCACTTAAATTAGAAAATAATGATAAAACTTTTTCATCTTGATTAGGAATAGTTTTTGGATCAATACCAGTTAAATTTTCTAACATTTTTAATGCTGTTGGATCAACGTGACCTAGAATATCTAATTTTAATAAATTATCATGAATAGCATTAAAATCAAAGTGGGTAGTTTTTCATGTAGAACTAGTATCATCAGCTGGAAAATTAATTGGTGTAAAATCGTTAATATTATACTCTTTTGGTACAACAATAATACCACCAGGATGTTGACCAGTTGTTCTTTTAATACCAACACATCCTTGACTTAGTAACTCTAGTTTTGATGCACGCATATCTGATTGACCAATTTTTTCTGCATAAGCTTTAACATAACCATAAGCTGTTTTATTGGCAATTGTTGAAATTGTTCCAGCACGAAAAACATTTTTTTCACCAAACATTTCTTTAGTAAAATCATGAGCTTTATTTTGATATTCACCAGAAAAGTTTAAATCAATATCAGGTGTTTTATCACCATCAAATCCTAAGAATGTTTCAAAAGGAATATCATGACCATCAGTAATTAAATCAATATTGCATTGTGAACACATTTTTTTTGGTAAATCATAACCACATTTATAAGAACCATTACTAATAAATTCACTAGTTTTACATTGTGGACATAAATAGTGTGGTTGTAGTGGGTTAACCTCAGTAATGTTAGCAAAAGTAGCTACTAAAGATGAACCAACTGAGCCACGACTACCAACAAGATAACCATCTTGTAAAGATTTTTCTACTAATTTGTGTGCAATTCAATAAACAACAGCAAAACCATGAGTAATAATTGCATCTAATTCACGAGTTAAACGTTTTTCTACATATGTTGGTAATGGATTACCGTAACGATTTCATGCTTGTTCATAACAAAGATTACGTAATTTAGTATCAACATTAACAATACTTGGTGTAAATAATCCATCTTTAATTGGTTTAATCATTTCAAATTGTTTAGCTAATTGCAAAGGATTATTAATAACAATATCATTAATTAAATTAGGGTCATCTAAAAAGTTAAATTCTGTTAACATTTGATTAGTAGTTCTTAAATGTTGATCGGGATATGATGTAACTTTACCTTTACGATCAAATAATGGGTGTAACAAACCGCCAATTGCTTTGCTATTAATAATAACATCACGATACATTTTTTCATGGGGATGTAAATAGTGGGCATCGCTAGTAGCAATTACTAATTTATTTAATTTAAGAGCATTATTAATAATTTTTTTAATAGTATCATGTAATTGTTCTTTAGTAATATTTCCTAACTGTATTAAGTGTTTATAAACAGCAGGTGGTTGGATTTCAATAAAATCAAATCATTTCATTATTTTAATTAGTTCTTCTTCACTTTTATTTAATGCTGTTTCAAAAACAGCACCATTTATACAACTACTACCAATTAATAATTCTTTTCTATTTTCATTAATTGCTTCTGATATGATTTTTGGTGTTTTATAAAAATACTTTGTATGAGATAGTGAAACTAATTGATATAAATCTTTTAAACCTAATTGATTTTTTGCAAAAATAGTAATATGTTCACCACGAAGTTTATAATTAATTTCTTCATTAATTAAGTTATTAATTTCTTGTAAATTAATACAATTAAATTCTGTTTTTAATTGTTGTAACATTTTTAAAAATACTTGTGCTAATACATTAGCATCATAATCAGCACGGTGGGCAATTTCATCATCATATTTAATGCCATAAGTACGACAAATAGTACCTAATCGATAATATTTTAGTTGTGGTAGAATTGCTCTAGATAATTGCAAAGTATCAATGACAGGATTATTTAAAGGCATGAAACCCAATTGTTTTATTGCTGCTTGTAAAAAACCAAAGTCAAAGTTAGCATTATGAGCAACTATTGTTTTATTGCCAATTATTTCAATAATTGTTGGCAATATTTGTTGTAATGTTTGTTTATCTTTTAGCATAAAATTGGTAATACTAGTAAGTTCAGTAATATGTTCAGGTACGGGATTATTTGGTTTAATTAAAATTGTATCTTGTTTTAAAATCCTATTGTCTTTAACAATTGTATAACCAAATTCAATAATTTCGTGGTAATTGGTTGATAAACCAGTTGTTTCTAAGTCAAGAACAATGTATTCTAAATCTAATAATGATGTATTAATATTATTTTTAGTAATACTAATATTATTGGGGATTAAATCCATTTCAACACCATACATTACTTTTAAATTTGGATGTTTTTTAGCGGCATTAGCAATATCTGGGTATGCTTGTACATTTAAGTGATCAGTAAAACCAATTGCTTGGTGTCCTCATTTAGCTACTTGATTGATATAATCACTTGCTGAAGTAATACCATCCATAGCACTCATTTTAGTATGAGTATGAAATTCAATTCTTTTAGTTTTAGCATCATCATTATTGTTAGCATTTTTATTATTTAAATCAATAATTAAATCATCAATTCATAGTACTTGTTCTTTACTATAATTATCATAACGACTATTAGCATTAATTTTTATTCAATCATCAACTTTAATATTATCAAATTTTTCATCTGGTTGATCGCTATTAATAAATGCTTTGCAAGTAATTGCATCACTATAATCAGTAATTCAAAATGAATAAAATCATTTTTGAGTTTTGGTTAAAAATTTATTAATTTTAAAAACTTTACCACTAATAATAATATTGGGTTCGTTGCCAATGATATCTTTAATGCTATGAGTTGGGTCTGTTATTTCTAAATTAACTTTTGCTTTTTTGCGATAAGTAGTGGTACTAAAGTTTTTACTTACATTATTGTTAGTAATTTTAGTTTTTAAATTGTTGGTAATTTTGCTAATTTCTGTTTTAGATTCATCTTCATAACTAATAAATGGTTGCTCTGCTTTATTTATTTTAGTTTTTAATTGAATTTTTTTAAAACCATATTGTTGAAAGTAATTAATAAATTGTAAAAATTCATTAGTTATTAATTTTTCTTCAATACTATTATGAATAGTAATGGTAATAATATTATTTTTATAATTAATTGCTGAGTCGGGTAAAGAATAATAAATGCCAGCTAATAGTTGCAATTTATGAGTTTTAATATAATGAAAATATGTTAATACAGTTGATTCATCAGCAGTAAGGGAAACATTAAAATCGACACTAATATTCGAAACAGGTAATTTTTCAAAATGTTGTTCAAAACTTTTTAAAGTAGTAGTTGTTAGAAAATTAGGTAAGTTGATGGTAATTATTACTTGTTGATTATGATGAAAATATTGTACTTTTTTAATAGTAGCATGATTAAATTCATTATTAACATCATTAAAATCCATTTCATGGAAAAGTTTTTGCAAATCTTGGTTCATATATTTTTCCCTCTCTTAATACTAAATAATTAACAATAATAACTATATTTTAATTAAAATATATTAAATCATTATTCTAATGTTTAATCAAATTTCATATTTTAATTATAACTTAATTAAAATTCTTATTCTTATATAAAAAAAGTATGAAATTTTAGTTATAAAAAAATAAAAACAAAATAATTTAATTGCAATAAAAAGTAATCCCTAATATTTAGGGATTACTTTTTATCATGAAGGTATTATTGGATTATTTGTTTTGGGTAATGGTTCGGTTTCAAAAATAGCATTTATATTATTCACATTAAAATTTGAATTTAATTGTTGATTTCTTGTTTGTATAGATGCTTTATTAAAAGCTTTTTTTGTTCTTTAGTAAATGCTGCCTTTTGATTAGAAGTAAATCATTCTAATTGTTTTGGAGTTAATGATTCAATTTGAAATTTAAATTCATAAAAATCATATTCTATTGTTAATTGATTATTAATTGTTTTTAATGCTTTTCTTATTCCTTTTTCTAGTATCGAAAACTTATTATAACTGAAATTTTTTATTTGTTCTGTTGTAAATGATTGTATTTGTTTTGTTGTAAGTGCTTTCATTTGTTTTTTTTGAAAAAGCATAAAGCAGTAAATTATTTTTCGGACTTCTCCCCACATGTACTTGTGGAGGAAACAATGAAATTGAATGAGTTCAAAAATGCTTTTCAAACAGAACAGGATTGTTTAAGATATATAGCAAGTTTGAAGAAAAACAAATTTATCATGTGTTCTTGAACAAGTTTGAATACTTCTAATTTAAGAAGAATAAGATGTTTGAAATGTCATCAAACATTTAGTATTCTTCATGGCACCATTTTTTACAAGTCACAAACACCTTTGAGATTTTGATTTTATCTCATCTTTAGATGAATAAACACCAAACATGGAATTACATCAACTGATGTTGCAAAAGAATTGGGTGTGACTTTGAAAACTGCTTGAATAATGGGTCATGAAATCAGAAATCGTATTGCCAAACAAGAACATCAATTTCTTGTTGAGGGCATAGTGCAAATGGATGAAATGTATCTTTCACATATGGGTTTTAAAAAACAAGGAAGATCTTTGATAAATAAAACATTAATTGTTGGGATTTATGAAAAAACAACGAATAATTTAATTGTGAAAGTAATCAAAAACGCAAAAAGTAAAAATCTTTTGCAGTTTGCAAGAAACCATATTTCTTCAAAGTGTGATGTACATACTGATTCTTGAAAAGGATATCGTGATTTCAAATCACTTTTCCCTAATCACAAAACAGTTAACCATCAAGATGGTTATGTTTCAAAAATTGACGTAAATACCAATCAAATTGAATCAGTATGAAAACATATACGAAGAACATTTAAAACACATATCAAAGTTGCAAAATATCATGTTCATTTATATGCCAAAGAAGCTGCATATAAATTCAACAAGATACCTACTTTTGAAACTGTAATGCTATGTTTCATTTAAAAATGTGGGGAGAAGTCCGTAGATAGGCTTTTCTCAGCATTTATGTGATAAAATTTAAAAATAGCACATAAAGGGAGAAAAGCCTTATTTTTTGTAAATAAAGGAATAAAGTTGGAATTAATTGTTGAAACTTGATATGGACTTAATAGTTGCAATAATTGTCTTCAAATTGGTAACCCATTATTATCATTTGCTTTAATGATACTTAAAATAAATTTATCAATTTCTTGTTTATTGACAGTGTTTGTAAATGATTGTATTTGTGTTTTAGTAAGCCCTTTAAATAAGTAATTCGAGTTTTTTCATCAATAAAATCAATAATATATCATCTTTTACTTCCTGTTATATAATCTGATACTACTTTAATATCAGTCTGCAATAATCCAGTTTCTTTTACTTCATATCTCAAATGTTTTTTCTTAATAGTTTTTTGTAAATAAAAACCAAAACGTTTTAATCAACGATATATAGTTTTAACCGAAGGTTTTGGCAAAAAATTAAACCTAATATCATCAATATGTCTTATTAAATAACAAAATTGAAAAGCACCTATACCAAACTCTTCTTTATACTGAACAAAATAATTTATAAATTTTTCTGATAATTCCAAATTATACAAATATTTAATATTTTTAGGTTTTGTTGATTTAAATAATAATTCTTCAAAAGGTTTATTTTTGTAGAAAATATCATAAAAACGTTTAGCTCAATAATAAAAAGTTTGCTTTGGCATATGTAATTGAGAAATTATTTCTTTACAAGAATTTTTATTTTTAAAAATAAAACAAAATTTTCTAAATTTACGATAATAAATATTAAATTTATTAATATTTTTATCATTTTTATACTTTTCAACAAACTTGTTAAATTTATAATCAAATTTAGTAAAATCAGCACTATTAATTAAATATTTCATTTTAAACTACACCTCAATTAATAATATAAAGTTATAAAAACTTTTAGGGCGGTTGTCAAATTTACGAAATAATTAATTTGTAGATTAGACACACTTTTTGGACTAATAAAAGTTTTTATAACTTTATATTATTAGTTGAGGGGCATAAGTTAGTTAAGTTTACTCCTATAATTTTTAATCTAGACAGTATGATTAGTTTAAATAATTAATAGTTAAGGAGTAAAGATGAAATATAAAGTTTATACAAGAAAAATTAAACTAGATGTTTTAAATGAATATGTAGTGATTAAAAAATTAAAAACCATTGATATTAAAACCAAATATCAATTATCAACCAGATCATTAATTTATAATTGAGTAAAAAAATATCAAAAAAATAATAATTAATTACTATTCATACTTTTCAAACAAATCATCAAATAGATAAAGTGAATATCAAAGATAAAAATTTAAAACTTGAAAATAAAAAACTCAAAAAGTCACTACTAAAAGAAAAAATAAAAAATGAATTTTTAAGACAAAAACAATTCTGTGATAAAGAATTAAAAAACAATCAAAATATTTTAAATAGTAAATTATTGAAAAGTAAATGTTTTTTAATAGTTGATAAATATAGAAATAAAAATTATGGAATTAATGACATAATTAGTTTGTTACCTATCAGTAAAGTTGCATATTATAAATGAATAAAAAACGGTAAAAAGAAATATCAAACAAAAATTGATAATGAGTTATTAAAAGAATTAAATAAAATTGTTGTTATTAGCAACAAAGATAAAATAATTAAAATTACTAGTTTAGAAAAGGTGAGATTAAAATTAAAGAAAAACAACACCAATCTTAAATGCAGTAAAAACAGCATTATGAGGTTATTAGAAGATAATAATATCAAACACTATAAACCAAACCCAAAAAACAGCGTAGAGCGAAATCTAATGCCTTAAAATCAAATTTCCAAGATTTATTAAAACGTAATTTTACCAGTAATACTTATCTTGAAAAAGTTGGCATCGATGGTACTTGATTTAAAGAATTAATTATTAATAATAAAAAAACTAAATTATTATTAGAAATTGCTACAGATATGAATAGTAATGCTATAGTTGGTTGAAAAATTAATAAAAGTGAAAATGCAATAACCATTTTAAATGTTCTTAATCAAGTAACAAAGGCAAGTCATAAAGAACATAAAATATTTGCAACATTTATCCAATCTGATTTAGGTTCAGGTAATACTAGTAAAATAGTTACAAATAGTTTTAATAAAAGTAAAACTTTAATTCATTCAAAAAGTTTATCAGGATTTAAAGGCAACCAAGTAAGTGAATGTTTAAATTGCTGAATCAAAAGAGATTTTAAAATTATGTTTGGTAACAAGTTTAATAGCATTAAACATTTCACAGAAGCATTAAGAAAATTTATTAACTGATGAAATAATAATAGAATGATTTTACGATTAAAAATGTCTCCAAACCAATTTGTACAGATTTGAAGACAAGAAAGTAAACTTATCTAACCAATGCCCAATTTTTACTTTGACAAACAACATTCATTTTGCAAAATCTTTAAAAAAGATTTTAAATTATCGGACTTCTCCCCACATGTACTTGTGGAGGAAACAATGAAATTGAATGAGTTCAACAATGCTTTTCAAACAGAACAGGATTGTTTAAAATATATAGCAAGTTTGAAGAAAAACAAATGTATCATGTGTTCTTGAACAAGTTTGAATACTTCTAATTTAAGAAGAATAAGATGTTTGAAATGTCATCAAACATTTAGTATTCTTCATGGCACCATTTTTTACAAGTCACAAACACCTTTGAGATTTTGATTTTATCTCATCTTTAGATGAATAAACACCAAACATGGAATTACATCAACTGATGTTGCAAAAGAATTGGGTGTGACTTTGAAAACTGCTTGAAGAATGGGTCATGAAATCAGAAATCGTATTGCCAAACAAGAACATCAATTTATTGTTGATGGCATAGTGCAAATGGATGAAATGTATCTTTCACATATGGGTTTTAAAAAACAAGGAAGATCTTTGATAAATAAAACATTAATTGTTGGGATTTATGAAAAAAAACCAATAATTTAATTGTGAAAGTAATCAAAAACTCAAAAAGTAAAAATCTTTTGCAGTTTGCAAGAAACCATATTTCTTCAAAGTGTGATGTACATACTGATTCTTGAAAAGGATATCGTGATTTCAAATCACTTTTCCCTAATCACAAAACAGTTAACCATCAAGATGGTTATGTTTCAAAAATTGACGTAAATACCAATCAAATTGAATCAGTATGAAAACATATACGAAGAACATTTAAAACACATATCAAAGTTGCAAAACATCATGTTCATTTATATGCCAAAGAAGCTGCATATAAATTCAACAAGATACCTACTTTTGAAACTGTAATGCTATGTTTCATTTAAAAATGTGGGGAGAAGTCCGTAGATAGGCTTTTCTCAGCATTTATGTGATAAAATTTAAAAATAGTACATAAAGGGAAAAAAGCCTAAATTATTTACAACTATTAATGATTTTTCTTTTATTTTCATGATTTATTCCCTTTTTCTACAAATTTTATTACTTAATTGTACTTATTTTTTATTATTTTTACAATATACCTTTTAAACAAAAAAATAACGCCTAAATTAAAGACGTTTATTTTGTGAGACTTATACTATTAATTCGATGTCATTTATTTGTTATATTGCAAATGTGAAGATGCTTTTTTTTCACAATAGCATTATTTTATTCCAAATTACATTTTTACTAGTATTTTTGAAATATTAAATAAGTTTTCAATAAAATATATTAGTTGTTCCTTCTCAAAAAGGGTCATCGTTAGCCGCTGTAATAGTAAAATAGACAATACCTGGACTTTGATTATCATTTGTAACTTCCACTGTCCCTTGTTCATCACTATAATATTTTATTTCATAACCATCTTTCAAAGAAACGCCAAAATTTTGATGAATAATGTCACCATTTAATTGATTATATTTTTTATTTATTTTAGCTCTCAAATAAAGAACTGGTAATTCAAATTTATTTAAATTATTTTTATGGCTTACCATTGACTTTTCATTTTCTCCCCCACATGCAATAACACTAGCACTTGTCGTTGTAGTTAAAATCATTGCTCCTAATAAACTTAGTATTTTTCTCATCTTAACACCCCTTATAAACTTTTCTATTACATATTGTAATCAATTTAAATATAAAAATTATATTAATACTTTTTTATACGGAAAATGTGAAGATACTTTTTTTACAGTAGCATTATTTTAATCATAATTACATTTTTATATTGATTATAGTACATAATAAAAATAATTTATTAAAAAATTTATTTTTTATATAAATTAAGAGATTAATTAAGAAATTTTTAAAAAAAACAAATAGGAGAGTTAAATATGAATTTTAATTATAAATGAAATTTTAGAGAACAAAATGCAAAAATTGATAAATTAATTTTAGAACATATAAAAAAGAAATGAGAAAAATGAGATTGAAGAATAAAAAATACAAAAGACAAAAAGAAATATAAAATTGTTGATTATCAATATCGAACAAGAAAAATAATGTATGGATTAGTAACTTATAAAAGAAGAATTTATGAATATTTTGATGAAAAATTACAAAAATGAGCTCGTGTTTGTTTAGTTGATGAATGACTAGAATTACCTAAATATAAAAGAATTGGTAAAGATGTTGAACAAACTATTATTGAATATTTTGCTGATGGAAAAAGATATCATGATATTTTTGCTATTTGTAAAAAAGCTGGTATTAGTGTTAGTACTGTTCATAGAGTTTTTAAAAATTTAGAATTAATTGAAGCAAATCCAGTAAAAGTAAAATTAGAAAAAAATCAACCTATTTTTGTAGCAATTGATGATGGACATCGAAAATTTTGAAATTTTAAACGTAAGGGTATAAAACACTCTATGCGTTTAATAGTAACATATACAGATAATATTAATCACAAAGTACAAAATAAAAGAGTAAAAGCAATTATAAGACCAACAAAAACAAAAATTGGAGTTAAAAAAACTGCTGAATTTGTTAAAGAACATTGTCAAAAATTTTATGAAAATGTTGAACAATCAAAAATTATTATTTGTGGTGATAGTGCAGGATGAATTAAAGAAGTTGCTTATTATTTAGGTGCACAGTTTGTTTTAGATAAATTCCATTTAATTAGAACATTATATATTGGGATAATGGCTGGAAATAAAGGAAAATATTTACAAGAATATAATTATTGCAAAAATTTAATTAATAACGGTCAATATGAACAATTAATTGACTATTTATATAAAGAATTAGATAATCATAAAAAATTAAAGAAAAAATATTTTAAAAATAATAAAAAAGGAATTGTTAATCAAAGCGCTAAATGAAATATTGGTTGTTTTACTGAAACAAATATTTGACATGTTTTAAAAGAAATGCTTGGCAATAGAACATATAATATTTTAATTTACATTAAAATGGTTATTTTTAAATGTAATAAAATAAATTTAGAATTATAGTTTAATTAATGTAATAATTGCTTATTATTTCACAATTTTGAATAGCATCTCAAAAATTATTATTCTTTACTTTTATTTTTAAACCAATAATTAAAAAAGTTAATGATAAAGTAATTAATCCCAAAATTGGAACTAAAATCACACAAAAAATAACTCCAATTTGTAATTGAATTCAATTATAATAATTATTTGTTAAACGTATAAAGTTTGTAGAGTGACTTAAGACATAGTTTACACTTATATAATTTAATAAACTAAATCCATTTTTTTCTATTAAAACTAATTTTGAATTTAAATTAATAATAGGCATACAATCATAATGTTTCGAAAAACCTATTAGCATTAATCCTATAATCATAAGTAAAATAGTTAAAATAAATAGTGATACTGTTATTAACAGTAATTTTTTAGTTTTCATCTTTAAAATCTCCTTAAAATTATGAACTCATTTTAACAATAAATAAAATTTATTATAAGTATCTTAGTTGTAATATTTTTAAAATAGTAGTACGATAAACTTACAATTACATAAAAAATCCTAATTATTTCTTGTCTAAGCATAATAAGACTATGTTGAATTAATTTATTCCGAATTTTTGACAACCCTCCAAACTTTTATTAGTCCAAAAAGTGTGTCTAATCTACAAAAAAGTAGCCAATTAATAATTGCATTTTTTAATCAAACAAGTTAAGATTACTTATGGTAAATGTTATGCCCACGTAGCTCAGTGGATAGAGCACCGCCCTTCTAAGGCGGGGGTCAGAAGTTCGAATCTTCTCGTGGGCGCCATTAAATTTTAAAATACTAAGAAGGTTTAACTAAATAATGATAAATCATGACAATTATTATCAAGACATTATTGGTAAAATTAACCACCTCATTAGTGAAAATAAATGAGATCAAGCAATGAAGTTGGTCAAACATGAATTAGAGATGCCTTATATTCCCATTCATCATGAAATTACATTACAAGAGTTACATCATAATATTACTACTCATATTAGATTAAATAGTAAAAATGAAAGTCATGAGTGAAATTTAGAGAGAATAAGTCGTGTATTAATGAATCCATTTGATGAAGATCTTCATCCGGTGGCATTTTATTATTTACAAAGTCATAATGCTAGGTTAATTTTGCCAACAATTAAGATTTATCTTACAAATAAAAATATAAATAATATAAATAAAACACAACTATTATTTATATTAAATAATCAAGGTATTGATGAAGAAATAGAAGTAATAAAAGGTCATGATACATTTAAAATTAATCCAAAAAAAATAACACAATGACAAGAATCACTCGTTTATTTAAAAATTACAAAAATATTTGAAGATGAAGTTCATATTGATAATCCAGGTATTTATGGTATTTGCTTGTTTTTATTGGATAGTTATTTTGAGAATTTGTTTCCAACATTACCTAATAAAAATCAAGCAGCAGCATTAGCAGCTGCTTTGTATATTCGTGCTTGTAGTTTCCAGTTTATTAGTGTAAAATTGGTAGAAAGTGCTAAAAAATTTAAAACTACTACTACTTTAATAAAAAAATACTTAAGTATTATGATTCAACAACAAATTACATAAGGAGAGATTTGAAAAATGACATTAAATATTATAAAAGATGAAAAAAATGGTCTTGGAAAATGACATGTTACCATTGATGCTAAAACTTGAAAAGATCAATTGGCAAAAGCTGAAAATAAATTGATTGCACAAGTAGAAATTCCTGGATTTCGTAAAGGAAAAGTTCCTACTAAAATGGCTAAAAAACATGTAACTGAAGAACAAACTTTACAAACGGCAACTAAAGCAGTTATTACTATTGCTTATGATTTTGCCTTAAAACAAAAACCTAACTTAATGCCTACTAATCAACCCGAAGTTAATGTGGAAAAATCTACTATTAAAGAGTGTGAAATAATGTTTGTATTTGATTTACCAGCAGAAATTACTATTGGTAAATATCGTGGTATTGATATAGTAAAACCTGTAGCAACTGTTAATCAAAAAGAAATTGATACTCAAATTAAACTATTACAAGATCGTTTTGCTATTTTTAATCCAAAAGAAAAAGGAAAATTAGAAAAAGGTGATACTGCAGTTTTTAATTTCACTGGTTTTTTAGAAGGTAAAAAATTCCCTGGTGGTGAAGCTAAAAACATGGAATTAGAAATTGGTTCTGGTAAATTTATTCCTGGTTTTGAAGAAGGAATGATCGGTATGGAACCTAAATCTAAAAAAACTATTGAAGTAACTTTCCCAGAAGATTATCATGTTCCAAATTTAAAAGGTCAATTAGTACAATTTGAAATTGAATTAAACGAAATAAAAACAAAATTTATTAATGAAGATTTAGAAGAATTAGTAAAAGATGTTAACATTCCAGATGTTACTACTACTGAACAATTATTAGAAAATATTAAAAAACAAATTGAAGTACAAAAAACAATGACAATTAAGGAACAATTTATGGAAGAACTTATTGCTAAAATTGTTAAAGATTCAAAAATAATAATTCCAAATTTTGCTGTTAAAAATGAAACTGAACGTTTAGAAAATGAATTTAAAAAACAATTAGCTAATCAAAACTTTACAATTGAAAACTATATGGCAGTAACTGGTTTATCTCATGAAGAAATTATTAATGAAATAAAAAAGGATGCAATTATGCAACTTCAGAATTTTTTAGTTATTGAAGAAATTATTAAACAAGAAAAAATAGAAATTACCGAAGAAGAAGTTCAAAAACAATTAACAACATTTGCCGACCAATTTAAAATAAGCATTGAAGAAGTTAAAGCAAATATTAAAGATTTAAGTTTAGTTACTACTACCCTAAAACGTAATAAAGCCTTTGATTTATTATGAGAAAGTAACGGTAAAAACTAAAAGCAAACAACAAGTGCTTAATTTAATTTGATAATTATTATATAACCTAATTACCAATTTAATAATTAGAGTATTTTATCGTTTATTTTTTTCAAAAAGTAAAAATTATCAAAAAAAAAAATAAATGTAATAAAATACTACTAGTATAAATTAAATATGAATTAATAAGTGCTGCTGTAATAGTATAGTATAAATCAAAAATTAGATATTTTAGCAATTAAGTATTGCAAGTGCTAATGTTTTATATTATAATCCAGTTAATACATTATTTGAGGTGAGACAATGAAGATAAAAAATATTACTAATATTCCAGTACTAGTAACAAGAGGAAGCTTTGTTTTCCCAACAGTTGAAATAGAACTAGAAGTTGGCAGACATAAATCAGTAGCGGCAATTAATGAATCGGTAGCTAAGTTTAATTCAGAAATTATTTTAGTTTCACAAAAGGATCCAAAAGTAGATAATCCTCAATTAAGTGAAGTCTACAATCATGGTACTTTGTGTAAAGTGCAAATTCAAAAAAGTCATAATGATGGTACACTTACCGTATCTTTTTATGGACAACAAAGAGTTAAAGTTTCTAAGTTTTATGATGATAAATTTTATACAGGAGATGCTGAAACTTTAGTTAGTCCTAATGTTTCAAAATCATTAGAAGAAGAGTTGATCCAAAGAATTGTAAAAAATTTACAACAGATTTTAGATGTTCATGGTTCAATTCCACAAGGTGTAATTAGTCAAATCACCGATGGAATGAAAGCTAGTGAAATTATTGATAAAATGGCTCAATTTTTACCATTTTTAACTATCAATAAACGCCAAGAAATTTTACAAGAAATTGATATTAATAAACGTTTAGATTTATTATTGAAAGATGTTGGTGGTCAAAAACAAGTTGGTGCCATTGAAAAGGATTTAACAGCTAAAATTAAAGATCGTATTGATGAACAACAACGTGAATATTATTTACGAGAAAGATTGCGTGCTATTAAAGAAGAATTAGGCGAAATTGATGGTAAGTCTAATGAAATGAAACGTTATTTAGAACGCTTAGAAACAGAAGAGTTCCCTGAAGCAATCAAAACTCGTGTTAAAGAAGAAATTAGTCGTTATGAAGATATGCCACAAGCTTCAAGTGAATCAAATATAATTCGTACATACATTGATTGAATGATGACTTTACCTTGATTTCAAAAAAGTGAAGAAAAATTTGATTTAATTAATGCAAAAAAAATTCTTGATAAATATCACTATGGTTTAGAAAAAGTTAAAGAAAGAATTATTGAATATCTTGCTGTTAAAAAAATGGCTAAGGCAATGCCAGGACAAATTATTTGTTTAGTTGGCCCTCCTGGTGTTGGTAAGACTTCTTTAGCTAAATCAATTGCTGAAGCGATGGGGCGTACTTTCGTTAAAGTTTCACTTGGTGGAGTTAAAGATGAATCTGAAATTCGTGGTCATCGTAAAACTTATATTGGTGCGATGCCAGGAAGAATTATCCAAGGTATGAAACGTGCTAAAGTTATTAATCCATTATTTTTATTAGATGAAATTGATAAAATGTCATCTGATTATCGTGGTGATCCAGCTAGTGCTATGTTAGAAGTATTAGATCCTGAACAAAATGCTAATTTTTCAGATCATTATATTGAAGAAAATTATGATTTATCACAAGTTATGTTTCTAGCAACAGCTAATTATATGGAAGGTATCCCTGAACCATTAAAAGATCGAATGGAAATTATTGAACTTTCTTCATATACAGAATTAGAAAAACTTGAAATTGCAAAAAAATATTTAATTCCTCGTGTTATTGAAATTACTGGTTTAAATAATAAAATGTTAAGATTTAAACCAAATTCAATTGAAGAAATAATTAAATATTATACAAGAGAATCAGGTGTTCGACAGTTAGAAAGATTATTAAATAAAATTGCTCGTAAATTTATTGTTAAACTTTTAAATAAAAAAATTAGTACTGAAGAAATTGTTGCTGATAATGTTAAAGATTATTTAGGAAAACAAATTTTCGATTATACTAAAAAAGAAAATGAATCACAAATTGGAGTGGTAACTGGTCTTGCTTATACTCAATATGGTGGTGATATCTTACCAATTGAAGTAAACTACTTTAAAGGAAAAGGTAATTTAGTATTAACTGGTAAATTAGGTGAAGTTATGAAAGAATCTGCTACTATTGCTTTAGATTATATTAAAGCAAATGCTATTACTTTCAATATTCCTGATACTTTCTTTGCAGAACATGATATTCATATCCATGTTCCTGAAGGAGCAGTGCCAAAGGATGGTCCAAGTGCTGGTATTACTTTAACAACTGCAATTATTTCTGCTCTGACAAGTAGACCTGTATCAAAAGATATTGGTATGACAGGTGAAATTACACTTCGTGGTCATGTATTACCAATTGGTGGATTAAAAGAAAAATCAATTTCTGCTCATCGTAGTGGACTAAAAACAATTTTAATTCCAAAAGCTAATATAAAAGACTTAGAAGATATTCCAGAAGAAGTAAAGAAAAAATTAAATATTGTTTCAGTTGAATTTTATTCTGAAGTATATGATTTTATTTTTAATAAACATAAAGCAAAAATTCACTCACCTATTAATAATATTAAACCAACTTCAAGTATTATTGATGAAGGTTAAAATTTAATTAAATTAGGCGGTATTGATTAGATAAGTTTACTTTCTTGTCTTCAAATCTGTACAAATTGGTTTGGAGACATTTTTAATCGTAAAATCATTCTATCATTATTTCATCAGTTAATAAATTTTCTTAATGCTTCTGTGAAATGTTTAATGCTATTAAACTTGTTACCAAACATAATTTTAAAATCTCTTTTGATTCAGCGATTTAAACATTCACTTACTTGGTTGCCTTTAAATCCTAATAAACTTTTTGAATGAATTAAAGTTTTACTTTTATTAAAACTATTTGTAACTATTTTACTAGTATTACCTGAACCTAAATCAGACTGGATAAATGTTGCAAATATTTTATGTTCTTTACGACTTGCCTTTGTTACTTGATTAAGAACATTTAAAATGGTTATTGCATTTTCACTTTTATTAATTTTTCAACCAACTATAGCATTACTATTCATATCTGTAGCAATTTCTAATAATAATTTAGTTTTTTTATTATTAATAATTAATTCTTTAAATCAAGTACCATCGATGCCAACTTTTTCAAGATAAGTATTACTGGTAAAATTACGTTTTAATAAATCTTGGAAATTTGATTTTAAGGAATTAGATTTCGCTCTACGCTGTTTTTTGGGTTTGGTTAATAGGGTTGATATTATTATCTTCTAATAACCTCATAATGCTGTTTTTACTGCATTTAAGATTGGTGTTGTTTTTCTTTAATTCTAATCTCACCTTTTCTAAACTAGTAATTTTAATTATTTTATCTTTGTTGCTAATAACAACAATTTTATTTAATTCTTTTAATAACTCATTATCAATTTTTGTTTGATATTTCTTTTTACCGTTTTTTATTCATTTATAATATGCAACTTTACTGATAGGTAACAAACTAATTATGTCATTAATTCCATAATTTTTATTTCTATATTTATCAACTATTAAAAAACATTTACTTTTCAATAATTTACTATTTAAAATATTTTGATTGTTTTTTAATTCTTTATCACAGAATTGTTTTTGTCTTAAAAATTCATTTTTTATTTTTTCTTTTAGTAGTGACTTTTTGAGTTTTTTATTTTCAAGTTTTAAATTTTTATCTTTGATATTCACTTTATCTATTTGATGATTTGTTTGAAAAGTATGAATAGTAATTAATTTATGCTTTTCTCCCTTTATGTACTATTTTTAAATTTTATCACATAAATGCTGAGAAAAGCCTATCTACGGACTTCTCCCCACATTTTTAAATGAAACATAGCATTACAGTTTCAAAAATAGGTATCTTGTTGAATTTATATGCAGCTTCTTTGGCATATAAATGAACATGATGTTTTGCAACTTTGATATGTGTTTTAAATGTTCTTCGTATATGTTTTCATACTGATTCAATTTGATTGGTATTTACGCCAATTTTTGAAACATAACCATCTTGATGGTTAACTGTTGGAAGATTGTCAAAGGGCGCATCACTTTAACTCCTAGTTTCATAAAATAACAAAGAACGATATAACTATCGTTCTTTTTTTGTTAAAAGATTAAAACTTAATACCCTGTCAGAAGAAAAATAAATTACTGTTGGTTATAGACCTATTCTTCTATCAGTATAAAAGGATTCTAATGTTAAGCAAATTAGAAAGTAACAGTATATCGCTTAATGTAATTATAGATTAATTTGAATAGCCTTATTATGGCTCAGTAAAGAACCCATTAATCTAATTAATAATTACATTTGTATTATTTAAAAAAATAGGGGGTTTATATATAAATACATACCTCATTAACAATATCATAACACAATAAAAAATTAAAAGGAGAAAAATAAAAATGAAATATGTTTACTTATTAAAATATGAAGTTAGTTATACAAGTCAAATAAAATATAAAGCCTTTTCTACAGTTGAAAATGCTACTAATTTTCATAGAAATTATAAACATCATTCAATCAAAGATGCTTTTATTGGAAAATATGAAATATTAGTAATGGAATTAGACATAAATTTAAATAATAAGGAATTAGACATTGCACCACTACCTCCAAAAAATAAAAATCTTAATTAATGAAAGGAAAAATATTTATGGAATATAGAGAATATAGAATGGTTGGTTCTTGTGATAAATGTAGAAAACATTCTTCTTTTGGTAATAGATTATGTAATAAATGTTTTTGAATATTAATAGGTAGAAAAAAATATGAGTAATTTAATTTTTAAAAAAGAAACACATCAATATTTTTTAGATGATAAAGAATTAATATCAGTTTCTAGAATTATTGATAATTATTTAGATTTTGGATATAGTCATATAGCCACAGAAGTATTAAAAAATGCTTCAGTTCGTGGTAAATGAGTTCATAAATTAAATGAATTATATTTACAAAATATTAATCAAGAAAATATTATTAATGATTTATTAAAAAAATTAAAACCATTAACTAATAATATAAATTATTCTTATTGTAAAAAATCACTAATATTTTTAAAAGAAAAATTTAAAGATAAAAATAATTATGAATTTATTATTGAAAGACCTATTACTGATACTTTAGTTGCAGGAACACCAGATTTAGTTTATTTAGATAAAAAAGAAAATAAATATTATTTAGTTGATTATAAAACATATGCTTGTATTGATGAAGATAAATTAAAAAGAATTAAATTACAATTAACTGCTTATTATTGTATGTTACTTGCTAATGGTATATTCCCATCTAATAAAACTTATGTTTATTTAACTAATAAAAATAGTCAAGAAGAAATAGAAATTGAAATAACAAATGAATTATTACTTGAATGATTTAAGGTAAAAACAAAATATTTTAAAGGAGAAAATAAAAATGAAAATAAATAAATTTAATGAACAAGAAATAGGAAAAATTAAAGAAAATATTAAATATTTAAATGAATTATTAGAAGATGCACATGATGAAGTAATTGAATTTGAAATTAGAAAACAAATTAAATATGAATTAAGTTTATTAAAAACAAGGATAAATAAATATGAATAAATGTAAAAAATGTAATAAAAGAATCTGATTAAGTAAAAATTGATGTATGAATTGTTTAGAAAAAATAGTTGATGAAATAGTAAGTAAGGATGATAATCATGGATAAATCAATTTTAATTTTATTAAAACATATAGGCAAAATTAATAAAAAATTAGATGAAATTTTAGAAATATTAAATAAAAAAGGAGAAGAAAATAATGAGTAATAATAAAAATGAATTAAAAATTCCTAATTTTATTAAAAGTAATAAAGAAGAATATGTAAAATTTAGAAATTATTATGAAATGATTATAAATTCTAGTAAAGATTTAAGAAATATGAATACACAAAGTTTAATTAATGCCTTAATTAATTTACGGACTTCTCCCCACATGTACTTGTGGAGGAAACAATGAAATTGAATGAGTTCAACAATGCTTTTCAAACAGAACAGGATTGTTTAAAATATATAGCAAGTTTGAAGAAAAACAAATGTATCATGTGTTCTTGAACAAGTTTGAATACTTCTAATTTAAGAAGAATAAGATGTTTGAAATGTCATCAAACATTTAGTATTCTTCATGGCACCATTTTTTACAAGTCACAAACACCTTTGAGATTTTGATTTTATCTCATCTTTAGATGAATAAACACCAAACATGGAATTACATCAACTGATGTTGCAAAAGAATTGGGTGTGACTTTGAAAACTGCTTGAAGAATGGGTCATGAAATCAGAAATCGTATTGCCAAACAAGAACATCAATTTATTGTTGAGGGCATAGTGCAAATGGATGAAATGTATCTTTCACATATGGGTTTTAAAAAACAAGGAAGATCTTTGATAAATAAAACATTAATTGTTGGGATTTATGAAAAAACAACCAATAATTTAATTGTGAAAGTAATCAAAAACGCAAAAAGTAAAAATCTTTTGCAGTTTGCAAGAAACCATATTTCTTCAAAGTGTGATGTACATACTGATTCTTGAAAAGGATATCGTGATTTCAAATCACTTTTCCCTAATCACAAAACAGTTAACCATCAAGATGGTTATGTTTCAAAAATTGGCGTAAATACCAATCAAATTGAATCAGTATGAAAACATATACGAAGAACATTTAAAACACATATCAAAGTTGCAAAACATCATGTTCATTTATATGCCAAAGAAGCTGCATATAAATTCAACAAGATACCTACTTTTGAAACTGTAATGCTATGTTTCATTTAAAAATGTGGGGAGAAGTCCGTAGATAGGCTTTTCTCAGCATTTATGTGATAAAATTTAAAAATAGTACATAAAGGGAGAAAAGCCTTAATTTATATAAATTAAATCTTTCTATTAATCCAATTAAAAAAGAATTAGCATTAATACCTTATGGTGATGAATTACAAGTTCAAATTCAAGAAGATGGTTGATTAACATTATTACAAAGAACTGGATTAGTTATTGATTTTCAAAGAGAAAAAATAACAACTGCACATAAATTTAATAAAGAAAATAATAAATGAGAAATTAATCCAGCATTAATTTTTGAAAGAAAAACAATTAATACAATTGGTTATTATTGTTATATTTCACTTTTAGATAAAAATGGTAAAATTAATAATTTTTATAAAGGTATGACTGTTGAAGAATGTCAAGAATGAAGAAAAAAATTTAGTAAAACTAAGCGTGAAGATAGTCCTTGAAATACTAGTTTTGACCAAATGGCTTTAAAAACAGTAGTTAAAGCATTAATTCGTGAAATTAATAAAACACCAATTATAGTATTAAATAATCAAGATGATATTAATTTAGCACTTCAATTAGACCAAGGTGTAGTAATTAATGAAGAAACAATTGCTTATAAAGATAATACTGGTGATGAAGTTAAAATTATTAATTCAAATAATATTGATAATACTGATTTAAATTCTGCTTTATCTAAATTAAAAGAATTAGAAAAAGAAGAAGAAATTATAGAAAATTTTGAAGTTTAATAAAAGGTAATTGAATGTGAAAAAAGAAAAATTAGTTAATTATATTAGAAAAAAACAACAAAAATATGAAGGTACAGAAATAGATTTAGTACTTGATATTTTATTACAAAAAATCAATGATGGAGTTTTTGATAATGAATAAAGAAACGTTAATTACTTGATTAAATAAACAAATTAGTATTTGCTTATGTGATTCTTTAAAAGAAGCTGGCAAACTTACTGCTTATTATAAAGTACTTGAATTTATAGAAAAGGAAGAATAAATAATGAAATTATTTTATATCTTATTAAGAATATTAATCTTACCATTATTTTTATTATTTTCTTTAATCTCTATTCCTTATAATTTACTAGCATTTATTTTATTTGGAAAATTTAAAATTCAGTTTGAAATGACATGAAAAGAGGAAAGTAAATAATGCCATGATGAGGAATATTATTAATAGTAATAGTTAGTACACCAGTTGCCATAATATCATTATTTTGATTAGTTGTTCTTATTTTAGGAGCAATAGCAATAATAAAAGATTAAATGAAATGATAGGCATTTGACATATATCCTTTCTAACTCCTATTCCCTATTTTTTATTTTTTCTTAAAATATGTCAATGTAAGTCCTAATTATTATACAGAACGAAACTATAGAATTATTACAAATTTGGATAACATTATAATTCTATAGTCCACCGTTTATTACGGTGCTGATGAGTTCATAAAAGGAAGTGAAATAATGAGAAATATTAGAACTGAATGATTTTATAATGAAAAAAGTCCAAAAGAAATAAAATGTCCAACAGTAGGATTATTAAAAAATAAAGAAGATGCTTTATGTTATTTATTAGCATTAAATTTATATCCAAAATTATATCCACAAGATATTTTTTATAGTTATATTTTAGAAAATCAGCAAACTGGATATTTAATTATTTATGGTAATAATAGAGATACTATTGGACATATGAAATTTAAATTTATAAAAGGAGAATAAATTAATGACGTTTTGATATTGATTTACACATTGATTTTACCTAAGTAAATGAGAATTGATGAACGTACCTATATATGATATCAAATAGTTGCTAGTTTAATAATATTAGGCACAATTGGTTTAATTTTAGCAATTATTGGTTTAGGGTATCTAATATATTTAAAAATAAAAGGAGAATAAAAAATGCCAAATACAGAAAATTCACAATCAAATTATACTTTATTAAAATTAATAAGAACTGGAATAGCACCACTATCAGCAATGATAGGTACAAGTGCTTATTATGGTCAACTTATTGGTAATCCAATATTAGGTAGTATAAATGCTTTATTATTTAGTAAAAAATTAGGAATTGATATATGAAATTTAAATCAAATGCCTAGCACAAAAACTAAATTATTAAATAGTTCTAAAAAAATATTATTAGGTTTAGGAACCATAGGTTTAGTTAATTATGAAAAATTTACTAATGCTGATATTAATCCTAATCCAACAGAAAGTCCAACAACGACTACAACAGTAGACCCATTTCCAGATTTATTATTCAGTACAAATAATAACAGTATTGATAATCATTTAATGGATTGAGATACATTTATTAGTCTTAATTCATATGGTATTGCTAATTTAATTGCTGGAATTACTGAAATAATTCCAAGTAAATTTGAAACAATTAGAAAAATAGCAAATATGGCTACTGGTGGTTGTTTAATATCAAGTGGTGTTGCTATGGGCATTAATAATGATTTTACTAATGCTTATGCTATTCCGACAATAGTAGCAGGAGCAAGTGAAATTATCCATAATTTATTACCAATGGAAATTAATCATGTTAATACTGAAATGCAAGAAACACCATTTACAAATGAACATGCTAATTTAATTAATAATACTGAGCAAGAATATGAAAGACAAAGACAAACTTATGGTTCAAATGATAGTATTGATAGTTTAACTAGTGATGTTTTATATGAAAGAAGACCAGTATATGCTTCAACTACTGTACCAATAAATAGAATATAAAAATGCCTTTAGTAGGCATTTTTATTAATAAATACTTTTAACTTCTGTTTGTTTATTAATAGAATTTAATTTACTTTGTAATTTATTAATTTTATTTTGTTTTTTAATTTCTTTTTTATTAGGGTCTGTTAAAGATTTACCAAATGCAACTAATGCTTTTCCTAATTTAATTAAAACATAACCTCCATTAATACATAAATTAGCAACTATAATGATTGTTGTAGTATCCATATTAAATCACCACCTTTCTAAAATATTTGATTAATTTTTAATACAATTTTTACAATAATAAATATGACTAATCCAGCGACTGCAGAAGATAATAAAACTCCAATTAAACCTAATATAATTTTTATAATTTTAAAAAACATAATATTATTCCTGTAATTCTTCTAATTTTCATACATTCCCTTTTAAATTACCTTTTCCAGTATAAATAGTAATCCATTTTGCATGTTGAACTGATAAAATTACTATATTAGCAATATCATTAAAGGTTTGTATTGGCACACCAGCAATTTTTTTATCAGTTATAATAAATTCTTGAATAGTATAAACTGGATTATATATACTTCAAGAATAATAAACTCTATAATGTTTATTTTCTTGAAAATCATAAGTAATTTGTCAATTATCTCATTTATTTTTTTCTCTTGTTCCTACTTCTTTTCAATTTGAACTACTTGGACTTGGTTGTGGTTGTTTTTCTAATATTTCATTAATTGCTTGTAATAATTTTTTATTTTGAGTTTTTAATATTTTATATTCATTATTTTCTAATAAATCCTTACAAAGTAATGAATTTTCTTCATCATTTAGTAAAATTTCATTTGTTTCAGTATTATATTTAAAATAATCATTTGAAAATTTTTTGTCTTTTATTTTTTCGGGAGCGTGGCGAAGATGTCGGTAACTAGTAATTTTCAAAAATAACTTCCTAATTTTTTTAACCCTTAAATAAAAAATAAAACCAACACTTGCACACTTGAAAGTGGCAAGGTTGGTTAAATTAAGAATAATAGTATGTTCACACTTCGAGTCTATATATACTAATTTCCAATTCGCTCCCACCCCAAGAATTACCATTAAATGGTTAGTATATTTTATTAGGCATCATCCACTTATTATTTATTCATGCAAGTCCACATGCTAGCTACTATTTTTAACAACTGTGTTGTAATTCACTGTTTTAGTTCTCTAACACGTGTTGATAATAGTGTTAAAGACGGTTATTAAAAATTTTAAAATTTTACAATTACAAAAAAAGACAAGATTTTTATTCTCGTCTTTTGTCATTTATTTTTTATTTAAGGGTTAAAAAAATTAGGAAGTTATTTTTGAAAATTACTAGTTACCGACATCTTCGCCACGCTTCCAAATTATATTTGTGATAAATTTGATTTGCTTTTATTTGTTACAGAAAAATTAATTTCCGAATTTACATTCTTAATTATATTTTTTTTGTTAATTCGTAATATTAGTTCATTTATTTTTACTAAATTTTGTTGTTTAATTTCTTTGATTTTTGTTAAAATAGTTATTTTTGTTTCTATTTTTTTATTTCAATCTCAAAAACCAAAAGTAATAATTTTTAAAAAATTATTTTTTCATTTACTAATTTTTTTATTATTTAATTTTTTTGATAGGTTATTTATTGAATTTATAAAATTATTTTCTAATTTTTTTAAAGATTCTAAAGTTTTTATTTTTTTATTTAAAAATTGATAATGATTTTGAGTATTTTTTTTATTATTTTCTCAAAAGTCAAAAATATCATTGTAATCTTTACTATAAGTTTCAATTGGAAAATGTAAATAAAGATTAATATTATGATAATTATCTGCTATAAAGTTAACTTCTCTTTCTAATTCATTAATATCCATTTTTTAATGTCTCCTCTTTTAAAAAATAAAAAACCCTTTACTTTTAAAATAAAGTAATGGGTTAAAACTTTGATTAAAACTTTGATCAAGTTTGTCTTTATATTATATATTATTTTAATTTTATAATTCAAAAATTAAATTATAAATAATAAAAGTGTTGTTATTAATAATTATTTTAATTTTTATATAAAAATATTTAAAATTAAAAAATTGTGCATGGTGGACAACATTTTTTACCATATTGCATATTAATTAGTTCTTCTGAATTTATACTATTTATATCATCATTAGTTATTAGAAAAGTACTATCTTTTAAATATTGATCTTCATTATTTAACTGTTGGAGGTTAAAATTAAATTCTAGATTTCCATTTTCAATTTCATCTAAATGTTCTTCATAATCTACTAATAATTTTTGTTTTAAGTTAACAATTTTTTCATTGATTAAAGCAATTTCTTTTAATACCTTTTCTTTATTATTAACACTAAAATTTTTTTTAAATGGATTCAAACTTTTTTGTAATTCTTTTTTCTCTTTTTTTAATTTTTTTACGGACTTCTCCCCACATGTAATTGTGGAGGAAACAATGAAATTGAATGAGTTCAACAATGCTTTTCAAACAGAACAGGATTGTTTAAAATATATAGCAAGTTTGAAGAAAAACAAATGTATCATGTGTTCTTGAACAAGTTTGAATACTTCTAATTTAAGAAGAATAAGATGTTTGAAATGTCATCAAACATTTAGTATTCTTCATGGCACCATTTTTACAAGCCACAAACACCTTTGAGATTTTGATTTTATCTCATCTTTAGATGAATAAACACCAAACATGGAATTACATCAACTGATGTTGCAAAAGAATTGGGTGTGACTTTGAAAACTGCTTGAAGAATGGGTCATGAAATCAGAAATCGTATTGCCAAACAAGAACATCAATTTATTGTTGAGGCATAGTACAAATGGATGAAATGTATCTTTCACATATGGGTTTTAAAAAACAAGGAAGATCTTTGATAAATAAAACATTAATTGTTGGGATTTATGAAAAAACAACCAATAATTTAATTGTGAAAGTAATCAAAAACGCAAAAAGTAAAAATCTTTTGCAGTTTGCAAGAAACCATATTTCTTCAAAGTGTGATGTACATACTGATTCTTGAAAAGGATATCGTGATTTCAAATCACTTTTCCCTAATCACAAAACAATTAACCATCAAGATGGTTATGTTTCAAAAATTGGCGTAAATACCAATCAAATTGAATCAGTATGAAAACATATACGAAGAACATTTAAAACACATATCAAAGTTGCAAAACATCATGTTCATTTATATGCCAAAGAAGCTGCATATAAATTCAACAAGATACCTACTTTTGAAACTGTAATGCTATGTTTCATTTAAAAATGTGGGAAGAAGTCCGTAGATAGGATTTTCTCAGCATTTATGTGATAAAATTTAAAAATAGTACATAAAGGGAGAAAAGCCTTTTTTTATTTCTTTTTTTTCTGTATTTTTTTTCATAATTTTCTTCTTTTTTAAAAATAAAAACTCATTTACTTTTTATGAAAATAATGAGTAAAAACCTAATGAAGTTTACATTATATTATATAATATTTTAATTTTTATAACTTAAAAAACAAGTAATATTTATGTAGTAATTATGATAAAATTATAAAGTTATAGGAAGGAAGTAATTATGATTAAAGATAAAAAAAATAATGTTGAAATCATTAATGTCAGTAAAAACTATGATAGTAATGAAGTAATTAAAAATGTTAGTCTGAATATTGCTATTGGTGCCAAAATTGGTATTGTTGGCCCCAATGGTACTGGAAAAACAACATTATGTGAAATGATTTCCCAACTTCGTAAACCAACAACAGGTACTATTAATATTAAAACTGATTTAAAAATAGGCATGCAATTACAAGAAACTAAATTTCCTCGTGGTCTAACTGGTTGAGATATGGCCCAATATTATATGAGAGCTTATCGTTTAAATAAGTCTGTTGAAGACATTCAAAAGTTATTGTATTATTTGGACGCTGAAGCATTTATTAATAAAACTATTATTACTTTATCGGGTGGTCAACAACAAAAAATAAATATTTTATTAGCATTAATTGTTGAACCAGATTTATTAATTTTAGATGAATTAGCTACGGGATTAGATTTAGAGGTACGTGAGCGAATTTATGAATTACTAAAAAAAGAAGTTTTTATTAAACCTAATCTTTCAGTATTAATTGTTTCACATAATATGCAAGAAATTGAACGTTTTTGTCAACAAATTATTTTCATGTTTGAAGGTTCAATTATTAGTATAAATGATGTTAAAACTGTTGTTAAAGAATATGGAAGTATTGAAGAATATGTTAAAACTAAATTTAAAGAATATAAAATAGGTATGTATGATAACGAAGCATTATTAAAAAGATTAGGAGGGGAAAATAATGAAAAATGAGCTAAGTCTTGAAAAAAACACCTTAAAAAACAAAAATAATGATTGATCTCTTCTTAATTTATTTTGAAGTTATTTAAAACGTAATCGTTCAATTATTATTTTTTCAGTTTTCGTTTCACCATTGATTTTTATTGGTGCATCAATTGGTGGAAATAATCAAATATTATCAGCACCTGCTGGTAAAAACATTGGACGATTTATTTTGATGATTATTTGATTGACACAAACTGCTTCCTTTTCAATTCAAACTTTTTTAGCTATTTTATTAGATTTAAAACAAAGCGTAGTTTATCGACGCATTGGTTTAACAAGAATTAGCAAAACCAAGTTTATTATTATAACATCAATATTTAATTTAGCGTTAGTTTTAATTTCTGATATTATTATTTTTATTGGTGTTACTATTATTGGTTATGTTGTTCCTTTATCTGGAATGATTAGTTCCATTTTTAATTGACAATTATTAATTATTATTTTATTTACATTATTTTTTTCTATTACTATTACTAGTATTGCTTTGCTAATGTCAGTTATTATTAAAAGTCGTACTGGACAAGCAATTGTTAGTTTATTTACTAGTTTATTAATTGTTGCGCCATTAATTATTTTAACTTACTTTTTAGCTAGTCTTATTGGTGAAGGATTAATTTCAAGTATTGGTGTTGGTGCTGTTATTGGTATTTTAGTAGGTATATTTATTGCTTTAAATCTTATTAGTTGTGGCATTTATTATTTAACTTGAAAACTATTTAAATGATTTGATTAATTTTTATAAAAGTATGTAATTAATTATAAAATAACAAAGGAGTGAAAATATACAATGCCTAAAAATATAAGAAAATATGTTATTGATGAACAACCAATTAATTATTTTGATAAAGTTAAAGCATGATTAGATAATTAAAATAGGCTTTTCTCCCTTTATGTACTATTTTTAAATTTTATCACATAAATGCTGAGAAAAGCCTATCTACGGACTTCTCCCCACATTTTTAAATGAAACATAGCATTACAGTTTCAAAAGTAGGTATCTTGTTGAATTTATATGCAGCTTCTTTGGCATATAAATGAACATGATGTTTTGCAACTTTGATATGTGTTTTAAATGTTCTTCGTATATGTTTTCATACTGATTCAATTTGATTGGTATTTACGCCAATTTTTGAAACATAACCATCTTGATGGTTAACTGTTTTGTGATTAGGGAAAAGTGATTTGAAATCACGATATCCTTTTCAAGAATCAGTATGTACATCACACTTTGAAGAAATATGGTTTCTTGCAAACTGCAAAAGATTTTTACTTTTTGCGTTTTTGATTACTTTCACAATTAAATTATTGGTTGTTTTTTCATAAATCCCAACAATTAATGTTTTATTTATCAAAGATCTTCCTTGTTTTTTAAAACCCATATGTGAAAGATACATTTCATCCATTTGCACTATGCCCTCAACAATAAATTGATGTTCTTGTTTGGCAATACGATTTCTGATTTCATGACCCATTCTTCAAGCAGTTTTCAAAGTCACACCCAATTCTTTTGCAACATTAGTTGATGTAATTCCATGTTTGGTGTTTATTCATCTAAAGATGAGATAAAATCAAAATCTCAAAGGTGTTTGTGACTTGTAAAAAATGGTGCCATGAAGAATACTAAATGTTTGATGACATTTCAAACATCTTATTCTTTTTAAATTAGAAGTATTCAAACGTGTTCAAGAACACATGATACATTTGTTTTTCTTCAAACTTGCTATATATTTTAAACAATCCTGTTCTGTTTGAAAAGCATTGTTGAACTCATTCAATTTCATTGTTTCCTCCACAAGTAAATGTGGGGAGAAGTCCGTTAATTAATAATAATTTAGATGATAGTATTTTATTTAATTGTTTTGTTGCGGGAAAAAATAGTGATATTACAAAAGCAAAAGGTAGTTCTGAAACTTATGGTTTAAGATATTTTTTAATGAATTTATTATTAATAAGTGAAGATGAATTAGATAGTGACCATAATTTACAAAGTCAAAATATTAATAATAATTGAGAACCAAGTGGTAAACAATTATTATATTTGCAAAATATAATACAAAATAATAATTATATTAAAAATTTAAGGCTTTTCTCAACATTTATGTGATAAAATTTAAAAATAGTACATAAAGGGAGAAAAGCCTTTATTTATTAATAATATTTGTACTTTTGTTTTTAAAGTTTCAAATCTTCCTTTATTCATATATTCATAATATCTCAATTTCTTCATTATTATTATTTAGGCATAAGTTAGTTAAGTTTACTCCTATAATTTTTAATCTAGACAGTATGATTAGTTTAAATAATTAATAGTTAAGGAGTAAAGATGAAATATAAAGTTTATACAAGAAAAATTAAACTAGATGTTTTAAATGAATATGTAGTGATTAAAAAATTAAAAACCATTGATATTAAAACCAAATATCAATTATCAACCAGATCATTAATTTATAATTGAGTAAAAAAATATCAAAAAAATAATAAATTAATTACTATTCATACTTTTCAAACAAATCATCAAAGGGCGCATTGCAAACTTGGATACGATTTAATAAAAACATAAATGAGAGATAAAACTCTCATTTTTAATTGTTTAACAATTATAATTAATTATGGCTTTTCTCCCTTTATGTACTATTTTTAAATTTTATCACATAAATGTTGAGAAAAGCCTATCTACGGACTTCTCCCCACATTTTTAAATGAAACATAGCATTACAGTTTCAAAAGTAGGTATCTTGTTGAATTTATATGCAGCTTCTTTGGCATATAAATGAACATGATGTTTTGCAACTTTGATATGTGTTTTAAATGTTCTTCGTATATGTTTTCATACTGATTCAATTTGATTGGTATTTACGCCAATTTTTGAAACATAACCATCTTGATGGTTAACTGTTTTGTGATTAGGGAAAAGTGATTTGAAATCACGATATCCTTTTCAAGAATCAGTATGTACATCACACTTTGAAGAAATATGGTTTCTTGCAAACTGCAAAAGATTTTTACTTTTTGCGTTTTTGATTACTTTCACAATTAAATTATTGGTTGTTTTTTCATAAATCCCAACAATTAATGTTTTATTTATCAAAGATATTCCTTGTTTTTTAAAACCCATATGTGAAAGATACATTTCATCCATTTGCACTATGCCCTCAACAATAAATTGATGTTCTTGTTTGGCAATACGATTTCTGATTTCATGACCCATTCTTCAAGCAGTTTTCAAAGTCACACCCAATTCTTTTGCAACATCAGTTGATGTAATTCCATGTTTGGTGTTTATTCATCTAAAGATGAGATAAAATCAAAATCTCAAAGGTGCTTGTGACTTGTAAAAAATGGTGCCATGAAGAATACTAAATGTTTGATGACATTTCAAACATCTTATTCTTCTTAAATTAGAAGTATTCAAACTTGTTCAAGAACACATGATACATTTTTTTTCTTCAAACTTGCTATATATTTTAAACAATCCTGTTCTGTTTGAAAAGCATTGTTGAACTCATTCAATTTCATTGTTTCCTCCACAAGTAAATGTGGCGAGAAGTCCGTTAATTATTTTATTAAACCTATACTTTATTAAAGTAATTAATTATTCTAAATTTAATAAAAATTATAAAAGCTATTGTATAGGAATTTGCAAATAGTAATTTTTGTCATGCTCTTTGAAAATTTCAGAAATTTTGGTTCCCTTCCCCTAGAACCCCTACCCTCCAAGGCTTTGCTACTTACAGTAGCATAAGCCTTACGTATAGTAGATAGATAAGTAGTTAGTAGTATATAAGCCTTTTATCACTGTAGGTGATAAGGCTTATACATAGAAAGGATATGTAATGATTAATGTTAATTTAGATATTAAAAATAAAGTTAGAGAAACAACTAAAGGTATGTTATTAGAAATTGGTGAATATGAAACATGATTTCCAATTAAAGATACTATTTTTAATAAAAATAATAAAAAAATAACATTAAAAATAATTGAAGATTTTAATTATAAATTAGGTAAAAAATCAATTACAAAAGATATTGAAAGTATTAAAGGTAGTGATATTTTAAAATATATTAAAAATATTCCAGATATTACTACAAATGAAAATGAATTAATATCTTGTACATTTTATGAACAATATAATGGTTATTATATTTTTACAAATGATAAAAATCAAGAATGTTTTAAATATAACATTACATGAGAAAAAGATAATAAAAGTTTTAAAATAAATAATCCTTATAAAGAAAATGATAAGCCAATTAATTATATTGTTACACCTATGAAAGATACAACTACTCATAATGAAAAAATATTTTATTTAAATTATTAAAGGAAATTAATATGTTATTAAATGTTGAAAAAATAGAATTAATAAAAAATATATGTAATGAAAAATTACTTAAAAATAAAAAATATATTGAAATACAAGAAATATTAAAAATTATAGAAAGAGAGAATTAATTATGTTGAATTTAAAAGAAGATAAAAGAATATATTTAAAATATCAAGAAGAAAAAATATTTGGTTCATGTGATATTTGTCATAAAAATTCATCATTTGCAAATAGAACTTGTAATAAATGTTTTTATAAATTAATGAGTGATAATAATGAAATGTAATATTCATAATGAAAAATATATTTGAATTAGTGCAATAGATAATAGTTATTATTGTAATAAATGTATTAATGAAATGATTGAAGAAGATATGTATTTAACAAGTGATAATTGAGATTGTTTAAAAGAATATTATATTAATGAATTACAATTAGAAAATTTTAAAGGAGTTTAATAATATGCAAAATAAAAGTTTTCAAGATATTAAAAATGATTTACAAATGTTTTTTAAAGATATTGAAAATGGTAAATATGGTGAAAGAATTAAAGAATTATTTATGGAAAAAGAAAGTAGTGAATAAATATGATAGAACTTAAACAAATTTTTGTTAGATTAACAAAAGAAGAACATTATGAATTAAAAAAACTTTGTTTAGAAAATAATAATATATCAATTAATAAATTTGTAAGGAATTTAATTAAAAATGCAATTAAACAATCAAAAAAATAATTTAATTTTTAAAAAAGAAACACATCAATATTTTATTCAAAATAAAGAATTAATATCAGTAAGTAAAATACTTGATTATTATTTAGGTAATTCATATTGTAAATGTAATAAATGTAAACATTGTTTTAATATAAATAATGCAAGAATTCGAGGTAATTGTGTTCATAAAGTAGCGGAATTATATTTTAAAAATATAAATATTAAAAATATAAGTAATCAAATTAAAAATTATATTAAAGATTTATTTCCAGAAAATTATTTAAATTATTGTTATACATTATTAGAATATTTACCTTTTAAATTTATTGAAAATGCATAATATATTATTGAACAAGCATTTAATTATGATATTGTTGCAGGAACTCCTGATTTAATATTTAAAAATGAAAAATTAGATTTATATACAATAATTGATTTTAAAACTTATAAAGTTTTTTCAAAAGAGTTATTAGAAAAATCAAAATTACAAATAATAGCATATTATTGATTATTAAAAAATAATAATTATAAATTATCAAATATACATTTTATATTTTGAGTTAAAGAAAATGATATTGAATTAATAAAAGTTGAAATAACAAATGAATTATTAATTGAATGAGAAAAAGCAATTTGAACATGAAAGGAATTAAAATAAAATGGCAAATGAATTAATAATTAAACATATTAATAATGGTAATGTAGAAAAATTTATCGGACTTCTCCCCACATGTACTTGTGGAGGAAACAATGAAATTGAATGAGTTCAACAATGCTTTTCAAACAGAACAGGATTGTTTAAAATATATAGCAAGTTTTAAGAAAAACAAATGTATCATGTGTTCTTGAACAAGTTTGAATACTTCTAATTTAAGAAGAATAAGATGTTTGAAATGTCATCAAACATTTAGTATTCTTCATGGCACCATTTTTTTTACAAGTCACAAACACCTTTGAGATTTTGATTTTATCTCATCTTTAGATGAATAAACACCAAACATGGAATTACATCAACTGATGTTGCAAAAGAATTGGGTGTGACTTTGAAAACTGCTTGAAGAATGGGTCATGAAATCAGAAATCGTATTGCCAAACAAGAACATCAATTTATTGTTGAGGGCATAGTGCAAATGGATGAAATGTATCTTTCACATATGGGTTTTAAAAAACAAGGAAGATCTTTGATAAATAAAACATTAATTGTTGGGATTTATGAAAAAAAAACCAATAATTTAATTGTGAAAGTAATCAAAAACTCAAAAAGTAAAAATCTTTTGCAGTTTGCAAGAAACCATATTTCTTCAAAGTGTGATGTAAATACTGATTCTTGAAAAGGATATCGTGATTTCAAATCACTTTTCCCTAATCACAAAACAGTTAACCATCAAAATGGTTATGTTTCAAAAATTGGCGTAAATACCAATCAAATTGAATCAGTATGAAAACATATACGAAGAACATTTAAAACACATATCAAAGTTGCAAAACATCATGTTCATTTATATGCCAAAGAAGCTGCATATAAATTCAACAAGATACCTACTTTTGAAACTGTAATGCTATGTTTCATTTAAAAATGTGGGGAGAAGTCCGTAGATAGGCTTTTCTCAACATTTATGTGATAAAATTTAAAAATAGTACATAAAGGGAGAAAAGCCAAATTTATTAAACAAAAAGGGATTATTAATAATTTAGAAATACAAAAATTTAAAAGCAATGTATTAGCAATTTCAAATCAATATGGTTTAGATAAAGCACATCCAGAAACTATTATTAATAGTTGTTATCAAGCAGTATTATTAAATTTACCTTTAGAAAAGAATTTTGGTTATTGTTATGTTGTACCTTATTGAGATAGTAATACTAAAGTAAATAATGCTCAATTTCAAATGGGATATAAAGGTTATATTCAATTATCATTACGTAGTCAACAATATAAAGAAATTAATGTAAGTGATGTTAGATTAACAGAAATTGAAAAAGTAGATAGACTTAAAGGAATTGAATTTAATTGAATTCAAAGTGATTTAGAAAGATTAAAACAACCTATTATTGGTTATGTAGCATATTTTCAATTAGTAAATGGTTTTGAAAAAACTTTATATATGTCAAAAGAACAAATTGAAAAACATTTTTTAAAATATTCAAAAACTTATGCAAAAAATAAAGAATTTGCTATTGCAAGTTTTGATGATATGGCATTAAAAACTGTATTAACTCAATTATTAAGAAAATGAGGAATTATGAGTACTGAAATGCAAATTGCATATGAAAGTGACCAAGCAATTATTACTGAAACAGAAAAAATATATATTGATAATCCAAATAATAATAATAATAATAATATAGAAATCGAAAATAATAATAATTTTCAAAAAATAGAAGAAAATATTGAAAAATTAGATAATTTGGTATTTAAAAATGAATAAATGTAAATATTGTAATAAAAGAATTTGATTAACTAATTATTGATGTATGAATTGTTTAGAAATATTAGTTATGAATTTAAATAAAAATAAGGAGAATAAATAATGAATAAATGTGAACATCAAAAGTTTAAATTATTATTTGAAAGTGAAGAAAATTTAACTTTTATTTGTATAGATTGTAAATCAATAACTAGTATATATGCAAGTGATTTAGATTTATCTAATCAAGAAAATTTAGGAGAATGAAAACAATTTATAGAATGTAAAAGTTGTGGAAGTGGAAATTATGAATAATTATTTACTTTCAATTGACCCAAGTATAAAAAATACTGGATTTACTTTATGAGAAAAAAAGACAAGCAAAGATTGAAAAAGTATTAAAGATAACACACCATATGAATATTGAAAACCATTATTAGTAACTAGTTTTAATTTTAAAAATTTTAAAAAAACTAATATAGTATTTGAATTATTTATGATTTCTCATATTGAACATTTTAAAAATATGGATTTAATTATTGAACGTGGTACTTTTCATTCAAAAAATGGTATTGGTTATGAAACACAAGAGCATTTACGTGGTTTTATTGCTGGACAATTTTTAATAAATTATTAACAAAAGATATGTTAATAAGTCCTAGTGAATGAAAGAAATGATATGTAAAAATATTTTGATATGCAAAAGATAAAAAATGAAATAAAGAATTATCATTAAAATTAGCAAAACAAGTAATTCAAGAACAAGATTGAAATATAACAATATCAAATCATGATGAAGCAGATAGTTTATTAATTGGTTGATATTATTTAAATAAGGAGAATAAAAATGACTAAACAAGATATTTTAGAAATAATAGAAAAATTAAAAGAATTAAAAAATTTAGATGGATTAACTATTAATATAAAAATTGAAGATATTAATATTGAAAATAATTAAGGAAAATAAATAATGAAACATATAATTAAATGTATGGCAAAATATTGTAATATTAAAATTGAAATTGAATTAAAAAACGGACTTCTCCCCACATGTACTTGTGGAGGAAACAATGAAATTGAATGAGTTCAACAATGCTTTTCAAACAGAACAGGATTGTTTAAAATATATAGCAAGTTTGAAGAAAAACAAATGTATCATGTGTTCTTGAACAAGTTTGAATACTTCTAATTTAAGAAGAATAAGATGTTTGAAATGTTATCAAACATTTAGTATTCTTCATGGCACCATTTTTTACAAGTCACAAACACCTTTGAGATTTTGATTTTATCTCATCTTTAGATGAATAAACACCAAACATGGAATTACATCAACTGATGTTGCAAAAGAATTGGGTGTGACTTTGAAAACTGCTTGAAGAATGGGTCATGAAATCAGAAATCGTATTGCCAAACAAGAACATCAATTTATTGTTGAGGGCATAGTGCAAATGGATGAAATGTATCTTTCACATATGGGTTTTAAAAAACAAGGAAGATCTTTGATAAATAAAACATTAATTGTTGGGATTTATGAAAAAACAACCAATAATTTAATTGTGAAAGTAATCAAAAACGCAAAAAGTAAAAATCTTTTGCAGTTTGCAAGAAACCATATTTCTTCAAAGTGTGATGTACATACTGATTCTTGAAAAGGATATCGTGATTTCAAATCACTTTTCCCTAATCACAAAACAGTTAACCATCAAGATGGTTATGTTTCAAAAATTGGCGTAAATACCAATCAAATTGAATCAGTATGAAAACATATACGAAGAACATTTAAAACACATATCAAAGTTGCAAAACATCATGTTCATTTATATACCAAAGAAGCTGCATATAAATTCAACAAGATACCTACTTTTGAAACTGTAATGCTATGTTTCATTTAAAAATGTGGGGAGAAGTCCGTAGATAGGCTTTTCTCAACATTTATGTGATAAAATTTAAAAATAGTACATAAAGGGAGAAAAGCCTTAAAAAAAACTTGATATTTAAATGATAATAATAAAAGAATTTATACATATGCAAGAGAAAATAAATTATCTTTTTGTTCAAAACATAATCAAGAATTTACTAATGCTTTAAATGAAATGAAAGAAAATATATCAAAAGAAAATATTAATAATAAAGTAAATAATGAATTAAATAAATATGAGGAGTAAATAATGACAAAATTTATTTGATATTTTAAAATCAAATGACATAAAATTAAATTTAAAAAATTTGAAGTTAGTAAAAATTGTAAAATTTGTAATAATAAATTTAAAGTTATTTGAAAAGAATTTAATAATAATGAAATTTTTAAGCCATTTAAATAACTAAATTATCTATATTTAATATAGAAAATATGATATAATTAATAAAGAGAAGTTAACTCGTTTCTAATTATTTATAACTTCTCTTTTTTATATTTTAATTTATAATATTAAGTATAAATAAAATACTATGAAACGGGTTATATTATGGCAGATTGATTGAAATATTTATTATATATACTTTTTGGGACAACAGGTACGGGAATTTTTGGTTTTATTGTTTGATTAATTAAATTTTTATTAAAAAATAAAAAGAAAAAAAATAATGAAAATTCAATTTTAGTAAATAATAGTGAAATAAAAGAAATAAATAATTATTATAATGTAAAACAGTATATCAACAAGAAGATAATATGATAAAATTTGAACATGGTACTGATATAAATGGAAAATGAATAAAATTAAGATTTCCAGATAAAGGTGATAAAAATGAAAAATAATTTAATTGTTAATATAAAAAAAAGAAATAAAGTTTTAAATACATTTTTAAATGGTTTTACAACTAAAATAGTTAATGATTATTTGCATTTTTTGGAAAATAATAAAAATGATATTCCTGAAATAATTTTAGATTATTTAGACCAATCAATTTTTTTAATGAGAAAAAAAATTAATATTAATAAATTAAAAGAAAAAATAAATATTATGGAAAAAAATAAAAGTGATATAATTGATGATTTTTTAATAAAAAATCCAAATTATAAAGATTTGTGTAATAGATTAAGTTTTGTTTTAAACGTAATTACAATAGAAAAACTACAAGAGAAATTATTTTATCAACTTTGTACTGAATTTTGAGAATACAAAATAAAATTAATCAAAAAAATTGAAAAAAATAAAAATATTATAAAAATTGAAAATAATTTTACAGAAAAAATATGAAATATTTTTAATAAAAATAATTTATTATACAATTATAATTTTAAACAAAAAGTTACCAATTAAGGTAACTTTTTAATTAGGTGCCAACCTAACAACTACATAAGTTCGAGAACTTTTATTTCATATACTTACAAAAGTAAGTATATTTATTATACATTATTTAAGATTGTGGGGAAATATTATTTTGTTTAGATTTTCTTTTGAAATGAATTTTAAATGTAAATATTTTTTTAATTTTATTTCAAAAAGATTTTCAAAATCTAAATTCTGGATTTTGATTTTTATATAATAAAACACAACCTATTATAGTACCAATAATATTTAAAGAAATAGTTAATAATAATATCCCAAAATGATTATTATTTTTACATTTTATTACACCAAAAATTATTGTTAAAATTAATACAACCATATATATATATATATATTGATATTATAATTCCGCCAATTAAATCTGGATTTATATTATTAACGTATTCCATATTTTTATTCCTTTTTAAATTATTTTAATAAATTATTTTAATAAATTATTTTAATTAAAAATATTATAACAAAAATAATAATAAAAATATAATTTATCTAGAATTAAACACAATTTTTGAAATGCTTAATTTATATTTTTTAACTAATCTATTTTTTTCTACTCAAGTAAATCCTTCTGGTTGAATTTGAAAATCTGCTCCTTGAATTTGATTTATTATTGGAAATAATTCTATTTTTCATTTAAATTCTTTATCAGATAAATCATAAAAACCTAAATAAGTAGAATTTTCTGAATTCATATTTATATTTTTATCATAACTATAATTAACTTGCGAATATAAACCATTTTTTGAAATTTCATATAAATTATTAATATTAGTTGGTATTAAACCTATTTTTGAAACACCAACATATTGATTAATCCTTGATGATACTTGATAATATTCTATTTTAAAATCTTCAAATACTTTCATTTTATTTTCTTTAGTGTAATAAAATAATTCACTTAAATTATATGATTTAAATAATGTTTGACTTTTATTAGGGATAAAATTTTCAGTTGTTATTATATCATCATAGATTATTTTTGGTCATTCTTCTGTTGCATATTCATAATGTAAATATACATCTACACTTTTATAATATCTTTTTAAATCATTAAAAGACTTAATTAATAATGTAGGGTCTAAATAATCTTTAAAATTAATATTTATTTCTAATGGTTTTATTAAAGGTACGTTATTATTAATTCAATTTGTATCATCTTTATAAATTTCTTGATTATTATGCATTAAAATATTTCAATTTTGTAATGTTGTTTCTATACTTGGATTTTTAGGAATTATTACAATTTGTTTTGCTATATTTTGAGGACTTGGTGGTAATATTTTTGCTGGATAACTAAATATAGTTTCTTCACTTTCTTCATATTCATCATGATTTAATTTATATAAAGTTGTTCAATTAAAAGCATTACCAGTTAAATAACCCATATTATTATATCTAAATTGAGCAACTGATATTTCATTATAATCACCTTGATAAGTAAAAGGATTATCACTATAAAATGTATGTCTTTCTTCACCTTGATGTAAACTTTGAATTACAATTGTATCAATAATATAAGCATAATTTGAACCATCAATAACTCCATTACTTGTTGGATTTCATTGAGTTTCAGTATCTTCATTTGTAAATGGACTTGCTATATCTAAAAATTCAGTATCTTCTGCTAATATATAAACTTTATTATTTTTCTTTTGTGATAAATCAACTGTACTTATTTGTTCTTTTGTAGTTAATTTTTGACCAGTAGTAGGGTCTCATGGATATACTGATACTCTATCACTTAATTTCATTGTCATAGCAGTTGTTGAAACATTAGCACCTAATAATTTACCAATAGCAAAATCATTATCATTTGTAAAAGCATTTAATGGAATTAAACCACCATTACCAATAATATTTTCTAAATTACTTGTAAAAAATGCACTCATAAAACCATTAAAATATAACATTTTTTTATATTGTTGAAAATTTTGAGTAATAACTCAACTACTTCAAATACCTAATGTTAAAGCATTTAATAATTTATCAATTAAAGGAATATCACTTAAAGCAAATGGTAATCATTGAGTACTATCATAAGGCATTTGTATTAAAGGACTAAATACTACACTATTAAAATTTAATATTGCTGACATATATTTTTGTGATATTTTACTATAATCAACAGTTGGACTGCCTATAATTAAATGAGTATCTGGGTCTTTATATTTATAAAATTACTTGACATATCAACATTATAATTACCTGTTAAATTATTAATATTTCATTCACTATCTCAAAAGAATTTTGCTTCTCCAATTGATGTACCATTACTTTTTGTTGTTTTATCTTTATCAAAAGCAAGCATACCTTTAAAATCTTTTGTTACAAATAAATTATCTTGAAAATTTAATGAAGTTTTTAATCATTCTTTAAAATCTTTAAAATTAGTAAATCCAGTTGGTTTTGCATCCATAATATTATAAAATGTAGTTTCTGGATGACTACTTGTTGTTATTTTATCATTTATACCAGCAAGTAAACCACCATTAGTTTTAGTATCAGTTGTACATAAATCATTATTACCAGCAATAAATAATCTTCTTGAAGCAAATACTTTACTTTCAAATATTTCTTCATTATTTTGTTGTATTGGTTCTTGTCCTTGAATAATTGGTCTTCCATAATAATAACAACTTGATAATAATTCTAATCCATAACTTTGTCTATGACTATATCTTACTCCTATATCACGCATTAAAGTACGATTTAATGTTACTTTTCCTTGTTGAATAGTAGGGAAAAGCATAACCACTACCCGGGCTTGCATATTGTACAAAATCAAGTGTATTTTGACCACTAGAAACTACTCTATCATTTAAACTACTAAAAGTTAATACTTGCATACTAAATGCACCATTATAAGGACTATAATAATTTGTTACATTTGAAATATATAATAATTGTCTATCTTGATTTTTACCACTATTACCACCAATATTTTCATTTTCATCATTAAATACAACAAAAAATTGTAAATAATCATCAATTGTAATATGTTCTTCAAACATTACTAAAGTATATTGTCTTTTTGTTTGTACTGTTTTAAATATTTGATTATTTGGTAAACCACCAAAATCAACACCACTTGTATCATCAATTAAATAAGCATTTCAATAATCACCTATTTTATATTGTTTTGTATAATATTGGTCTTGACCACTAACTTTATGAGTTACGGGGTCAATTTTACCTTTATTTTTTTGATATATTTTTGTACTATTTTTTCAAATACATACAACTGGAGTATTACCAGTTAATATTAATTCATATTGTCCAAAATCACTTATTTTACTATTAATTGGTTTATAACCAGTTTCAGTTAAAGGTATTGCACCATTATTAATAACAAATGGAAATATTTTTCAATAACTACATCTTTTAACCAATAACTGTTGTTTCTTTAATTGTAGATGAAGATGTTTCATTAATTGAATTTGTTGATGTCTGTTCATTTTTATTTTCTCCTAATAATTTTATATCTTCTTTTAATTCAGTATTTATTTCTTTTAAAATATTATCTGATTGTAATAAATTAACATTTCTTAATTTACCAATTGCTTCTTTTTTACTCATTAATCCATAATCTAATTGAAATTGTATTAATTCTTTTTCTTGTAATTGGTCAGTCATAGCAATAGGTATAAAATCAAAACTATATTTTCTTTCACCAATCATATTTCAATGACCATAATAATACATTCACATATCCATTAAACGTAATATATAAGGTTTATAATGTGCTATTTTATATTCTGTTGTTTCCATATCAAATTTATTATTAAACATTGATTGAGTTTTATTTGTATATTGTTGACCATTATAATCTTCAATATCATATCCAGCACCATTAAATATTTGTTTAATAATTCCATTATAATCAAGTCAATATTCACTAAATTTAGGATTTCCTTGAATAAAATTAATTCCACCATTACCAGTTTTATCATAAGAATTACTACTAACATTCATAAAAGCATCTTCTACAAATTCACTAATATCTGCTTTACCAGTCATTAATTCAAGTAATTTATCATTTGCTAATTGACCAAATATTCTTGTTTGATTTAATATTCTTTCTTTTCTTTTTTGTTTAATATTATGATTTAAATCTTCAATTAATGGATATACTGGCATACAATCTGGATAACCATTTAATGTTGTACTTTGACCAAATAATAAAGGATTTGGTAAATTAGTAATTTCTACAATTGGTAAAAAACCAAAAGGATTTTTTAATGTATAACTAGTTTTTGCTAAATTTTCAGGTTTTGTTTTTGATTTTGTTGTACCTAAAATTGTTTCTTCACCAACATTATTAAATATTTCAACATGTACTATTTTAGGTGTTATTGTAACTCATGTTAAAGTTTGATTATCTGCTTGATTATTAGTAAAAAATAATTCTGCTGATTGTTCTTGTTCATTAATTTTTGCAACTCTTGACATAAATGTTGGAGTTGGAACAACTAATGTTAATTCACCAGTTTTAGTAATCATTCATAATAAAATACATCTACCTAATAAACTATTTTGAATACCAAATTTTGCTAATTTTTCAAATATTTTATCTTTATAATAAAAATTATTTCAATTATCTAATAATTTTTTATCGGACTTCTCCCCACATGTACTTGTGGAGGAAACAATGAAATTGAATGAGTTCAACAATGCTTTTCAAACAGAACAGGATTGTTTAAAATATATAGCAAGTTTGAAGAAAAACAAATGTATCATGTGTTCTTGAACAAGTTTGAATACTTCTAATTTAAGAAGAATAAGATGTTTGAAATGTCATCAAACATTTAGTATTCTTCATGGCACCATTTTTTACAAGTCACAAACACCTTTGAGATTTTGATTTTATCTCATCTTTAGATGAATAAACACCAAACATGGAATTACATCAACTGATGTTGCAAAAGAATTGGGTGTGACTTTGAAAACTGCTTGAAGAATGGGTCATGAAATCAGAAATCGTATTGCCAAACAAGAACATCAATTTATTGTTGAGGGCATAGTGCAAATGGATGAAATGTATCTTTCACATATGGGTTTTAAAAACAAGGAAGATCTTTGATAAATAAAACATTAATTGTTGGGATTTATGAAAAAACAACCAATAATTTAATTGTGAAAGTAATCAAAAACGCAAAAAGTAAAAATCTTTTGCAGTTTGCAAGAAACCATATTTCTTCAAAGTGTGATGTACATACTGATTCTTGAAAAGGATATCGTGATTTCAAATCACTTTTCCCTAATCACAAAACAGTTAACCATCAAGATGGTTATGTTTCAAAAATTGGCGTAAATACCAATCAAATTGAATCAGTATGAAAACATATACGAAGAACATTTAAAACACATATCAAAGTTGCAAAACATCATGTTCATTTATATGCCAAAGAAGCTGCATATAAATTCAACAAGATACCTACTTTTGAAACTGTAATACTATGTTTCATTTAAAAATGTGGGGAGAAGTCCGTAGATAGCTTTTCTCAACATTTATGTGATAAAATTTAAAAATAGTACATAAAGGGAGAAAAGCCTTTTTTATCTTCACTTTGTAATAATATTCCTTTACCTAATCATAATCTTGTTGATTTTTGAGCAATAATTCTAGGTATATCTAAATATCAATTTTGTTTATTTTCTAAATAAAAATTAATATTATATAAATCCATTAAAAACACCTCTTTTCTTATTTAAAAGTAATTCATTATCAATTCCATCAATTAAATCTTTCATATCATTCATTAAAGAAAAACAATCACTATCTCATGTATCATCATGTAAATCTAACATTTGTGGTTCCATATTTGAACTTAATGATTTTTTAGTATTATCTAATCATTGAATTAATGAATATTGTTTTTTAGTATGTGGACAATTATTTCAATCATAACTTAATATATTTTTAATTAATCCAGCAGTTGTAAAATCAATTCTATCTCTTAAATAAAATATTTCTTTATTTAAACTACTTAACCCCCATCAAATACCAAGCACAAATGTCTACCAAAAAATAGTCCTAAAAAGTGTTGCCATTCTATTTTGGATATTTTTTGAATTTATAAATGTTATTTAATTTTTCTGAATAACCTTTAATTTCAATATATTTCTTTTTAAAATAAAATAATAAATTTAGAACTATATTAAAACTATATAAAATTACAATTTTATTACATGAGTTTTTATCTAAAATTAAATAATGAGATTTAAATTTTCGGATTTCTTGATTTATGTTTGTTTATTTGTTTTTCTTCTTCAATTTTTTTAATGTCTCTTCTTGTTTCTTAGCTTTTGCAAGTAATAAATCAAGTTTTCTACTTTCTTGTTCTGCATCATGTAATAATTTTGCTGCTTTTTCTTTTTCATTCATAATATTTTTTCTCCCTTTCTTTTAAATATTTATTTTTAAAAATATCCAAAATACAGTATAAAATTTTTCATAAAAATTAAAAGATAAAATAAATATTTTTACGGACTTCTCCCCACATGTACTTGTGGAGGAAACAATGAAATTGAATGAGTTCAACAATGCTTTTCAAACAGAACAGGATTGTTTAAAATATATAGCAAGTTTGAAGAAAAACAAATGTATCATGTGTTCTTGAACAAGTTTGAATACTTCTAATTTAAGAAGAATAAGATGTTTGAAATGTCATCAAACATTTATTATTCTTCATGGCACCATTTTTTACAAGTCACAAACACCTTTGAGATTTTGATTTTATCTCATCTTTAGATGAATAAACACCAAACATGGAATTACATCAACTGATGTTGCAAAAGAATTGGGTGTGACTTTGAAAACTGCTTGAAGAATGGGTCATGAAATCAGAAATCGTATTGCCAAACAAGAACATCAATTTATTGTTGAGGGCATAGTGCAAATGGATGAAATGTATCTTTCACATATGGGTTTTAAAAAACAAGGAATATCTTTGATAAATAAAACATTAATTGTTGGGATTTATGAAAAAACAACCAATAATTTAATTGTGAAAGTAATCAAAAACGCAAAAAGTAAAAATCTTTTGCAGTTTGCAAGAAACCATATTTCTTCAAAGTGTGATGTACATACTGATTCTTGAAAAGGATATCGTGATTTCAAATCACTTTTCCCTAATCACAAAACAGTTAACCATCAAGATGGTTATGTTTCAAAAATTGGCGTAAATACCAATCAAATTGAATCATTATGAAAACATATACGAAGAACATTTAAAACACATATCAAAGTTGCAAAACATCATGTTCATTTATATGCCAAAGAAGCTGCATATAAATTCAACAAGATACCTACTTTTGAAACTGTAATGCTATGTTTCATTTAAAAATGTGGGGAGAAGTCCGTAGATAGGCTTTTCTCAGCATTTATGTGATAAAATTTAAAATAGTACATAAAGGGAGAAAAGCCTATTTTTAAATAAAATTATGATTTATTAACTCAAAAGTAAGGATGTTATTTTTTTAATTATTGTGCTTAAAAATTGAAAATATGTTATACTAACATCATAATAAACTAAATTATTAAAGACCATTAGGTTCGACTTATTCTTTTTTATTAGATAAGTGGAACCTAATTATTTTTAAATAAAAAAGGATGTGAAAAATTATGTCAGCACAACAACAGCAACAACCAAATAAAGAAATTTTTGATAAATTACAAGGTGAAAAAGATAAAAAAGAAAAAGCAAATACTTCTTCTGGTGGTGGTAGTAGAAATTGAATTGTAAAATTTGCAAAAGATGTCACTTATATTTCTTTTTTTCCATACATATGACTAAAAAAACTTTTGGTTTCACTATTTAATAATCGAACTAAAAACCCTAAACTAAATCAGTCAGTTAATATTATTAAAAATAAAGATAATGTTAATCAAAACAATAATGTTTCTACAAATAGTAATGGACAAGTTAGTTTTAAAGAAGTAGATGCACTAGTTCCAGAAAATGAATCAGTAGCAGAAACAACAGCAGAAGCACTAAAATTAAACGGTAATACTACTAATCCATTTCAAAATGTTGCACATAGTTGTAATCATGAAGAAATTCCAGTAGTTTCAACAACAACTTCTGGTAAAAAATTAACTACTTAAATTATTTAAAATATTTATTAGTTCGTTCTAAATCAATAATATTATCAACATCCCAATGGCAATCAAATGATAAAACATAAGGTTTTAATTCAAAATTATGTTTAATACTATTACTAATTAAATATTTACCAACCATTGTTGTTTGCAATACAAGTTCTTGTTGTGGATTTATTAAATCTTCACCAAGAACTTTTGCTCATTTTTTAGTAATATAACTTCATTCTCCCGCCAAGAAACTATCGTTTTTTTTACTTTTAATAATATCAATAATATTACCATCCTTGTTTAATTTATAACTTCAATCTTCTTTGATATTATCATGATCACGATTAATAGCGGCCATCATATTAGTTGAAAAATTATTTAAAAAAATATTTTTTGTACTAATCATATCACCAGAAATAATAAAAATATCATCTTGACCATTAAAATATGCTGATACTAATGTCAAAGCATAACCACTATTATAATCAAGGAAATGTTGATTATTTATTAAGATTAATTTTGAATATTTATGAGTAAGAAAATTAAATTCATCTTTTAAATGACCAGTAATGACAATAATTTTTTTTAAATCATGTATTTCAATTAAATGATTAATTATATGTTCAATTAAAGTTAAACCTTTAAATTTAATTAACGATTTATGAACATTATTTGAGATAGGTTGTAATCTACTGCCAATTCCTGCTGCAAAAATAATAGCAACTTTCATTATTCCTTCTTTACTTAACAACAAAATTAACAATCTTATTTGGTATACAAATTGTCTTAATAATTGTTTTATCTTGCAATCAATGTTTTACTTTTTCTTCATTATTAACTACTTTTAAAAGTTCTTGATTGTTTAAATTTTCTTTTACTACTAAAGTTATTTTCGTTTTACCATTAATCTGAATAGCAATAGTAACTTCACTAGTAATCAAAAATTTTTCATCATAACTTGGAAACTGACTTTTATTAATACTTTCTTTATTACCAAATTGAAATCATAATTCTTCAGCAATATGTGGAGCAAATGGATTTAATAATTTTAAAAAATTAACTAAATATTGTTGATAAATAGTTGGTGCTTTATAACAAGCATTGATAAAAATCATAAGTTGTGCAATAGCAGTATTAAAATTCAAATCATTAATATCATTAGTTACTTTTTTTACAGTTTGATGATAAATTGTATCTAATGATTTATCATTCTTAGTAGTAATTTTTATTTTATACTCATCTTTATTAACAAGACGATAAATACGCATTAAAAACTTATAACAACCAACTAAACCACTATTTAATCACGGTAAAGATGCTGTTAATGGCCCCATAAACATTTCATATATTCGCAAAGTATCAGCACCATATTCATTAATAATATCATCTGGATTAACAACATTACCACGTGATTTAGACATTTTTTCATTATTTTCACCAAGAATCATACCCTGATTTACCAATTTTAAAAATGGCTCTTTAAAATTAACTAACTTTAAATCATATAGCACTAAATGTCAGAAACGAGCATACAATAAATGTAAAACAGCATGTTCTTGACCACCAATATATAAATCAACCGGTAATCAATAGTTAAAACGTTTTTGCGCAATAGGACTATTAAAATCACAATAAGTACCATCATCATTTTTTAAAATATATGCTAAATAATATCAACAACTACCTGCTCATTGTGGCATTGTATTAATTTCTCTTTTTCCTTTTACACCATCTTTTCTAGTTACATGTAATCAGGAATTTGGTGCATTAGTTAAAGGTGCATTCCCTGAATTAGATGGCTTAATATTAGTCATTTTTGGTAATAATACTGGTAATTGTTGTTCATCTACTGTTGACATTGTACCATCTTCTCAATAAATTATCGGAAAAGGTTCACCTCAATAACGTTGACGAGAAAAAAGTCAATCTCGTAACTTATATGCAGTATGTACTTTTCCTTGTTTTAAAGTTAGTAATTTTTTAACAATTAAATTAGTAGCTGTTTCTAAATCCTTACCATTAATAAAATCAGAGTTAATATATTCACTAGTACCCAAAAATGGTTCATTTTTATTATTAGTTTTCATAATAAAATTGATTGGTAACTTTTTATTTTTAGCAAAAATAAAATCACGACTATCATGTGCAGGAACACCCATAATTGCTCCTGTCCCATAATGATTTAAAACATAATCACCAACTCAAATTGGTAATTTACTTTTAGTAAAAGGATGAATAGCATAACTTCCAGTAAAAACACCAGATTTTAAAGCATCATCTCCTTGACGCATTAAATCTGTTTTAGTTTTAGCATCTAAACAGTATTGAGTAACTGCTTGCGAATATTCACTAGTTGTTAAATCATGAATTAATGGATGTTCAGGAGCAATTACTAAAAATGAAACACCAAAAATAGTATCAACCCTTGAAGTAAAAATAGAAACCTTACATTTATTATTTTCAACTATAAAATCAACTATTGTTCCAACACTTTTACCAATTCAATTACGTTGTAATTCCTTAAGACTATTTGGTCAGTCTAAATCATCTAATCCTTTTAATAATTTTTCAGCATACTTAGTGATGTTTAAAACCCACTGACGCATTGGTTTTTTAATAACTGGGAAATTACCACGTTCAGAAACCGTATGACCATTAATGTTAATTATTTCTTCATTAGCTAAAACAGTTCCTAACTGTTCACAAAAATTAACTTCAACATCTTTAATTTCAGCTAACCCTTGTTCATAAAGTTTAATGAAAATTCATTGTGTTCACTTATAATATTGAGGATCTGTAGTATTAACTTCTTTATTATAATCAAAACTTAGACCAATACTTTGTAATTGTTTACGAAAATTATTAATGTTTTGTTTAGTAAATGTTTCTGGATTATTACCTGTATTTAAGGCATATTGCTCAGCTGGTAAACCAAAAGCATCTCAACCAATTGGATGCAAAACATTAAAACCATTCATTATTTTAACTCGTGAAATAACATCAGTAGCACAATAACCTTTAGGATGGCCAACATGTAAACCTGATCCTGAAGGATAAGGGAACATATCAAGAATATATGATTTTGGTTTTTTATTATCATCAATGTTTGTTTTAAAAGTTTCATTTTTTAATCAATACTGCTGTCATTTTTTTTCTATTTGTTGGTGATTATAACTCATGTTTTTCTCCTTTAATATGTTCAGGTAAAGTAATCATAAAACCATAATATCATAATCATTTAACAAGTTGCAATGTTTACTTATTAATTAAATTATATTTTAAATATTTTGTTAATTATCAATCAATGTTATTAAACTATTTACTAATATTTATTTTCTACAAAAAAGAAATAGTTTTTATTGTATTTCAAATAAAATATACTATATAATTATCGTTAATATTAAATAAATTCAAAGGAGGATTCTATGAACACACAAAAAGTTTTAAATAAGTCTTTAAAACAAAAAAACAAAGCAGCAAAAAATAGGCTTAGGAGAACTGGTGTGACTTTGGATTTAATTATACTTGCACAATAGCTTTTCCTATGTCTTTTATAGGAATATATTATTGAAATAATGGCGGAGTTGGATTACATCTAATCTGAATTATGATTTTAGGTGCTATAATGGCTAGTATTAGTGCATGTGCTTTTTTAAAGTGTAGTAAAGTTTATGCTGGTAATAATGGTTGGAGCATATATTTATGTTAGAGCAATTTTTGGTCGTTTTTGAGGATGAATAATCGGCTTTATGCAATATATCATTTTACCATCTACTGTTATTGGTGGTATTATTTCAATGTTTAGAATTAACTTAAACCAATTATCATTTTTTTCTTGATTACCTGATAGATGATCTAATTTATTTATTGATAGTTTAGGAATTATAGTTTATTGTTTGGTTACAAGTTGTATCTATTTTGGATTAAGAGGTTTTCGTTGATTTGTTAATATTTCAGGAATCATTAAATGACTGTCAACTTGTTTTTTGATTATTTGTGCCATTATTCTGGTAATCAAAAATGGCAATATAGTTTATCAACAAGCATTTGTTAGTACTAAACATCTTCATTTTACAATTAATATTTTTAATAATGTTTTTAGTAATTTTTTCTACTTTTTCCTTGGTTTTGAGACCTTTACTGTTATTGGAAAAAATTTTAAAAATCCTAATAAAATTTAGGTAGGGGAACAATTATTGTCTTATTTTTGACAACTATTTTTTATTTAATTATTACAATTTTAATTATTGGTGCCATCAGTTCACAGGGACCTAATGGTAATAACGGATGAGCAAATGGCGGTAATAATTATAATCCAAATAATGTTATTGCTGGGATTGCTGGTACAACAGGTATCATTTTACTAGTTATTTGTACTTTATCAATTAAATTGAATGGTGTAATACAAGTAGCGCTGCTATATTCTCTGGAGCTATGCTACAACCATTAGCCAAAGAAGGATATATTAGTGAAAAAATAGCCAAATTAAATAAAGAAAATATTGCAATGTATGGTAATATTATTAATTTTATAACGGACTTCTCCCCACATGTACTTGTGGAGGAAACAATGAAATTGAATGAGTTCAACAATGCTTTTCAAACAGAACAGGATTGTTTAAAATATATAGCAAGTTTGAAAAAAAACAAATGTATCATGTGTTCTTGAACAAGTTTGAATACTTCTAATTTAAGAAGAATAAGATGTTTGAAATGTCATCAAACATTTAATATTCTTCATGGCACCATTTTTTACAAGTCACAAACACCTTTGAGATTTTGATTTTATCTCATCTTTAGATGAATAAACACCAAACATGGAATTACATCAACTGATGTTGCAAAAGAATTGGGTGTGACTTTGAAAACTGCTTGAAGAATGGGTCATGAAATCAGAAATCGTATTGCCAAACAAGAACATCAATTTATTGTTGAGGGCATAGTGCAAATGGATGAAATGTATCTTTCACATATGGGTTTTAAAAAACAAGGAAGATCTTTGATAAATAAAACATTAATTGTTGGGATTTATGAAAAAACAACCAATAATTTAATTGTGAAAGTAATCAAAAACGCAAAAAGTAAAAATCTTTTGCAGTTTGCAAGAAACCATATTTCTTCAAAGTGTGATGTACATACTGATTCTTGAAAAGGATATCGTGATTTCAAATCACTTTTCCCTAATCACAAAACAGTTAACCATCAAGATGGTTATGTTTCAAAAATTGGCGTAAATACCAATCAAATTGAATCAGTATGAAAACATATACGAAGAACATTTAAAACACATATCAAAGTTGCAAAACATCATGTTCATTTATATGCCAAAGAAGCTGCATATAAATTCAACAAGATACCTACTTTTGAAACTGTAATGCTATGTTTCATTTAAAAATGTGGGGAGAAGTCCGTAGATAGGCTTTTCTCAACATTTATGTGATAAAATTTAAAAATAGTACATAAAGGGAGAAAAGCCTTTTATAATTACAATTATAGTTTGTATTATTATGCTAATAATTCCGGATTTAATTGGAATTAGTTTTAATTACAACCAAATGTTGGGATTTACAACTAATATAACAATCTTTGTTTATTTTTTTGTTATAACAGCAACTTGTGTTATGGGTTATTATAAAAAATAAAAATAAAAGTTATTGAATGAATTATGTTTATTATCTGTTTATTATTTTTAATTAGTCAATTCATTATTTTTAATTATAATATGATTTACGATTTAGTAAGCAACAAAGGAATCATATTAATTGCAATTGCAATTAAGTTTTTAATGTTTTTAGTATTTATTATAATTGCTACTATTATTTATTTTACTTATTATAAACCAAAACTAAAACAAAGATTAATAACAAATCCAGAATATCAAAATCAATTAGATAAAGAATTTATTTTTAATTCTCATCTAGTAGTTAATCAAATTATTTAAAAATTATATTATCTTATTATCGTCAAAAATAAACTAAATGAGTTGCTGTTTTTTACAAAAACAAGTACCAGTACTAGTTGTACTTTTTAATTTAGCATATGCTTGAAAATGTTCAGATCAACCAATATGCAATTGTATGTTGAGCATGTTTTCCTAATTCAATTGCTGCTAATACAACCTTTTTCTCAGTTAATGCTTTATTCATTAATTTAATATTACCATCCATAATAATAATATCTTCTTTGATTATTTCATCATTTTTCATTATAATCACCCTTTCTATCAATTAATATTATAACGCTATTTAAAAAAGAAATAGTAATTGGAATTACTATTCTAACGATATCTTTCTACATAGTCACTAACTAAGCCACGATAAATAAAAGGTATTGTTAATTGCATAATTGGATAAGTAAACAAAAAAATATGAATAAAATTGTAAACTAATGAGTAAAAAAGAGGATTAAATCCTGATCAAATATTTTTACTTCCATTAGCATTAGTAATTTGTGATCAAATAAAATATCCTGCTATTGTTTGTCAAAAATAAATAATTAAACAAACTAAAAAACAATGTAAAAAATAATTAATATAAGTAAAAATTGATTTATCAGCTTTTAAATTAAAACGTAATAATGAAATAATAGCGGGCGTTGTCATTGGCAAAAAATAATCTAATAAATAACTTCAAGCACTAATAACATAACCAGCACCAATAAATAATAATGACATTAAAGCACTAATCATACCCGTTAATCATCCACCTGCAAAGCCAATAATATAACTAATAACCATTAAAGGTATATATTTAATAGCAATACCGCCGCCGTATGGCATTTTTGGTAATAAATTTTGTTCAATAAAAGCACAAGCAATAGTTACACCAGTAAATAAACCAATAATTGTATAATCAATAACTAATCATCGTTTAATACCAAATGCAAATTTAAAATTAGTTCATCATCTTGTTTTTAAAATGGCAAAAGTTTCTTCTTTTTGTCATTGATAATGTTTAATTAAATTAAAAATTAATAAAATGGGATTGATACTAAAAATTGATAGTAATGTAACAATAACAATATTTTTATGCATATCTTCTATTTTAACTGTTCATGTAATAACAGATAATAAAATTGATGAAATTAATAATAAACAAAGAATTAATATTAAATAAATTTTACTACTATAAAATTGTCAACCAGTAATAGTAGTAACTTTAAAAAAGTGATTAATACCACTAGCAGGTAAAATACTAATAATAACTGTTAATGTTAGAAGAGTAATTAAACTAAAAATGGCTGATGCTTTAATTAACATTCCTACCCCCAGTTTGCTTTTAATTTTATTATAATTGATGGTTGTTAATAGTTTTTCTTTAAACATAATAAAATGATAACTCCTTTAATTTATCTTACATAACAAAAAAGGAGTTATCATTTTTTAAAATATAAAAAATAAAGTCACCCCCCGCGGCCGTTTAAAAAATGCGTATAAAGTATATTTTTTTGAGAAAAAAATATCTTTAATTGTTGCTATAATTATAGCATAATATTTTTAATAAATAAAGTATTTTAGTGTTTTATTTTATTATTAAAAACTAAAAATTCCTAACTATTTAGGTTTAGAATTATTTAATTTTATAACATTAACAAATAATAATATTTTGATTATTTGTATGAGCGATTCTTGTATTTAACATATTTACAAATGTTTTATAATTATATGATTTTGCACCATAACCTTTTAAAGATTTAACTAAATGTGAAACAGTACTTTCAGCATGACAACCAATATTTCAATCTGCACCTTGATTAATAATTCCTTGTTCATTATTTTTAAAATAATTAAAAGTTTTTTCATTAACATTAGGTTTTAAAATATTAATTAATTCATTATAATTACCACTTTTAAAATTAAATGATGTATCAAAATAATTAGGTCAATTTGTATCAGATTTTTTCTTTCCTTTTACATTTATAAATGCTTTTCATAAATAACTAATACCATGAAAACAATCTAATACATATTTTCCACCAAATCATTTAGCCAGTGCTCTAATTCATAATGCACCAGCTCCACCAATAATAATATTATTACGGACTTCTCCCCACATGTACTTGTGGAGGAAACAATGAAATTGAATGAGTTCAACAATGCTTTTCAAACAGAACAGGATTGTTTAAAATATATAGCAAGTTTGAAGAAAAACAAATGTATCATGTGTTCTTGAACAAGTTTGAATACTTCTAATTTAAGAAGAATAAGATGTTTGAAATGTCATCAAACATTTAGTATTCTTCATGGCACCATTTTTTACAAGTCACAAACACCTTTGAGATTTTGATTTTATTTCATCTTTAGATGAATAAACACCAAACATGGAATTACATCAACTGATGTTGCAAAAGAATTGGGTGTGACTTTGAAAACTGCTTGAAGAATGGGTCATGAAATCAGAAATCGTATTGCCAAACAAGAACATCAATTTATTGTTGAGGGCATAGTGCAAATGGATGAAATGTATCTTTCACATATGGGTTTTAAAAAACAAGGAAGATCTTTGATAAATAAAACATTAATTGTTGGGATTTATGAAAAAACAACCAATAATTTAATTGTGAAAGTAATCAAAAACGCAAAAAGTAAAAATCTTTTGCAGTTTGCAAGAAACCATATTTCTTCAAAGTGTGATGTACATACTGATTCTTGAAAAGGATATCGTGATTTCAAATCACTTTTCCCTAATCACAAAACAGTTAACCATCAAGATGGTTATGTTTCAAAAATTGGCGTAAATACCAATCAAATTGAATCAGTATGAAAACATATACGAAGAACATTTAAAACACATATCAAAGTTGCAAAACATCATGTTCATTTATATGCCAAAGAAGCTGCATATAAATTCAACAAGATACCTACTTTTGAAACTGTAATGCTATGTTTCATTTAAAAATGTGGGGAGAAGTCCGTAGATAGGCTTTTCTCAGCATTTATGTGATAAAATTTAAAAATAGTACAAAAGGGAGAAAAGCCTATTATTATTTTCTCAAAATATATCAGTTAAATGATTAATTTGAATATTATAATGATTAATAGTAGTTGTATATATAAAATCATATACTTTATCTTGAGTTATATTATCACTTGGTTTAAATATCATATATGCTCATATTTTATTTTTTAATTGATTTCTATTTTTATAAATATTAATCGGACTTCTCCCCACATGTACTTGTGGAGGAAACAATGAAATTGAATGAGTTCAACAATGCTTTTCAAACAGAACAGGATTGTTTAAAATATATAGCAAGTTTGAAGAAAAACAAATGTATCATGTGTTCTTGAACAAGTTTGAATACTTCTAATTTAAGAAGAATAAGATGTTTGAAATGTCATCAAACATTTAGTATTCTTCATGGCACCATTTTTTACAAGTCACAAACACCTTTGAGATTTTGATTTTATCTCATCTTTAGATGAATAAACACCAAACATGGAATTACATCAACTAATGTTGCAAAAGAATTGGGTGTGACTTTGAAAACTGCTTGAAGAATGGGTCATGAAATCAGAAATCGTATTGCCAAACAAGAACATCAATTTATTGTTGAGGGCATAGTGCAAATGGATGAAATGTATCTTTCACATATGGGTTTTAAAAAACAAGGAAGATCTTTGATAAATAAAACATTAATTGTTGGGATTTATGAAAAAACAACCAATAATTTAATTGTGAAAGTAATCAAAAACGCAAAAAGTAAAAATCTTTTGCAGTTTGCAAGAAACCATATTTCTTCAAAGTGTGATGTACATACTGATTCTTGAAAAGGATATCGTGATTTCAAATCACTTTTCCCTAATCACAAAACAGTTAACCATCAAGATGGTTATGTTTCAAAAATTGGCGTAAATACCAATCGAATTGAATCAGTATGAAAACATATACGAAGAACATTTAAAACACATATCAAAGTTGCAAAACATCATGTTCATTTATATGCCAAAGAAGCTGCATATAAATTCAACAAGATACCTACTTTTGAAACTGTAATGCTATGTTTCATTTAAAAATGTGGGGAGAAGTCCGTATATAGGCTTTTCTCAGCATTTATGTGATAAAATTTAAAATAGTACATAAAGGGAGAAAAGCCATATTAATTTTATGAGTATAAAGACTGAAAATTCTAATACAATATTTTTCTATTATTCCTTGTTCATTTGCTAAATATTCAAAGCAATCATACATATCAATATGTAAATAATCTTTAACTTCATATTTATTTATTGGTAATTGTATTTCAATTTTTGTATTTTTTATTATATTACTATAAGTTTGTTTTGAAATTCCACAATATGGAAGCATATCTTTAATATCGCATTGTCTTTTACCTTTATGTATTTGTTTTATTATAAATAATGTTAAATTATTAATACAATTTTTATATTTTTTAATTCCTATTGCTTGTTTTACAGGACATATATTTTCATTAGTTTCTAAATTTTTATATATTCTTAATGGAAGATAAGATTTTCCAAAAGGATTAATTAATAATTTTATTCTTCTTTGTATTAATTTAAATTTATTTTTATCATATTTATTTTTATATCAATAATAATCATAATCTAATAAATCTTTATCATAATCATTTAATTTTTGATTTGCATGTTGTATATCAAAAGTATCATAATCATATTTATCATTAATTCAAGGCATGTTATTAATTCCTTTCTTTAAACTACAAATGATTATATATAGATACATTAGTAAATGTTATAATATACTTAACTATAATAATTTTAAAAGGTGATAATATGCCAAAACAAAGAAAAGAATTAGGAAATTATGATGTTACAATAAGTAATTATTTAAGAGAACTAAAAATAAAACATTAACACCACAAGGATTAAATAATGCACTTGGAATTGATAGAAAATTTATATTTGATTGCCGACGCAGAAGCAGTCCATGACAACGTAATTTTTTAAAAAGTTATGATAAAGCACGTAGTATTATTTCAACTTATATGTTAGAAAAAGCATTAATAAAACCAGAGTTAATTTATCAACATTGATTAAAATCTCATCCAAATGAATTTGATATTAATGAAGAAGATAATAATACACAAAGTAATATAATTATTAATATTTCTGAACCAAGAAAAATTGAAAATAATGATTAGAAACCTATAGTAAATATAGGTTTTTTTCTTTATTTTAAAGGATAAAAATGATATAATTTAATTAAGCGATTATGTTATTTATTAACATAAGTTACAAGGGACTATCAAAAAAGCAATTATTAAACAAGGGAGTATTTTATGTCTAATTTTGAAGTTAAAGAAAAAAAAGAAACTTATACTTTTGAAGAATTACAAGAAACTTTAAAACAACAAAGAAATGTTGTATATGCACAAGCAAAAGATGAATTTCTTAAAAAAGAATTAGAACCGAAAATAAATGAATATCAAACAAAATTAAAAGAATATGAAACAAAAGTAAATGAATATCAAGAAAAAGAATTATTTAATGGTTTAAATGATAAACAAATTAAAATTGCTAAATCATTATTAAATGATTATAAAGATATTTCAAAAACTGAAATAGTACAACTTTATATTTCAATTTCATTAACAGTATTCAGTTTATTTTTTACATTAATATGATTAATTATTTATATTAAAGAAAAAGTAAAAATTATACAAAATAATATTTCCTCACAATCTTAAATATTAATGTATAATAAAAAATACTTACTTATGTAAGTATATGATATAAAAACTTTCTCAAATTTATATTAGTTCTAAATAATTAGGTTGGCACCTAATTAAAAAGTTACCATTTGGGTAACTTTTTTTATTATATTTTTGTATATTATTTTAGGCTTTTCTCCCTTTATGTACTATTTTTAAATTTTATCACATAAATGCTGAGAAAAGCCTATCTACGGACTTCTCCCCACATTTTTAAATGAAACATAGCATTACAGTTTCAAAAGTAGGCATCTTGTTGAATTTATATGCAGCTTCTTTGGCATATAAATGAACATGATGTTTTGCAACTTTGATATGTGTTTTAAATGTTCTTCGTATATGTTTTCATACTGATTCAATTTGATTGGTATTTACGCCAATTTTTGAAACATAACCATCTTGATGGTTAACTGTTTTGTGATTAGGGAAAAGTGATTTGAAATCACTATATCCTTTTCAAGAATCAGTATGTACATCACACTTTGAAGAAATATGGTTTCTTGGAAACTGCAAAAGATTTTTACTTTTTGCGTTTTTGATTACTTTCACAATTAAATTATTGGTTGTTTTTTCATAAATCCCAACAATTAATGTTTTATTTATCAAAGATCTTCCTTGTTTTTTAAAACCCATATGTGAAAGATACATTTCATCCATTTGCACTATGGCCTCAACAATAAATTGATGTTCTTGTTTGGCAATACGATTTCTGATTTCATGACCCATTCTTCAAGCAGTTTTCAAAGTCACACCCAATTCTTTTGCAACATCAGTTGATGTAATTCCATGTTTGGTGTTTATTCATCTAAAGATGAGATAAAATCAAAATCTCAAAGGTGTTTGTGACTTGTAAAAATGGTGCCATGAAGAATACTAAATGTTTGATGACATTTCAAACATCTTATTCTTCTTAAATTAGAAGTATTCAAACTTGTTCAAGAACACATGATACATTTGTTTTTCTTCAAACTTGCTATATATTTTAAACAATCCTGTTCTGTTTGAAAAGCATTGTTGAACTCATTCAATTTCATTGTTTCCTCCACAAGTACATGTGGGGAGAAGTCCGTAATTTAATTTTCTTTAAATAAAAGATAAAATAAATTATTAATTGTTGCTTTAATTATAGCATAATTATTATTACTAGTAAAGATTTTTACTAATTTATTTTTATTATTTTAAAGTAAAAATTCCTAACTACTTAGGTTTAGATTTATTAAATTTTATAAATTTAAACAAACACTTTTAATTTATTAATTATTGCTTGTTTTAATTTTAATAAATTAAAAAATGCTTCTTTTGAATAAATTTTAGCATTATTATTAGATATAGATTTTATTAAATGATAAACATCACTTTCAGCACTACAACCAATATTTCAAATAGCATTTTGATTTTCAATACCTTGTTTATTATTTTTAAAATATTCATATATTTTTTCATCAGTATTATTTTCTTTTAAATAATCTAATAATTTATAATAATTACCATTTAAAAATAATTTATAATAAGCATAATTTAATTTTTTATTATTTTCTTTTGTTCTTTTACCTTTTTCTACAATAAATACTTGTTTTAATTTTTGTAATGGATGTCATTTATCTACAGCATAATCAATTTTTAAATAATTAGCAGTAGATTTAAGATAAGTTGCACCATCACCAATTAATTTTAAATTTTCATTAGTATAACCAATAAAAATATTATCTAAATTAGTTATTATTGATTTACCAAATTCTTTTTTAGTAATTCTTTGACCTTTTCTAGTTGATAAAACATAAATATATTTATTTTCTAAAACATGTCTATTATCAGTAGATTTTTCTAAATCAAAACCTAAACTAATACTTACTGTTCTATGTCTAAATTTTCTTTTTTTCTTATTATCAATTAAATTATTATATGATTCATCTGATTGAATATAAATAAAATCAGTTGGTAATATTTTTATTTTTTCTTGTGGTAATTCTTCGACAAAAATATTTGTTTTTTTAACTCTTCTACAAATAGTTGATAAAGATATATTAATTTTTAAATTATGTTTAATTATAGGATATGTAATATTATTTAAATCTGCATTTAATATTATTAATTTAGGCTTTTCTCCCCACATTTTTAAATGAAACATAGCATTACAGTTTCAAAAGTAGGTATCTTGTTGAATTTATATGCAGCTTCTTTGGCATATAAATGAACATGATGTTTTGCAGCTTTGATATGTGTTTTAAATGTTCTTCGTATATGTTTTCATACTGATTCAATTTGATTGGTATTTACGCCAATTTTTGAAACATAACCATCTTGATGGTTAACTGTTTTGTGATTAGGGAAAAGTGATTTGAAATCACGATATCCTTTTCAAGAATCAGTATGTACATCACACTTTGAAGAAATATGGTTTCTTGCAAAATGCAAAAGATTTTTACTTTTTGCGTTTTTGATTACTTTCACAATTAAATTATTGGTTGTTTTTTCATAAATCCCAACAATTAATGTTTTATTTATCAAAGATCTTCCTTGTTTTTTAAAACCCATATGTGAAAGATACATTTCATCCATTTGCACTATGCCCTCAACAATAAATTGATGTTCTTGTTTGGCAATACGATTTCTGATTTCATGACCCATTCTTCAAGCAGTTTTCAAAGTCACACCCAATTCTTTTGCAACATCAGTTGATGTAATTCCATGTTTGGTGTTTATTCATCTAAAGATGAGATAAAATCAAAATCTCAAAGGTGTTTGTGACTTGTAAAAAATGGTGCCATGAAGAATACTAAATGTTTGATGACATTTCAAAAATCTTATTCTTCTTAAATTAGAAGTATTCAAACTTGTTCAAGAACACATGATACATTTGTTTTTCTTCAAACTTGCTATATATTTTAAACAATCCTGTTCTGTTTGAAAAGCATTGTTGAACTCATTCAATTTCATTGTTTCCTCCACAAGTACATGTGGGGAGAAGTCCGTTAATTTATTAACTCAATTTGTATAATTTTTATATTTATCAATATCAATATATGTTCTTGTTGGAGTTATAATTTCATTTGTTAATTTATTTTTATATGTTCGTAATGGTAAATAAGATATTCCAAATTCACTTTTTATTAAATATTTTCTACGTTTTATTACTTTATATTTACTTCTATCATATTTATTTAAAAATCAATCATTATCATAGTTTAATATTTTATTATCATAATCTAATAACATTTGTTTTTCATGATTAATTTTATGTTGATAGTTATCAAGTTTTTCAGTAAGCAAAATCATAATATTATTCCCTCCTTTAAACTACAAATGATTATATATAGATACATTAGTAAATGTTATAATATACTTAGTGATAATAATAATTTTAAAAGGTGATAATATGCCAGCAAAAAGAAAAGAATTAGGAAATTATAAAGAAAAAATAAATGAATATTTTAGAGATAATAAAAATGTTCCAACTAGAATGACAAAAACTGGTTTAAATTTAGCATTAGGAATTGATAGAAAATATATATATGATTGCCGACGCTACCAGACAAAATGACAACAAAATTTTTTAAAAGATTATGATAAAGCATGTCAAAAAATTGCTAATTATTTATTACGAAATACTATTAAAGACCCAAAATATCAATGAGAATATTTAAGAAAATGTCATCCAGAAGAATTTGATGATTTACAAAATAATTTTGAAGAAAATAATACAAAAAGTAATATAATTATTAATCTTTGTGAACCAAGAAAAATTGAAAATGATAATTAGAAACCTATAATAAATATAGGTTTTTTTCTTTATTTTACAGGGAAAAAATGATATAATTTATATATAGAAACAGTAGCCATTCTGTGAGTTTAGGAGTTAAATATGGAAAATTTTAACTGAGATAAAAATAAAAATTATAATAGTGAAGAATTAGAAAATTTATTAGAACAACATAAAAATTATGTTTATAAAACTACTAAATCTACATTAGAACCAAAATTAAATGAATATGAAAATAAAATAAAAGAATATAAAAATAAAGTTAATGAATATCAAGAAAAAGAATTATTTAATGGTTTAAATGATAAACAAATTAAAATTGCTAAATCATTATTAAATGATTATAAAGATATTTCAAAGACTGAAGCATTAGAAAAAATTAAACAAGAATATATAGAGATTTTTAATAATAAATCTAATATTTCAAATACTGAAATAATAAAAAAAGAAGAAGAAAAACCTAAAGAAGAAATAAAATATTTTAATACTTTAGATTTATTAAATTTAGATAATATTTATAATACAAATCAAAAAGTTAATTTAGATACTAAAACAAAAACTAAAGGTTTAATATATAAAAATGAAATATTAGAATATATGAAAAAACAATTCTCTGATATTCCTGTTAAGTAAGGAGAATAAATATGGCTTTGCCATAAATACCAAAAGCTTTAGTTACTGGTGGAAATTCTGCTAGTGAAAAAGCAATTTTAAGTGTAATTGAAGCACAAGTTCGTGGTGTATTAAATAATGAAAATATAACAATGTATTTTAGAACAAGTGCAGTTGCTCAACAAATTGAAACTTTAAATAGTGTAGGAATGGCAATTTATAGAATTGCTGAACGTATTGTTTGAGGTAGTGATTATGACCCTGTAACTGGTATTACAAGACAATGAACAAGTGCAAAAACAACAACAGTAATACTTGACCAAAAATTAACTATTAATTGAGCAGTTGAAGATTTTGATATGGAAAGATTTTTATCAAGTGACCCAAATGTAAGAGCAACATTATTAGCAGAATGAAGTTCAAGTATGATAAAAGGTTATTTATATTGTTTAGAAGCAATATTTTTAACTGGTATTAAAGATTATTGTATTTCAAAATCACAAGTATTACCTATTAATTTATTAAATTTAAATCAAGATAGTGCATATGAAGCATTTTATACTATAGGACAAAGAAATAATAGATTAATTCAAAAAATAACTAATACTGAAGTTGGAGTTAATCCAACTGATATATTAGCAGGTATTGGTTTTAATAGTTATTTACAATTTACAAAAGTATTTCAAAAATTAAATTATAGTTCAATTGCAGCAGATACTATTACAACTGGTAAATTATATAAAGATAGTATTTTTGGTACTGATTTATTTAAAAGTTTTTATTTAGAACAAGAATTTAAACATGGTACTGAAACTGGTTTACATTTACAAAAAACTTTTGATTTAAGAAAAATGTTAGCAGCATTTATTCATAAAAATGCAGTTGCAATGCCAAGTTCATTTCAAACTATTAGACAAATGTTAGATAATAATACTGGTAATCTAAAATGAATTGGTAAAGCATTATATGCACTTCCAACAATGATACGTGGTCATTTACAATATATTATTCAATCAAATATGCCTACAGTAGCAGAAATAACAGAAGCACAAAATAAAGAATATACAAAAGATACAACTGAACAAAAAACAAATGCTACTTATAAATTAGCAGATTTTGATGATACAAAAATTGATTTAGAAAATTTAATCTTTTATTTAGATTTAGGAAGAATTACTATTGCAGGAACAACACCAACTAAAGATGAATTAGATACTGCAGTTAATAAAAAAAAATATAGGTTATACAATAGGACATGCTGATTATACAAACATTGCTGAAACTAATGCTACAATGACTGCTAAATCTAATGATACTTTATATATTGGTTCTGTAATTTTAAAATATGAAAAGGCTTAAATTATGGAATATATTTATAATTATGTAAATAATAAAACCAAAATTATTATTAATTCACCAAATCCAAAAGATATAACTGATAGTAATGGTTTAAGAGCAATTTTATTAGATGAATATCCTAATTTAAGAAATGATTATTTTGTATTAAGTAATGTTCATGCTAATACTGCAATTTTAGTTGGAGATAATATTAATTGTAAAGGTAGAATATTAATTGAAATTAAAAAATCTAATGAATTATTAAAAGGAGAAAATAATAATGCCAAATATTGAGAATACACAATTGAATAATTATACATTAATAAAATTAATTAGAACCGGAATAAGTCCTTTATCAGCAATGATTGGTACAAGTGCTTATTTATGGTCAATTAATTGGAAGTCCTATATTAGGTAGTATAAATGCTTTATTATTTTCTAAAAAGTTAGGAATTGATATATGAAATTTAAATCAAATACCAAGTACAAAAACGAAATTACTTAATAGTTCTAAAAAAATATTATTAGGATTAGGAACAATTGGATTAGTAAATTATAGTAAATTTATAAATGAAATAATTGAACCAATTACTCCAACAACACCTATTCCTACAACTACTAGTACAACACCAAGTACTACACCAACTGATACTCCACCATGACCACCAAATTTATTATTAAATGAAAATAATAATCCTAATAATTTAATGGATTGATATACTTATATTAGTTTAAATGCTTATGGTATTTCAAATCTTATTAGTGGATTAACTGAGTTAATACCTAATAAATTTGAAACTATTCGTAAAATAGCAAATATGGCTACTGGTGGATGTTTAATATCAAGTGGTGTAGCAATGGGTATTAATAATGATTTTATGAATGCTTATACAGTACCTACCATAATTGCTGGTGCAAGTGAAATAATCCATAATTTACTACCTATGGAAACTAATAGAGATAATAATGAATTACAAGAAACTAGTTTTACTAATGAGCATACTAATTTAATTAACACTAGTGTTAATGGTTATGGAAGTAGGGAAAGCATTGATAGTTTAACTAGTGATGTTATATATGAAAGACCATCAGTATATAGATTATAATGTTACCTTTAATTATTGAATGAATATATTATGCATTAGCAAGTAATGATATTAAATTAGCATTAATAAATGTTTTAAGAACTTATTATAAAAATCAATCATTAAAAGCAATATTTGAAAGTGAAAATGTTAGTGAAAAAAAATACACCAACCTTATTCTTTTGCAAATCCAAATATACTTAAAAAATTAATTAGTATATTAAAACCAAGTGAATTATCTATATTACAAAATGAAATTAATAAATTTAAAAATCCAATAAATAGTTTTAAAAAATCTATTATTTCAACAGAAATTAGAACTGTTAAAAACTATATAAATAAATTTGATAATTTATTTAAAGAAAATGAAGAAGAAATACCAGAAAATGCATGAGAAGTATTATCAAGTTCATGATTTAAAAGAGCAAGATTTATTGTTGATAATAAAAATTTAAAAATTGGAACTTTAACAGCATTATTTCAAAGTGATAATGATAAAAGACAAATATGATATGGTCCATATACTTATCCAACATTTCCACAAGAAATATGAATATTAATAAGACAAGCAAATGGTAAAAATGGTAGTGGTGCTGGAACAATATTTTGAAAATTTTGAAATAGAAAATGATTACCAAGTCAATTAAGAAAATATGTTAAAAGTGAATTAGCAAAAATAGGTAAATATTATGGTTCACAAGATACAAGCGTAATTTATCCAAATAATATTAATGTACAAAAAACTATGAATTTTATTAATAGATTAGAAAAAGGTTTTTTTAAATTAAAAGAATATAAAACTTTATCTAAAAATGAAATTGGAAGTAATCAATGAAGATATGAAAGAAAACAATTATTAAAAAATTCTTTACATACAAATAAATATATAAAAATTAAAAGAAATTCAAATTTTTATAAAACATGAAAGTAGGTGGTAATTATTATTGAATTAGATAAACCAATTAAACCAATTGGTATATGAAATACTATTAATCCTATAAGTAAAGATAATAAAGAATATAAAAGATTAAATAAGATTTGATTTAATAAAAATAGTACTCATATAGATAAAATTAAAATTTTAATATCAAATATTTTAAAAATAACTAGTCATAGTCTTGGTATGTTTATAACATTATTTTTTACAATAACACCATGATTAATACCTAAAATACCAATTGAAATGGGAATTGGAAGTTATACAAGTCAATATAATTTTACTTGACCTGACCATTTAATATTAACGTTATTTCCTATGTTTGGCCATATTGGATTAAATTTAATAACTAAATTAGGTAATTATGGAAAATTACTTAAATATGTATTAATAACTATACCAATTATTATTACAAGTCCTTATTTAATATATCAATATAAACAAATTAAAAAACATAAAAAAGAATGTCATTTATGTAAACAACATTCAAATAAAATACAATTGGAGGAATAAAAAATGAATTTATCTACAACAGTAATTTCAGCAGTATTAAGTGGAGCAGTTGCAAGTGGAATTATAGTTACTATTATTTTACTTTTATTATCAAAAATTATTAAAAAATCAAAACAATCAAATTTAGCAAAAGAATTAAAAAATGATAAAGAATTAGAATTTATTAAAGCAAATATTAAACAAATAAATTCACAATTACAATTAGAAACTACATCAATTGCTAAATCTTTAGATAGTTTTAATAATGATGAAGAAAAAGATGAAGTATTTAAAAATACTATTATTAGTCAAAGAGCATCTAGAAAAGAATTAACTGAAAAAGATAAGAAAAAAGCAACTAAAGTTAAAATTTAAAGGGTTTAAATACCCTTTATTTTACATTAAGGAGTAAATTATTATGGCTATTAAAGACCCATTAATGTTTATAACAATACAAGAATTTAAATCTTGAAATGGTTTTAATAAATTAGAATTTGATGAAATAACAACACCAGATAGTGAAATATTTAAAACAATTTCAATAGCAAGTAATAATATTAATTATTTAAGTGGTTTTGAAATTAATAAAAAATGACCAGAAATAACACCTACAGATTTTACTGATGAAATACAAACTGCTACTGCATACTATGTTAATTTTTTATTAACAAAAGATGTTAATTATTTACGTGGACAAGCAAGTATTAGTCAAGGTGGTATAACTTATAGTGAAAATAATCCAGATGACCCTTATTTTGTTGTTCCAGAAGTATTTAGTTGTTTAAGAAAAATTAAACATTATTTAACTTTTAAAGGATTTCCTTTAAATGTATCACCAAGAAAAAGTAATATATTTTTTGGTAATGGTGGTAATGAAAATATATTACAAAGATATTTAGAAATATTAGATTTAGAAACAAATGATTCAAGAGTTAAAATAAAACAAACACATCCTAAAAATAGAAATACAGTAGTAATTATTGATACAAATGGTATTAAATCAATTGATAATTTAACAACATTAGAATTATTTACTAAATATTTTAGTAATGATACTATGAAATTAGTTGAGGGTAAAGAAGGTCAAGAAAAGAAAGTTATTAGTACAATTGGTGGTAATTCATTATGAGAAGTTAATAAAGATAATCCTAATTTTATTAAGCCAAAAGATGATAAAGATATTAGTGCTAATGATAAAAGAATAATTGATGTTAGTACACCTACTTTTTTAACTGATGCTACAAATAAAGTATATGTTGATAATTTATTAGATAAAAAACAAGATAAATTAATTGCTGGTACTAATATAACTATTGATGAAAATAATAAAATTAGTGCTACTGGTGGAAGTGCAGATTTATCAGATTATTATAAAAAAGAAGAAATAAATAAAAAATTAGAAGATAAAATGGATAAAGACCAATTTCAATATGCTTTTTTAGCAAATGTTATTGGTAGTGAAAATCCTACTTTAGAAACTACTAATAAAACAGTCGCTGGTGCTATTAATGAGTTAAAAGAAAAAATAAAAGACAAAAAATTTTCAAATGATTATTTTAAATATAATACTGAAACAAATGAAATTTTACTAAATGATGAAGAAAATTCATTACTTTGTAAGGATATATTAGAAAATAATGAATATAAAATATTAAAAACTCAAAATAAAAAATTATTACAAGCAATTAATGAAATATTAGAAAAACAACCACAACCAAGTCCAAGTAGTTCAAATTGAAAAGAAGTAGGAACAAGAGAAAAAAATAAATGAGATTATTGACAAATTACTTATGATTTTCAAGAAAATAAACATTATAGAGTTTATTATTCTTGAAGTATATATAATCCAGTTTATACTATTCAAGAATTTATTATAACTGATAAAAAAATTGCTGGTGTGCCAATACAAACCTTTAATGATAGTGCTAATATAGTAATTTTATCAGTTCAACATGCAAAATGGATTACTATTTATACTGGAAAAGGTAATTTAAAAGGTAATTTATGAAAATTAGAAGAATTACAGGAATAATATTATGAATAAAGAATTTACTTATTTACATGAAATTAGTTATTGATTATTAAATAAAAGTGATTTTACTCATAGTGAATATAATTTAAGTGGAAGTAGATATTCAAGTAAAACATATAGTATTGCAGAAGAATTAGCAATGTTAATTGCAATTTCAATTAAAAATAATAAATTAATTGCTATATATTGTTTTAGAAAATTAAATAAAGATATTAATGAATTAACTAAAGAAATTAATGAAGCTTTAATTAATGTTGGTTTTGATTATAAAGATTTTATTTTAAAATATCCAAATAAACAAGCAGATTTTCGTTTTAAAGGTTCAAAATCATTTATTAGAGTTATGGGTGTATATAGTAATTCAAATGATAGAATACCTTTAAAAGGTCTTTCTCGTAGTGAAATAAAAGGTTTTGATTTAGCAATTGAATGATGTGAAGAAGCAAATGAATTTAGTCAAGCAGAATTTCAAGCAATTACATTTGCATTAGGTAATGCTAAAAAAATTATTAAAATTAGAAGTTGTAATCCAGATAATATTTATCAATATTTTATTGAATATATGAATAATAGAGTACCTTTTAATTTAGAAATTATGAAATCTAATAATGAACAAATTAAATCAATATTTGAAAATAATATTTTTAAATTATTTCATTATTCAAATTGAAAAGTAAATACTCATAATTTATTACAAGATAAAATTAATGATTTAGAAGAATTAAAAATACTTGACCCTATAAAAGCACAAAGTTGATATTATGGTGTACCTAGTATTTTAAATGGTGCTATATTTGCAAGATTTTTAGATAAAGTTAATACTAAATTAGATTTTCAACCATATTATTTTAGAGCAGGTTTAGATATTGGTTATGCTACAAGTCCAACTGGTCATCCTACAGCAGCAAGTTTATGATGTTTAAATCAAAGTAAAACTAAAGCACATAAATTAAGTGAATTTTATCATAGTAATGTAACAATGCAATTTAAAAATAATCATGAATTAGCAAATAGTATTATTGATTATTATTTAATACAAGCACAAAAATATACACAATTAATAATTAAAAACGGACTTCTCCCCACATGTACTTGTGGAGGAAACAATGAAATTGAATGAGTTCAACAATGCTTTTCAAACAGAACAGGATTGTTTAAAATATATAGCAAGTTTGAAGAAAAACAAATGTATCATGTGTTCTTGAACAAGTTTGAATACTTCTAATTTAAGAAGAATAAGATGTTTGAAATGTCATCAAACATTTAGTATTCTTTATGGCACCATTTTTTACAAGTCACAAACACCTTTGAGATTTTGATTTTATCTCATCTTTAGATGAATAAACACCAAACATGGAATTACATCAACTGATGTTGCAAAAGAATTGGGTGTGACTTTGAAAACTGCTTGAAGAATGGGTCATGAAATCAGAAATCGTATTGCCAAACAAGAACATCAATTTATTGTTGAGGGCATAGTGCAAATGGATGAAATGTATCTTTCACATATGGGTTTTAAAAAACAAGGAAGATCTTTGATAAATAAAACATTAATTGTTGGGATTTATGAAAAAACAACCAATAATTTAATTGTGAAAGTAATCAAAAACGCAAAAAGTAAAAATCTTTTGCAGTTTGCAAGAAACCATATTTCTTCAAAGTGTGATGTACATACTGATTCTTGAAAAGGATATCGTGATTTCAAATCACTTTTCCCTAATCACAAAACAGTTAACCATCAAGATGGTTATGTTTCAAAAATTGGCGTAAATACCAATCAAATTGAATCAGTATGAAAACATATACGAAGAACATTTAAAACACATATCAAAGTTGCAAAACATCATGTTCATTTATATGCCAAAGAAGCTGCATATAAATTCAACAAGATACCTACTTTTGAAACTGTAATGTTATGTTTCATTTAAAAATGTGGGGAGAAGTCCGTAGATAGGCTTTTCTCAACATTTATGTGATAAAATTTAAAAATAGTACATAAAGGGAGAAAAGCCTTAAAAAATTATATGTAAATGTTGATTATGGTAATGGTGGTCAAGCATTTATTGATATTTTAGAAAAACAAAGAAAAGATAGAAATATTTATTGATTAATATTTCAAGCTTTAGAGTGCTGTGAATTCTTATGTTGTTATATCCGTTGATGTAATCAAATAATTCTAATTTTAATTGGATTAATGATGTAAAATTTCTATCATTAATAAATTCTGTCTTAAAAGTTTTGAAAGTTGCTTCAGCAACAGCATTATCATAAGGACAGCCTTTTTTGCTTAAAGAACGATTAATATTGAATGCTAATAAAAGTTTATCAATCATTTTATTGTTAAATTCATTGCCGCGATCACTATGAAATATTTCAATATCTTTTAAACAGCGATTTGATTGCATAAATGCTTGATTTACTAATGATGCATCTTTTTTAACTCCAACACTATGTCCAATAATTTCGCGGTTAAATAGGTCAATTAATAAGCAAATATAGTTTCATTTACCATTAACTTGAACATAAGTTAAATCACTAACAATAACTTCATTTTTAATTCTATTATTAAAGTTTCTATTAACAAGATTGGTTATTTGACTATCATTAACTTTATTATGATGATTTTTGAATGATAATTTAGTGTATTTTGATATTAAATTATGCTTATTCATAATTTCTTTAATTTTTCTGCGTGATAAATAAATTTCTTGGTTTGCTAGTATGACTTTTAATCTTCTTGTTCCATAAACTTCTTTATTTTCTTTAAAAGCACTAATAACAGCTTGTTCATAAATATTATTTTGATTTTTTTCTTTTTTCTTTAAATTAAAATAATATGTTGATTTAGAGAGTTTTAAAAAACGACACATTGTGCGAATTTTATATTTAGATTTATTTTTAACAATAATTTCTATTTTCTGCCTATTATTAGTGCTGCTTGCTTTAAAATATCATTTTCCATTCGTAACTGTTTTAATTCTTTATTTGCTTGAATTAATTGTTTTTCTAAATCAGAAAGATTATCTTTAGTTTTAAAACTACCTGAATTAGTAAATTTCTTAACGGACTTCTCCCCACATGTACTTGTGGAGGAAACAATGAAATTGAATGAGTTCAACAATGCTTTTCAAACAGAACAGGATTGTTTAAAATATATAGCAAGTTTGAAGAAAAACAAATGTATCATGTGTTCTTGAACAAGTTTGAATACTTCTAATCTAAGAAGAATAAGATGTTTGAAATGTCATCAAACATTTAGTATTCTTCATGGCACCATTTTTTACAAGTCACAAACACCTTTGAGATTTTGATTTTATCTCATCTTTAGATGAATAAACACCAAACATGGAATTACATCAACTGATGTTGCAAAAGAATTGGGTGTGACTTTGAAAACTGCTTGAAGAATGGGTCATGAAATCAGAAATCGTATTGCCAAACAAGAACATCAATTTATTGTTGAGGGCATAGTGCAAATGGATGAAATGTATCTTTCACATATGGGTTTTAAAAAACAAGGAAGATCTTTGATAAATAAAACATTAATTGTTGGGATTTATGAAAAAACAACCAATAATTTAATTGTGAAAGTAATCAAAAACGCAAAAAGTAAAAATCTTTTGCAGTTTGCAAGAAACCATATTTCTTCAAAGTGTGATGTACATACTGATTCTTGAAAAGGATATCGTGATTTCAAATCACTTTTCCCTAATCACAAAACAGTTAACCATCAAGATGGTTATGTTTCAAAAATTGGCGTAAATACCAATCAAATTGAATCAGTATGAAAACATATACGAAGAACATTTAAAACACATATCAAAGTTGCAAAACATCATGTTCATTTATATGCCAAAGAAGCTGCATATAAATTCAACAAGATACCTACTTTTGAAACTGTAATGCTATGTTTCATTTAAAAATGTGGGGAGAAGTCCGTAGATAGGCTTTTCTCAACATTTATGTGATAAAATTTAAAAATAGTACATAAAGGGAGAAAAGCCTTTCTTAATTCATTTATAAGTAACTGCTCTTGTAACATTATACTCTTTAACAAGGCAAGATATTGATTTACCACTTTGATATAAAGCTACTATTTGGTTTTTAAATTCGTCGGTATATGAATTAATATTGATCATAATTATAATTCCTTTCTTTTCACTAATTTGTTCACTTGTCTACGTAATTAGTGTCCAATAAAGTGTAACCCATCCAATTATATTTTTAAAAGTGGTGGAGATAGTAACGAACAAAATGAAAATATTAATATGACAAGTAGTAATTTTAAAGGTAAAAATTTAACTGATATATACGATTGAAATGTTAATGAAATATTTAAACGTTGTGGTATTCATATTCCAAGTCAAAAGAAATCTGCACAACAATCAGTTCCTGAAAGTACAGCGGTAAATATTTCAACGATTAATTATATTGAACAAAAATTATGACAATTTAATATTGATATTCTTAAATTTATTCAAATATTAGTACGTTTAAATAAAGATTTATTAAATAGTAAAACATTTAATATTAATGATAAACAAGAAATTAATAATTTAAATGTTAAATTAAAATTATTTAATCCCGAAAATAACCAATTAATAGGAGAAAACAATGGACAATCAAAACAACAACAAACCACAAACAAAGTTTCCACAGAAACAAACTAAACTTAATCAAGCAGAAGTAGAAAATGATTATTTAATTGATAATATTCCTTATGACTTTACTAATATGATGGGTGCTACTAGCGACCCAGATATTAATAGAACATACGATGAATTTAAAAAAAGAACAATTTATATTTATGAAATTGAACGTTTATTTAAAAATAATGAAAATAATAATTTAAAATTTTCAGCGAATACTATTAAAATCGGATTTATTGATATTGATAAAGTATTAAAAACTATTGCTGTTGAAACATCGGATTTTACTATGCAATTAAATCAAAGAGCAAGTACAAATATTAATGATAATACAATTGAATATAGTATGACTGATATTAAAAATGGCTTTTCTCCCTTTATGTACTATTTTTAAATTTTATCACATAAATGTTGAGAAAAGCCTATCTACGGACTTCTCCCCACATTTTTAAATGAAACATAGCATTACAGTTTCAAAAGTAGGTATCTTGTTGAATTTATATGCAGCTTCTTTGGCATATAAATGAACATGATGTTTTGTAACTTTGATATGTGTTTTAAATGTTCTTCGTATATGTTTTCATACTGATTCAATTTGATTGGTATTTACGCCAATTTTTGAAACATAACCATCTTGATGGTTAACTGTTTTGTGATTAGGGAAAAGTGATTTGAAATCACGATATCCTTTTCAAGAATCAGTATGTACATCACACTTTGAAGAAATATGGTTTCTTGCAAACTGCAAAAGATTTTTACTTTTTGCGTTTTTGATTACTTTCACAATTAAATTATTGGTTGTTTTTTCATAAATCCCAACAATTAATGTTTTATTTATCAAAGATCTTCCTTGTTTTTTAAAACCCATATGTGAAAGATACATTTCATCCATTTGCACTATGCCCTCAACAATAAATTGATGTTCTTGTTTGGCAATACGATTTCTGATTTCATGACCCATTCTTCAAGCAGTTTTCAAAGTCACACCCAATTCTTTTGCAACATCAGTTGATGTAATTCCATGTTTGGTGTTTATTCATCTAAAGATGAGATAAAATCAAAATCTCAAAGGTGTTTGTGACTTGTAAAAAATGGTGCCATGAAGAATACTAAATGTTTGATGACATTTCAAACATCTTATTCTTCTTAAATTAGAAGTATTCAAACTTGTTCAAGAACACATGATACATTTGTTTTTCTTCAAACTTGCTATATATTTTAAACAATCCTGTTCTGTTTGAAAAGCATTGTTGAACTCATTCAATTTCATTGTTTCCTCCACAAGTACATGTGGGGAGAAGTCCGTTAAAAATTTAATATTTCAAGAAATAAATTTACTAAATCAATTTAAGTTATATGCTGTATCTATTAATGAACCATTAACTGAAAATAATATTGATAATTTATATATTATTAATAATTATTCACAACCTTATCAAAATCCAAAAACAAGAAGTACTAAAAGTATTACTATTATTAAAATTAAAGATTTTAAAACAAGAGATGGTTATCCAATCATTATTAAATTGCAAAAACCATTAGATAAAGATACCAAAGTAATTGGTTTAAAAATTAAAGCACCTAGAAGCATGATTTTCGGCAATATAAAGGTACTTGGTGAAGTTGACAATATGGAAAAGTATACCCAAAGTTATTTATTAAAGATAAGATAGCATTTCCCTTATTATCAATGCCTATTGAAACTCAACCAAAAGTTAGAATATTAGAACAATAATTTAGTGAACAAATATTACCATGAAATTTAGCAAAACAATTTATAGGAAAAGAAAAATCCGTTTTAGATTTAATTGCAATTGGTGGTGGAACTGAAACAAGAAAAGAAATTTTTAATAATGCAAGTTTAACAAGTACTAATAGTGGTAATTATGATGGAACAAACCCAATACCAAGTGATTTACCTGATTTTTTAATGGTAGCAAACCAACAGTATGTTTTATATAGTCATCAAGACCCTAATCCACCTTATTCAAGTAGAAGTATTGTCATTGAATTATCAAAAAATTTTAAAGATGTAGAAATTGAAATAAACGACAAACCACCAATTGATAGTTTACAAAAAGTATTATTAGATATGCTAACTTATACATATACTTATAATAGAAACTTTGATGGTTTTGACCAATCACAACTTGCTCAAGATATTGCAAAATTAAGAGCAAAATTTGAAGGTCAAAAGCCCGATGATGTTATTACAAATTTATTTAAGCAATGAAAATTAGATTATCCAAATTATGTAAAATTACCACAAGTTGAATTATTTAAACAAATAGTTCTTATGTTATCCAATAATATTTATTCAACTATGTCGATTAATAAAGGCTTAAATGATGATTATAAAATATTGCTACCTTATTATTTTGAATTAACATCCAATCCAATCCATTATAAACCTGATAAAATTTGAGAATTTAAAGATTCAAAAGTAATATTAAAGTCTGAGTATTTTGATTTTAGTGGTATTAATAATATTAGGCTTTTCTCCCTTCTTTATGTACTATTTTTAAATTTTATCACATAAATGCTGAGAAAAGCCATATTTAATTAATAGTGCTGATTTTACTAAATTTGATTATAAATTTAACAAGTTTGTAGAAAAGTATAAAAATGATAAAAATATTAATAAAGTTAATATTTATTATCGTAAATTTAGAAAATTTTGTTTTATTTTTAAAAATAAAAATTCTAGTAAAGAAATAATTCCTCAATTACATATGCCAAAGCAAACTTTTTATTATTGAGCTAAACGTTTTTATGATATTTTCTACAAAAATAAACCTTTTGAAGAATTATTATTTAAATCAACAAAACCTAAAAATATTAAATATTTGTATAATTTGGAATTATCAGAAAAATTTATAAATTATTTTGTTCAGTATAAAGAAGAGTTTGGTATAGGTGCTTTTCAATTTTGTTATTTAATAAGACATATTGATGATATTAGGTTTAATTTTTTGCCAAAACCTTCGGTTAAAACTATATATCGTTGATTAAAACGTTTTGGTTTTTATTCACAAAAAACTATTAAGAAAAAACATTTGAGATATGAAGTAAAAGAAACTGGATTATTGCAGACTGATATTAAAGTAGTATCAGATTATATAACAGGAAGTAAAAGATGATATATTATTGATTTTATTGATGAAAAAACTCGAATTACTTATTGTTATCCATCTGAACAAGCACAAACCAGAGATATTGTAAATGCTACTAAAAATGCTTTAAATTTTTATGAAAAATTGGGAATTAAAATTAAAAGAATTAGAACTGATAATGGTAGTCAATATGTTAATACATCTTGTGGAAAACCACAAAGGAATCGTTGATTTACAAATTTTTGTAATAAAAAAGGTATAGTTCATGAAACTACACCGTTTAGATCACCACAGAGTAATGGTAAGATTGAAAGATTTCATAGAAATTACCAAAATATAAAAGAATTGGAGAAGACATAGAACAAATTGTTATTGAATATTTTGCTGATGGAAAAAGATACAAAGATATTTGTGATATTTTAAAAGATGCTGGTTTAACTACAATGGATATTCATAGAATTTTTGAAAAACATAAAGTTTTTAATGAAAATGTAGCAAAAATTAAATTAGAAAAAAATCAACCCATTTATATTAGTATTGATGATGGTCATCGAAAGTTTTGAGAATTTAAACGTAAAATTAACAAATATTCAATGCGTTTAGTAGCATTTTATACGGATAATATTAATCATAAATTAGTTAATAAAAGAGTGAATGTTATTATCAGACCAAATAAAACAGCAATTGGAGTTAAAAAAACTGCTGAATTTATTATTTTAGAACAAGGAAAAAGATTTTTTGAAAATTTTGAACAAGCCAAAATCATTATTTGTGGAGATAGTACAGGCTGAATTAAAGAAGTTGCCGATTATTTAGATGCACAATTTGTTTTAGATAAATTTCATTTAATTAGAACATTATATCTTGGTATACTTACTGGAAATAAAGGTAAATATTGACAAGAATATGATACTTGTAAAAATTTCATTGAAAATGGTCAATATGATAAGTTAATTAATTATTTATACAAAGAATTAGATAATCATAAAAAATTAAAAAAACAATATTTTAAAAATAATAAACAAGGTATTGAAAATCAAGGTTCTAAATGAAATATTGGTACTTTTACTGAAAGTATGTAAGGTAGTACAGACATTTTGGACTATTTTCCATCTAATAAAAGTTTATCAAAATAATCCATAGGAGTCATTAACCCTAATGATTTATGTGGTTTAGAATTGTTATAATATTCTTGAAAAGAATTAACTAATTTTTGAAATAAACTAAAATCACTATTTAAATATGGTTTTATTTCAAATAAATTACTTCAATTTCTATGAAATCTTTCAATTACCATTACTCTGTGGTGATCTAAACGGTGTAGTTTCATGAACTATACCTTTTTTATTACAAAAATTTGTAAATCAACGATTCCTTTGTGGTTTTCCACAAGATGTATTAACATATTGACTACCATTATCAGTTCTAATTCTTTTAATTTTAATTCCCAATTTTTCATAAAAATTTAAAGCATTTTTAGTAGCATTTACAATATCTCTGGCTTGTGCTTGTTCAGATGGATAACAATAAGTAATTCGAGTTTTTTCATCAACAAGTATATAGGGACTACGTCCCTCGCCACTACGTGGCTCACCCAAATTATAGTTTCAGCAGGTTCGCTGAAACTATAATTACCTTTTTTATTTATAATTTAGGTAAATTTGGTTTATTTTGACTTGTTGAAGATAATTTCTGTAAATTAACCGTTTCTAATTCTTGTTTAACCTCCTCTATATCATCTAACATATCATAACAATTATCTTTTAATTCTTGAACCACCTTAACAAAGCGTAATTCCTTATCCATTTCTATAATTTCTCAATCATTTTCTCTAATATTTACTACATTTTTTTCTTTTTCTAAATTTTTTGGCATTATTATTTTCTTCCTTTCACAATAAAAAAAATTAAAAAATCATGTACTTTAAAATTAAAGTAATAAGTTATAAACTTATATTAAGTTTATATTTTTATTCTAACACCTTTTTATTTATTTTTCTATTTTTTCTTCAAAATATTATCCAATTTATCTAAACCAGCATACTTAATATCACTATAAGTCATATCAATACTAATTGCTTCTTTAAGATATTTCTTAGGTGATAATTCACTTTTAAGTTCATGTACATAATGTAAAGCCCTAGAATTATACCTTTTCAACCAATGTTTAGGAAAAAATAAAGTCATAGCCATTGCTTCACCACTATAACTTGGAGGCATTATACCTTTCTTAATCATTTTTTTGTTCTACGTCGTGAAAACACTACTTTATTATAATCATCAATATTAGTATATAAATTAAGATTAAATATAACAATAAAACCCAAAAAACGCATACGTTTAACTTGCACAACATATTCTACTTTTTCTCTTGCTTGTACTGGTATTCTATTAGGGTATTGTTTAATCAAATACATAGTACCATTAAACATATGACCTATTAACTTACAAAATTGTCCTAAACTTTCTTTTTGATTTTTAAACTGTACTCCTAAATCATTAGAATTTATTTTTAATGCTAATTCATCTAAAATTATTAAATCTTGTTCCACAAAAGCATAATTACTTGCTAACTGATTAAAAGTAAAAACATTATTATAATTAACCAAATAAGAATAATCAGTCTTTAATTTAATGGGGAAAGGACTAACTACTCGTTTCTTATGAGTTTGTGCTAAACAACAAGAAAGAGCAGACTTACCAGTTCTTGGAGGTGCTGAAATAATATAACTACCAACTCGTTTTAAAATTTTAACATTACGAATAGTTATACAAATTGGATAAATCATCATAATGAAAGCTATAACTAATAACACATAACCATATCAAGGCATAAACAAAACTTCTAACCTATAATTAAACTAATTGCTCTAACAAATAATCATAAAGGTATAATATTTTCTATTCCACTAACAATATCAACATTTAAAGCAGTACTAATAGTATCTGAAAAAATATGTCGTAATAAACTATCTGTTGTAAACAAAAACTGTCTTAATGGTTCTACTGGTAAAACTTTACCAACAACACCATAAAGTACTCACCTAAAAGCATTACGCAAATGACCAAAAACATCATATCAACTAACACGTTCATACTCAGGATTAAAAGGACTAACTGGTGGTACCGGAACAATATCTTGAGCAGAAAAAATATTAGTTTGACCAAATAAAACCAAAGGCATATCACCATTAGCAACAACATCAAACTCAATTGTCAAATGTTTTAAATTTGGAACACGAACCGGCATAGTAACAAAATTATATAAATCTTGTTTATAAGTTGAATTATCAATTTTACCTTTAAAAACATACTTAATATTACCCTCATAGTCTAAAAAACTATAATTAAAAGTGCCAACAAAAGAACTAAAATGAAAAAAATTAAAATAAAACATAAAGCCTTGAATATAAAAACTCAAAGGTTTTTGTATTTCAAAATCTAAATGAAAACCAAAATAACCACTATGAGGAGTAGAAACACTAATTTCATTATGTTTATCACCTTGTATAAAATTATGATTAAACATAATTAAAGAAGCTTCATCTAAATCTTGTTTATTAAAAGTATAAACACCAGTTCCATTATATACTGGTCTATTAATTTGACCAACTACATCACTAAGAAAGCGTAAAACATAATAACTACGATTATGACCAATAATAGTTGCTTCAACTAATTTTAAATCCGGTTGTCCGATATCAAAGTATGCAGAATTTCACGGAATAGTTGCCCAATCATTAAAACTATGATATTTAACATGTTTAATCATATCAGAAGTAATCTGATAATTACTTTCACTAGGTGCATTTGAAACAATAAAAGAAGTCGGTGCTTGAACAGAAGTATTTACAACAAAAAATAATTTAACAAACTTAAATCACATAATTATTTACCAAATAAACATTTTAAAATTCACCATGAACCATAAAATATAATAAATCCAATAAAAAACTGAGTTCCATAAACTACTAAATTTCATAAAATAGTAGTAAATTGGTCAACTGGACTACATATAAACATAGTTGGCATAAGTTAGTTAAGTTTACTCCTATAATTTTTAATCTAGACAGTATGATTAGTTTAAATAATTAATAGTTAAGGAGTAAAGATGAAATATAAAGTTTATACAAGAAAAATTAAACTAGATGTTTTAAATGAATATGTAGTGATTAAAAAATTAAAAACCATTGATATTAAAACCAAATATCAATTATCAACCAGATCATTAATTTATAATTGAGTAAAAAAATATCAAAAAAATAATAAATTAATTACTATTTGTAGATTAGACACACTTTTTGGACTAATAAAAGTTTTTATAACTTTATATTATTAGTTGAGGTGTAGTTTAAAATGAAATATTTAATTAATAGTGCTGATTTTACTAAATTTGATTATAAATTTAACAAGTTTGTAGAAAAGTATAAAAATGATAAAAATATTAATAAAGTTAATATTTATTATCGTAAATTTAGAAAATTTTGTTTTATTTTTAAAAATAAAAATTCTTGTAAAGAAATAATTTCTCAATTACATATGCCAAAGCAAACTTTTTATTATTGAGCTAAACGTTTGTATGATATTTTCTACAAAAATAAACCTTTTGAAGAATTATTATTTAAATCCACAAAACCTAAAAATATTAAATATTTGTATAATTTGGAATTATCAGAAAAATTTATAAATTATTTTGTTCAGTATAAAGAAGAGTTTGGTATAGGTGCTTTTCAATTTTGTTATTTAATAAGACATATTGATGATATTAGGTTTAATTTTTTGCCAAAACCTTCGGTTAAAACTATATATCGTTGATTAAAACGTTTTGGTTTTTATTCACAAAAAACTATTAAGAAAAAACATTTGAGATATGAAGTAAAAGAAACTGGATTATTGCAGACTGATATTAAAGTAGTATCAGATTATATAACAGGAAGTAAAAGATGATATATTATTGATTTTATTGATGAAAAAACTCGAATTACTTATTGTTATCCATCTGAACAAGCACAAACCAGAGATATTGTAAATGCTACTAAAAATGCTTTAAATTTTTATGAAAAATTGGGAATTAAAATTAAAAGAATTAGAACTGATAATGGTAGTCAATATGTTAATACATCTTGTGGAAAACCACAAAGGAATCGTTGATTTACAAATTTTTGTAATAAAAAAGGTATAGTTCATGAAACTACACCGTTTAGATCACCACAGAGTAATGGTAAGATTGAAAGATTTCATAGAAATTGAAGTAATTTATTTGAAATAAAACGATATTTTAATAGTGATTTTAGTTTATTTCAAAAATTAGTTAATTCTTTTCAAGAATATTATAACAATTATAAACCACATAAATCATTAGGGTTAATGACTCCTATGGATTATTTTGATAAACTTTTATTAGATGGAAAATAGTCCAAAATGTCTGTACTACCTTACAGTTAAATTTATAATCAAATTTAGTAAAATCAGCACTATTAATTAAATATTTCATTTTAAACTACACCTCAACTAATAATATAAAGTTATAAAAACTTTTATTAGTCCAAAAGTGTGTCTAATCTACAAAATTTAAAAACATAATTTAATGAATGTAATAATTACTTATTATTTCACAATTTTGGATTGCATCTCAGAAATTATTATTTTTTATTTTTATTTTTAATCCAATATTTAAGAAAATTAATGACATAGTTATACATACTAGTATTGGAAATAAAATTACACAAAAAATTACTCCAATTTTTAATTGAATTCAATAATCATAATTTACTTTGAGATGTTGAGTTCCAAGATTATAAAAATATTTTGGGGAATGCTCAATTATATAAATTATTCCAAAATATTTCAATGTTGCAAATCCACTATCATACTTTGAATATTTATTAATATAATGAAAATTACAAAAATATATTAGAGTTAATCCAATAATAATAAGTGTAATAGTTAAAATAAATAATGATACAGTTATTAACTGTAATTTTTTAGTTTTCATCTTAAAAAATCTCCTTTTATGTGCATTATTTTAGCATATAGTAAAATTTAATATAAGTACTTTAGTTGCAATTAATTTTTATTAGTAGTAATATTTAATTACAATTACATAACAAAAGTCTTAATTTATTCTCGTCTAAATGATAATAAAGACATTATTGAAAAAATTATTCCGCATTTTTGTTACCCGTCCTAATCTTTTCCATTTATATGAAAATCGACATGACTTTTTATATAAGTTAATTATATATTAATTTTGAAGGATCACTAAAAGCAATAATCACATTTTTTCAAAACTTTTAGTTATTGTTTTCCCCTTATTAGCAAAAAAAGGAACTTCAATAATATTAATTGACTGTACTACATTATTTAAATTATAAATTTCAATTAAATTAGATTTTTTTACATATGAATTTAATAATAAAGAACTTGATAATATTGCCGATGTTGATAATGCCAATGTTGTTAAAATAGACAAATATTTTTTCATAAATAACACCTCTTTTTAATAACTTCTTAAATTTAAAAAGTTGCATATATCTTAAACTGTTTTTAAAAAAACAATAAAAAATAAGAAAAAAAATAAACTATTTACCAACTTATTTGTAATAAAATTACGGACTTCTCCCCACATTTACTTGTGGAGGAAACAATGAAATTGAATGAGTTCAACAATGCTTTTCAAACAGAACAGGATTGTTTAAAATATATAGCAAGTTTGAAGAAAAACAAATGTATCATGTGTTCTTGAACAAGTTTGAATACTTCTAATTTAAGAAGAATAAGATGTTTGAAATGTCATCAAACATTTAGTATTCTTCATGGCACCATTTTTTACAAGTCACAAACACCTTTGAGATTTTGATTTTATCTCATCTTTAGATGAATAAACACCAAACATGGAATTACATCAACTGATGTTGCAAAAGAATTGGGTGTGACTTTGAAAACTGCTTGAAAAATGGGTCATCAAATCAGAAATCGTATTGCCAAACAAGAACATCAATTTATTGTTGAGGGCATAGTGCAAATGGATGAAATGTATCTTTCACATATGGGTTTTAAAAAACAAGGAAGATCTTTGATAAATAAAAAATTAATTGTTGGGATTTATGAAAAAACAACCAATAATTTAATTGTGAAAGTAATCAAAAACGCAAAAAGTAAAAATCTTTTGCAGTTTGCAAGAAACCATATTTCTTCAAAGTGTGATGTACATACTGATTCTTGAAAAGGATATCGTGATTTCAAATCACTTTTCCCTAATCACAAAACAGTTAACCATCTTGATGGTTATGTTTCAAAAATTGGCGTAAATACCAATCAAATTGAATCAGTATGAAAACATATACGAAGAACATTTAAAACACATATCAAAGTTGCAAAACATCATGTTCATTTATATGCCAAAGAAGCTGCATATAAATTCAACAAGATACCTACTTTTGAAACTGTAATGCTATGTTTCATTTAAAAATGTGGGGAGAAGTCCGTAGATAGGCTTTTCTCAGCATTTATGTGATAAAATTTAAAAATAGTACATAAAGGGAGAAAAGCCTAAAATTAAATAAGTTTTATAAACATATTTAAAATTAGTTCTTTTTAAAAAAGAACAAAAAAATTATTTCTATCGATTTTTTTGATAATTATACACTAACTTAAGTACTATTTTTAAAGGTAATATTCTAATAATAGTTCTTGTAATTTTATTAGAAATTCCTGTAATAATAAAACTTTTTCTTTTTGTTTTTAAGGCTGTTTGTAAACACTTTTTAGCATAAGTTTCAGTATCTAAAACTGGTAATAATGAACTATAATGTTCTTTATTTCCTTTACCATTACTACTGCGATTTCAAAATTCAGTTTTTAATGGACCTGGACAAATTGTAATTACTCTTACTTTACTTTTTGCTCTTTTTAATTCATAATTAACTGCAACACCTAAACTTCAAACATATGATTTAGAAGCATAATAACTAGCAAAAACAGGACCTGGACTAAAAGCTGCCATACTTCCAATATTAATAACACGACCATAATTATTTTTACTAAAACGTTGAACAAATAACTTTGTTAAAATATGTAAACAAGAAATATTTAAATTAATCATATTTAATTCTTGTTCTAACATGCTATCTGCAAATGTTCCTCAAACACCATAACCAGCATTATTAATAACTACTGTTACATTTAATTCTTTTGATAACTCAAATAATTTATAAACATTTTTTAAATCAGATAAATCTAAATCATAATTTTTAACTTTTAAATGTTGATACTTATCTGCTAATTCTAATATTTTTTTACTATCACGTGATACCCCTAATACGTGATAACCTTGTGCTAATAATGCTTGACAGTAATAATATCCCAATCCTTTAGACGCTCCTGTAACTACTGCTCACTGATTCAAAACAATTACTTTATTTATCATTTATATTAATACTCCTTTTATTTTTAGATATTAAACAATTTTTTACTATTTAAACTAATATAATTATAAGCACTAAAAATACTTAATACTGTAGCAACGTACATTGGTATCATTACTAATTGATTAATTAAACCATATTGATCATTATTACTATGACCATTAACAGTACCATTTAAAAATCGTCAATTAATAAAAAATAAAATTATAATTCCTAACATTTGTACTGCTGCCTTTATTCTACCATATTTATCAGCAGCCATTACTGTACCTCTAGTAGCCAAAATTTGACGAACTACATCAATAATAAAATCACGTAATACCAAAATAACTACCATTCAAACCGGAATTATAGTAGCACATGCCATTACAATTAAAACACCATTAGTTAAAAGTTTATCTGCAATTGAATCAAAAAATTTACCAAAAGTTGTTACCTGATTAAATTTTCTTGCTCATCATCCATCAATAAAATCACTAATGGCAGCAATAATAAATAAAATTGCTGCTATTAACCAACTAATTGGTAAACTATAACTATTAACATTAATACTTGTTATTCAAAGATGATAAAAATTATCATTATTTATTGGACCGATAATCATTAAACTAACAATAATTGGGACTAATATTAATCTTATTAAAGAAATAATATTGGGAACATTCATATTTAAAATCCTTTCATATAAGTTTATTTATAATATTTAACATTATTATGTACTTACCTTTTTTAGCATAATTTATAAAAAGTAAAAATTATATTTTTGATCTATTCATGAAATAAGTATATCGTTATTTTCTATATCTATCAATAATATACATTTATATATTAAAATAAATATTCTTTTATATACAATTTCTTAACTATGTAAGGTAGTACAGACATTTTGGACTATTTTCCATCTAATAAAAGTTTATCAAAATAATCCATAGGAGTCATTAACCCTAATGATTTATGTGGTTTAGAATTGTTATAATATTCTTGAAAAGAATTAACTAATTTTTGAAATAAACTAAAATCACTATTTAAATATGGTTTTATTTCAAATAAATTACTTCAATTTCTATGAAATCTTTCAATCTTACCATTACTCTGTGGTGATCTAAACGGTGTGGTTTCATGAACTATACCTTTTTTATTACAAAAATTTGTAAATCAACGATTCCTTTGTGGTTTTCCACAAGATGTATTAACATATTGACTACCATTATCAGTTCTAATTCTTTTAATTTTAATTCCCAATTTTTCATAAAAATTTAAAGCATTTTTAGTAGCATTTACAATATCTCTGGTTTGTGCTTGTTCAGATGGATAACAATAAGTAATTCGAGTTTTTTCATCAATAAAATCAATAATATACCATCTTTTACTTCCTGTTATATAATCTGATACTACTTTAATATCAGTCTGCAATAATCCAGTTTCTTTTACTTCATATCTCAAATGTTTTTTCTTAATAGTTTTTTGTGAATAAAAACCAAAACGTTTTAATCAACGATATATAGTTTTAACCGAAGGTTTTGGCAAAAAATTAAACCTAATATCATCAATATGTCTTATTAAATAACAAAATTGAAAAGCACCTATACCAAACTCTTCTTTATACTGAACAAAATAATTTATAAATTTTTCTGATAATTCCAAATTATACAAATATTTAATATTTTTAGGTTTTGTTGATTTAAATAATAATTCTTCAAAAGGTTTATTTTTTGTAGAAAATATCATAAAAACGTTTAGCTCAATAATAAAAAGTTTGCTTTGGCATATGTAATTGAGAAATTATTTCTTTACAAGAATTTTTATTTTTAAAAATAAAACAAAATTTTCTAAATTTACGATAATAAATATTAACTTTATTAATATTTTTATCATTTTTATACTTTTCTACAAACTTGTTAAATTTATAATCAAATTTAGTAAAATCAGCACTATTAATTAAATATCGGACTTCTCCCCACATGTACTTGTGGAGGAAACAATGAAATTGAATGAGTTCAACAATGCTTTTCAAACAGAACAGGATTGTTTAAAATATATAGCAAGTTTGAAGAAAAACAAATGTATCATGTGTTCTTGAACAAGTTTGAATACTTCTAATTTAAGAAGAATAAGATGTTTGAAATGTCATCAAACATTTAGTATTCTTCATGGCACCATTTTTTACAAGTCACAAACACCTTTGAGATTTTGATTTTATCTCATCTTTAGATGAATAAACACCAAACATGGAATTACATCAACTGATGTTGCAAAAGAATTGGGTGTGACTTTGAAAACTGCTTGAAGAATGGGTCATGAAATCAGAAATCGTATTGCCAAACAAGAACATCAATTTATTGTTGAGGGCATAGTGCAAATGGATGAAATGTATCTTTCACATATGGGTTTTAAAAAACAAGGAAGATCTTTGATAAATAAAACATTAATTGTTGGGATTTATGAAAAAACAACCAATAATTTAATTGTGAAAGTAATCAAAAACGCAAAAAGTAAAAATCTTTTGCAGTTTGCAAGAAACCATATTTCTTCAAAGTGTGATGTACATACTGATTCTTGAAAAGGATATCGTGATTTCAAATCACTTTTCCCTAATCACAAAACAGTTAACCATCAAGATGGTTATGTTTCAAAAATTGGCGTAAATACCAATCAAATTGAATCAGTATGAAAACATATACGAAGAACATTTAAAACACATATCAAAGTTGCAAAACATCATGTTCATTTATATGCCAAAGAAGCTGCATATAAATTCAACAAGATACCTACTTTTGAAACTGTAATGCTATGTTTCATTTAAAAATGTGGGGAGAAGTCCGTAGATAGGCTTTTCTCAACATTTATGTGATAAAATTTAAAAATAGTACATAAAGGGAGAAAAGCCTTAAATATTTCATTTTAAACTACACCTCAACTAATAATATAAAGTTATAAAAACTTTTATTAGTCCAAAAAGTGTGTCTAATCTACATTAAAAATAAATCTAAATATAAAATTCGCACAATGTGTCGTTTTTTAAAACTCTCTAAATCAACATATTATTTTAATTTAAAGAAAAAAGAAAAAAATCAAAATAATATTTATGAACAAGCTGTTATTAGTGCTTTTAAAGAAAATAAAGAAGTTTATGGAACAAGAAGATTAAAAGTCATACTAGCAAACCAAGAAATTTATTTATCACGCAGAAAAATTAAAGAAATTATGAATAAGCATAATTTAATATCAAAATACACTAAATTATCATTCAAAAATCATCATAATAAAGTTAATGATAGTCAAATAACCAATCTTGTTAATAGAAACTTTAACAATAGAAGTAAAAAAGATGGTATTGTTAGTGATTTAACTTATGTTCAAGTTAATGGTAAATGAAACTATATTTGCTTATTAATTGACCTATTTAACCGCGAAATTATTGGACATAGTGTTGGAGTTAAAAAAGATGCATCATTAGTAAATCAAGCATTTATGCAATCAAATCACTGTTTAAAAGATATCGAAATATTTCATAGTGATCGCGGCAATGAATTTAACAATAAAATGATTGATAAACTTTTATTAGCATTCAATATTAATCATTCTTTAAACAAAAAAGGCTGTCCTTATGATAATGCTGTTGCTGAAGCAACTTTCAAAACTTTTAAGACAGAATTTATTAATGATAGAAATTTTACATCATTAATCCAATTAAAATTAGAATTATTTGATTACATCAACTGATATAACAACATAAGAATTCACAGCACTCTAAACTACTTAACCCCCATCAAATACCAAGCACAAATGTCTACCAAAAAATAGTCCTAAAAAGTGTTGCCATTCCAGACTCCTATGGATTATTTTGATAAACTTTTATTAGATGAAAAATAGTCCAAAATGTCTGTACTACCTTACATTAGATTGTTTTCATGGTATTAGTTATTTATGAAAAGCATTTATAAATGTAAAAGGAAAGAAAAAATCTGATACAACTTGACCTAATTATTTTGATACATCATTTAATTTTAAAAGTGGTAATTATAATGAATTAATTAATATTTTAAAACCTAATGTTAATGAAAAAAAATTTAATTATTTTAAAAATAATGAACAAGGAATTATTAATCAAGGTGCAGATTGAAATATTGGTTGTCATGCTGAAAGTACTGTTTCACATTTAGTTAAATCTTTAAAAGGTTATGGTGCAAAATCATATAATTATAAAACATTTGTAAATATGTTAAATACAAGAATCGCTCATATAAATAATCAAAATATTATTATTTGTTAATGTTATAAAATTAAATAACGGACTTCTCCCCACATGTACTTGTGGAGGAAACAATGAAATTGAATGAGTTCAACAATGCTTTTCAAACAGAACAGGATTGTTTAAAATATATAGCAAGTTTGAAGAAAAACAAATGTATCATGTGTTCTTGAACAAGTTTGAATACTTCTAATTTAAGAAGAATAAGATGTTTGAAATGTCATCAAACATTTAGTATTCTTCATGGCACCATTTTTTACAAGTCACAAACACCTTTGAGATTTTGATTTTATCTCATCTTTAGATGAATAAACACCAAACATGGAATTACATCAACTGATGTTGCAAAAGAATTGGGTGTGACTTTGAAAACTGCTTGAAGAATGGGTCATGAAATCAGAAATCGTATTGCCAAACAAGAACATCAATTTATTGTTGAGGGCATAGTGCAAATGGATGAAATGTATCTTTCACATATGGGTTTTAAAAAACCAGGAAGATCTTTGATAAATAAAACATTAATTGTTGGGATTTATGAAAAAACAACCAATAATTTAATTGTGAAAGTAATCAAAAACTCAAAAAGTAAAAATCTTTTGCAGTTTGCAAGAAACCATATTTCTTCAAAGTGTGATGTACATACTGATTCTTGAAAAGGATATCGTGATTTCAAATCACTTTTCCCTAATCACAAAACAGTTAACCATCAAGATGGTTATGTTTCAAAAATTGGCGTAAATACCAATCAAATTGAATCAGTATGAAAACATATACGAAGAACATTTAAAACACATATCAAAGTTGCAAAACATCATGTTCATTTATATGCCAAAGAAGCTGCATATAAATTCAACAAGATACCTACTTTTGAAACTGTAATGCTATGTTTCATTTAAAAATGTTGGGAGAAGTCCGTAGATAGGCTTTTCTCAGCATTTATGCGATAAAATTTAAAATAGTACATAAAAGGAGAAAAGCCTTAAATAATTCTAAACCTAAATAGTTAGGAATTTTTAGTTTTTAATAATAAAATAAAACACTAAAATACTTTATTTATTAAAAATATTATGCTATAATTATAGCAAAAATTAAAGATATTTTTCTCTCAAAAAAATATACTTTATACGAATTTTTTAAACGGCCAAAAATGTGTCTAATCTACAACAATTTCTTAACTATTGTTTGTTTTTTATTTTTCTGATTTTTCTCTTTCGGCAGCAGCTTGTGGATTTTTTCTTTTCTCAATATAATAGAATAAACCAATATAACTTAAATAATAATCTTTATTAAAATCAATTAAACGTGAAGCATTTGTAACAGTTGCTTGTCCTGCCGGTTTACTTCCTCATTCATAAAACGGAATTAAACGTGTTTTTGCTGGATTATGTTTTGCTAAAAAAATAACAGCAGTATCAAAATCTAATTTCATTAACTCACTACCTGTAATTAATTTTTTACCTTGTAATGATGAATTAATATTATCAGCTTTTTTATCTTTATTACCAGAATGGCTATAATTAATAATTGTTTTTTCACCGAACATATCTGAATATTTATTAGCAGTTTGTAAATCCATAGTTTGCAAAAAAGTATGCAAAATACAGTTATTAAAAATAGTTTCTGCTGTTTCTTTACCATATTTTTGTGTTAATTGTTGTAAATCTTGCATAATCATCATGAAAAAAATATTACGACTTCGTGCAACAGTAATCATTTGTGCCATACTAGCAATCGTTGGTATATTACCAAACTCATCAAATAAAAAGTATAAAGGACGTGGTAATTTAATATCAGGCAAAGTACTTGCATAACGAATTGTATTTTTATATAACTGTGCAATAAACATTGATACAAAAGCATTACGTTCATTACTTTCATCAGGAACAACTAAGAAAACAGCACTTGGTTTTTTTACAATTTCATCTAAATTTATATCATTACTACAACTAATATTTCGTGTCACTGGATCAGTAAATAAACGTAATCCATTAGCAACCATTTGACTAATTGATCCCGCAGTTTCTTCAGCACCTTCTAATGCACCTAAACCAATTTGACGAGCTAAACTATGAGTTGGCATTTTTTTTAGAATTTCAACATATCGTTGACGATTAGTAGCAACAATAGCAGCATTTGACATACTAAAGTATTTTAAAGGAACATCAGGTTGATCTTCAAGTTGTTCTAGCATAAATAACATAATTGATTTAACAACTTGCATCGCTGATTGATTTCAAAATTTTTGTTTTGGATCTGATTCAGGAAATAAAGCTTCAACAATATCATTAATTCATGATAATGCCATTGATTCATAAGTAATTGATTCATTTAAAGGATTATTTTCTTTTTTTAAACGCATTGACTCTACATAAAAATCATATACTTTAACAAAAGGATTTCATGAATTAGATACTGATGTATCACGTAAATTAATAACATAAACATCGTAACCATTATCTTTTAATATTTTAGAATGATTTTGAAATAATTCTCCTTTTGGGTCAGTAATAACCATTGATGGTTTAATTTTCGATTGGGCATTTAAATATATAGTTGGAATAACTAATTTTTGAGTTTTACCACTTCCTGTTCCCCCAATTACAATATTATGAGCATCAGACTTAATATTAAATTGGACACCACCAATTTTAGTCTTTGTTGTTTGAACAACAATACCGTAATCATTTTCAACAGTTTTTGATAAAGGAAAGGTATTAGCAATTTCAGTGGGTGTTAATCAAGCAGCAGATCCATAAACTTTATTTTTTGAATCACGTAAAAAGCGACTTTTATTATGAGTTTCACGATAAATTTTATATTTATGAATCATAAAGTAAGATAATAAAACTGAAAATTCAATAAGAAATAGAATTAAAAATATTAATCAATAATTAATAACATCCTGTATTAAAAATTTAAGTGTAAATGGTTGTTGATTATCTCCACTATGAAAAAACATGTTACGAACAAAGACTAAAGCATAAACTAATAAAGTATTTATTAATACTAAAAAGGGTATAACAATTATAATTACTGCTGGTAGTACTCATTTTTTTTGACGAATAAATTTCATTTTTATGTTCCTTTATTTTTTATATATTTTATAATAATTTATATTTTACCCATATTGGGAAATAACACCAGCAATACCTGATATTATTAATAATAAAATACCAATAGTTACATTACGTCTTCAACGATAACTTTTTTTCTTTTTAAATTCATTTTTTGTTTTTTTAAATTTCATGATTATTTCTCCAAGATTTTAATATTTTACTTTTTTATTCATCAGAATCTCCTCTTCTTGCATTCTTTCTAATATTATTTAAATTTACAACAGGTTCTTTAAAAGCAGCATTAGCCATATTTTTTAATCCAACAAAAGGACTTTTTAAATTATTTTTTGTATCTTGTCATTTAGTACCTTGATCATTAGAATTTTGAAATTTACCAATTCCTTTAGCAACTCCTTTAGTACCTTTACCTAAATAACCCGTGATACCATTTTTTAATAGTCCATTTGCTTTCTTTTCGCTACCATCAGGATTTCTTCCATCTTTAGCACCCCCAAATGCAATTTGTTTCCCAAGTTTTAATGCACCAGCACCACCTGCTGCAAGGCTAGCAAAAGTCCGAGCTTTACCCATAATATTTCCAGCAATAGCTGCTCCATTAGAATCAATAGCACTTTGTACACCTAAGTTTTGTGTTACTAAGTGATTAATAATTTTTTGAGTTCTTAAACAACTAATAGCACCGGCTGTACAAAATAACGTATATAAAACTTGTTTTTCAAGTCAACTAAAATTAGTATTATTAGTAATATCTAATATTGCCTTTGGTAATATTTGAAGGAAGATATAAATAGGTAACATCGTTCCTGGACCAATAATAAACTTACCTATTACCATTTCTTTTCAAACACCCAATCTTTTTCCTTGATCAACAGGCATCATAGAAGCAACAATTGGTGATATTGAAAATAAAAGTAATAAATCAATAATTCTTTCAACCAATGTCATTGATGCAACAAATAATACATATAAAGTAAATCACACCGCAATAATTTCAAGAATAAAGTTTCAATGTTTTAATTGAAAAATAGATGGCATTGAATAAACACCAGGATCATGCTTAGCAGCATTAGCATCCGGAGCACCAATACCTCATAATAAATCAGCTAAACTAGCATTTTTTCCTAAAGCTGTAATTTGTAAAACTGCCAATAATCCTGTTATTAAATAATTTATAGTACTCATAAAAAATGGAATGAAAACAATTACTAAAAAAGCTAAAAATGTATTTTTTATAGCTTTACCTAATTTTTCTCTAATTGTATGTGTTTCAGTAAATTGAATAATAATTAATTGCATAATAAACATAATAAGTATTACGCCAATTGAAACAATTGCTAATGCTGAAAAAAATACTGGTAAATTTTTACTATTAAGTGGGTCTTTAGTAAAATCTCCAAAAACTAAATTAGTTATCGCATCAGTTGTTAAATAATCAAATATGCCGCCATGACCATGATTAGGTGATCTCAATAAAATGTCAATTAAATATAATGGTCCTTGAATGAAAATAAGTCAAGGTATAAATAATAAAGCTCCTAGTATAATATCTGTTAGTCAATCCATATTTTCATCTCTTTTCTCTTCATAACTTAATATCAAGTTAATATATAACTTTCTTTAGTTATTAGGAAGAATACTTGGATTACCACCAAAGGCTTGCACAAGAGCAATTATTATTGCTGATGCAGTAATACCAATAATTGGTGCAATTAATGTATACATAAACGCTTTTTTAATCTCACTTCTACGTTGTGGATCATCACCAGCAGCCGCTAAATCTTTTGCCAATATAATTATTTTAAAAACACTAAATGCAATTAAAGCAGCAATTAGCAATCCTGCAACTGCCGAAACATAAGGTTTTGCTACATCAATGATTTTATTTATATCAGGTCCATCTGATAGATAATTAAAAATCATAAGTTTTTCCTCCTTAAATAATAAAAAAATAAAATTATTTACTAATCAAAATTGTTTATAAAGCATGAATTTATCTAATAATATAATAAGCCCTATTTTACTCCTTAAAGAGATAAATTAGGACTTACAGTCAAATTCATATGTTATAAATAATGTTGATACACTTTAATTATAGTTGGTTTTAAAATAAAGTAAATAAAAATTTTCAATTTTATCAACTTATTTTTTATTGTTTTATAAAATTTGTTATTTAAATAAAATCATATTAATAAAACTTATAAGTTTTATTAATATGAAAGTATCTTTATTTAATTTAAAATAAATTAACAATTATTAATGAAATCGATAATGTATAAAAAATATACTAATTTTCAATTTCTTTATTTTTTATATTTTTAATTGCTTGTGTTTCAGCATCACTAACATTAATATTTAAACACATACGATATAAACTAGAAATAGCAAAAAGACATTCACCAACTTTAGCACGAGCAATAAAATCAGTTTCATTAGCAGAAATGCCACCATATGAAGAATACAATTCATTTAATGCTGCTAAATCATGAGGTTGTAAGTTTAATACTTTTAAATATTGACTTGAGTTAATAATAGCAGTAGTATATTTTTTAATTTCTTCAGAACCAAGAAAATCGTTAATATTTTGTGTAATAATATTTATCATACCTGTATACTTACGAATTCTCTTAACAATTTGATACATAAATAATAATGCTGCTGGAAATTCTTTATCAATAAGTAAATGGGCTTCATCAATAGTAATTGAAATTCATTGTTGTTTATTATTAATTTCATTATCATTTTTATTTTTTCGTACTTCATTTTCAATATATTTCAAAATTAAAAACATTTGAGCGTTAACTAAACGTTTATTCCCTGATTGCGTTAAAGTATATAAATCATAAACTTGTAATAAACTACTGCTATTAATATTAGTATGAGCATTTCATAAATTAGCATCAGTACCACCAGTTGCAAATCTTGATAATATAATTAGTAAATTTTTTAATTCATTTTTACTTCTAATCTCTTCTTCTTTAACCATATCAGATTCAATAATATCATATAAATCTTGAAAAATTGGAAATTGATTTGGTTTTAATAGATGAATTTTTGTTCGAGAAGTAATACCAAATTTTTCATACATTAAATTTACATAAATCATTAATAAACTTGATTCATTTCTCGTTAATCCACCAGTAGCAACGTTTAAAAATTGTTCTAAGAATTGCATATGTGGTGCTAAAATATCACGAGTATTATTATCATTAATATTATCATCACTCAGTGCCAATGTAATTTGAAATGGATTAATATTGCCAGAAGAACCGTCACCAACATCAATTCAACTTCCATCATGATAATTACATAAATCGCGATATTCACGTTCAGGATCAATAACAATTACTTTATGACCAAGCATAATTTGATAATTTACTTCTTTTTTAGAAATATAAGATTTTCCTGAACCACTAGTACCAATAATTAGTTGATTATTATTTTTACGAGTACTACTTTTAGTTCTTTGATCAAAAAATACTTTATTACCACTTTCATTAAATCCAAGAAACAGTCCTTGTTTATCATTTAATTCTTGATTTAAAAAAGGAAAACTAGCACCTATTGTTAAACATGGCATTTCGTGACCTGTTTCTTTAAATCAATCAGCACTATCTGGCATTACTGATAAAAAAGCTTCTAATTGACGATAATATAATTTATCAAACTTCATATTATTATTTTTTATTTCGTATTCGGCAGTACTAATATTTTGTTTAAGTTGCTTACGATCAGCACCATTAATTAACAAATACATATTAGTATTAAATATTTTTTCACCACCACCAGCAATTTGATCTAATAATTCATTTAATGATTGATAATGATAATCATAATCTCTTCGTTCTGATAATGATTTTGTCATAAAATTTAAAGTTGCTAAATTTTGCATAGCTTTATTCAATTGTTTTTTAGCACTTTCTTCACTGATACTATTAAAAGTAAAGATTAAACTAGTATTAGGAATATTTACTAAATTTGCTAATCAGACTGCTGAAACTTCAAATGGATAATCATATATGTTATAAACAGTTTGAAAACAATTAGCAAATTCTAAATTATTCTTATGAACTAATAATTCTTTAATCGCCAAATCATTAGTTAAATCTTTACTTTTAACAGTTTCTTCTTTTTTTGTAGTAAACATTTCTTCTAAGGAAGCATTTTCATTAGAATTTATTAATTTACTATAAACAATCATCATTTCAAAACAATTAATATCACTAGCTTTAACACCACTACGACTGATATAATTTTTAAAAGCATTTACTTCTTCTTTTAATTTTTCTTGATTTGATGAATAAAAAAATAAGTAAAAAAATGGTTGCGTCATTTCATTTTGATTTTGAATTTCATTATTAGCATTAATTGCTGATATCATTTGAAATTTTCTTGCTAATTTTGCTTTTTCACTAATATTTTCTAAATCAATTTTTTCGAGTTGTTCTTTATAAAAAGCAGTTTGTGCAGTTATATCTAAAGGCATATCAATCTTTATTAAAGACATAGAAATATTAATAATTTTAAAAGCTGCAGCTAAATCTTTAATTTTATTTGAGGCTTCTTCATTAGATAATAATGTAATATTAAAACCCTCCAATAATAAAGCTCTAGTATAATTTGTATTTTTCACATTTAATTGCATCACATTCTTACTAATAATTTTTTTAAATGGTACTAATATTTGTGAATTTTTTTCAGATTTATAATAACGATTTTTACTATGAAATTTAAATCATAATAAAATAATTTCTCATCCTTTTTTTCTTGGCTGTCAATAAAAAGTAAGCGGAATAGTAGCACAACCAACTAAAATAACAGCTAATATTTTAAAAATAAAATCAATTTGCAACAATAAAATAATAATTGAAGCAAATCCAACTACCATTAAAATAATTAATAAATCAATTAAACCAACACTTCTCCAAATTTGTAATTTTACAAATTTAATAGTTTTAGGAATTAAAAATTTCATTTATCTTTTCTTTTGAAATTTCATTAGAATTTAGCGTTGAATTTGGTTTACTGTTTATTTTCTCTATCTTTATACTATTAACACGCTTCTTAAAGCCACAACGACTGCAATTAACTTGAATATTTATTCCTTCTAAGTAATCAGCTATCAAAATTACTCTACCACATCTATAGCAAGCAAAAGAATTTTGTGGCTTTTGAGCTAATCGAACAGATGTATACGTATCTTTCATAATTATTGCCTCCTAATTGAATTTAATTTGTTTACTAAACACAATTCAAAGTTATCTTGTTTCCTAAATATTATTAAGCAACTGAAAAAGAAAAAATAAATTTTTGCTATATTTTTACTTTAAAATAACCCACTATTTAAACACTATTTTCTTTTTAAAATCTAGTTTTACTTTAAAAAATAAATTAAATTTTTAAAAACAAAGAATAAAATTTAAAAAAATTTTAATAAAATAATATCTATAAAAACTCAAGAAATCAAAGTTTTATACATTTCTTGAGTTAAATAAATTTTAACAAATTAACAAAAAATAACAAATTTTTTTTATTTTTCTAACTTTTTATTAACTTATCTAATCCTGGAATATTTGGCATTTCTCCTTTTTTAATCTGAGCAGCAATTTGATCCATAACTTTTTTAGTTTTTTCAAATTGGTTTAGCACTTTATTTAATTCTTTTTCTGAACGACCTGAGCCTTTTAATACTCTTGCTTTTCTAGTTGGATAACGTAAAATTTGTGGCTTTTCACGTTCTTGAGCAGTTGTTGAAGCAATAATATATTCTGCTATTTTTAAATCAGTTTCAGCATCACTAATTTTAGCATCACTAATTTTAGCAGACATACCAGGAATCATTTTTACAAGTGAGCCCAATTTACCCATTTTTTGAATTTGCTTCATTTGATTAACAAGGTCATTCAAATCAAATTGACCTAACATCATTCTATTCATAGTTTCTTCAACATCACGAGTTGAAACTATACTTTCGGCCTTCTCCATTAATGTAGTAAGATCACCCATTCCTAAAATACGTTCTGCCATTCTTTCTGGATAAAAAACCTCTAAATCAGTTACCTTTTCACCCATTCCTAAGAACTTAACAGGAATCTTTGTTAAATAAGAAATTGAAAGAGCTGAACCACCCTTAGCAGTACCATCTAATTTAGTGATTATGCTTCCAGTAATAGGAATAGTATTATTAAACTCAATAGCAACATTAATTATATCTTGTCCTGCCATACCATCACAAACAAGTAAAACTTCTTTTGGTGAAGTAATTTTTCTTATTTCTGCTAGTTCTTGCATTAATTTTTCATCAATGTGTAATCTTCCAGCTGTATCAATTAATATTACATCAAACTTATTTTTATTAGCATATATTTGAGCATTTTTAACAATATTAGTAGGAGTTTCATTTTTTTGGGAAAAAACTTCAATATTCAATTGTTTTCCTAAAACTTTTAATTGTTCAACAGCAGCTGGACGATAAATATCTCCTGCAACTAGTAAACATTTTTTTTGATATTTATCTGTTAACAACTTTGCTAGTTTAGATATTGTTGTTGTTTTACCAGAACCTTGTAAACCAACTATCATAATAACAGTAGGATTAGTAGATAAATCTAATTCAACATTCTTAGTACCCATAATTTTTGTTAATTCATCATGAATAATTTTAATTAACATTTCTTTTTGATCTAAGCCTTCTTTAATAAATTCACCTTTTGCTTTATTAATAATTTCATTAGTTAAAGTTTTAACCACTCTAAAATTAACGTCAGCCTCTAACAAAATTAATCTGAATTCTTTAATTGTTGCTTCCATATTTTCCATGGTTAAAGTTTTTTTACTTAAATTTTTTTCTAATGTTTTTTGTACTTTTTTTGACATAATGTCAGCAAAACTCATATTTATATTCTCCTCTATTTTTAAGACTATATTATTTTAACACTAAAATAATAATGAAAAAATAAATTAAACATAAAAAATAAATATTTAACGGACTTCTCCCCACATGTACTTGTGGAAGAAACAATGAAATTGAATGAGTTCAACAATGCTTTTCAAACAGAACAGGATTGTTTAAAATATATAGCAAGTTTGAAGAAAAACAAATGTATCATGTGTTCTTGAACAAGTTTGAATACTTCTAATTTAAGAAGAATAAGATGTTTGAAATGTCATCAAACATTTAGTATTCTTCATGGCACCATTTTTTACAAGTCACAAACACCTTTGAGATTTTGATTTTATCTCATCTTTAGATGAATAAACACCAAACATGGAATTACATCAACTGATGTTGCAAAAGAATTGGGTGTGACTTTGAAAACTGCTTGAAGAATGGGTCATGAAGTCAGAAATCGTATTGCCAAACAAGAACATCAATTTATTGTTGAGGGCATAGTGCAAATGGATGAAATGTATCTTTCACATATGGGTTTTAAAAAACAAGGAAGATCTTTGATAAATAAAACATTAATTGTTGGGATTTATGAAAAAACAACCAATAATTTAATTGTGAAAGTAATCAAAAACGCAAAAAGTAAAAATCTTTTGCAGTTTGCAAGAAACCATATTTCTTCAAAGTGTGATGTACATACTGATTCTTGAAAAGGATATCGTGATTTCAAATCACTTTTCCCTAATCACAAAACAGTTAACCATCAAGATGGTTATGTTTCAAAAATTGGCGTAAATACCAATCAAATTGAATCAGTATGAAAACATATACGAAGAACATTTAAAACACATATCAAAGTTGCAAAACATCATGTTCATTTATATGCCAAAGAAGCTGCATATAAATTCAACAAGATACCTACTTTTGAAACTGTAATGCTATGTTTCATTTAAAAATGTGGGGAGAAGTCCGTAGATAGGCTTTTCTCAGCATTTATGTGATAAAATTTAAAAATAGTACATAAAGGGAAAAAAGCCATATTTAAATTAACAAATTATATATTTTATAAAGTTAAAAGAGAAACTAAGGGTTCTCTAAAAAACAATTAATTAATTTTTTTAATTAATTAATTCTGTTGCTCTTACTTCACGAATAACAGTAATATGAATATCGCCTGGTATTGTAATCATTTGTTCTAATTTTTGTTTTAAGTTTCTTGCTAATATATAAGCATCAAAATCATTAATAACTTTAGGAACAACAATAACTCTAATTTGTCTTCCTGCCTGAACAGCATATGCTTTTTCTACGCCTTTAACAGATTTACACAAATCTTCAACTTCTTTAATTCTAGTTATAAATTCTTCTAATGAATTATTTCTTGAACCAGGTCTAGCTGCTGATAATATATCAGCAGCTGAAACTAAAGAAGAATAAACATTATCTTTTGCAACATCACCATGATGAGAATGAATAGCATTAATAATAATATCACTTTCACCATATTTTTTTGCTAAAATCACACCATTATAAACATGTGAACCTTCTAATTCATAATCAGCGGCTTTACCAATATCATGTAATAAACCAGCACGTTTTGCAATATTAACATCTAAACCCAATTCAGCTGCCATTGCTCCCGCAAGTTTGGCAACTTCAAAGGAATGCAATAAAACATTTTGACCATAACTTGTAGGATATTTTAATCTTCCAATATAAGAAACTAACTCTGGTTCAAAACCAGTTAACTTTAACTCATCAATAATTTTTTTACCATCAACTTTAAAACCTTCATTTAATTCCTACTCATGAAATCTCAAGATTTCTTCAATTCTAATTCGATGAATTCTTCCATCTTTAACTAAATCTTCTAAAGCTCTAGTTGCAATTTCTCTTCTGAACGGATTAAATGAAGAAATTTGAATTGTTTCTGGTGTATCATCAATGATAATATCTACACCTGCTGTTAACTCAAAAGATTTAATATTTCTACCCTCTTTACCAATAATTCTGCCTTTCATTTCTTCATTAGGTAACTTAACATATGATACTGACTTATCAACAATAAAATTACTTGCATAACGTTCTATTGCTTCACTAACAATATTATTGGCTAACTCTTTAGATTGAAGTTTAATATTATATTCATGATTTTTAATAATTTTATTAAATTCTAATGATAATTTTTCTTTTAATTTACTAAACAATTCATCTTTTGCTTCATTTCGACTCATACCAGAAATTTTTTCTAATTCCATAATAATTTGATCAATTTTTTGATGATATTCTAATTTAACATTTTTTTACAATTTCACATTGATGATAAAGATTTTGTGTTTGTGTTTCAATTATTTCTTCACGTTCACTTAATTTGCGTTCTCTTTTATTTAAAAGTTTCTCATATTCTAAATTTTGTTCTTTACGATATTCAATCTCTAAATACAAATCTTTTTTCATTTTACTTATTTCAATTTTTGCATCGGCTCTTGAGGATTGAATTAATTTTTGAGATTCTTTTTCTCTCTTTAAAATATTAGTAAAACTTTGTTGTTCTTTAATTTTTAAATACATTTTTCTAATTAGAAATCCAGCAATTATCCCTACTATCATTCCTAGAAAAATTGATATACCTACTCACATTCCAAACTGTTGACTACTTATATTTGATAATATAGCTAACATATTTTTTTCCATTTATATTTCTCTCCTTGCTGTAAAACACCTACAAGAAAAAGAATCCTTACACTCAAAAACTTAAATAAAATTAAAATTTTATATTTTGGCATAAGTTAGTTAAGTTTACTCCTATAATTTTTAATCTAGACAGTATGATTAGTTTAAATAATTAATAGTTAAGGAGTAAAGATGAAATATAAAGTTTATACAAGAAAAATTAAACTAGATGTTTTAAATGAATATGTAGTGATTAAAAAATTAAAAACCATTGATATTAAAACCAAATATCAATTATCAACCAGATCATTAATTTATAATTGAGTAAAAAAATATCAAAAAAATAATAAATTAATTACTATTCATACTTTTCAAACAAATCATCAAATAGATAAAGTGAATATCAAAGATAAAAATTTAAAACTTGAAAATAAAAAAATCAAAAAGTCACTACTAAAAGAAAAAATAAAAAATGAATTTTTAAGACAAAAACAATTCTGTGATAAAGAATTAAAAAACAATCAAAATATTTTAAATAGTAAATTATTGAAAAGTAAATGTTTTTTAATAGTTGATAAATATAGAAATAAAAATTATGGAATTAATGACATAATTAGTTTGTTACCTATCAGTAAAGTTGCATATTATAAATGAATAAAAAACGGTAAAAAGAAATATCAAACAAAAATTGATAATGAGTTATTAAAAGAATTAAATAAAATTGTTGTTATTAGCAACAAAGATAAAATAATTAAAATTACTAGTTTAGAAAAGGTAAGATTAGAATTAAAGAAAAACAACACCAATCTTAAATTCAGTAAAAACAGCATTATGAGGTTATTAGAAGATAATAATATCAAACTATTAACCAAACCCAAAAAACAGCGTAGAGCGAAATCTAATGCCTTAAAATCAAATTTCCAAGATTTATTAAAACGTAATTTTACCAGTAATACTTATCTTGAAAAAGTTGGCATCGATGGTACTTGATTTAAAGAATTAATTATTAATAATAAAAAAACTAAACTATTATTAGAAATTGCTACAGATATGAATAGTAATGCTATAGTTGGTTGAAAAATTAATAAAAGTGAAAATGCAATAACCATTTTAAATGTTCTTAATCAAGTAACAAAGGCAAGTCGTAAAGAACATAAAATATTTGCAACATTTATCCAGTCTGATTTAGGTTCAGGTAATACTAGTAAAATAGTTACAAATAGTTTTAATAAAAGTAAAACTTTAATTCATTTAAAAAGTTTATCAGGATTTAAAGGCAACCAAGTAAGTGAATGTTTAAATCGCTGAATCAAAAGAGATTTTAAAATTATGTTTGGTAACAAGTTTAATAGCATTAAACATTTCACAGAAGCATTAAGAAAATTTATTAACTGATGAAATAATGATAGAATGATTTTACGATTAAAAATGTCTCCAAACCAATTTGTACAGATTTGAAGACAAGAAAGTAAACTTATCTAACCAATGCCTTTTTCTTCTTTAATATCTACACACAAATAAGTAGGATAATAATCCTACATTAATTTTAGCATGTTTTAACTATTAATTTTTAAAACTTGATTCGTTCCTTAATTTGTTCTAAAAGAAAAGTATTTGCTTCTAAACTTTCTTTTGCTTTTATTTTTCCTTGTCCTAATTTTACATCTTCATAAGTGTATCAGCCACCAGATTTATTAATAACTTCTTTCTCAACAGCAATTGTAATGATTTCACTAATTTTTGAAAATCCTTCTTCAAAACAAAAATCAAGACTTGCTGTTTTAAATGGTGGTGCTACTTTATTTTTTACAACTTTTATTTTTATTTTATGACCAATTATTTGATTACTTTTGATTAATTGTTCACCTTTACGTACTTCTAGTCTAATTGTACTATAAAAACGTAATGTTTTTCCTAGGGTGTTATTTCAGGATTACTACCATATATAATACCAACTTTTTCTCGAATTTGATTAATAAATAAAACAATACAATTAGTTTTTGCGATACTTCCACTAATTTTTCGTAATGCTTTAGACATTAATCGCGCTTGAGCACCAATTGTTTGATCATTCATATCACCATCAAGTTCAATTTGTGGAACTAATGCAGCTACTGAATCAACAACAATCATATCTAAAGCTTCTGATTTAACAAGAATATCTAGTATTTCTAATGCTTGTTCTCCTGAATCTGGTTGTGTAATTAATAAACGACTAATATCAACACCTAATTTTTGACTATATTGACGATCTAATGCATGTTCAGCATCTATAAATGCTATTCTACCATTTTGTTTTTGAACTTCTGCTAAAGCCATTAATGCTAATGTAGTTTTACCTGCAGATTCTGGTCCATAAACTTCAATAATACGATCTTTTGGAAAACCTTTAACACCTAAAATATCATCTAATAATATACTTCCTGAACTAATAACTTCAATATCGCCAATACTACTATCACTTAGTAACATAATAGCACCTTTGCCAAATTCTTTTTCAATTTGCTTAATGGCCTTTTCTAATAATTGCTCTTTTTCTTTAATGTTTATTTCCATAAAATCACCCTACAAAATATTAATAACTCTGTAAGATAATTCCTTTTTAAATTTTAAAAACTTAATAAATTTTTTTTTAAAATAACTACTGCTTTCGCTACTATAGTTGATCTAATTTCGTTTCTATTACCTGAAATATTTAACACTTCACATCAAATATTATCATTGATAACAATACCTACATATACTAAACCAACCGGTTTATTTTCTAGAGCATTAGGTCCTGCATTTCCAGTAAAACTAATAGCAATATTTGTTTTTAAAATTTTTTGTGTATTTAAAGCCATTTCTATAGCACATTGTTTACTTATTACACCATATTTTTCAATGGTTGTTTTTTTAATTTTAACAATATTGATTTTTGATTCATTAGTATACGCTATAAAACCACCACTAAAATATTTAGAAGCACCAGCAATACTAGTAATCTCTTGAGCAAAAAGTCCACCAGTAATACTTTCACAACAACTAATTCTAAAATTAAATTTATCTAATAAAACTAAAAGTTCAGTCATTTTTAAACCTTCAATCAAATAATTTACAATACAAAAAAAGAATAAAAAAATCATAAGCCACGTTCTGTTCTTGCTTCTTGCAAGTGCTAACCATTTATCTACTATTGTAAACAATAGTTCGGTTTATTATTCATTTCTAATAAACCAATGCCCCTACCTAAATTTGGGTTTCTCGCTTGTGGGGTTTATCTCGTTCCAGCTTTTAAGTTTCCTTAAAACTCGTCTCTATGACACTTTTATAGACTAGAACCTTATTTAATAAAAAACTTAGGTTTTTGTCAGCCGTCAGAATTACTGCTTAGAGTTATTGTTTTCTCTAACACAAACATTACTTTCATCACAGAAAGTGCGAGCGTGGACTTTCCTCTACATACTAATGCAGCGATTAGCTCATTTTTTATTCTTTTAGAAAAAAATTATAACATATTTATTCTTCATGTACAATACTTTCTAATTTGCTTAATCTCGTAATAATATCAACATTTTCTACACCTTTTTCTTCTAATTTTTGTTTTTCTTGTTTTAAAACTAAAATTTGTGTTTTTAAAATATCAATTTCTTTAAGTAACTTGTAATTATTATTTTCTAAAATTGCATTTTGCTTTTTTAGTTTATTTACAAATTCTTCTAGTATTTCATAATTAGTAGCTACTAAATCAAGAAATAAATCTACTTCTTTAGAATCATAGCCTTTATAATCAACAGTAAATTCTTTATCTATAATATCCTTTTTACAAATATTCATATTTATACCTCCTTTAATTAAAAGGAAAACTATTCCAAAGTTAGTAATATTCTATATGTAAGGGGGAATTAAAATAATGTTTTATGCTAACCGTGGAATGTTTCTTGAAACTATAATTAATTATACTATTGAAATTATAAATAATGAAAAACAAGCACTAATTTTTAAACAAAATCCACCAATTTTATATCAAAACAATAAAATTTTTAAAGAAAAAAGTAATGTTGATTATCATGGAGTTTATCATGGTAAATATTTATGTTTTGAAGCAAAAAGTACTAAGTCTTTAACATTACCATGAAATAATTTTAAAAAACATCAACTTGAATACTTAGAAAATGATTTTTATCTTAATGCTATTAGTTTTGTTATTATTTATTTTTCACAACATAATGCCTTTTTCTTAGTTTTTTGAGAAAAATTAAAATTTTTAAAAGTTCAAAAAAAAGCACTGACATATAAAAAAATAGAACAAAATGGATATAAATTAGAAATTATATATCCATTTTATCTTGATTTTTTAAAATTTTTAATTTAAGAAGCTAAAGTTTCTGTTTGTTGATTAGTATGTTTTTTAAATTCAGAACTAGCTTTAAATTTAGGTGCTTTAGAAGCACTAATTACAATAGATTCACCAGTTTGGGGATTACGACCTGTTCTTGCTTCACGAATAATAGTTTCAAATATTCCAAATTTTGGTATATTAATTTTACCACCATTTGCAACTTCAACTTTTATCTCTTCAAAAAATAAATCAATAATATTAGTCGCTAAGGCAATTGTGACGTCAGACTTTTGCGCCACTATCTTAATAATTTCTGTCTTTGTTTTAGAATTACTTTTTGCCATAAAAGATTTCCTCCTAATGTTTTAAGAATTATAATTATAATGTCTATTATAAATATTATTATAACTACGTTATCATCAAACCAATTTAAAAATGTTACTGGTCTGTAATCAAATTATATAGTAACATTTTATAAAGTGAACCATAAAATGTATTTTTTTTCTAAAAAAATGATAAAATTAGTTAAGTATCATTTTTTTTACTATCATTAATTTTTATTAATGATATTTTTTATGTTATAATTTTTTATAAGATTTATATTTATTTATAAATCATTTAATTTTATTAAAAATTCTGACCAGGAATGATTTTAAATGAATATTTCATATAATTTTTATGTTAAAAAGATTTTTTATGCTTGTTATGTTAAAAATGTTGTTTTGCCTATTGATATGATTAGAAATGAAAAAATAAACGGACTTCTCCCCACATGTACTTGTGGAGAAAACAATGAAATTGAATGAGTTCAACAATGCTTTTCAAACAGAACAGGATTGTTTAAAATATATAGCAAGTTTGAAGAAAAACAAATGTATCATGTGTTCTTGAACAAGTTTGAATACTTCTAATTTAAGAAGAATAAGATGTTTGAAATGTCATCAAACATTTATTATTCTTCATGGCACCATTTTTTACAAGTCACAAACACCTTTGAGATTTTGATTTTATCTCATCTTTAGATGAATAAACACCAAACATGGAATTACATCAACTGATGTTGCAAAAGAATTGGGTGTGACTTTGAAAACTGCTTGAAGAATGGGTCATGAAATCAGAAATCGTATTGCCAAACAAGAACATCAATTTATTGTTGAGGGCATAGTGCAAATGGATGAAATGTATCTTTCACATATGGGTTTTAAAAAACAAGGAAGATCTTTGATAAATAAAACATTAATTGTTGGGATTTATGAAAAAACAACCAATAATTTAATTGTGAAAGTAATCAAAAACTCAAAAAGTAAAAATCTTTTGCAGTTTGCAAGAAACCATATTTCTTCAAAGTGTGATGTACATACTGATTCTTGAAAAGGATATCGTGATTTCAAATCACTTTTCCCTAATCACAAAACAGTTAACCATCAAGATGGTTATGTTTCAAAAATTGGCGTAAATACCAATCAAATTGAATCAGTATGAAAACATATACGAAGAACATTTAAAACACATATCAAAGTTGCAAAACATCATGTTCATTTATATGCCAAAGAAGCTGCATATAAATTCAACAAGATACCTACTTTTGAAACTGTAATGCTATGTTTCATTTAAAAATGTGGGGAGAAGTCCGTAGATAGGCTTTTCTCAGCATTTATGCGATAAAATTTAAAAATAGTACATAAAGGGAGAAAAGCCAAAATAAATTAGGTATAAAGAATATTGGTAATAATACTAAGTTAAGAAATAATAATGTTCGTACTAAGTCTAAATTAATTCAAAAAGCATTACATAATTTTTATAATGCAAGAGTTTTAAGTTTTTTAACTTTAACTTATCATAAAAATGAAACTGATATTAGAAAAGCAAAAAAAGATATTCGTTTATTTTTTATTTTGTTAAAACGTTGATGAAATGACCCTAAACGTTCCAAATATTTAGGTGAATTAAAGCATTTTTATGTGGAATGGCAACACTTTTTAGGACTATTTTTTGGTAGACATTTGTGCTTTGGTATTTGATGGGGGTTAAGTAGTTTAGAGTGCTGTAAATTCTTATGTTGTTATATCAGTTGATGTAATCAAATAATTCTAATTTTAATTGGATTAATGATGTAAAATTTCTATCATTAATAAATTCTGTCTTAAAAGTTTTGAAAGTTGCTTTAGCAACAGCATTTATCATAAGGATAGCCTTTTTTGCTTAAAGAACGATTAATATTGAATGCTAATAAAAGTTTATCAATGGCATTGGTTAGATAAGTTTACTTTCTTGTCTTCAAATCTGTACAAATTGGTTTGGAGACATTTTTAATCGTAAAATCATTCTATCATTATTTCATCAGTTAATAAATTTTCTTAATGCTTCTGTGAAATGTTTAATGCTATTAAACTTGTTACCAAACATAATTTTAAAATCTCTTTTGATTCAGCGATTTAAACATTCACTTACTTGGTTGCCTTTAAATCCTGATAAACTTTTTGAATGAATTAAAGTTTTACTTTTATTAAAACTATTTGTAACTATTTTACTAGTATTACCTGAACCTAAATCAGACTGGATAAATGTTGCAAATATTTTATGTTCTTTACGACTTGCCTTTGTTACTTGATTAAGAACATTTAAAATGGTTATTGCATTTTCACTTTTATTAATTTCGGACTTCTCCCCACATTTTTAAATGAAACATAGCATTACAGTTTCAAAAGTAGGTATCTTGTTGAATTTATATGCAGCTTCTTTGGCATATAAATGAACATGATGTTTTGCAACTTTGATATGTGTTTTAAATGTTCTTCGTATATGTTTTCATACTGATTCAATTTGATTGGTATTTACGCCAATTTTTGAAACATAACCATCTTGATGGTTAACTGTTTTGTGATTAGGGAAAAGTGATTTGAAATCACGATATCCTTTTCAAGAATCAGTATGTACATCACACTTTGAAGAAATATGGTTTCTTGCAAACTGCAAAATATTTTTACTTTTTGCGTTTTTGATTACTTTCACAATTAAATTATTGGTTGTTTTTTCATAAATCCCAACAATTAATGTTTTATTTATCAAAGATATTCCTTGTTTTTTAAAACCCATATGTGAAAGATACATTTCATCCATTTGCACTATGCCCTCAACAATAAATTGATGTTCTTGTTTGGCAATACGATTTCTGATTTCATGACCCATTCTTCAAGCAGTTTTCAAAGTCACACCCAATTCTTTTGCAAAATCAGTTGATGTAATTCCATGTTTGGTGTTTATTCATCTAAAGATGAGATAAAATCAAAATCTCAAAGGTGTTTGTGACTTGTAAAAAATGGTGCCATGAAGAATACTAAATGTTTGATGACATTTCAAACATCTTATTCTTCTTAAATTAGAAGTATTCAAACTTGTTCAAGAACACATGATACATTTGTTTTTCTTCAAACTTGCTATATATTTTAAACAATCCTGTTCTGTTTGAAAAGCATTGTTGAACTCATTCAATTTCATTGTTTCCTCCACAAGTACATGTGGGGAGAAGTCCGAAATTAATAAAAGTGAAAATGCAATAACCATTTTAAATGTTCTTAATCAAGTAACAAAGGCAAGTCGTAAAGAACATAAAATATTTGCAACATTTATCCAGTCTGATTTAGGTTCAGGTAATACTAGTAAAATAGTTACAAATAGTTTTAATAAAAGTAAAACTTTAATTCATTCAAAAAGTTTATCAGGATTTAAAGGCAACCAAGTAAGTGAATGTTTAAATCGCTGAATCAAAAGAGATTTTAAAATTATGTTTGGTAACAAGTTTAATAGCATTAAACATTTCACAGAAGCATTAAGAAAATTTATTAACTGATGAAATAATGATAGAATGATTTTACGATTAAAAATGTCTCCAAACCAATTTGTACAGATTTGAAGACAAGAAAGTAAACTTATCTAACCAATGCCGTTTTCATACTGATTCAATTTGATTGGTATTTACGCCAATTTTTGAAACATAACCATCTTGATGGTTAACTGTTTTGTGATTAGGGAAAAGTGATTTGAAATCACGATATCCTTTTCAAGAATCAGTATGTACATCACACTTTGAAGAAATATGGTTTCTTGCAAACTGCAAAAGATTTTTACTTTTTGCGTTTTTGATTACTTTCACAATTAAATTATTGGTTGTTTTTTCATAAATCCCAACAATTAATGTTTTATTTATCAAAGATCTTCCTTGTTTTTTAAAACCCATATGTGAAAGATACATTTCATCCATTTGCACTATGCCCTCAACAATAAATTGATGTTCTTGTTTGGCAATACGATTTCTGATTTCATGACCCATTCTTCAAGCAGTTTTCAAAGTCACACCCAATTCTTTTGCAACATCAGTTGATGTAATTCCATGTTTGGTGTTTATTCATCTAAAGATGAGATAAAATCAAAATCTCAAAGGTGTTTGTGACTTGTAAAAAATGGTGCCATGAAGAATACTAAATGTTTGATGACATTTCAAACATCTTATTCTTCTTAAATTAGAAGTATTCAAACTTGTTCAAGAACACATGATACATTTGTTTTTCTTCAAACTTGCTATATATTTTAAACAATCCTGTTCTGTTTGAAAAGCATTGTTGAACTCATTCAATTTCATTGTTTCCTCCACAAGTACATGTGGGGAGAAGTCCGTTAAAAATTTAATATTTCAAGAAATAAATTTATTAAATCAATTTAAGTCATATGCAATTAGTATTAATGAACCATTAACTGAAAATAATATTGATAATTTATATATCATTAATAATTATTCGCAACCTTATCAAAATCCAAAAACAAGAAGTACTAAAAGTATTACTATTATTAAAATTAAAGATTTTAAAACAAGAGATGGTTATCCAATAATTATTAAATTACAAAAACCATTAGATAAAGATATCAAAGTTATTGGTTTAAAAATTAAATCCCCTAGAAGCATGATTTTTGGCAATATAAAGGTACTTGGTGAAGTTGACAATATGGAAAGAAGGTATACCCAAAGTTATTTGTTAAATATAAGATATCATTTCCGCTGTTATCAATGCCTATTGAAACTCAACCAAAAGTTAGGATTCTACAACAATGATTTAACGAACAAATCTTACCATGAAATTTAGCAAAACAATTTATAGGACAAGAAAAATCAGTTTTAGATTTAATTGCTATTGGTGGTGGTAGAGAAACAAGAAAAGAAATTATTAATAATGCAAGAGTAACTAGTGCTTGATTAGGTTATTTTTTAAGTACTCTTGATTTTCGTGAATGACCATTACCGGAAGAAAAAGAACTTAAAGATAAAGAAGTATGAAAAATTCATGATGTCCTAGGAAAAGAATATGTAAGTATTGCTACAAATGATAAATTTAAAGATGTTGAACTAGAAATAAAAGATAAACCACCTATTGATAGTTTACAAAAAGTATTATTAGATATGCTAACTTATACATATAACTATAATAGAAATTTTGATGGTTTTAAACCAGATAATTTAGGTAATAAAATAGCAGAATTACGTGCAAAATTTGAGGGACAAAAACCTGATGATGTTATTACTAATTTATTTAAACAATGAAAATTAGATTATCCAAATTATATTAATTTAGAGCAAGTAAAAACATTTAAACAACTAATTATTATGTTATCAAATAATATTTATTCAAACATGTCAATCAATAAAGGTTTAAATGATGACAATAAAATATTATTACCTTATTATTTTGAATTAAAGTCAAATCCAATACATCCTACTAAGGATGATATTTGACAATTTAAAGATGCAAAAGTAATATTAAAGTCTGAATATTTTGATTTTACAGATATTAGTAATATAAAATTAAAAAATAATGATATTAGTCAAAATAAGTTATTTAAGTTAGATGATAATCAATTTAATTGATTATCTATTACAAATGAATTAGAAAGTAATAGCATACCATTATTAATTCCTGCTGATTGAACATTAGGAAACGGTGAATATGGAAAATATTTCACAAAAACAATTATTGAAAAAAATAAAATTGAAAATGCTTTAAATTTATATGGTTCGAATAAATCTCAATTATTTTCAAAATTAGAATTTTATAAAGAAATTTCACAAGTAGATAATAATAGTGAATTTGAATTACAAACAGAAAACCCAATTAATAATTTAAATCGGGTTGAAATTAGTGGTATATTTGGTTCTGGGAATTATAATTTAATTTTAATAACTGATAAAAAGGAAATAAATTTAACTAATATTAATTTATTTGATAAATATAATGAGAATATTTCTTATATAAATTTAGAAATTTAATTACATTTTTGGTGAATTAGGAGGTGCAGTATATCCATTATTTTTAACATTAATTTCTGGTAATTCAAAATTATTACTAACTTCTTGATATGAAGGCAAGTCATCTTGTTTTAAAACTTCTTCATATGTTGGGGGTGCGTCATTATAAACTACTCACATTGGCATTATTTCTTTTTCTATCACCTGTGATATTCTTTGTATCATAATTAATAATTTATGTAATTGTTCTGAATTTAATCCTTGTAATGATATTTTTTGCAACAATTCTGAACTTCTTTTAGTATTTTGTATTATACGCTGCATTTGAGATTCAAATGGAATATTTAATAAATTTATTTCATAAATTAATTGTGATAATTTTATTCTTTCAATTAATATTTCGTTTTTTATATCATTATTAATTGATTGATAATTTTGATTATTAGACATTTTTTTATCTTCCTTTTCTTTTTAACATTTAATTTAGTAAAATAATTTATCATTTTTATTAACTTTTATTTATTAAAATATCCATCAGGATATATACCATTTCATTTGGTATCTCCTTAGTTTTTTGGTTTAATTCCAAAATATAAATCTATTTTATGACTATCATCTCTTGGATGCTCTCATATAGTTGCCCCCCCCCAAAAAGTAACTGTGTAGTCTCAATTTAAAAATGAATTATACCCATTAGTTTTATTTTGTGCTATTAAACCAATTATTAAACCAGTTACTCCGCTTACAGCACCAGTTAATGCTAATGCTAATGTGATTTTACTTAAATTTGTTTTTATTCATGTTTCATAATAAATTTCTCCTTTTGATTTTTTCTTAATTTTTCACAAGTTTTTAATCATTTTGGTAATAATTTATCTTCTAAATTAATTAAATGATTTTAACAAAGAAAAAGACTAAATGTTGTTGACTTTAATTCTAATAATATAATATTACTTCATTTGTTATTACAATTTTTACTTTGACAAACAACATTCATTTTGCAAAATCTTTTTTAAAGATTTCAAATTATTTACAACTTTTAATGATTTATCTTTATTCATCATAACTTACTCCCAATTTTTTAAAATTTTATTGTTTAATTGTAACCATTTTTTGATATTTTTGCAAATATTCTTTTAAATCCAAATGTAGATTAGACACACTTTTTGGACTAATAAAAGTTTTTATAACTTTATATTATTAGTTGAGGTGTAGTTTAAAATGAAATATTTAATTAATAGTGCTGATTTTACTAAATTTGATTATAAATTTAACAAGTTTGTAGAAAAGTATAAAAATGATAAAAATATTAATAAAGTTAATATTTATTATCGTAAATTTAGAAAATTTTGTTTTATTTTTAAAAATAAAAATTCTAGTAAAGAAATAATTTCTCAATTACATATGCCAAAGCAAACTTTTTATTATTGAGCTAAACGTTTTTATGATATTTTCTACAAAAATAAACCTTTTGAAGAATTATTATTTAAATCAACAAAACCTAAAAATATTAAATATTTGTATAATTTGGAATTATCAGAAAAATTTATAAATTATTTTGTTCAGTATAAAGAAGAGTTTGGTATAGGTGCTTTTCAATTTTGTTATTTAATAAGAAATATTGATGTGTAAGGTAGTACAGACATTTTGGACTATTTTCCATCTAATAAAAGTTTATCAAAATAATCCATAGTAGTCATTAACCCTAATGATTTATGTGGTTTAGAATTGTTATAATATTCTTGAAAAGAATTAACTAATTTTTGAAATAAACTAAAATCACTATTTAAATATGGTTTTATTTCAAATAAATTACTTCAATTTCTATGAAATCTTTCAATCTTACCATTACTCTGTGGTGATCTAAACGGTGTAGTTTCATGAACTATACCTTTTTTATTACAAAAATTTGTAAATCAACGATTCCTTTGTGGTTTTCCACAAGATGTATTAACATATTGACTACCATTATCAGTTCTAATTCTTTTAATTTTAATTCCCAATTTTTCATAAAAATTTAAAGCATTTTTAGTAGCATTTACAATATCTCTGGTTTGTGCTTGTTCAGATGGATAACAATAAGTAATTCGAGTTTTTTCATCAATAAAATCAATAATATATCATCTTTTACTTCCTGTTATATAATCTGATACTACTTTAATATCAGTCTGCAATAATCCAGTTTCTTTTACTTCATATCTCAAATGTTTTTTCTTAATAGTTTTTTGTGAATAAAAACCAAAACGTTTTAATCAACGATATATAGTTTTAACCGAAGGTTTTGGCAAAAAATTAAACCTAATATCATCAATATGTCTTATTAAATAACAAAATTGAAAAGCACCTATACCAAACTCTTCTTTATACTGAACAAAATAATTTATAAATTTTTCTGATAATTCCAAATTATACAAATATTTAATATTTTTAGGTTTTGTTGATTTAAATAATAATTCTTCAAAGGGTTTATTTTTGTAGAAAATATCATAAAAACGTTTAGCTCAATAATAAAAAGTTTGCTTTGGCATATGTAATTGAGAAATTATTTATTTACAAGAATTTTTATTTTTAAAAATAAAACAAAATTTTCTAAATTTACGATAATAAATATTAACTTTATTAATATTTTTATCATTTTTATACTTTTCTACAAACTTGTTAAATTTAGGCTTTTCTCCCTTTATGTACTATTTTTAAATTTTATCACATAAATGCTGAGAAAAGCCTCTATCTACGGACTTCTCCACACATTTTTAAATGAAACATAGCATTACAGTTTCAAAAGTAGGTATCTTGTTGAATTTATATGCAGCTTCTTTGGCATATAAATGAACATGATGTTTTGCAACTTTGATATGTGTTTTAAATGTTCTTCGTATATGTTTTCATACTGATTCAATTTGATTGGTATTTACGCCAATTTTTGAAACATAACCATCTTGATGGTTAACTGTTTTGTGATTAGGGAAAAGTGATTTGAAATCACGATATCCTTTTCAAGAATCAGTATGTATATCACACTTTGAAGAAATATGGTTTCTTGCAAACTGCAAAAGATTTTTACTTTTTGCGTTTTTGATTACTTTCACAATTAAATTATTGGTTGTTTTTTCATAAATCCCAACAATTAATGTTTTATTTATCAAAGATCTTCCTTGTTTTTTAAAACCCATATGTGAAAGATACATTTCATCCATTTGCACTATGCCCTCAACAATAAATTGATGTTCTTGTTTGGCAATACGATTTCTGATTTCATGACCCATTCTTCAAGCAGTTTTCAAAGTCACACCCAATTCTTTTGCAACATCAGTTGATGTAATTCCATGTTTGGTGTTTATTCATCTAAAGATGAGATAAAATCAAAATCTCAAAGGTGTTTGTGACTTGTAAAAAATGGTGCCATGAAGAATACTAAATGTTTGATGACATTTCAAACATCTTATTCTTCTTAAATTAGAAGTATTCAAACTTGTTCAAGAACACATGATACATTTGTTTTTCTTCAAACTTGCTATATATTTTAAACAATCCTGTTCTGTTTGAAAAGCATTGTTGAACTCATTCAATTTCATTGTTTCCTCCACAAGTACATGTGGGGAGAAGTCCGTTAATTTATAATCAAATTTAGTAAAATCAGCACTATTAATTAAATATTTCATTTTAAACTACACCTCAACTAATAATATAAAGTTATAAAAACTTTTATTAGTCCAAAAAGTGTGTCTAATCTACAAAAAATAACCAAAATTAATATTTCCCCACAATCTTAAATATTAATGTATAATTTAAAAATACTTACATTAGTGTAAGTTATAGATATCAGTTTATTTCATTTCATTATTTAGGTAAGCACCTAATTATAAAAAGTTACCTTAATTGGTAACTTTTTTTATTACAAAGTAAATTGCTTATGTCCACTTGTTGAGGCTTGTTGATGTTCTTCTTTCTTTATAATATCAACTAATTGTTGCATTAGATTTTGCTTTAAATTACATGCATCATCTATTTCCTGTTCACAAAATTCTATTTCAGTCCATTTACTACATGCTTCTTCTAATAAATAATATTTTCTTCAATTATCTTGGATTGTATCAGATTGTTTTTCCAATAATTCTGCTTGTTCAGTTAAATTATTAAGGCTTTTCTCCCTTTATGTACTATTTTTAAATTTTATCACATAAATGCTGAGAAAAGCCTATCTACAGACTTCTCCCCACATTTTTAAATGAAACATAGCATTACAGTTTCAAAAGTAGGTATCTTGTTGAATTTATATGCAGCTTCTTTGGCATATAAATGAACATGATGTTTTGCAACTTTGATATGTGTTTTAAATGTTCTTCGTATATGTTTTCATACTGATTCAATTTGGTTGGTATTTACGCCAATTTTTGAAACATAACCATCTTGATGGTTAACTGTTTTGTGATTAGGGAAAAGTGATTTGAAATCACGATATCCTTTTAAAGAATCAGTATGTACATCACACTTTGAAGAAATATGGTTTCTTGCAAACTGCAAAAGATTTTTACTTTTTGCGTTTTTGATTACTTTCACAATTAAATTATTGGTTGTTTTTTCATAAATCCCAACAATTAATGTTTTATTTATCAAAGATATTCCTTGTTTTTTAAAACCCATATGTGAAAGATACATTTCATCCATTTGCACTATGCCCTCAACAATAAATTGATGTTCTTGTTTGGCAATACGATTTCTGATTTCATGACCCATTCTTCAAGCAGTTTTCAAAGTCACACCCAATTCTTTTGCAACATCAGTTGATGTAATTCCATGTTTGGTGTTTATTCATCTAAAGATGAGATAAAATCAAAATCTCAAAGGTGTTTGTGACTTGTAAAAAATGGTGCCATGAAGAATACTAAATGTTTGATCACATTTCAAACATCTTATTCTTCTTAAATTAGAAGTATTCAAACTTGTTCAAGAACACATGATACATTTGTTTTTCTTCAAACTTGCTATATATTTTAAACAATCCTGTTCTGTTTGAAAAGCATTGTTGAACTCATTCAATTTCATTGTTTCCTCCACAAGTACATGTGGGGAGAAGCCCGATTATTAATTAATTCTTCTCTATTTTTTATATATTTATCTGTTTCTTTTATTTTTTCTTCTAGTTTTTCTATGATAATCATCATTATTTTCTTCCTTTCATAATAAAAACCCGTTTATTTTAAAATAAAATAAAGGGTTTTAAATTTATATTAAGTTCAAGTATATAGGGGCTTTGCCCCTAGTTGCTTCGCAACTCACCCCAATGGCGTAAAAGCCACGGCCAACCAACCAAGGTTCTGGTTGGCTCCGACCAATAATATAGGTTTACTCTATTTTAACATCTTTCTTATTTTTCCTAGAATATTTATTTCTATAATAACAAGCACGGCATACAGTATTTTCAGTTTCTTTCTTTTCAGTTTGTAATATATTATCCAACTTATCTAATCCTACTGCTCTAATATCATCAACAGTAAAATCTAATGCTTGTGACTTTTCATAGTCTTTAACACTACTTAATTCACTCTTTAACGAATGAATATAATTTAAAGCACGACTATTATATCTTTGTAAATAAGACCTCGGAAATCATAAACTAAAAGTCATAGTTTCACCACTATAACTAGGTGGTAATCCACCACGTTTAATTATTTTCTTAGTTTGTCTTTTAGATAAGACAACTTTATTATAGTCATCAACATTAGTATAAATATTTAGTTTAAACTTAACTAAAAATTGGATGGGTTACACTTTATTGGACACTAATTACGTAGACAAGTGAACAAATTAGTGAAAAGAAAGGAAATTATAATTATGACCAATATTAACTCATATACCGACGAATTTAAAAAGCAAATAGTAGCTTTATATCAAAGTGGTAAATCAATATCTTACCTTGTTAAAGAGTATAATGTTACAAGAGCAGTTACTACTTATAAATGAATTAAGCAATTTACTAATTCAGGTAGTTTTAAAATTAAAAATAATCTTTCTGATTTAGAAAAACAATTAATTCAAGCAAATAAAGAATTAAAACAGTTACGAATGGAAAATGATATTTTAAAGCAAGCAGCACTAATAATAGGCAGAAAATAGAAATTATTGTTAAAAATAAATCTAAATATAAAATTCGCACAATGTGTCGTTTTTTAAAACTCTCTAAATCAACATATTATTTTAATTTAAAGAAAAAAAATCAAAATAATATTTATGAACAAGCTGTTATTAGTGCTTTTAAAAAAAATAAAGAAGTTTATGGAACAAGAAGATTAAAAGTCATACTAGCAAACCAAGAAATTTATTTATCACGCAGAAAAATTAAAGAAATTATGAATAAGCATAATTTAATATCAAAATACACTAAATTATGGCATAAGTTAGTTAAGTTTACTCCTATAATTTTTAATCTAGACAGTATGATTAGTTTAAATAATTAATAGTTAAGGAGTAAAGATGAAATATAAAGTTTATACAAGAAAAATTAAACTAGATGTTTTAAATGAATATGTAGTGATTAAAAAATTAAAAACCATTGATATTAAAACCAAATATCAATTATCAACCAGATCATTAATTTATAATTGAGTAAAAAAATATCAAAAAAATAATAAATTAATTACTATTCATACTTTTCAAACAAATCATCAAATAGATAAAGTGAATATCAAAGATAAAAATTTAAAACTTGAAAATAAAAAACTCAAAAAGTCACTACTAAAAGAAAAAATAAAAAATGAATTTTTAAGACAAAAACAATCCTGTGATAAAGAATTAAAAAACAATCAAAATATTTTAAATAGTAAATTATTGAAAAGTAAATGTTTTTTAATAGTTGATAAATATAGAAATAAAAATTATGGAATTAATGACATAATTAGTTTGTTACCTATCAGTAAAGTTGCATATTATAAATGAATAAAAAACGGTAAAAAGAAATACCAAACAAAAATTGATAATGAGTTATTAAAAGAATTAAATAAAATTGTTGTTATTAGCAACAAAGATAAAATAATTAAAATTACTAGTTTAGAAAAGGTGAGATTAGAATTAAAGAAAAACAACACCAATCTTAAATGCAGTAAAAACAGCATTATGAGGTTATTAGAAGATAATAATATCACAAACTATTAACCAAACCCAAAAAACAGCGTAGAGCGAAATCTAATTCCTTAAAATCAAATTTCCAAGATTTATTAAAACGTAATTTTACCAGTAATACTTATCTTGAAAAAGTTGGCATCGATGGTACTTGATTTAAAGAATTAATTATTAATAATAAAAAAACTAAATTATTATTAGAAATTGCTACAGATATGAATAGTAATGCTATAGTTGGTTGAAAAATTAATAAAAGTGAAAATGCAATAACCATTTTAAATGTTCTTAATCAAGTAACAAAGGCAAGTCGTAAAGAACATAAAATATTTGCAACATTTATCCAATCTGATTTAGGTTCAGGTAATACTAGTAAAATAGTTACAAATAGTTTTAATAAAAGTAAAACTTTAATTCATTCAAAAATTTTATCAGGATTTAAAGGCAACCAAGTAAGTGAATGTTTAAATCGCTGAATCAAAAGAGATTTTAAAATTATGTTTGGTAACAAGTTTAATAGCATTAAACATTTCACAGAAGCATTAAGAAAATTTATTAACTGATGAAATAATGATAGAATGATTTTACGATTAAAAATGTCTCCAAACCAATTTGTACAGATTTGAAGACAAGAAAGTAAACTTATCTAACCAATGCCTATCATTCAAAAATCATCATAATAAAGTCAATGATAGTCAAATAACCAATCTTGTTAATAGAAACTTTAATAATAGAATTAAAAATGAAGTTATTGAACAGTCACAAGCATTAGATTTTACTGTTGATGATACTAGAGCAGTAGGATTAGATAAGTTAGATAATATATTACAGACTGAAAAGAAAGAAATTGAAAATACTGTATGTCGTGCATGTTATTATAAAAATAAACATTTTAAAAAAAATAAAAAAAATGTTAAAATAAATGCATAAATTTAATATAAGTTTTTAACTCATTATTTTATTTTAAATAAATGAGTTTTATATTTAAATTTAAAAAAGGAAAAAAATATGAATCAAGAAAATATAAAAAAAAATAAATCAATTAGATAGAGAAATTAGAGAAGATGAAGATGAAATACGTAATCTTGAAAGACAATTACAAGAAATTGATAGACAGATATCAATTATGGAAAGTAATTTAATATTTTTAGAAAATGAAAAAATGCAAATAGAAAATGATTGTGTTTCCACAAATTCAAAATTATTAAGTGTTAGTGCTACTGATTCTCTTCAATATGGCAGAGAATTAAAGTCATCAGGAGCATTAATGGGACATAAAAATCGACAAATAAATAAAGAAAAAAATGAACTAACCAAAGGTAAACAAAAAAAGAATTCTCTTGAAAGACAAATAAATGATATGAAACAAAGATTAAGAATAAATATATCTAAAAGAAGTCAATTTTGCTAAAAATATAAATAAAATAAACCTATATTAATGGTCGGTGCCAACCAGAACCTTGGTTGGTTGGCCGTGGGGTTTACCCCACTTGGGTGAGTTGCGAAGCAACAAGGGGCAAAGCCCCTATTACTTGATAATATTTTTTTTACATTTATAAAGGTTAAAAAATAAAAATAAAATTTAATTTTCAATACTGATAATAAAATATTAAATAAATATTTAATTAAAATTAAAATGAAAAAAATTATTAAAGTGAAAAATAATTAATTAAAAAAAAGAAAAGAAAATCATATAAAATATATTTATAGTTGTTCAAGTTTTAATAATTAATGATGCTAATTTTATATTACTATTAATTATTTAATACCACCTAAATAACTTAAAAATAACGCTACATTTTACTAATATATTCAATGATACAAAACATAATAATTTTAGAAAGAGTGATAAAATATGAAAAATATTATTCATACTCCTAATGCTCCTGCTGCCATTGGGCCATATAGTCAAGCAATAATTGCAGGTGACTTTTTATATATTTCTGGGCAATTACCAATTAATAGTAAAACAGGTGAATTTATTGGCACTGACATTTCTTCACAAACTAAGCAAAGTTTATTAAATATTAAAGCAATTTGTGAAGCTGCTAATATTACTTTAAATAATATTGTAAAAGTTAATATTTTCTTAAAAGACTTAAATCACTTTGTTGAAATGAATAAAGTTTATGGAGAAATATTTGATGCACACGCTCCAGCAAGAGCAGCAGTTCAAGTTGCTAGAATTCCCAAAGATGCATTAATTGAAATTGAAGCAATTGCTTATTTAAAATAATTTTTCTAATTTTATTTCGGACTTCTCCCCACATGTACTTGTGGAGGAAACAATGAAATTGAATGAGTTCAACAATGCTTTTCAAACAGAACAGGATTGTTTAAAATATATAGCAAGTTTGAAGAAAAACAAATGTATCATGTGTTCTTGAACAAGTTTGAATACTTCTAATCTAAGAAGAATAAGATGTTTGAAATGTCATCAAACATTTAGTATTCTTCATGGCACCATTTTTTACAAGTCACAAACACCTTTGAGATTTTGATTTTATCTCATCTTTAGATGAATAAACACCAAACATGGAATTACATCAACTGATGTTGCAAAAGAATTGGGTGTGACTTTGAAAACTGCTTGAAGAATGGGTCATGAAATCAGAAATCGTATTGCCAAACAAGAACATCAATTTATTGTTGAGGGCATAGTGCAAATGGATGAAATGTATCTTTCACATATGGGTTTTAAAAAACAAGGAAGATCTTTGATAAATAAAACATTAATTGTTGGGATTTATGAAAAAACAACCAATAATTTAATTGTGAAAGTAATCAAAAACGCAAAAAGTAAAAATCTTTTGCAGTTTGCAAGAAACCATATTTCTTCAAAGTGTGATGTACATACTAATTCTTGAAAAGGATATCGTGATTTCAAATCACTTTTCCCTAATCACAAAACAGTTAACCATCAAGATGGTTATGTTTCAAAAATTGGCGTAAATACCAATCAAATTGAATCAGTATGAAAACATATACGAAGAACATTTAAAACACATATCAAAGTTGCAAAACATCATGTTCATTTATATGCCAAAGAAGCTGCATATAAATTCAACAAGATACCTACTTTTGAAACTGTAATGCTATGTTTCATTTAAAAATGTGGGGATAAGTCCGTAGATAGGCTTTTCTCAGCATTTATGTGATAAAATTTAAAAATAGTACATAAAGGGAGAAAAGCCTTTTATTTTTTTATTGCATATCTAAATTTTTAACTATAAAATTAAATCAAGATTTATTTAGAAAAAGTACTTTAAAATTTAAAAAGTTTTATTCATATAAAAATGATATTAGTAAAATAAACTAATATCATTTTTAATGATACATTACTACACTTTCCAATTTAATATTCTTACTACAATTTCACACTTTTCTCAAAATTCTAAATATTTTATACTTAAACAAGGCATTGGTTAGATAAGTTTACTTTCTTGTCTTCAAATCTGTACAAATTGGTTTGGAGACATTTTTAATCGTAAAATCATTCTATCATTATTTCATCAGTTAATAAATTTTCTTAATGCTTCTGTGAAATGTTTAATGCTATTAAACTTGTTACCAAACATAATTTTAAAATCTCTTTTGATTCAGCGATTTAAACATTCACTTACTTGGTTGCCTTTAAATCCTGATAAACTTTTTGAATGAATTAAAGTTTTACTTTTATTAAAACTATTTGTAACTATTTTACTAGTATTACCTGAACCTAAATCAGACTGGATAAATGTTGCAAATATTTTATGTTCTTTACGACTTGCCTTTGTTACTTGATTAAGAACATTTAAAATGGTTACTGCATTTTCACTTTTATTAATTTTTCAACCAACTATAGCATTACTATTCATATCTGTAGCAATTTCTAATAATAATTTAGTTTTTTTATTATTAATAATTAATTCTTTAAATCAAGTACCATCGATGCCAACTTTTTCAAGATAAGTATTACTGGTAAAATTACGTTTTAATAAATCTTGGAAATTTGATTTTAAGGCATTAGATTTCGCTCTACGCTGTTTTTTGGGTTTGGTTAATAGTTTGGTGATATTATTATCTTCTAATAACCTCATAATGCTGTTTTTACTGCATTTAAGATTGGTGTTGTTTTTCTTTAATTCTAATCTCACCTTTTCTAAACTAGTAATTTTAATTATTTTATCTTTGTTGCTAATAACAACAATTTTATTTAATTCTTTTAATAACTCATTATCAATTTTTGTTTGATATTTCTTTTTACCATTTTTTATTCATTTATAATATGCAACTTTACTGATAGGTAACAAACTAATTATGTCATTAATTCCATAATTTTTATTTCTATATTTATCAACTATTAAAAAACATTTACTTTTCAATAATTTACTATTTAAAATACGGACTTCTCCCCACAAGTACATGTGGGGAGAAGTCCGTTAATTTATTATTTTTTTGATATTTTTTTACTCAATTATAAATTAATGATCTGGTTGATAATTGATATTTGGTTTTAATATCAATGGTTTTTAATTTTTTAATCACTACATATTCATTTAAAACATCTAGTTTAATTTTTCTTGTATAAACTTTATATTTCATCTTTACTCCTTAACTATTAATTATTTAAACTAATCATACTGTCTAGATTAAAAATTATAGGAGTAAACTTAACTAACTTATGCCCAATTTAATAAAATACATTCTAAATAAATCTTAATCTATATAAAATATCAATAATAAACTAAAATTATGTTGTAGATTAGACACACTTTTTGGACTAATAAAAGTTTTTATAACTTTATATTATTAGTTGAGGTGTAGTTTAAAATGAAATATTTAATTAATAGTGCTGATTTTACTAAATTTGATTATAAATTTAACAAGTTTGTAGAAAAGTATAAAAATGATAAAAATATTAATAAAGTTAATATTTATTATCGTAAATTTAAAAAATTTTGTTTTTTATTTAAAAATAAAAATTCTTGTAAAGAAATAATTTCTCAATTACATATGCCAAAGCAAACTTTTTATTATTGAGCTAAACGTTTTTATGATATTTTCTACAAAAATAAACCTTTTGAAGAATTATTATTTAAATCAACAAAACCTAAAAATATTAAATATTTGTATAATTTGGAATTATCAGAAAAATTTATAAATTATTTTGTTCAGTATAAAGAAGAGTTTGGTATAGGTGCTTTTCAATTTTGTTATTTAATAAGAAATATTGATGATATTAGGTTTAATTTTTTGCCAAAACCTTCGGTTAAAACTATATATCGTTGATTAAAACGTTTTGGTTTTTATTCACAAAAAACTATTAAGAAAAAACATTTGAGATATGAAGTAAAAGAAACTGGATTATTGCAGACTGATATTAAAGTAGTATCAGATTATATAACAGGAAGTAAAAGATGATATATTATTGATTTTATTGATGAAAAAACTCGAATTACTTATTGTTATCCATCTGAACAAGCACAAACCAGAGATATTGTAAATGCTACTAAAAATGCTTTAAATTTTTATGAAAAATTGGGAATTAAAATTAAAAGAATTAGAACTGATAATGGTAGTCAATATGTTAATACATCTTGTGGAAAACCACAAAGGAATCGTTGATTTACAAATTTTTGTAATAAAAAAGGTATAGTTCATGAAACTACACCGTTTAGATCACCACAGAGTAATGGTAAGATTGAAAGATTTCATAGAAATTGAAGTAATTTATTTGAAATAAAACCATATTTAAATAGTGATTTTAGTTTATTTCAAAAATTAGTTAATTCTTTTCAAGAATATTATAACAATTCTAAACCACATAAATCATTAGGGTTAATGACTCCTATGGATTATTTTGATAAACTTTTATTAGATGGAAAATAGTCCAAAATGTCTGTACTACCTTACAAAAACTAAAATTATGTTAATTAATAAAAACTATAATAAGTATTGAATTTAAAATATGAATTTAAATATTACTAGTAAAAAGGTAACCTTTTTTATTAAAAAAAAATTTACTATAAAATAACAAAAAGATATTGTGGTATTTTCATATAAAAATTGAATATTAGATTATAACTACTTTTTTAAAACAAGATTGTTAACATTAATCTAAGATATTTATATACTTTAATATAAACTTGCTACCTTTATTTTATATAAAAGGTAGTTTTAAAATACAAATTAAATGGAAATAACATAAAAATAAAATAAATTTATATCTATAAGGAGATAATTATGACAAAAATTAAAAAAAAATAAAAATAATTACCACATTGCAACTAAATTAATTCATTGTGGTAATTATAATGATAAATTTGGAGCCGCTCTACCTCCCCTATTTATCTATCAACAACTTTTGCTTTTGATAGTGCCGAACAAGGTGGTAGGATATTTAATTTACAAAAAGAAGGATATGTTTATACAAGAATTGGTAATCCAACAACAACTGTTTTAGAAAAACGAATGGCGCATTTAGAAGGATCAGAAAAAGCAATTGCTTTCTCATCGGGTATGGGTGCCATTGCATCTACTTTTTGAACATTATTGAATGCTACTGACAATTTATTATCATCAAAAACAATTTATGGTGGCACTCATTCACTTATTGAAAAAGGAATATCACGCTTTCAAATTGAAGTTGATTTTGCTGATTTTACTAAACTTGATGAAATTAAAAAAAATTTAAAACCAAATACTAAAGTTGTTTTTTTTCGAAACACCAGCTAATCCTACTCTAGAAATTTTAGATATTAAAGCAATTAGTGATATTGTCCATCAATATAATCCACAAATTCAAGTAATTGTTGATAATACTTTTTCTACACCAATCATTACTAAACCTTTAATTTTTGGTGCTGATATTGTTATCCATTCAGCAACAAAGTATATTAACGGTCATTCTAATGTTATGGCCGGAATTGTTTGTGGTAAAAGTACTTTAATAAATAAAATTCGTTTTGAAGGATTAAAAGATTTAACAGGAGCTGTATTATCACCTCACGATGCCTTTTTCTTGTTTTAAGAGGACTATCAACTTTAGAATTACGATTATGAAGAGCTTGCAAAAATGCAAGAATAATTTCAGCAAGATTAAAAGAACATCCTAAGATTAAAAAAGTATTTTATCCTGGACTAACTAATTCAGCAACAGAACAAGTATTTTATGAACAACAAATGAAATTACCAGGAGCAATGATTAGTTTCAAATTAAAATGTGGATATGATGGAGGAATCAAACTATTAAATAATTTAAAATTAATAATTTTGGCAGTTTCTTTAGGTGGAGTTGAGTCATTGATTGAACATCCTGCTTCAATGACACATTCTACTTATAATGCACAAGAATTAGCAGATGCAAATATTTCAGAAGGTATTGTTCGTCTTTCAATTGGTATTGAATATGTTGAAGATTTATGAAATGATTTGGAATAAGCATTAAAAAAACTATAATAATTATTTATATATAAAAAATAGACTCATGAGTCTATTTTTCATTTATAAATAAAACAATTTATTAGCAATATGCAACCATCAATAACATGCTACCACTTAAACAAAAATCAGTATAACCATTTGGTAAAATAAATGAGTCACCTTTTTTAATACTAGTATCATCAATTATACCATTACCATCCAATACTGAGATTTGCAATCATCTAGTATTAGGATAACTATAATGCTTAATTCCCTCATTAATTAATTTAATTAACTTAAAAAACTTATTATCAACTAAATAATTATCATGGCCATTAGCTTCACTACTATTTAAATCAGGGGCTAAAACAATAGTTGATGCTTCTTTCAAATGCAAATTTCGTAAATTACCAAGTTCATCTTTACGATCATAATCATATAAACGATATGTAATATCTGATGATTGTTGTAGTTCAAAAACCATAGTATGTGCTAATAAGCCATGAATTTTTAGAGAAGGAACATAAATAAATTGATCTTTTTTAATTGGAATATATTTTAATAGTTTATGTCATTGTTCTTTTGCCAATCATTGATTAAACTGATCTTTGGTTTTAGCATTATGACCCAAAATAACTCTACCTTTGGGTAAACATTCTAATATATATCAACATTCAGTTTTTCCTAAACATTGATGATTTTTTTCTGCGAATTTATCATCAGGGTGAATTTGAACGCTTAAACTATCATTTGCGTCTAAAATTTTTGTTAACAACGGATATTCTTTATTAATCACACTACCTGAACTATCAAGATTAGCAAATAAACTAGGTTGCTGTTTAAACAATTCTGCTAAACTTAATCCCTTATACTCGCCATTTAAAACATAACTCATTCCATTGGGATGAGCACTAACTAATCATGCTTCACCAATTGGTGTATTTTTAGGTAAATCAAAATTAAATTTGTGTGCTAATTTTTGACTACCTCATAATTTGCGAATAAAAGCAGGTTTTAAAAAAAATATTTGTGATGTGCTATTATTCATATTCACTCTCCTAAACTTTCATTATTTATTCAATTAAACTTTATTTTTACTATTTTTAGATTTAGATTTTTTGCTATTATTTTTGCTATTAAATATTTTAATGATTCTTTCATTCATTAATTTAAAAACCTTAATATTACGTGATTGAATAATTAATAATCCACCATATACTAAACAAGTAACAATACTTCCAACAATAATCACTAAAAAGAATAAAAGAATACTTACCCAAAGCGTATAATTAACTGAACTAACTGCACCTAAGATAGCAACAATAGGGCCACCATGACCAGCAGCATCAGTTAATAAGAAAGCACCGGCAATACTACCAGCAACAGCACTACCAATAATATTACTAATAATAGCGCGTTTTGGATCTCTTACTGCAAAAGGAATCGCACCTTCAGAAATACCAATACACCCCATTAACATTGCTGTTAAACCTAATGTACGTTCACTTTCATTAAAGAATTTACGAAAAATCAAAGTTGTTAAACCCATTCCAAGTGGGGCAACAGGAATAGCTGCAGCTACTGCTCCCATAAATAATTGTGAACTAGGATCAGCAGTTATCGTTGTTGAGGCTGCTAAAAAAGCAACTTTGTTAATTGGACCACCCATATCAAATCCAATCATGGCTCCTAGCAACATTCCAATTGCTGCCATTGCTTCACGTGGCATGTGAGTTAATCCATTTTGAAATTGTTCCATTATTCAACCAATTGGAGCTCCAATTGCATAAATAAAAGTGAAACTAATTAAAAATGTTACTACAATAGGAATAAAGAAAATTGGCATAATTGGAGCAATAGTCTTTGGTACTTTTCAAGTAATAATTCATCTTACTAAATATCCAACACTTGGACCAATTAATAATGCTCCTAAAAATCCAGCAGAAACCTTTGGTTCTAAACCAGCAATTGGATAAACTAATCCTGCTGTATTAGCAACATATGCACTTACCATTGCCGGAACCAAGGCAGCACGTCCTGCAATTGAATTAGCGATAAAACCAGCTAAAATTGGAATCATTAATGTAAAAGCAATACTTCCAGCTTGATTCATAAAATAAAGAAAATGATTATGTGGTAAATTTTTAATATCAAAGTTTGCACCATAAACTGCTTTAGCAATACCAATTGATAATGCTAACATAATTCCACCAAAAACAACAAATGGAACCATATAGCCAACACCAGCCATAATATGTTTCATAATTCCCTGTTTATCAGTAGTAAATAAATCATTTGATTTATTTTCTTTTTCCGCTTTTTGTCCCGATTCTGACTTGTTTATTTCATAAGGTTTTGCGTTAGCAAAAGCATCATTAACAATACTTTCAGGATTTTTAATAACTTTGCTAATTTCTACTTTATATAATGGTTTATTATTAAAACGTTCTAATTTTAAATCTGCAACACCGGCCGATACTGCAATAATAACTAAATCAGCATTGGCAATATCAGTTGCTGTAAAAGCACCTTTAATACCAATACTACCATGAGTTTCAACTTTAATATTATAGCCTAAATTTTTTGCAGCAATTTCTAATTTATCTTGTGCAATATAAGTATGTGCTACTCCAACTGGACAAGCAGTAATTGCTATAATATTTTTAGTTTTTTTTGAAGAACCTTTCATATCTTCACTAATAGTTTTACTACTAGTTTCAACATTAGGTTTATTATTAATATTTAGTGATTGAATAATTACTTTTTTATCTTTTGAATTAAATAATATTGATTGAAATTCCGGTTTTGTTAATTTTTTTGCCACTTTTGATAAAATTTCCAAGTGCTCATTACCAGCACTTTTTAGTGGTACAATTAAAGCAATAATTGCTTTAACGGGCTGTTCATCTAGTGCTTTCCAAGTAATTGGCTGTTTAAAACGCATAATAAAAATTCCTGATTTAACAATATCTTCATTACGAGCATGTGGCACAGCAACACCACCACCAAAACCAGTAGTTCCTTCTCCTTCTCTTTGTAGAAAACTATTAACTAGTGATTTTTCACTAATATTTTTTTTCAAAAAACCTAATTTTTTAGCAGAAGTTGCTATTTCTTGAAAAGCTTCTGCTTGTGTTTTACAATCAGATTCAAGAAAAACGTGTTCTACTCTCAAAATATCATCTTGTTTAGACAACATAGTTCATCTCCTTACTTAATAAATATTCATAACATAATATTAAATTATTATTTTAAAAAAACAGTTTTTTTATTTAAAAAATTAATTAAATTTTTTAATTACTTTATTAGTTTTAATTCTATTTTCTAAATATCAATCTTTATGCTTTGATTTTAATAAATATGTTGTTACTAAATCATTAAAATAAGTAATAGCAAATAATGGAGAAATAAATATTTCTTGTGCTTCATAAAGTCCTGAAGAAACAATATTAAATGTTCAATCAGCATAAGTCACTAATTCAGTTTTATCTTGTGATGTAACAACTGCAATTTTAGCATTATTCTTTTTAGCAAGTTTAGCTGCTTCAACAATAGTAGCGGTTTTACCTGATAATGAAAAAAGAATTATTACATCTTCTGGAATAATTAAAGAAGCATGCATTAAAATACTATCATCATCTTTATTTAAACAGATTGATCGTAAACCAAATCGATATAATTTATTTGATAAATCCTCCGCACCTAAACCAGAATGACCAATGCCTGCTAAATAAATACAAGCTTTACGATTATCATCTATTCAATTAATAAATCTTTGTAATTCCTCATAATTAATCGTTGAATCATTTAAATCCATCAGTTTTTTATAATGTTCTTTTAAAACACTACGATCACCAAAAAACTCACGATTTAAAGCTTTGAAAGTAGTTTCTTGCGCAGCTAAACTAATGATAAATTCACGATAACCTTTAAATCCCAATTTCTTAATTAAATTATAAACAACACTATAACCAACAGTATTTTCTTTAGCCAAAGAACTAATAGTAACTTGATCCATTTTTTGACTATTCTTATTAATATAGTTAATAAGAACTTTTTCTTTTTTTGTGAAATTATTTTCTTCCTTTGATACTCTAGATCAAAAATTATCATTGATAAGCATGTAAAAACTCCTTTTTAAACTAATGTAAAATATTTAAATATTATTATTTTTTAATTATGTGATGAAAATGGATCATTAATATAATATGGTTGCAAATCTTCCATGTTTTTTACTTCGATAAAATATCGTGACAACTTTTGAAAATTTTCCACAATATTACACTTTTCTAAATTTTCAATTATTTTATAATCTAGTAAATCACTAATAATACCAATTTTAGCATTTTCATCTACTAATTGCGGCTGAATAATTATTTTCCCATTATCACATACTGCCAAATAACTTTTATTATTGTATGCTGACAAAACACTTATTGATTTTATTAATCCTGCCTGTAATAATAAACTATTAATAGTAAAAACCGTTAAAAAACTATTCAAAACTTTAAGTGTTTTGACAAAAGTAATTGCTACTCTAATTCCAGTATAACTGCCAGGACCATTTGCAATAACTACTTTTGAAATATCTTTTAATTTTATTTTACATTTTACAAGTAAATTAGTAATAGTTGGAATTGCCAATGCTGTTTGTTTTTGTCAAGCAATAAATGATGAACTTGCTAAAATTTTATTACCTTGCAAAATCACCACTGTTAATTTGTTATTTGTTGTATCTAAATATAATTGATACATAACATCACCTTATTATTTCATTTAGTTGCTATTAATAATTTTCTAATATCTTACATACTTATTATAATATCATGTATAATGTAATTAAAATAGAAAAAATATAGAATTGTGAGTTGATCCATATGGGAATAGGAAAAAATATAGGATTTAAAAGTAAATTTTCTGATTTTTTACTTTGATCTGGACTAATTATTGCTGTTATAGGTCTAATAATGCAATTTGCAATAGTTTTAATTGAGTATAAACCAATAACAGTTGGAACACCTAATCCTCATAATTTATGAACTCCAGATGGCCCATGAGTTGGTATTTGAACAATGATTTCTACCTTTACTATTCAATCAAATTTTTTAGTTTTTCTTTTCTTTTGTTTTGTATTAACAAATCGTTTTCATGACAATCGCGCACAATTTGTTTTTGGGCGCTTTTCATTAGCAATTACTGTTTATATTACCGTAACTCTTATCGTATTTTTTGCTGTATTATTTAAACCAATGATAAATAATTTAGATAGTAGTAATAGTATTAGCATATTAAATTTTATAAATACATTTTTATTACATTTAATAGTACCAGTGATAGTGATTTTATATTTTATGTTTTCTGCTGGTAAATACTACTGAAAACTTGGAAAACAAACATATCTTTGAATACCAATTATTTCTATTTACATGTTTATATATTTAGGTTATGCACTTGCTAAAGGAAATTTTGTTGGTTTTTTAAGAAAAGGAACAACAGAAATTGATTATTCATTTCCATATCCATTTTTAGATTTTCATAAAAGTTTAACTACTTTCTTTATTTATATCTTTGCAATTTTAATCTTATACATAATTTTGATGTTACTTTTTACTCTTTATAATAATATTCTTTATAAGAAAAATAATAAACCAATAGCAGCTTTAAGAGATACAAATTTTTAATGTAAAATAATTTATAAATAAAGTGTACTAGTTTATAAACTAGTACACTTTATTACTATTATTTATTATTTAAAAAATATTGAAAAATAATTGTAGGGAGGAATATATATTTGTGAAAAGTAAAAATTTGAAATTGTATTATTTTTTTTAAATATTATTTTGTTATTTTTTGCCTCCTTTTTCTTAATATATTTTATTTTAAAATTATATAAAAACTCCTTGTATAGCATATATAGTATACAAGGACTTAAAGTCAAATATAAAATTAAAACCGGCATTACCTAAATATTTTCTAAACATTTATAACTGCCATTTTTATTGTAACTCACTAAAAATAAAAAACAAGTAATAACATTTTTTAAACTTATCATTTTATATTTTTATATAATATATTGTATTTTAACAAGTACTACTTAAAAATAATAAACTTTATTTTAAATATTTCTTTTTACGAATAATAACAACAACTATTGGAATTATAGTTAAAAAACTAATAATGAAGCCACAAATGATAATAATATTTCAATTATTAACTAACATTTTAGTTGTTAATGATATATTAACATCTCAGGGAAGATCTGAATTATTACTTTGTAAATAATTAACATAATTTTGTTTAGCAATATCACCTTGATATTGAATAAATCATGATAAAAACTCACCAGCAGCATTATTTTTTAAATCTTCAATCTTAATACTATTATTAGTAGCACTAGTTAAATATTGTTGAAAACCCGCTAATAAATTATTAGTTTTTTCAAAAAAATCAGTACAATTTGGAAAATTAGGTATTTTTGTATTGCTTCTATAAACAGTAATATATTGTTCAGAAGCAGCTTGACGTTGTAAGTCAGATGTATCTAAACCTATACAATAAACTTGAAAATTACTTCCTTGATTAAGCATTAAATTATCACCATCTTTAATAGGTCTTCCCAAATCATTTTTTGCTTTTTGTAAAGTTTGTGAATCAACTTTTCATTTTAGTCAATGTTGTTGTGAATCACTAATATTTACTTTGGCTTTCTCAATAGCTTTATTCATAACTATTAATGTATTTTTATTATCTTGTGAATTATTTTGAACTAAATATTGAGGTACAATTTTTTCATCACTAATAGTACTAAATTGAATATTTGAACTATTATTTGTTAACTTAATAGTTTTACTATAACCACTATCTTTAACACTAATATTAAAAATAGTTGATTTTAAATCATCGCCTGGTTTATGATTTAATATTGCATAACTAATTGAATCATTATCAACAACTTCATCCTTTTTATCATTTATTAATAATTGTTCATTCTTATCATTTTTATTTTTTGCTAAAATAGCTAACATTGGTTGATTAGTATCATTAGGATTACCATTATTAAGTGATAAAATTGCTAACCGATCTTGAACACTTTTATGACTATTTAAAAAATCATCGCTCGGTTTAATCATATAAGGAATACTAAAATAATTATTAAAATCTGCCCTAGGATTTACCGTTGCAAAAATACCATTGTTAATCTGCGCTGGTAAACTATTATCATGGTAACCAACATAAACATAGCCAAAACTAGCAATATCATTAAAACTTTGTTTAGCAACACTACGCGACCAATAACTTTATCAGTAAAATATTTAATACCATTATCTGGTAAGATATTATTAGCTTTGTTTTCAATTTGTTCCTTAAATTTCTTATTAACATCTTTACTAATATCATCATTTGGATTATTATTAACCTTATTAATAAGGTCTGATCAATCATTAAATTGTTCTGTTATTATTTCTTTATGCAATCTAATAAAATCTTCATACTTATTATTAATTGAATTTCAAGTATTGGCTTCACTAATTAAATTTTTATTATTTTCCTTAACAGTAATATGAAACCCAGAAAGTTTGTTACTCTCATTAACAGTACTAATATTAGATTGATGATTAGTAACTATCATTAAACTACTAGTAAGAGATAATGCCAAAGCCAAACTTATTGTTTTAAAACTTTTAGTTTTAAAAAAACTAAAAGATAAGAAATTTGTCATTATGATTACTCCTTTTTTACCTATTATTTGTGTTTATAATTATAATATTAAATTAAGCATATTTAATTAAATACTTAAAATCTTAGTTTTAATAAAATAAAACTAAGGATATATAATCAATTATTAAACTTTTTGTTAAATCAACATATATAATTTTAATACTTATATAATTACTTATATATTCATTAAAATTATAAGGATAAAAATTATATCCTTTACATTAATAATACACTTTATTACCAAAAAATCAAGATTAAATAATTAATAAGTTAATTTTTTTAACTTATTAAGTGTTTTAAATAATCAGTTAATAAATATTAATAGTGATAGGGAAAAACTTGATATACTAAATAAGTAGCGTATTCAATCATAATAAAAAATTAAATTTCCTATCAAAAATTTAATTAAATTTAATTCTAATATAAATAGGAGAAAAAATATGAATTGAAAAAATAGTAGTGAATACCGATTAAAAAAAAGAAATCTTATTAAATTTATTTGACGTTTATTTGGTCTACTTATTATTTCTTTATTCTTAATTTTTGATTTAATAATTACTATTAATTATCCCAATGCTTTCATTGTTCCTAATGTTGATAAAACAACTGAAAGATTAGCAATTTATTATTTTTATTTTACAACTCAAACTAATTATTTAGTACTCATTTATTTATTTGCTTTTTTATTTGAAAGTAAATTTAAAGAAAATTCAAAACCAAGTTTTTATATTTTATTAAGCATTACTATTTATATTACAATTACAATGTTAGTATTTTGAATAGGTATCATTAGTAATAGCCAAGAAAGAAGTAAATATGAAACTGATATTTATTTATGATTTAAAACAATAATTCTAAATCTAATTATGCCAATTGTTATGATTTTAAATTTTGCTTTATCATGTGGACGTGATTTTTATTCACTAAAAAATCATCATAAACTTTATATGTGATTTATTTTATTTTATCCTTGTTTTTATGTAGTAATGGTAATGGTTCGTGGTGTACTACGTGTTAAACAAGGAGAAAATATTAATACTTGTTATCCTTACTTTTTTTTCAACTACCAAAAATATGGTGTAGGAGTATTAGTTACTGCTATTATTTTTCTGTTAATTATTAGTATTGGTTTACAATACCTTTATTTATGAATTAATAATATACAATATAAAAAAAAGCATGATGATGATAAACCAAATTTTCCAATCATTACTTATCCTTATGGTTTTAAATTATAAAAAAATAAAATAAGGCTTTTAATTTCTAAAGCCTTATTTATACAATTTATTTTAAATATTTTTAATTATTCATTTACCATAGAAACTACTTCTTCTGGTTTATTAGCAACTGGAAGATATTTACCAATAATTAATAATACACCTGAAGCAATATTAAGTCCTAAAAAAATAATATTAATACCACTAATAAAATTAAAATTTAATGAAAACATAGCTATTAAAGAAAAACATGCTAAAACCAAAGTTACAATTCCAACAGCTAAACCACTATTAGCATTTCCTTTTAAAACATTATTGCACATGATAATTATTGCAATTGAAAATCCAATAGCAATTAAAAGTCCAAAAATCAATCCAACAATAAATATTGTACTAACTCCTGATTTTAATGAAGTGTGATCATATTTTGTAAAACTGTTAAAAATGACACTACTTGCTGTTGCCAAAATAATTGTAATAATTACACTTCAAATAATATTTATAATATTTGTTATGAATCCAATTTTAGCCCCAATATATAATTTTTTATCTAATTTCTTTTCAACCTTATCCATTTTTTCTCCTTTTTTCTTAAAATCTTTTTTACATTTTAATATTCTCAATCTTAACATAAAAAAAATTTAAATTTTAAATTAAATATTAACACAAACAAAAAAATTTGGCATCGTGCTATTTTCCCATTGCTGGTATTTTCGCCGCTGGAGTGCTTAACTGCTGTGTTCGAGATGGGAACAGGTGTGACCACTCCGCCATGGACACCAAATAGTTTAGCAATTGCTCCCTAAAAACTAGAAACAGACATCTTTAAATTTGATTACTTTTGATTTGCAATAGAGAATATATTCTTCAATAAATCCTCGATCTATTAGTATCAGTAAGCTGAACATATCACTATGCTTACACACCTGACCTATCAACCTTGTAGTATTCAAGGGATCTTACTTCTTTCGAATGAGAAATCTCATCTTGGAACTGACTTCGCGCTTAGATGCTTTCAGCGCTTATTCATGCCCTACATAGCTACCCAGCTGTGCCACTGGCGTGACAACTGGTGCACCAGAGGTAGGTCCATTCCGGTCCTCTCGTACTAGGAACAGCTTTCCTCAAATTTCTTGCGCCCACGACAGATAGGGACCAAACTGTCTCACGACGTTCTGAACCCAGCTCGCGTACCGCTTTAATGGGCGAACAGCCCAACCCTTGGAAGCGACTACACCTCCAGGATGCGATGAGCCGACATCGAGGTGCCAAACCTCCCCGTCTATATGAACTATTGGGAGAGATTAGCCTGTTATCCCCGGGGTAACTTTTATCCGTTGAGCGACGGCCTTTCCACACAGCACCGCCGGATCACTAAGCCCAACTTTCGTTCCTGCTCGACTTGTATGTCTCGCAGTCAAGCACCCTTTTACCTTTGCGCTCTACATATGATTTCCATTCATATTGAGGGTACCTTTGGGCGCCTCCGTTACTTTTTAGGAGGCGACCGCCCCAGTCAAACTACCCACCAGACACTGTCCTTAGACCAGATTATGGTCTCAAGTTAGAATTTCAATATAGCAAGGGTGGTATCCCAATGGTGACTCCATGCCTACTAGCGTCTGCATATCAACGTCTCCCACCTATGCTGTACAAACTAAACCAAAATTCAATATCAAGTTGTAGTAAAGCTCCACGGGGTCTTTCCGTCTAATCGCGGGTAACCTGCATCTTCACAGGTACTAAGATTTCACCGAGTCTATAGCCGAGACAGCGTCCGGATCGTTACGCCTTTCGTGCGGGTCAGAACTTACCTGACAAGGAATTTCGCTACCTTAGGACCGTTATAGTTACGGCCGCCGTTCACTGGGGCTTCAGTTCAAAGCTTCGCTTTACGCTAACAAATCTCTTTAACCTTCCAGCACTGGGCAGGCGTCACCCCCTATACATCGTCTTACGACTTAGCAGAGAGCTGTGTTTTTGCTAAACAGTCGCCCGGACCTCTTCACTGCGACTCATATTGCTATGAGCTCCCCTTCTCGCTAACTTACGGGGTTATTTTGCAGAGTTCCTTAGCTATAGTTATCTCGCTTGCCTTAGGATATTCTCCTTGACCACGTGTGTCCGTTCTCGGTACAGGCACCATGGTGATGTCTTTAGAAACTTTTCTTGAAAGTATGGCATCAAATGCTTCGTTACTAAGCGAACCGTTCACTCCCCATCGTACTTCAAGGTTAACGCTGTGCGGATTTGCCTACACAACCCTCTTTGTACTTAGCCCAGCACTACCAACCACTGGGACATTTTAGCCTTCTCCGTCATTCCATCAGTCACCATGGTGGTACAGGAATATCAACCTGTTATCCATCGACTACGCCTTTCGGCCTCGCCTTAGGTCCTGACTAACCCTGGGTGGACGAACCTAGCCCAGGAAACCTTGGTCAATCGGCATGAAGGATTCTCACCTTCAATCGTTACTCACGCCGGCATTCTCACTTCTAAACGCTCCACTAGTCCTTCCGGTCTAACTTCGTCGCAGATTAGAACGCTCCCCTACCGCCCACAATATATGTAAACATATATATAGACCCATAGCTTCGGTACAATGCTTAGCCCCGGTACATTTTCCGCGCAGAATCATTCGACTAGTGAGCTGTTACGCACTCTTTAAAGGATGGCTGCTTCTAAGCCAACCTCCTAGCTGTCTGAACAATTCCACATCGTTTTCCACTTAGCATTGATTTGGGGACCTTAGCTGATGATCTGGGCTGTTTCCCTCACGTCCATGGACCTTATCACCCATAGACTGACTGCCAGATATGTAACAATGGCATTCGCAGTTTAATTGCATTCAGTACCCCGAGGTGGGGCCATCATACATTCAGAGCTTTACCTCCATTGCACTAATTCTGACGCTAGTCCTAAAACTATATCGGGGAGAACCAGCTATCTCCAGGTTCGATTGGAATTTCACCGCTAGCCACAAGTCATCCACGGTCTTTTCAACGAACGTTGGTTCGGTCCTCCATTAACTGTTACATTAACTTCAACCTGCTCATGGCTAGATCACCTGGTTTCGGGTCTACGACCACATACTAAACGCCCTATTCAGGCTCGCTTTCACTTCGGCTCCGTCTTTTCAACTTAACCTTGCATGTAATCGTAACTCGCCGGCTCATTCTACAAAAGGCACGCCGTCACCCATTAACGGGCTCCGACTTGTTGTAAGCATATGGTTTCAGAAACTATTTCACTCCCCTCTCGGGGTACTTTTCACCTTTCCCTCACGGTACTGGTTCACTATCGGTAATTGGTTAGTATTTAGCCTTACGCAGTGGTCTGCGCAAATTCCGACAAGGTTCCACGTGCCTCGCCGTACTCAGGATACTGTCAAGAGATTTATACATTTCGCATACTGGGCTTTCACCATCTATGGCGTTGCTTCCCAACAACTTCTGCTATATATAAATTTTGTAACTCTTCATAGGTCGAACCTAATAGACATTCCTATAACCCCAGTCTGACGACTGGTTTAGGCTGCTCCCTTTTCGCTCGCCGCTACTAAGGGAATCGCATTCGCTTTCTTTTCCTCTAGGTACTAAGATGTTTCAATTCTCTAGGTATCACTCTGCACAACTATGAATTCATTGTACAGTACTATCTGATTAAAGATAGTGGGTTTCCCCATTCGGACATCTCCGGATCAAAGCTTATTTCCAGCTCCCCGAAGCTTATCGCAGGTAATCGCGTCCTTCATCGTCTTCCAATTCCAAGGCATCCACCATACGCTCTTAATAATTTATTTTTAGAATATCCTATTGCAAGATAAAAATTATCTTATTTTTTTAAAAGATGTCTATTATCCAGTTTTTAAAGAACAATTGCTCAGAGAAAACAATCCCTGAAAACTAAACAGAACAAAAGAAGTAATCCAATAAATCATCCATCTAATTTTTCTTGTTGTCTTGGTTTCTTATTAGAAACTAAACTCCATAGAAAGGAGGTGATCCATCCCCACCTTCCGGTAGGGATACCTTGTTACGACTTAACCCCAATCATTAACCCTGCCTTTGGCAGCTCCCTCCTTGCGGTTAGGACACCGACTTCTGGCATTGCCAACTCTCGTGGTTTGACGGGCGGTGTGTACAAGACCCGAGAACGTATTCACCGCGACATTGCTGATTCGCGATTACTAGCGATTCCGACTTCATGAAGTCGAGTTGCAGACTTCAATCCGGACTGAGACTGACTTTTTGAGATTTGCTTGACCTCGCGGTTTAGCGACTCTTTGTATCAGCCATTGTAGCACGTGTGTAGCCCAGGTCATAAGGGGCATGATGATTTGACGTCGTCCCCACCTTCCTCTAGCTTACACTAGCAGTCTCCTTAGAGTCCCCAACTTAATGCTGGCAACTAAGGACAAGGGTTGCGTTCGTTGCTGAACTTAACCAAACATCTCACGACACGAACTGACGACAACCATGCACCACCTGTATCCTTGTTAACCTCTACTATATCTCTATAGCTTCGCAAGGTATGTCAAGACCTGGTAAGGTTCTTCGCGTTGCTTCGAATTAAACCACATGCTCCACCGCTTGTGCGGGTCCCCGTCAATTCCTTTGAGTTTCACTCTTGCGAGCATACTACTCAGGCGGAGTACTTAATGCGTTAGCTACAGCACTGCCTCATGGCAACACTTAGTACTCATCGTTTACGGCGTGGACTACTAGGGTATCTAATCCTATTTGCTCCCCACGCTTTCGTGCCACAACGTCAGTAATAGGCCAGTTAGCCGCCTTCGCCACTGGTGTTCCTTCATATATCTACGCATTCCACCGCTACACATGAAATTCCACTAACCTCTCCTATACTCTAGTAATGTAGTTTCCAAGGCGGTTAGGGGTTGAGCCCCTAAATTTAACCTCAGACTTGCAAAACCGTCTACGCACGCTTTACGCCCAATAAATCCGGATAACGCTTGCCACCTATGTATTACCGCGGCTGCTGGCACATAGTTAGCCGTGGCTTTCTGGTAAGGTATGGTCGATACTAAAATCATTTCCTATTCTAGCACTTCTTCCCTTACAACAGACCTTTACAATCCGAAGACCTTCATCAGTCACGCGGCATTGCTCCATCAGGCTTTCGCCCATTGTGAAAAATTCCCTACTGCTGCCTTCCGTAGAAGTTTGGGCCGTGTCTCAGTCCCAATGTGGCCGTTCATCCTCTCAGATCGGCTACGCATCGTTACCTTGGTAAGCCATTACCTTACCAACTAGTTAATGCGCCGCATCCCCATCAATTAGCGAAGCAAATGCTCCTTTCATTATTTATCATTGCAAATAAATAACATATGCGGTATTAGCTGTCGTTTCCAACAGTTATTCCCCACTAAATGGTAGGTTAGATACGTGTTACTCACCCGTTCGCCACTAAAGTATTGCTACTTTCGTTCGACTTGCATGTATTAGGCATGCCGCCAGCGTTAATCCTGAGCCAGGATCAAACTCTCAATAAAATTGTTTTTGTTAAAAGATGATGTCTGACTTATTTAATTTTTGATAAAAAATTGACGGATTAATTCTTGTTCTATTTAGTTTTCAAAGATCGTTTTTTTCTAGTTTGTAACCCATTTATTTTTGGGACAATAACAATAGTACAACATGCCATAATTATTGTCAACCTAATTATCATAAAAAAGCATTATTTTTTTAAAATTAAAATTATTAAAATTTTTTATAAAATTAAAAAAATAAAATATTATTTATTCTACTAAAAATTTAATAGTAATATAATCGCTCTTAATTGTTAATTGATATTGACCAATACCAATAAAGTCATACAACTTTAAAGCAAGATTTTTAAATTTTTTATTACAATCATTATTTAAAAATAATATTTTTTCAATATTATTATTTTGTAAATCTTTCACTAATTTTGAATTAATCGTTTTATTTTCTGGTATTGATCAGTAATATTCTTTTGTTAATTTATTATAACTAGTTAATTTACCATAATTTGTTCCAAAAATATCTGCAAAAATTACTGATTTATTTTCATTAAATGTCAAATGACCCGCTTGAAAGGCAATAATTTTTAAAGGTCCAAGTTTTTTATTAAAATTAACACAATTAATTGCACATAGTGCCTGATGCACAGTAAATGTTGATTGATAAGATAATAAAGGGTAATCTTGATTAAAATGTTCATTAAGTAATAATGTTTCATAATCTAGTTTATATTTAAGAATAATTTTTAGTTCATTAACAACTAATTTGTTATTTTCAATGAAATTTGTAACTAAACATGGTATTTCATTAAAATTTGGAAAAATACGATTAAATACTTTATTACTTGTAACCTCATATAATAATGATGCTATTAATAAATTGTCATAATGATAATTAATTAATTTAGTATCTAATTCTTGACTTAATCTTAAATAAAAATAATTAACTATTTGATAATCATTTAAAAATAAGAATTGTTTTAAGATATTTTGATTACGATTAGTATCATTATCAGGGGTTTGATAATTTTTTATTTTTTTTGCTATTCGTAAATAAAAATCATTTAAAAAATTATAAAATTCTTGAATTGTCAAATCATAATCAATTAATATTTTAAAAATAGCATTATCATTATAAAGTTGATAGTATGATTGAATTACCAAATAAATTTTTTTTCGTGATTGATATCATTGCTTTAAATTAGTTAAAATGACGTTTTGACTTCTTGGTTCTAAAGTAATAGTACATCCATAAGGTAAATTAAAACTATTAGATAATTGTTTATTAACATTTATAATATGTGAATTAGAAAGATTTTTAATACCAATGGTTATGTCATATTTTTTATCAATATTAGCAATTAAATCATAAACCTCTAAACAATGTTTAGTTTCTGTTTTTCTCAATCCTCTTCCTAATTGTTGTAAATATACTGTTTTTGAATTAGTTGGTCGTAATAAAATAATAGTATCAATTTCAGGAATATCAATTCCTTCATTAAAAATATTTACTACACATAAATAATTAATAATTCTATTTTTAAAATCATTAATGATTTTACTACGATTAGTTTGATTTTTACTTGTTAAAAAGTTTGCTTTTAAGCCCTGATTTTGCAAAAATCTAGCAACAATTTGTGCATGAGTAATGTTAATACAAAAAATTAAACAAATCCGATTATTATAAAATCCAATATAGTCATTAATTACGTCTAATAATAACTTATTTCTTGCTTCAGTATTTAATTTTTTAAATAATTGTTGATCATTATTTAAATCAATACCAGTTAAATCAGCAGTAATGTCATCAATACAATAATAATCAAATGGTGATAAAAGTTTTTCATTAATTGCATCTCACAATCGTAATTCATGTGCAAACTCATTATCAAAATAATTAATAATGTTTTTATTATCTTCTCGTTCTGGTGTTGCTGTTAAACCAATAATTTGTTTAGGGTGAAAGTAATTAAAAATTGTCTGAAAAGTTTTGGCAGCCAAATGATGAGCTTCATCAAAAATAATAATATCAAATTGTTGACGTTTAAACTTATTTAGATGTCTATGTACAGTTTGTACTGTTGCAAATAAATATTGTTCTTGAAAATTATTTTGTTTACTATTTAAAATAGTTGCAAATTTTTTATCATTTATTACTTTTCGAAAAGTAATAATTGCTTGTTCAATAATTTCTCTTTGATGTGCTAAAAATAAAATTGAAGGTTTTTGATTATTATTTTCTTTGATTTGATTTAAATAGTCAAAAGCAGATACTACTGTTTTACCAACACCTGTTGCCATGACAATTAAATGTTTTGTTTTTTTAAGTTTTCTTCTTAACTTTAATTTATTAATTAAGGCAATTTGAAAATCATAAAGAAAATAATTAGTTGCTAATCATTGTTCATCTTTTTTATTTACAAGCAATCGATTATATTCAATTCGCGATAGTAATTGTAATCGTTGTTGTTCATCATTTAAATCAACTAAATTATCATTTCATAATTTATAATACTGATTTAAAATATTTTGATATAGTTGCTTATTATCAAATTCATTAATTTTAATATTTCATTCACGACCACTAGCTAAACCTTTTTGCGTTAAATTTGATGAACCAATTATTGCTGAAGAAAAACCTGAATTTCGTTTAAAGATGGCAGCTTTAATATGAATTCTTTCACTACGTTTTTCTAAATTATTTTCAACTTTAACTTTAATATTAGGATACTTTTTTATTATTTTAACTAATGCATATAAATTAACAAATAAAGCCATATCATCAAAAGTAGTAGTAATAAAATTAATAGTAATATTATGATTTAAAGCATAAGTAAATGATGAACGTAACTTATTAATAATTGAATTTGATATAAAAGGATAAATAAAGTATACTTCATCACAAGTTCTGATTTCCTGATTTAAATGATTAATTAATACTTGTTGGTTTTCATTAGTAAATAGATAATTGTCACTTAATCTAATATTAGAAGTTAAAGGATTATCAATGATACTATCATTTACTTGTAATAAAATGTTATTACTAAATTTATTAGTAGTAAAATTACTTATGATTTGATTTAAAAAATCAATTTTTGCTTCTGGTAATTTAATCGTTTTTAATTGTCCAATTAAAATATTATTTAGTTGTTTAACTAAATAATGATCAATGTCTTTAATCAATTCTTTTTCATCATTAATATGTGATGTTTGAAAATTATTGGTAATATCATCACTAATCTTTAATAATAAATCATAATAGCCCTTATTTTTCATATACTCTACACTTCCTAATAAATAGTGTCTATTTTAATAAATTATAATCTATATTTTAATATATTATTAACTATTATAAAATAATTTTGTAAAGTAAAAAACCTCTAATATTTAAAATAATATTTTAAATAAATAAGAGGAAGGTAATCTAAGATAAAATATATTCATATTTTATTTTTTTCTGTTGATGATGTTTTTTCTGCTTGTAATGGATTAGTAAATACTTACACCTTTGTATGTCTTGCATTTCATACAGGCATGATGTGGTTTAGTAATTGCTCCACAATTTAAACAGTTAGTTGTAGTTGTTGCAGATAAACTATCATGGGCACGACGTGTATTTTTACGCATTTTTGACGTTCTTCTTGCTGGTACTGCCATAGTCTGTAGCCTCCTTACTTTCGTATCTCATAAATTATATATTGATTTATCAGAAAAATCTATTTTTTTTGATAAGTTTTTCAAATTTTTGGAAATAAAATACTAATAAATCAAATATTTTATTTATTGTTATAAACTAAAAAATATTTTAATTATTTTATAATCCTAAAATAAGTTATTTATAATCGTGTTACATATTTATATTGAAACGAATTATCTATATTTCAGTCTTTTATATCAATTTCTTTTTGAACTTCAGTTAGTTCATTATGTAAGTAGTTAATTTCAGATTTTACTTGCTCAAACATTCTTTCATAAATTTCCAAAATAACATCTTTGTTTATATTTTCTAATTGTTTTTCAATATTACTTTCTTTCATGATAACATCAATTAATTGATTTTTTTTGTTTTATTAGCAAATTTAAATTTGAAATTTCTCTATTTTCATTACTTATATTTTGTCGTCTTTTTAATTTAAATTTTCTAAAAAACTTTCTTCTTTTTTTAATATCTGAACTTTCTTTTTTGTATTGTTCTTGTTCAGTATTTGTCATTTAATATCTTCCTTTCAAAATAAAAACTCATTTATTTATATTAAAATAATGAGTTAAAAACGGCATTGGTTAGATAAGTTTACTTTCTTGTCTTCAAATCTGTACAAATTGGTTTGGAGACATTTTTAATCGTAAAATCATTCTATCATTATTTCATCAGTTAATAAATTTTCTTAATGCTTCTGTGAAATGTTTAATGCTATTAAACTTGTTACCAAACATAATTTTAAAATCTCTTTTGATTCAGCGATTTAAACATTCACTTACTTGGTTGCCTTTAAATCCTGATAAACTTTTTGAATGAATTAAAGTTTTACTTTTATTAAAACTATTTGTAACTATTTTACTAGTATTACCTGAACCTAAATCAGACTGGATAAATGTTGCAAATATTTTATGTTCTTTACGACTTGCCTTTGTTACTTGATTAAGAACATTTAAAATGGTTATTGCATTTTCACTTTTATTAATTTTTCAACCAACTATAGCATTACTATTCATATCTGTAGCAATTTCTAATAATAATTTAGTTTTTTTTATTATTAATAATTAATTCTTTAAATCAAGTACTATCGATGCCAACTTTTTCAAGATAAGTATTACTGGTAAAATTACGTTTTAATAAATCTTGGAAATTTGATTTTAAGGAATTAGATTTCGCTCTATGCTGTTTTTTGGGTTTGGTTAATAGTTTGATATTATTATCTTCTAATAACCTCATAATGCTGTTTTTACTGCATTTAAGATTGGTGTTGTTTTTCTTTAATTCTAATCTCACCTTTTCTAAACTAGTAATTTTAATTATTTTATCTTTGTTGCTAATAACAACAATTTTATTTAATTCTTTTAATAACTCATTATCAATTTTTGTTTGATATTTCTTTTTACCGTTTTTTATTCATTTATAATATGCAACTTTACTGATAGGTAACAAACTAATTATGTCATTAATTCCATAATTTTTATTTCTATATTTATCAACTATTAAAAAACATTTACTTTTCAATAATTTACTATTTAAAATATTTTGATTGTTTTTTAATTCTTTATCACAGAATTGTTTTTGTCTTAAAAATTCATTTTTTATTTTTTCTTTTAGTAGTGACTTTTTGAGTTTTTTATTTTCAAGTTTTAAATTTTTATCTTTGATATTCAATTTATCTATTTGATGATTTGTTTGAAAAGTATGAATAGTAATTAATTTATTATTTTTTTGATATTTTTTTACTCAATTATAAATTAATGATCTGGTTGATAATTGATATTTGGTTTTAATATCAATGGTTTTTAATTTTTTAATCACTACATATTCATTTAAAACATCTAGTTTAATTTTTCTTGTATAAACTTTATATTTCATCTTTACTCCTTAACTATTAATTATTTAAACTAATCATACTGTCTAGATTAAAAATTATAGGAGTAAACTTAACTAACTTATGCCAAATGTTAATGAAATATTTAAACGTTGTGGAATTCATATACCAAGTCAAAAGAAATCTGCACAACAATCAGTACCCGAAAGTATAGCAGTAAATATTTCAACTATTAATTATATTGAACAAAAATTATGACAATTTAATATTGATATTCTTAAATTTATTCAAATATTAGTACGTTTAGATAAAGACTTATTAAATAGTAAAACATTTAATATTAATGATGAGCAAGAAATTAATAATTTAACAGTTAAATTAAAATTATTTAATCCCGAAAATAACCAATTAATAGGAGAAAACAATGGAAAACAACAACAAACAACAAACCAAATTTCCACAGAAACAAACTAAACTTAATCAAGCAGAAGTAGAAAATGATTATTTAATTGATAATATTCCTTATGATTTTACAAATATGATCGGTGCTACTAGTGACCATAATATTAATAGAGCATATGATGAATTTAAAAAAAGAACTATATATATTTATGAAATTGAACGTTTATTTAAAAATAATGAAAATAATAGTTTAAAATTTTCAGCAAATACTATTAAAATTGGTTTTATTGATATTGATAAAGTTTTAAAAACTACTGCTGTTGAAACATCTGACTTTACTATGCAATTAAATCAAAGAGCAAGTACAAATATTAATGATAATACAATTGAATATAGTATGACTGATATTAAAAATCGGACTTCTCCCCACATGTACTTGTGGAGGAAACAATGAAATTGAATGAGTTCAACAATGCTTTTCAAACAGAACAGGATTGTTTAAAATATATAGCAAGTTTGAAGAAAAACAAATAATGTATCATGTGTTCTTGAACAAGTTTGAATACTTCTAATTTAAGAAGAATAAGATGTTTGAAATGTCATCAAACATTTAGTATTCTTCATGGCACCATTTTTTACAAGTCACAAACACCTTTGAGATTTTGATTTTATCTCATCTTTAGATGAATAAACACCAAACATGGAATTACATCAACTGATGTTGCAAAAGAATTGGGTGTGACTTTGAAAACTGCTTAAAGAATGGGTCATGAAATCAGAAATCGTATTGCCAAACAAGAACATCAATTTATTGTTGAGGGCATAGTGCAAATGGATGAAATGTATCTTTCACATATGGGTTTTAAAAAACAAGGAAGATCTTTGATAAATAAAACATTAATTGTTGGGATTTATGAAAAAAAACCAATAATTTAATTGTGAAAGTAATCAAAAACGCAAAAAGTAAAAATCTTTTGCAGTTTGCAAGAAACCATATTTCTTCAAAGTGTGATGTACATACTGATTCTTGAAAAGGATATCGTGATTTCAAATCACTTTTCCCTAATCACAAAACAGTTAACCATCAAGATGGTTATGTTTCAAAAATTGGCGTAAATACCAATCAAATTGAATCAGTATGAAAACATATACGAAGAACATTTAAAACACATATCAAAGTTGCAAAACATCATGTTCATTTATATGCCAAAGAAGCTGCATATAAATTCAACAAGATACCTACTTTTGAAACTGTAATGCTATGTTTCATTTAAAAATGTGGGGAGAAGTCCGTAGATAGGCTTTTCTCAACATTTATGTGATAAAATTTAAAAATAGTACATAAAGGGAGAAAAGCCTTAAAAATTTAATTTTTCAAGAAATAAATTTATTAAATCAATTTAAGTTATATGCTGTTTCTATTAATGAACCATTAACTGAAAATAATATTGATAATTTATATATCATTAATAATTATTCACAACCTTATCAAAATCCTAAAACAAGAAGTACTAAAAGTATAACTATTATTAAAATTAAAGATTTTAAAACAAGAGATGGTTATCCAATTATTATTAAATTACAAAAACCATTAGATAAAGATACCAAAGTTATTGGTTTAAAGATTAAATCACCCAGAAGCATGCTTTTCGGCAATATAAAGGTACTTGGTGAAGTCGACAATATGGAAGGAAGTATACCCAAAGTTATTTGTTAAAGATAAGATAGCATTTCCCTTGTTATCAATGCCTATTGAAACTCAACCAAAAGTTAGAATATTACAACAATGATTTAGTGAACAAATCTTACCATGAAATTTAGCAAAACAATTCATAGGGCAAGAAAAATCAGTTTTAGATTTAATTGCTATTGGTGGAGGAACTGAAACAAGAAAAGAAATTATTAATAATGCAAAAATAACATATACTAAAATTGGTAAATATGATGGTGGATCCCCAGTACCAAAAAAATTAGCTGATTTTGAAATGAAAAAGAACGAACAATATATATTATATAGTCATCGAGAACCAACCCCACCATATCCAAGTAAATATATTGTTATTGAATTATCACAGAATTTTGATGATGTTGAAATAGAAATAAATGATAAACCACCAATTGATAGTTTACAAAAAGTATTATTAGATATGCTAACTTACACATATACTTATAATAGAAACTTTGATGGTGCTTCATTAACTAATGACCCGACTAAAATTAATGATTTAGATAAAATGCGTGCTAAGTTCGAAGGTCAAAAACCAAGTGATGTTATTACTAATTTATTTAAACAATGAGAATTAGACTATCCAAATTACATAAATTTACCACAAGTTAAAATATTAAAACAAGTAGTTACAATGTTATCAAAAAATATTTATTCAACAATGTTAATTAATAATGGTCTAAACGATGATTATAAATTATTATTACCTTATTATTTTGAATTAAGGTCAAATCCTATTCATTCTACATCTGATAAAGTTTGAGAATTTAAAGATGTAAAAGTGATATTAAAATCTGAATATTTTGACTTTACAGATATTAATAACATTAAATTAAAAAATAATGACATTAGTCAAAATGAATTATTTAAACTAGATGATAACCAATTTAATTGACTATCTATAACTAATGAATTAGAAAGTAACAATATACCTTCATTAATTCCAGCAGACTGAACATTAGGTAATGGTGAATACGGAAAATACTTTACAAGGACAGTTATTAATAAAAATAAAATCAAAAATGCTTTAAATTTATATGGTTCAAATAAATCTCAATTATTTTCTAAATTAGAGTTTTATGAAGAAATTTCGCAAATTGACAATGATAATGAGTTTGAATTCCAAATTCTGAACAAGCACAAACCAGAGATATTGTAAATGCTACTAAAAATGCTTTAAATTTTTATGAAAAATTGGGAATTAAAATTAAAAGAATTAGAACTGATAATGGTAGTCAATATGTTAATACATCTTGTGGAAAACCACAAAGGAATCGTTGATTTACAAATTTTTGTAATAAAAAAGGTATAGTTCATGAAACTACACCGTTTAGATCACCACAGAGTAATGGTAAGATTGAAAGATTTCATAGAAATTGAAGTAATTTATTTGAAATAAAACCATATTTAAATAGTGATTTTAGTTTATTTCAAAAATTAGTTAATTCTTTTCAAGAATATTATAACAATTCTAAACCACATAAATCATTAGGGTTAATGACTCCTATGGATTATTTTGATAAACTTTTATTAGATGGAAAATAGTCCAAAATGTCTGTACTACCTTACATTTAATTTAATATTTTTTCTTGAATAATCCTTATTATATCTATTAACTTAATAAGTTAATGATATAAAACCTAAACTTGATTTTTTTATTAAAATAATTTAGTTATTTCATTACTTTAATAGTTCTTAATTTACATTAATTAATAACCACCCTTAGTTTCTTGTCCTGAAATAATAGCAACACCATTACTAGTACCAATTCTAGTAGCACCAGCATTAATCATCGCCATTGCATCATCTTGATTTTTAATACCACCAGAAGCTTTAATTGCAACATGAGGACCAATATTTGCTTTCATTAATTTAATATCAGCAACCGTTGCACCACCATTAGCAAAACCAGTTGAAGTTTTAATAAAATCTGCTTTTACTTTAGTTACTAACTGACAAGCAATAATTTTTTGTTCTGTTGTTAATAAACTACACTCAATTATTACTTTTAAAATAATATTTGGCGGACATGCATTACGCACTGCTTGTAGATCTTGCAATACAAATTTTTGATCATTATCCTTTAGTGCACCAATATTAATAACAACATCAATTTCTTGAGCACCATCTTTAATCGCATTAATTGTTTCTGCTACTTTAGTTTGTGTAGTATTGGCACCCAATGGAAAACCAACCACTGTACATACTTTAACATTACTATTTTTTAATAAAGTAACAGCACGATTAACATAAAATGGATTAATACAAACTGCTTTAAAATAATAACTTTTAGCTTCTTTACATAATCTATCAATCATTGATAATGTTGCCTCTGGTTTTAATAATGTATGATCAATATATTTATTTAAATTAATATTACTTTTCATAAACTTCAACTCCTGATTCATTTTCACTTTTAATAATTACTTCAATAACTTCAAGATTCATTAAACTATGATTTAATCAATAATCTCGACTTAAATAATCTTTATTTTTAATCATTTTTACAAAATCATTTAATTCATATGTCATTAAACTTTCTTCATTGGTATTATCTGCGATTTCTTTTATTCCGTTTTTAGTATAAACCTTAATTCCACTTAATGGGTGAACTTGTGATAAAATAAGACTACTATTATGACCTATAAATTCACTTTGTGTATAAGAGGTTACTGCTTTACTACAAGTAATAGTAGTAATAGTTCCATTTTCATGCTTCAAAATAACATGATTACTTAAATTAACACCATTAGGTAATTTAATTGCCATCGCTTTAACTGTTTTTACTTTACCTAATAAATACAATATTAATTGTAATGGATATACTAAACTATCATAAGTTGAACCTTTACCAAAATCTTTATCAAAAATAGAATCATATATTCCTTTTTCAACTGATGGCATTCTTGAAGAAATACGATTAAAATTAAGGTTAACTACTTCTGGATTTATTTCATGAACTAATTTTTTTAATTTAGAAAAAATAGGTAAATGAACAGTAACATAAGCTTCTAATAAAATTAATTTTTTACTTCTTGCTAAAGAAATTAGGTCTTTAACTTCTTCAACTGTAAAAGTAATAGTTTTTTCTACCAAAACATGAATATTATTATTTAAAAATAATTTACTTTGTTTGTAATGCAAACCATTTGGTGAAGCAATATAAATACCATCAATATGTTCTATCATTTTATTTAACGGACTTCTCCCCACATGTACTTGTGGAGGAAACAATGAAATTGAATGAGTTCAACAATGCTTTTCAAACAGAACAGGATTGTTTAAAATATATAGCAAGTTTGAAGAAAAACAAATGTATCATGTGTTCTTGAACAAGTTTGAATACTTCTAATTTAAGAAGAATAAGATGTTTGAAATGTCATCAAACATTTAGTATTCTTCATGGCACCATTTTTTACAAGTCACAAACACCTTTGAGATTTTGATTTTATCTAATCTTTAGATGAATAAACACCAAACATGGAATTACATCAACTGATGTTGCAAAAGAATTGGGTGTGACTTTGAAAACTGCTTGAAGAATGGGTCATGAAATCAGAAATCGTATTGCCAAACAAGAACATCAATTTATTGTTGAGGGCATAGTGCAAATGGATGAAATGTATCTTTCACATATGGGTTTTAAAAAACAAGGAAGATCTTTGATAAATAAAACATTAATTGTTGGGATTTATGAAAAAACAACCAATAATTTAATTGTGAAAGTAATCAAAAACACAAAAAGTAAAAATCTTTTGCAGTTTGCAAGAAACCATATTTCTTCAAAGTGTGATGTACATACTGATTCTTGAAAAGGATATCGTGATTTCAAATCACTTTTCCCTAATCACAAAACAGTTAACCATCAAGATGGTTATGTTTCAAAAATTGGCGTAAATACCAATCAAATTGAATCAAGATGAAAACATATACGAAGAACATTTAAAACACATATCAAAGCTGCAAAACATCATGTTCATTTATATGCCAAAGAAGCTGCATATAAATTCAACAAGATACCTACTTTTGAAACTGTAATGCTATGTTTCATTTAAAAATGTGGCGAGAAGTCCGTAGATAGGCTTTTCTCAACATTTATGTGATAAAATTTAAAAATAGTACATAAAGGGAGAAAAGCCTTATTTAAATCATCAGTACTATGAGCAATATTATATTTTTTTTGCTCATGTTTCTGCTTTATCTAAACTTCTTGAATATATACAAGTTATTTTAACTTTTTTATTACTTAACGCTTGCTTTATAAATCTTTGAACAATTTTTCCAGTTCCAATAATACCAATTCTAATCATCTTGTACTCCTTTAACTTTTTAAACTTGTTTCATAATTAATGATTGACATTAAAAATAAAGGTGCAGTTTCAGCACATAAAATTAATTTTCCTAAACTAATATTACTAAAATTAAGTTGTGTTAAAGTTGCAATTTCTTCTTTAGTGATTCCTCCTTCGGGTCCAACTATAATTGTTATTGATGATAATTTATTATTTATTTGACTAATTCAACTAGTTTCTGATGAATTTTCATATGCAACCAAATTAAGATGAGACCGATATCGTTCTAATTGTTTTAAATCAAAAACAACAGGTGTAACAATCGGAATTAAATTGCGATTTGATTGTTTGGCAGCAGCTTTTGCAATATTTTGTCAACGTAAAACTTTCTGTTCTGCTTTTGTTCTTGTTAAAACACTAACACATCGTTTTAACTGCAATGGCACAATTTGATAAACTCCCAATTCTACTGCTTTTTTAATGACTAAATCAAATTTTTGTTCTTTTAATAACGATATTACTAATGTGATTTTACATCTTAATTCTGAATTACTATTTGGCACTGTTTTTATAATTTCGCATTTAATAACTGATGTAATTTCAATAATTTTTGTTAAATATTTTTGTTCTTGATGAATAATAACTATTTCATCATTAATTTTATGACGTAATACTTTAATTAGATGTTTACTATCTTCTTCATCTAATATTAAAATATTATTAGTTTTATGGTTAGTAAAGTAGCATTCCATAGTCCACCTCTAATTTGATTATAACATAAGGTAAAACTCAAATTAACAAGTTTTAACTATCATCTTTAATTTATAAAATATAAAATTTCTTTTTTTTTATCATGAAACTAAATTAAAAACTACTTAATTAATTAAGTAGTTTTTAATTATTTATAAAATAATAAATTTTGCAACTTTAGTAGTAGCATTATTATCTATGTTTACTAAAGGTTTATCATTTATTATGTTCTTATTTTTATTACTTTCAAATGTATCAACAACTTTTAGATCATCAAAACTTTTTATTAAGTAAAAATATTATTTACTTCATCTAATTTTTTTGCAAGTGAATCTTTATCTTTTGTACTTCATTTTTCATATGTGGAATGGCAACACTTTTTAGGACTATTTTTTGGTAGACATTTGTGCTTGGTATTTGATGGGGGTTAAGTAGTTTAGAGTGGTGTGAATTCTTATGTTGTTATATCAGTTGATGTAATCAAATAATTCTAATTTTAATTGGATTAATGATGTAAAATTTCTATCATTAATAAATTCTGTCTTAAAAGTTTTGAAAGTTGCTTCAGCAACACCATTATCATAAGGACAGCCTTTTTTGCTTAAATAACGATTAATATTGAATGCTAATAAAAGTTTATAAATCATTTTATTGTTAAATTCATTGCCGCGATCACTATTAAATATTTCAATATCTTTTAAACAGTGATTTGATTGCATAAATGCTTGATTTACTAATGATGCATCTTTTTTAACTCCAACACTATGTCCAATAATTTCTCGGTTAAATAGGTCAATTAATAAGCAAATATAGTTTCATTTACCATTAACTTGAACATAAGTTAAATCACTAACAATAACTTCATTTTTAATTCTATTATTAAAGTTTCTATTAACAAGATTGGTTATTTGACTATCATTAACTTTATTATGATGATTTTTGAATGATAATTTAGTGTATTTTGATATTAAATTATGCTTATTCATAATTTCTTTAATTTTTCTGCGTGATAAATAAATTTCTTGGTTTGCTAGTATGACTTTTAATCTTCTTGTTCCATAAACTTCTTTATTTTCTTTAAAAGCACTAATAACAGCTTATTCATAAATATTATTTTAATTTTTTTCTTTTTTCTTTAAATTAAAATAATATGTTGATTTAGAGAGTTTTAAAAAGCGACACATTGTGCGAATTTTATATTTAGATTTATTTTTAACAATAATTTCTATTTTCTGCCTATTATTAGTGCTGCTTGCTTTAAAATATCATTTTCCATTCGTAACTGTTTTAATTCTTTATTAGCTTGAATTAATTGTTTTTCTAAATCAGAAAGATTATCTTTAGTTTTAAAACTACCTGAATTAGTAAATTGCTTAATTCATTTATAAGTAACTGATCTTGTAACATTATATACTCTCTTTAACAAGGCAAGATATTGATTTACCACTTTGATATAAAGCTACTATTTGCTTTTTAAATTCGTCGGTATATAAGTTAATATTGGTCATAATTATAATTCCTTTCTTTTCACTAATTTGTTCACTTGTCTACGTAATTAGTGTCCAATAAAGTGTAACCCATCCAGTATTTTTGATGTTCATGGTGATTCATTTTCATATATGTCACCACGATTAAATTTTGGTCAAATTAATATTTTTTCAAGTGAGAAAGTAACACCAGTTCCACCAAATAGTCCTTTTAACCCTGAATATGAGCGTGTTAGTTGATATGATGTTTTTGGTCATTTGCGTAATGCTTTTAGATGAGTACTTTATGGTGTTGTTGGTAAAGTTTTACCGGTGGAACCATTAAGAGAATTTTTTACTAAACTTGATGGATTATTGAGACGTATTTTTGATGATACTATTAGTTCTGTTTTAAATGTTGATTTTACTAGTGGTTTAGAACAAGTTTTAACTTTATGAGTATTTTTAAAAGCAGTAGGATTTTTAGTTGGTTAGGAGTTGAAATAATGCCTTGATATGGTTATTTACTTTTAGGAGTTATATTATTAATAATATTTTATCCATTTTTAATAACTAGAAAAAATATAAAGATATTACAACGTGTAGGTAGTTATATTATTTCAGCACCACCACGTACTGGTAAATCTGCTCTTGCTTGTTGTTTAGCACAAAAACATAAGGTTAGGGTAGTAAGTCCTATTCCTATTAAAGTTCGTAATGAGTATAGTTATCGTTGTTCTTATTATGATGTTTTTAAATTTAATCAATTAAATAGTAATTATGCTTTTAAAGAGTGTGATATGGTTGTTTTAGAAGAGTTAGGTTTGAAAATTAATATAGTAATGATTTGTCGCCCGAATTTAAAGAAACACAAGAAAGTTTAGGAATGTTTTGTAAATTAATAGGTCATAATTTTAATGGAATTATGTATATGATTGAACAACACCCCGATAGAATACCAAAACAAGCACGTGAAAAAGTTGAATATATTGTGCAAGTTAAAAGAATGCGTATTTTGTTATTTTTAGTTAAGTTTAAACTAAATATTTATATACTATAATGTTGATGATTATAATAAAGTTGTATTATCTAAAAGACAAACAAAGCGAATAATTAAACGTGGTGGATTACCACCTAGTTATAGTGGTGAAACTATGACTTTTAGTTTATGATTTCCTAGGTATTATTTACAAAGATATAAATAGTCGTGCTTTAAATTATATTCATTCTTTAAAGAGTGAATTAAGTACTGTTAAAGACTATGAACAATCACAAGCATTAGATTTTACTGTTGATGATATTAGAGCAGTAGGATTAGATAAGTTGGATAATATATTACAAACTGAAAAGAAAGAAACTGAAAATACTGTATGCCGTACTTGTTATTATAGAAATAAATATTCTAAGAAAAATAAGAAAGATGTTAAAATAGAGTAAAACTATATCATTGGTCGAAGCCAACCAGAACCTTGGTTGCTTGGCCGTGGCGTTTACGCCACTGGGGTGAGTTGCGAAGCAACTAGGGGCAAAGCCCCTATATACTTGTATATAGACATGAAAGGATTTGTCACTTTGGAAAAAAGAGTATATTTTTTAAAGTTTAATAAAAAAATTCTTAAAATGGATTTAATAAGTTTTGGAAGTGGTTTAATAGGTATTTTTTGGGGAATTCTAAGTATTTTAGCATTACAACCTTTTTGAGATAATGATAAAGCATCACTTTGAATAACTGTTGTTGCAATTTTTTTTGATATTACTAGTTTTACTTTAACTTTTCTACCTTTTTTCTTAATGTTCCGTTTAATTAGATTAAAGAAAACTTTGATAAAACAAAATATGAAATTATATCGAAAAGATCAATTTAGTATTTCGCTTGATTTTATTAGTTTTTGTTTAGGTATTATTGGAACAAGTTGCGAAATTATTAGTGTTATTGTGCTTTTACCTCAATTTAATGATAATAAAGTTTTTTCATATCAAATTACTATTGTTGCTGTTGTTTTAAATATTATTAGTTGTATTACTTGTTTAATGGCAACATTAATTACTATTAATATTATTAAAGATTATAAACAAAGAGGAAATTCTATTATTTAAATATGATAATGTCCACTTTTAGCATAATTATTTTTTGTACTATGACAAGCTCAAACAATTAGGACGGCTAACAAATTTAACAAATTTTTTACAGAATAATTTTCAATATAATATATTATAGAAATACTCCTTTTCTTATTTATAAAAATTGACAAAGACGAGAATAAAAATCTCGTCTTTTTTTGTAATTGTAAAATTTTATAAAATTTTTATAACCTTCTTTAATACTATTATCAACACGTATTTGAGAACTAAAACAGTTGAACTACAACACAGTTGTTAAAAATAGTAGCTATCATGTGGACTTGCATGAATAAATAAAAAGTGGAGTGATACCTAATAAAATATACTAACCATTTAATGGTAATTCTTGGGGTGGGAGCGAATTGGAAACTAGTGTATATAGACCCGTTGGGGGAACATACTATTATTCTTTATTTAACCAACCTTGCCACTATCAAGTGAGCAAGTGTTGGTTTTATTTTTTATTTTTTTTGAAAAATTTTTTGGGCGACAAAATAAATTTCAAACTTGTAAATAAATATTGAATCGAATGCCTCAATGTTTTTTAAAATTTCACAATTTATTTTTGAGCTCAGAATTTCTGGAATGAATAAAACTAATAATAGTATTATTAATAATCTAAAAATCAAAATATATGTCCTTTATGCTAGAAGCAACAGGACATATTAGGAAAGGATTATTATGCAAATAGAATTTAAAAAAGAACAAATTATTAAAGATAAACCACAATCTATTCTTATTGATTATGTTGAATATAAATTATCACTTCCAAAATGAATGGTTAAAAATAATTCTTTTACTGTTGATAATAATTACACATATTGGGTTTTTAATTCTGAAAATATTAAAAGAGAATTAAATGGTAATGAGTTAACAAAATTATTAGAACCATATATTTCTGAACAAAAAATAATTGTTAATAAAAAAGAAGCGCCCAAAGAATATTATCTTAATTATATAAAACTTGAACCATTAACATTTTATGAACAGCATAATAGTTGATTTATTGGTGAAATAACTGATAGTAAAACAAAAATTACTAATTCATGTTTTAAATACAACATTAGATTAAAAGAAAATAGAAAAAGTTTCAAAATAAATCATCCATATAACCATAATGATTTAGCAATTAATTATCTAGTTACTTTTTATAAGCATATTTCAACTCATAATGAAAAGATATTTTATTTATAAAGGAAAAAAACTATGAATAATAAAAATAAAAAATGTGAATTAAGAGTTTGTATAAATAAAGTTTGAAAAGAATGTATTAATAATTCTACTAAAACTATTAAAATATAAAAATTGACCAATACCTTATTTAATATGTGATAGTTGTTATAACAAAATACCTAAACCTTAAACAAACAACAAAAGTAATTGAAAAGGATACTTTGATTATGAATAAAGCCAAAAATAAAAGAAAAAGATGTGTTGAATGTAATGAATTGTATAAAAAAGAAAAAAATAATATGCTCTATCACTTTAAAATAGAATTAGAAGCAGAACAGCATAATACTAAAAAGTATGAAGATAATTATGATATTGATGAGCATTTAGATTATTCAAAACCATATGGATATGTTTGTGATTGATGTAGGGATGATTAATAATGCAATATGACTTAATTATTGGTATTGACCCTGCTGGTATTGGTAGTAATGGAATCGTTATATATTCAAATGAAATGAATAATATTATCTTTAATGAAACATTTAAAACAAAAACACTTTTAGAAAGTAAAAATATATATAAAGAATATTTTGAATTAATTAAAAAACAATTTAAAAATAAAAAAACGGACTTCTCCCCACATGTACTTGTGGAGGAAACAATGAAATTGAATGAGTTCAACAATGCTTTTCAAACAGAACAGGATTGTTTAAAATATATAGCAAGTTTGAAGAAAAACAAATGTATCATGTGTTCTTGAACAAGTTTGAATACTTCTAATTTAAGAAGAATAAGATGTTTGAAATTTCATCAAACATTTAGTATTCTTCATGGCACCATTTTTTACAAGTCACAAACACCTTTGAGATTTTGATTTTATCTCATCTTTAGATGAATAAACACCAAACATGGAATTACATCAACTGATGTTGCAAAAGAATTGGGTGTGACTTTGAAAACTGCTTGAAGAATGGGTCATGAAATCAGAAATCGTATTGCCAAACAAGAACATCAATTTATTGTTGAGGGCATAGTGCAAATGGATGAAATGTATCTTTCACATATGGGTTTTAAAAAACAAGGAAGATCTTTGATAAATAAAACATTAATTGTTGGGATTTATGAAAAAACAACCAATAATTTAATTGTGAAAGTAATCAAAAACTCAAAAAGTAAAAATCTTTTGCAGTTTGCAAGAAACCATATTTCTTCAAAGTGTGATGTACATACTAATTCTTGAAAAGGATATCGTGATTTCAAATCACTTTTCCCTAATCACAAAACAGTTAACCATCAAGATGGTTATGTTTCAAAAATTGGCGTAAATACCAATCAAATTGAATCAGTATGAAAACATATACGAAGAACATTTAAAACACATATCAAAGTTGCAAAACATCATGTTCATTTATATGCCAAAGAAGCTGCATATAAATTCAACAAGATACCTACTTTTGAAACTGTAATGCTATGTTTCATTTAAAAATGTGGGGAGAAGTCCGTAGATAGGCTTTTCTCAGCATTTATGCGATAAAATTTAAAAATAGTACATAAAGGGAGAAAAGCCTAAAAAAATACTAGTTATTGTAGAAAATTTCTTTTTAAATTCAAAACAATTACTAATTAATCCATTATCAACACCTAAAATCATTGGTGCATTAATGGTATTAGCACAAGATATTATGAACTGAGATTATTTAGAAAGCGAACCCAAAAATAAAAATAAAATAGCAAATTATCAAGGAAATATAAAATTTACAAAACATGAACAAGATGCATATAAACATATTCAATATTATTTAAGGAATTATAAAAATGAAAAATAAACCAAATTATGTCAAATTAATAGTAAAACGGCATTGGTTAGATAAGTTTACTTTCTTGTCTTCAAATCTGTACAAATTGGTTTGGAGACATTTTTAATCGTAAAATCATTCTATCATTATTTCATCAGTTAATAAATTTTCTTAATGCTTCTGTGAAATGTTTAATGCTATTAAACTTGTTACCAAACATAATTTTAAAATCTCTTTTGATTCAGCGATTTAAACATTCACTTACTTGGTTGCCTTTAAATCCTGATAAACTTTTTGAATGAATTAAAGTTTTACTTTTATTAAAACTATTTGTAACTATTTTACTAGTATTACCTGAACCTAAATCAGACTGGATAAATGTTGCAAATATTTTATGTTCTTTACGACTTGCCTTTGTTACTTGATTAAGAACATTTAAAATGGTTATTGCATTTTCACTTTTATTAATTTTTCAACCAACTATAGCATTACTATTCATATCTGTAGCAATTTCTAATAATAATTTAGTTTTTTTATTATTAATAATTAATTCTTTAAATCAAGTACCATCGATGCCAACTTTTTCAAGATAAGTATTACTGGTAAAATTACGTTTTAATAAATCTTGGAAATTTGATTTTAAGGAATTAGATTTCGCTCTACGCTGTTTTTTGGGTTTGGTTAATAGTTTGTGATATTATTATCTTCTAATAACCTCATAATGCTGTTTTTACTGCATTTAAGATTGGTGTTGTTTTTCTTTAATTCTAATCTCACCTTTTCTAAACTAGTAATTTTAATTATTTTATCTTTGTTGCTAATAACAACAATTTTATTTAATTCTTTTAATAACTCATTATCAATTTTTGTTTGATATTTCTTTTTACCGTTTTTTATTCATTTATAATATGCAAATTTACTGATAGGTAACAAACTAATTATGTCATTAATTCCATAATTTTTATTTCTATATTTATCAACTATTAAAAAACATTTACTTTTCAATAATTTACTATTTAAAATATTTTGATTGTTTTTTAATTCTTTATCACAGAATTGTTTTTGTCTTAAAAATTCATTTTTTATTTTTTCTTTTAGTAGTGACTTTTTGAGTTTTTTATTTTCAAGTTTTAAATTTTTATCTTTGATATTCACTTTATCTATTTGATGATTTGTTTGAAAAGTATGAATAGTAATTAATTTATTATTTTTTTGATATTTTTTTACTCAATTATAAATTAATGATCTGGTTGATAATTAATATTTGGTTTTAATATCAATGGTTTTTAATTTTTTAATCACTACATATTCATTTAAAACATCTAGTTTAATTTTTCTTGTATAAACTTTATATTTCATCTTTACTCCTTAACTATTAATTATTTAAACTAATCATACTGTCTAGATTAAAAATTATAGGAGTAAACTTAACTAACTTATGCCGGTTTATTTTTGTAGAAAATATCATAAAAACGTTTAGCTCAATAATAAAAAGTTTGCTTTGGCATATGTAATTGAGAAATTATTTCTTTACAAGAATTTTTATTTTTAAAAATAAAACAAAATTTTCTAAATTTACGATAATAAATATTAACTTTATTAATATTTTTATCATTTTTATACTTTTCTACAAACTTGTTAAATTTATAATCAAATTTAGTAAAATCAGCACTATTAATTAAATATTTCATTTTAAACTACACCTCAACTAATAATATAAAGTTATAAAAACTTTTATTAGTCCAAAAAGTGTGTCTAATCTACAGTATTATTATTGACTAATATTTTACAAGTGTTAAGATTAACATACAATTGCATATTGAAATCTAAATTATTCTCGTCTAATCTTATAATTTAAAGAGAATAAATGAATATTATTGACAACATAGGTACGGTCCCTTACAATTTCATAAAAATCCAAATTATTTCTTGTCTAAATTTATAATAAGACTATAAGATTTAATTTATTCCGGATTTTTGACAATCTCCCAAACAAAAATGAGAAAAATTAGATAGAAAATTTTTTAAAACAAGAGATAAAAATAAATATAAAATTGTTGATTATAAAGAAAGGAAAAGAAAAACAAAATATGGCATAGTAATTTATAAACGACGTATTTATGAATATTATAACATAGAATTACAAAAATGAGTGCGTATTTGTTTAGTTGATGAAGAGTTAGAATTACCAAAATATAAAATAATTGGAGAAGACATAGAACAAATTGTTATTGAATATTTTGCTTATGGAAAAAGATACAAAGATATTTGTGATATTTTGAAAGATGCTGGTTTAAGTATTATGGATATTCATAGAATTTTTGAAAAACATAAAGTTTTTAATGAAAATGTAGAAAAAATTAAATTAGAAAAAAATCAACCCATTTATATTAGCATTGATGATGGTCATCGAAAGTTTTGAGAATTTAAACGTAAAATTAACAAATATTCAATGCGTTTAGTAGCATTTTATACAGATAATATTAATCACAAATTAGTTAATAAAAGAGTAAATGTTATTATTAGACCAAATAAAACAGCAATTTGAGTTAAGAAAACTGCTGAATTTAGTTTAGAACAAGGAAAAAGATTTTTTGAAAATTTTGAACGGACTTCTCCCCACAAATACATGTGGGGAGAAGTCCGTTAATTAATTAATTATTTATATAAAGAATTAGATAATAATAAAAAACTAAAAAAACAATATTTTAAAAATAATAAACAGGGAATTATTAATCAATCTGCAAAATGAAATATCGGTACTTTTGCTGAAAGTAATATTTGGCATATTTTAAAAGAAATGCTTGGCAATAGAACATATAACATTAATATTTATATCAAAATGGCTACATTTAGGTGTAATCAAATAAATTTAAAAACATAATTTTAATGAACATAATAATTATTGATTATTTTAAAATTTTCGATTGCATCTCAAAAGTTATTATTTTTTATTTTTATTTTAAAAATCAAAATAAATGTTATAAATAAAATTGTTATATATAGTAAGATTGGACTTATAATTAAACATAAAATAATTCCGGTTTGTAGCTGTACTCAAGCTTGATAATTTTCTGGATGATTTGTTATACTACAAATAGAATTTGGAGAATGAAATAATATAAAACTTAAACCAAAGTGTTTTAATACAGAAAATCCACTAGAGTACTTTGAGTTTTTATGATGTTTATAATGAATAAAATGATGAAAATCACTAAATCAAATTAAATATAAACCTATAACTGTGATTAAAATCACAAATGCAAATAATATTACAGTTATCATCTGTAATATTTTAATTTTTTTCATTTTGAATACCTCTTTTTAAATCTAAATATTAAATAACAAATAGTTGCACGAAAATTATTTTTTTCATGTTAAAATAATATTAGATTTATTAATTTTTAATTTTTAAAACATAATTTTTCATAAATGTATTTTAGTTGCAATTAATTTTACTAAGTAGTAATATTTATTTACAATTGCATAACAAAAGTCTTAATTTGTTCTCGTCTAAATGATAATAAAGACAGTATTGAAAAAATTATTCCGCATTTTTGTTACGCGCCCAAACAAATTATGTTAAGATATTTTCCGTTTAAGTTTATTGTTAGAAGGGGAAAGTCATGAATAATAATGAAAAAATAAAAGGTAACTTTTATGTTCTAGGAGATAGTTTATCAGACACAGGAGCATTAGTAAGTGGTTTTACAGCTCTTTTTAAGCATTTAAAAATACCTAAAATAGTTAAAATGTTGCCACCATTTTATAAAAATTCTTTTTCTAATGGTCCTGTGGCAGCACAAATTATTGCCGATTATTTGCATATAAATTTAACTTCTGCTTGAAGATTTGACCTTTTTTTATTTGCTGATGAGCAAATTGGTAATAATTATGCAGTTAGTGGAGCTTTAGCTAGTAGAAAAAAAGAATTAACAATAGAAAGTTTTGTTATTAATCATTTTGATATTACTCATCAAGTAGATGCTTTAATTAGTCAGCATCATATTAATAGTAATGATATAATTTTAGTTGAGTTTGGTGGTAATGATATTTTATATGCTTTTAAACAATCATTATTAAACGACCAAGAAGAAATTATTAATAAAGCACTTGAGTTAATAAAAAATGCTTTAACTAAATTGATAAATAAGGGTGCTCAACGTATTTTATTATGTAATGTGCCTAATATGAGTATTATCCCTTTATTTAAAAATAAAGAAAAAGATAAGGAACGTATTTTAAATTTAACTACTAATTTTAATAAAATGTTAGATAGTGTTATTGAAGAATTAAATAAAAATAAAAAAAATATTATTAAATATGATATGTTTGCAGCAATAACAAACGCTATTAATAAGTTTAAAAATTTTAATATTAATAACAATATTATTGATTCAGCAGTTACTACTGATTTTAGTGAAATAATTAATAATGGTACTATTGTTCCTCATTTCAATGAAGGTGTTAATGAAGAAAATATTAATAATTATTTCTTTTTTGATAGCATTCATCCTGGTAAATGAGCACATAATATTATGGCTCAAGAATTAATTAAATTGATAAATAATAATAAGAATTAATTAGAAATATTTATTTATAAGAGTTTAATTTTGTTATAAAGGAAAAAAATAAATATGAAAAAAGAATGAGTTAAATTAATTAACGGACTTCTCCCCACATGTACTTGTGGAGGAAACAATGAAATTGAATGAGTTCAACAATGCTTTTCAAACAGAACAGGATTGTTTAAAATATATAGCAAGTTTGAAGAAAAACAAATGTATCATGTGTTCTTGAACAAGTTTGAATACTTCTAATTTAAGAAGAATAAGATGTTTGAAATTTCATCAAACATTTAGTATTCTTCATGGCACCATTTTTTACAAGTCACAAACACCTTTAAGATTTTGATTTTATCTCATCTTTAGATGAATAAACACCAAACATGGAATTACATCAACTGATGTTGCAAAAGAATTGGGTGTGACTTTGAAAACTGCTTGAAGAATGGGTCATGAAATCAGAAATCGTATTGCCAAACAAGAACATCAATTTATTGTTGAGGGCATAGTGCAAATGGATGAAATGTATCTTTCACATATGGGTTGGCATTGGTTAGATAAGTTTACTTTCTTGTCTTCAAATCTGTACAAATTGGTTTGGAGACATTTTTAATCGTAAAATCATTCTATCATTATTTCATCAGTTAATAAATTTTCTTAATGCTTCTGTGAAATGTTTAATGCTATTAAACTTGTTACCAAACATAATTTTAAAATCTCTTTTGATTCAGCGATTTAAACATTCACTTACTTGGTTGCCTTTAAATCCTGATAAACTTTTTGAATGAATTAAAGTTTTACTTTTATTAAAACTATTTGTAACTATTTTACTAGTATTACCTGAACCTAAATCAGACTGGATAAATGTTGCAAATATTTTATGTTCTTTACGACTTTCCTTTGTTACTTGATTAAGAACATTTAAAATGGTTATTGCATTTTCACTTTTATTAATTTTTCAACCAACTATAGCATTACTATTCATATCTGTAGCAATTTCTAATAATAATTTAGTTTTTTTATTATTAATAATTAATTCTTTAAATCAAGTACCATCGATGCCAACTTTTTCAAGATAAGTATTACTGGTAAAATTACGTTTTAATAAATCTTGGAAATTTGATTTTAAGGCATTAGATTTCGCTCTACGCTGTTTTTTGGGTTTGGTTAATAGTTTTTGATATTATTATCTTCTAATAACCTCCTAATGCTGTTTTTACTGCATTTAAGATTGGTGTTGTTTTTCTTTAATTCTAATCTCACCTTTTCTAAACTAGTAATTTTAATTATTTTATCTTTGTTGCTAATAACAACAATTTTATTTAAGGCTTTATGCATGGTGTTGAAGAACCTTGATGTAATAACAAAGGTGTTGCAATATTACCATTTATAATTAAAGATGATGGTAGTTGTTATTTTATGCAAACATGTGAGAGTAATCCTTTATTTAATAAAAATAAGTTGGGTAAATATAGTTCAATTACTGGTGGAGTGGAAAATAATAATCCTTTGGAAACAGTTTATAATGAAATGTTAGAAGAAACTGGCATTTTTTTAACAAAAGATACACCTATTTATTTTTTAGGTACTCATTATACTTCAAAAATAAGCACTAAAGTATGATATTATTATGCAATTGATTTAACTGCACTTAATTTGGATATTAATGATAAATATTATGGTTATGGCGATGGAACAATAGGAGAAAATAGTTTATATAGTAAATTTATTCCTGAAACAGAATTACGGTTTTCAAACGATTCTTTTTCTCTTACAATTTATGGTAAGTTATTCAATTCTATAAGTCACAATTGTTTTAAAAACATTAATTTTAAAACATTATTAAACAATTATTGCGATTCAAAAGCAGAAATATTTAATTCTGCAACTAATAATAACTTGAAGAGAAATATTTTTATTTCGGGTATAGCTAATAATTATGAAGAATTTGGTACTATAAAGAAAAATAAAAAATTTGTATTTGATTTATCAAATTTCTTATGTAAAAAAAATAAGAAAATAATAAATGCATTTGGAATCGGCGTTGGTGATGAAATAGTAAGTGGTGCTGTTAAGTATTCTAAAGAAAATAGTATTGCTTTGGATAAAATTCTTGATATATGACCATTTCCTCAACAACTTAAAAAAAGTTGACCAGAATATTGTAATCAGTTAATAGATAAAGCAGACATTGTACTATTTATTTTTGGTAATAAAATGGATGAAAATAATAATATTGTTTTATCAAAAGGTGTATTAAATGAATTTGAAATTGCTAGAAATAAAAATAAAATAATAATTCCTATAGCTTCAACTGGTTATGATGCTAAACAAATATTTATAAAAATAGAAAATGATATAGAAAATTTTAAATATTTAAAAGATTATTTACATGTTCTTAAGAATGAAAAAAATGCTGCAAAGATAGTTAAAACTATTATGCAAATTTTAGATAATATTAACTAGTAATATTTATTTATATTTTATTTCTTGGTGGTAATTGTGGAGGCGTACCACTTCCAATTGGACTTAGTTGTCCTAAATAATTAATAAAATGGTAATCTCATTTTTCAGAAACTAAATCACCAGTATTTTTTTCATTTTTATTTTTATCAATAGTTTCATAAATATGATTTATATTTTGATTGATAGATGATGAGATAATATTTTTAATACTAATTCAAAAGGAATATAGTTGCTGTTCATAAAATGTTAACACCAATTTCTAATATTTTAATTTTTAACAATTTTTAAAAAATTATATCATAATAATTTTTATTTGATAATGAAATGTTTAGTAATTTTTTATTATATTATTCAATAATTTTTTTAATGTTTTTAGAAACTTATGTATATTTTTGTTAATAATAAACTTTCTGTTGATATACTATATATAATTATATTATGTTTAAAATTAATCAAAAATTTTAATTATAAAAGGCAGGAAATTAAGTATGGAAAACCTTAGTGTTGGCGAAATAGTAACAAAATTTAATTTAACAATTTTATATATTAATCCCAAAATTCCAATTGAAAAAAGAATTATTACTAATATTGGTACTAATCGTGGTGGTTTAGAGTTAACAGGATTTAAAACTAAACAAATCTCACGTAGTCGTCGTATAATTTTATTAAGCAGTAAAGAAAGCGAATATATTTCCTCTTTACCAAAAACAGAATTTAAGAACCATTTTAGTAATATTTTAGAAGATCATATTCCTGCTATTTTTGTAACACCTAATTTTAAATTTAAAAAAGAATTATGTGACTGTGCTAAAGCGATTAATTCAACAGTTCCAATTATTGAAGTATTATTTTTTACTTCTGAATTTGCAGCAACAGTTTCTACGTATATTGTTGAACGTTTATCTGAATCTAAACGTTTACATGGTACTTTAGTAAATATTTTTGGTTATGGTGTCCTAATTACAGGTGAAAGTGGTATTGGTAAATCAGAAACAACATTAGATTTATTACGTAATGGGCACTTATTTGTTGGTGATGATAGTATTGATATTTTAAAAGTCAATAATAAAATTGTAGGAAAAGTTAATCCGATTATTAAAAATTTAATTGAAATTAGAGGAATAGGTATCCTAGATATTACCAAAATGTATGGATATCATGTTATAATGCATGAGAGTCAAGTAAGTTTAATTATTAATTTAATTAGAATTGAAAATGATGGTTGAACTAAAGTTGATCGACTTGGTGATCATAATAACTTTGATGTTTTTTTTGAAATTAAAGTGCCTAAAATAATTATTCCTGTTAGTCCAGGAAGAAATTTAGCTGATTTAATTGAAGCAGCAGTTATTAGTTTAAAGTTAAAAGATGAAGGTCAAGACGCTACTGCTAGTTTTCAAAAACAAATAATTAGAAATTTAACAAAAAAGAAATAATTTAATAATTAAATTATCAAAAAGGAAAAAAATATGATTAATGATGATGGATACAATAGTTTAATTACCGATATTCCGGGAACGGGAATTCATATTTATTCGGTATTAATGGCAGTAGGGTTTTTAACTGCTGTCATTGCTTCATGAATAAAATTATATCGTCGTAATATTCCAACTAAAACTTTAGAATGAGGAACATTAGTTATTGCATTAGCAGGATTAATAGGAGCAAGAGCATGATATGTTCTTAATAATACTAGCACAATTGAAAATGCACTTGATGTAGTTGCCGTTTGAAGAGGTGGTATGGCAATTGAAGGAGGCGTTACAGTTGGAATGATAGTAGGGTTCTTTATTTTTTATCGTACTTCAAAACAGTTACAAATTTCAATGTGAGTTTTTATTGATTGTATTGTTCCAAATATTTTATTAGGTCAAGCGATTGGTAGATGAGGTAATTTTTTTAATCAAGAATTACTAGGAACTGATGTTGGTCATCCTTTCAGCTGGTTACCAACATGAATAAATAATCATTTACATTATGGTTTTAATAGCGATAAACCAGATCCTGTTGCTGTTTATCGTCAACCTTTATTTTTATATGAGTCATTATCTTCATTATTTGGTTGATTCTTTTTAACGTTTTTTGTAGCAAAAACAGGACAAATATTTGGTAAAAAACCATGAAAATTAGATTCTTCGCAATTTATTTCGCCTTTAAAGACTAATCCAATTGTTGGAAAAGATTTTTTAAAACCTTGAACGGTTATTAAAAAAATTCATGGATATCGTAAATTTAAATATAAAAGTTGAAAACAAGCATATTTTGATTTTACACCCAATAAGAATAGTGTTAAAATTGTTGAAAAAATACCTTGAAAAGATGTTAAAACACATTCAAAAGTTAAATCAAAGATAAAAAAATGATATTTAAAGATTAAATATAATATGCAACCACATTCTAAATCTTTAAATACTATGTATAATCCTAATAATTATCGAGTAACGTATGCAGGAGTATCAGGTAGTTTATACTTTGTCTTTTATGGTATTATTAGAATGATTTTAGAACCACTTCGTGATAATAGAGACATTATGAAAATAGCCAATGTTTCAACTTCAATGATAGTTTCTGGAATGTGAATTATTTTAGGTATTATTTTAGTAATATTTGCACAAATTATTGCACCATCAAGATTTCGTAAAGGAGAATGATTATATGAAAAATCATACTAATAAAGAAAATAAATATGATTATGATTTAGTACTTATTGGTGGTGGTCCAGCAGGAATGACAGCTGCTATTTATGCACAAAGAGCAAATCTTAAAACTGTGATTATTGAAAAATATATTGTTGGTGGAAAAATGATTAAAACTTCTGAAATTGAAAATTATCCAGGTTATGATTATATTTTAGGGCCTGAATTATCAGAAAAAATGCAAAAGCAAGTTGAGAAACTACAAGTTGAATTTGTTACTGATGAAGTTATTAAAATTACAGATAGTGAAAATCATAAAATTAAAACAGTCCTTTTAAGTAGTGGTGATGTTCTTATTGCTAAAGGAGTAATTATAGCTACTGGTTCATTAGAACGTAAAATTGGTGTTCCTGGTGAAGAAGAATATGCTAATCGTGGTGTTTCTTATTGTGCTGTTTGTGATGGTGCTTTATTTAAGAATAAAATTATTAGTGTAGTTGGCGGTGGTTATGCTGCTTGTGAAGAATCTTTATATTTAACAAGATTTACTAATAAAGTTAATCTTATTCATCGTCGTCATCAATTTCGTGCTGATGATAAAACCGTTAATAAAGTTAAAAATAATGAAAATATTAATTTAATAACTGATCATGTTGTATTAAAAGTATTAGGTACTGAGGATAAGAAAAAAGTAGGTAAATTAGAAATTCAAAATATTAAAACTAAGGAAATTAGTGAAATTACTACTGATGCCTTATTTCCTTATATTGGTTCTGATCCTGTTACAAAATTTGTTAAAGATTTAGATATTTGCGATAGCAATGGTTATATTATAGTTAATGATAAGTGTCAAACTAAAATCCCAGGATTATATGCAGCTGGTGATGTAATTGCTAAAAATTTAAGACAAATAGTAACGGCTGTTAACGATGGAGCGATTGCAGCACAATATTTAATAAATTTTATTGATAATTTTAATGAATAAAGTGTACAATTGAGGTGATAGTAATGATATCATTTACAACAAGTGTAAAAGATGAAATCTGTCAAAAAAGTTTTAAAAATTGTTGTCAGAAATCTTTGCTATCAGCATATTCGCTTATTAATGGTAAGATTACAAATTCAGATAAAATAAATAATGAGATTATTATTCATAGTTTTCATAACAAAACCACTAGGTTAATATATAAATTTTTAAAAAATCAATATAAAGACGTAAAATTGATAGTTATGGTGGATGTTTTAAATAAATTTGAGCGTCCAAAGGTGTATAATATTCGTATTAATAATAAAATTGATTTTATTATTAATGATTTAATGCTTCAAGATAAATATCTTTTTATTGAGAAAGAAGCTATGCACCAGCATATAATAAAAGAGCATTGTATAAGAGCGTATATCGCAGGAATCTTCCTTGTAGTTGGCAGTATCAATTCTCCTTCAACACCTAACTACCATTTGGAATTACAATTTCATAATGATATGTTGGCTAAAAAAATTAAAAATATTTTATTACAAACTTTTAAATTAAACTTTAAAACAATAAAACGTCGTAATAAAACGGTGCTTTATCTAAAAAAATCTAATGTAATTTCTGACTTTTTAAAAATAATTGATTGTCCACAAGCAGTTTTCGCTTTTGAAGATAAACGCATTTCACGAGAATTATTTAATAATATTAATCGTTTTAATAATATTGATATTTCTAATCAACAAAAAATTTTAAATGCTGGAGACCAGCAAGTTATAATGATTTCTGTTTTAAAGGATAAAAAACTTTTCAAAGCGTTGTCATTAAAAGCTCAAATTATTTCAAATTTAAGATTAAAAAATCCTGAAGCATCACTTTCAGAATTGGGTGAACTTTACTATCAAGAAACTGGTTTTGTCATTACTAAGTCTGGGGTTAATCATTTAATTCGCGAAATTAAGAAAAAGTATCAAGAAACATTGTAAGTTAATAATAAAAAGTATAAGAGGAGGCCATAGAATGAAAAAGAAAGAAATTTTAAGCAAAGGTCGTCAAGATTTATTGAATGCTTTTGGAAAACGAATGAAAACTTTACGTAATCAAAAAGGTAGAAAATTTTCACAAGAGAAACTTGGAGAAGCAAGCGGCCTACATCGTAATTATATTTCTGATGCTGAAAGAGGAACAAGAAACGTATCTTTAGTTGCAATCTTAAAAATAATTAATGGGTTGGATTCATCTATTAGTGAGTTTTTTGCTGTAGGGTTTGATAATATTGATACTTCAAATTTATATGACACATTTAGTGTTGAATAAAATCAATTTAATAGACTTTTAGTAGTACTTTATAAATAAGTACTACTTTTTTATTATTTTATTTTTTATTAAAAATAACGGACTTCTCCCCACATGTACTTGTGGAGGAAACAATGAAATTGAATGAGTTCAACAATGCTTTTCAAACAGAACAGGATTGTTTAAAATATATAGCAAGTTTGAAGAAAAACAAATGTATCATGTGTTCTTGAACAAGTTTGAATACTTCTAATTTAAGAAGAATAAGATGTTTGAAATGTCATCAAACATTTAGTATTCTTCATGGCACCATTTTTTACAAGTCACAAACACCTTTGAGATTTTGATTTTATATCATCTTTAGATGAATAAACACCAAACATGGAATTACATCAACTGATGTTGCAAAAGAATTGGGTGTGACTTTGAAAACTGCTTGAAGAATGGGTCATGAAATCAGAAATCGTATTGCCAAACAAGAACATCAATTTATTGTTGAGGGCATAGTGCAAATGGATGAAATGTATCTTTCACATATGGGTTTTAAAAAACAAGGAAGATCTTTGATAAATAAAACATTAATTGTTGGGATTTATGAAAAAACAACCAATAATTTAATTGTGAAAGTAATCAAAAACGCAAAAAGTAAAAATCTTTTGCAGTTTGCAAGAAACCATATTTCTTCAAAGTGTGATGTACATACTGATTCTTGAAAAGGATATCGTGATTTCAAATCACTTTTCCCTAATCACAAAACAGTTAACCATCAAGATGGTTATGTTTCAAAAATTGGCGTAAATACCAATCAAATTGAATCAGTATGAAAACATATACGAAGAACATTTAAAACACATATCAAAGTTGCAAAACATCATGTTCATTTATATGCCAAAGAAGCTGCATATAAATTCAACAAGATACCTACTTTTGAAACTGTAATGCTATGTTTCATTTAAAAATGTGGGGAGAAGTCCGTAGATAGACTTTTCTCAGCATTTATGCGATAAAATTTAAAAATAGTACATAAAGGGAGAAACGCCAAAAATAAATTTGAAAAAAGTATTAGTACTTTTTATAAAATTAATTGATATTCACTAGGAATTTTTTTATCTTAATGAAGATTATGACAATTATTCACCTTATATTAGTAATAATTAATCATTAAAATGTTATAATTTAATTATTGATTATCATTAAGGAGTTATTATGACAATAGAAAATACAGAAGTTGAAATTGAAAATGTTACTACTAATATTGATAATGCTAAAAAAAGAACCTTATCAATTAAGTAGTATTATTTCACCTATATTTGGTCTTAATCATCAAAAAATAACTACGATTCCAATTAATATTAAAAAAGCCGATAGCAGTTCTAGCACTATTGAGCAATATGTTGATAAAAAAACTAAAGAAAATATTTTTCGTGAAAAAGAAGTACCGTATAATAATTCTAGTAATCTTGATAATACTAAAATTGCACAAATTAAAAAAATAGAGAACAACAACAAATATATGATAGTTTACCATCGCGCTATCTAGAATTTCGCGATAAAATATTTAAAGAAACTACACCTATTAATTACAATAATGCAAGTAATAATAACGATACAGTTATTACAACTATTGATTTGTTAGTTGATGATATTTTAGATGAAAATAAATAGGAGATGCTATGAATAATATAATAAAATCCAATATTATTGACGAATTAAAATGACGTAATATCTTAAAAGATATTAGTAGCATAGATAAAGTAATTAATGCAGGAAAATTAGGAAAAGGAATATATTGTGGTTTTGATCCAAGTAATGATTCATTACATTTAGGCAATTTACTACAAATTATTTTATTGCATCGTTTTGCTATATTTGGTTTTCAACCAATTGCTGTTATTGGTGGTACAACGGCAATGATTGGTGATCCAAGTGGTAAAAATAAAGAACGTAATTTATTAGATGAAAATGTTTTACAAACTAATGTTAGAAAAATAAAAGAGCAGTTAGTGACATTATTAAGTTATGAAAATATTGATAATTTAACATCATTAGAATTAATTAAAACATGTAATTTATTAAATGATAAAGAATATGAAACATTAGAGATGATTATTAAAAGTATTAATCCAAATAATCAATATCAACAGACTTTAATTAGTATTTTAAAAACATTGCCCTTACCTTGAGAAGAATTAGGATTATCAGCATCATTACTAAAAACTTTATATGAAATTTGTAATTTTGATCAAAAGTGAATTACTATGAAAAGTGATTTAAATAATCTTTCCTTTAAACAATTGTTAAATTATTGTAATAGTTATGTAGAAACTTGAATTACATTTTTAAAATTACCATTGGGAACATTAAACAATAAAATTAAGCCAATTAAAATTATTAATAATCAAACATGATTAGGTCCACTAACAATTACAACTTTTTTGCGTGATATTGGTAAGCATTTTAATGTTAATCAAATGTTAGGCAAAGAAATGATTGCTAATCGTTTAAATTCTGGAATTTCTTATACTGAATTTTCTTATATGGTATTACAAGCGTATGATTTTTATCATTTATATGAAAAAGAGCAATGTTATATTCAATCTGGTGGTAGTGATCAATGAGGAAATATTACTGCCGGTTTAGATTTAATTAGAAAACAAAAAGGTGATGAACATCATGCTGCCGGTATTACTATTAATTTATTAACTAAATCTAATGGTGAAAAATTTGGTAAAAGCGAAAAAGGTGCTATATTTTTAAATAGTAAAAAAACTTCACCTTATGAGTTATATCAATTTTTATTTAATCAAGAAGATAAAGATTTGCCTACTTTTTTTAATTCTTTAACTTTATTTAGTGAAGAACAAATAGCAAAAATTTTAGTAATTCATAACAGTGATGTTAAGCAACATTATGGACAAAAGATTTTAGCAGCTTTATTAACAGTATTTATTCATAAATTAAATGGATATTTTAGTGCTATTAATATTACTAATGCTTTTTTCCACGATCGGATTCATCAAATGAAATCATCTGAGATTTTACAGGTTTTAAAAGATGTACCACATTTTAATCTTAATCATAATGAACAAATAATTGATTTTTTAGTTAATAATCAAATTTGTAATTCAAAAAGAATAGCAAGAGAACTAATTATGCAAGGTTCAATTGTCGTTAATGGTGAAAAAATTACCAATATAAATTTTCTTATTAGTAAAAAAAACGCAATTAATAATCAAGTAACAGTTATTAAAAAAGGTAAGCGTCATTATTTTATAGTTGTTCATAAATAAGGAAGGGTATTTAAATATGATATTTATTAATGTTTCTCCATTATTATGGGATATTATTATTTTTGCTATTATTATTTTTGGTATTGTTACTGGTTTTTTTATTGGGGGAAGAGCATTAACATTTATTAGTGCTGGTAATTTACTTAGTATTGGTTTAATGTTTGCATTTAAACCAATGTTAATAAATTCTTTTAAAAATATGGTATCCCCATGGTTTAGTGACCTTAGCGGTAGTTTTGCTTCATTTAAGAATTTATTAACTGATAATATTGGATTTTTGATATATGCTATTGTTTGAATTATTGGCATTAATATTTTATTTTGAATAATCTATATTATTTTATATTTTGTACTTTTTAATAAAAATAAAATTGAACACAAAGCAATAAATGCTACAGCGGGAATTTTAATTAATTTTATTAGAATGAGTATTTTAGGTAGCATCGTAATTATTATGATGGGTACTAGTGTTTTCGGTAATAAATTATTAAGTTATGGTGTTATTAAAAATGAAATACCGACAACTTCTGTTACTCATAAAATATTTAGTAGTATTGATAATAATCTTCCTTTTTTAAATGTTAATGTAACAGACATTAACACTGTTATTGATTTATATCAAAATAGTGAAACATTAAAACAGAGTATAAATGAATTAAAAAATAATACAACTTATGAGGAATGTTACAGTACTGTTGAAAAGTTAAAAATGATAGGTATATTAAGAGTAGATGAAACCGATAAAATTGCTAATGCTCTAAAAGAGATGGAATCAACAGGTGGTATCATTGCTAATAAAAAAATAATTATAGATCTCTTGCAACAACACGAAATTGATAATTTTTTAGATGTTAATTATATGGTATCAGTTTTTAGTGCTTATGCTAATATACTTAATTTATATTCGGAAGTAGTACAAATATTCGATGATAATTTAAAAGATATGCCAATAATAGATACTACACTTCCACAGAATATGGGTCGTTATAATCTTTTAAAGCCTAAAATTTCTGCTTTTACTAATTCAATTAAAGATGTAATAGTGAGAGAACATATTATTCAAAATTTAAAAAATATTTATAATCCGTTTTAATAAAAATAAAAAAATAGTTGAGGCATTTAATTTTTATTTATAACTGGAGTAGTATTTTTTCTTTGTGTTTTAAAAAAAATATGATATTATTACCTAGTAATTTAATAAATGTTCTTTCCTAGTATAGATATTTTCTATATTAGGATTTTTATTAAGTTAATTTTAATAAGCAAAGGAAGATAAAGAATATGTTAGATGGCATAAGTTAGTTAAGTTTACTCCTATAATTTTTAATCTAGACAGTATGATTAGTTTAAATAATTAATAGTTAAGGAGTAAAGATGAAATATAAAGTTTATACAAGAAAAATTAAACTAGATGTTTTAAATGAATATGTAGTGATTAAAAAATTAAAAACCATTGATATTAAAACCAAATATCAATTATCAACCAGATCATTAATTTATAATTGAGTAAAAAAATATCAAAAAAATAATAAATTAACGGACTTCTCCCCACATGTACTTGTGGAGGAAACAATGAAATTGAATGAGTTAAACAATGCTTTTCAAACAGAACAGGATTGTTTAAAATATATAGCAAGTTTGAAGAAAAACAAATGTATCATGTGTTCTTGAACAAGTTTGAATACTTCTAATTTAAGAAGAATAAGATGTTTGAAATGTCATCAAACATTTAGTATTCTTCATGGCACCATTTTTTACAAGTCACAAACACCTTTGAGATTTTGATTTTATCTCATCTTTAGATGAATAAACACCAAACATGGAATTACATCAACTGATGTTGCAAAAGAATTGGGTGTGACTTTGAAAACTGCTTGAAGAATGGGTCATGAAATCAGAAATCGTATTGCCAAACAAGAACATCAATTTATTGTTGAGGGCATAGTGCAAATGGATGAAATGTATCTTTCACATATGGGTTTTAAAAAACAAGGAAGATCTTTGATAAATAAAACATTAATTGTTGGAATTTATGAAAAAACAACCAATAATTTAATTGTGAAAGTAATCAAAAACGCAAAAAGTAAAAATCTTTTGCAGTTTGCAAGAAACCATATTTCTTCAAAGTGTGATGTACATACTGATTCTTGAAAAGGATATCGTGATTTCAAATCACTTTTCCCTAATCACAAAACAGTTAACCATCAAGATGGTTATGTTTCAAAAATTGGCGTAAATACCAATCAAATTGAATCAGTATGAAAACATATACGAAGAACATTTAAAACACATATCAAAGTTGCAAAACATCATGTTCATTTATATGCCAAAGAAGCTGCATATAAATTCAACAAAATACCTACTTTTGAAACTGTAATGCTATGTTGCATTTAAAAATGTGGGGAGAAGTCCGTAGATAGGCTTTTCTCCCTTTATGTACTATTTTAAATTTTATCACATAAATGCTGAGAAAAGCCTAAATTAATTACTATTCATACTTTTCAAACAAATCATCAAATAGATAAAGTGAATATCAAAGATAAAAATTTAAAACTTGAAAATAAAAAACTCAAAAAGTCACTACTAAAAGAAAAAATAAAAAATGAATTTTTAAGACAAAAACAATTCTGTGATAAAGAATTAAAAAACAATCAAAATATTTTAAATAGTAAATCATTGAAAAGTAAATGTTTTTTAATAGTTGATAAATATAGAAATAAAAATTATGGAATTAATGACATAATTAGTTTGTTACCTATCAGTAAAGTTGCATATTATAAATGAATAAAAAACGGTAAAAAGAAATATCAAACAAAAATTGATAATGAGTTATTAAAAGAATTAAATAAAATTGTTGTTATTAGCAACAAAGATAAAATAATTAAAATTACTAGTTTAGAAAAGATGAGATTAGAATTAAAGAAAAACAACACCAATCTTAAATGCAGTAAAAACAGCATTATGAGGTTATTAGAAGATAATAATATCAAACTATTAACCAAACCCAAAAAACAGCGTAGAGCGAAATCTAATTCCTTAAAATCAAATTTCCAAGATTTATTAAAACGTAATTTTACCAGTAATACTTATCTTGAAAAAGTTGGCATCGATGGTACTTGATTTAAAGAATTAATTATTAATAATAAAAAAACTAAATTATTATTAGAAATTGCTACAGATATGAATAGTAATGCTATAGTTGGTTGAAAAATTAATAAAAGTGAAAATGCAATAACCATTTTAAATGTTCTTAATCAAGTAACAAAGGCAAGTCGTAAAGAACATAAAATATTTGCAACATTTATCCAGTCTGATTTAGGTTCAGGTAATACTAGTAAAATAGTTACAAATAGTTTTAATAAAAGTAAAACTTTAATTCATTCAAAAAGTTTATCAGGATTTAAAGGCAACCAAGTAAGTGAATGTTTAAATCGCTGAATCAAAAGAGATTTTAAAATTATGTTTGGTAACAAGTTTAATAGCATTAAACATTTCACAGAAGCATTAAGAAAATTTATTAACTAATGAAATAATGATAGAATGATTTTACGATTAAAAATGTCTCCAAACCAATTTGTACAGATTTGAAGAAAAGAAAGTAAACTTATCTAACCAATGCCGATGATTTATTAAGAAAAACATTAGAAAACACACCTAAAGAATATAAGAAAAATATGATTGACAGTTTCAGAATAAATATAGGTAAATTAATTAACAGACTTCTCCCCACATGTACTTGTGGAGGAAACAATAAAATTGAATGAGTTCAACAATGCTTTTCAAACAGAACAGGATTGTTTAAAATATATAGCAAGTTTGAAGAAAAACAAATGTATCATGTGTTCTTGAACAAGTTTGAATACTTCTAATTTAAGAAGAATAAGATGTTTGAAATGTCATCAAACATTTAGTATTCTTCATGGCACCATTTTTTACAAGTCACAAACACCTTTGAGATTTTGATTTTATCTCATCTTTAGATGAATAAACACCAAACATAGAATTACATCAACTGATGTTGCAAAAGAATTGGGTGTGACTTTGAAAACTGCTTGAAGAATGGGTCATGAAATCAGAAATCGTATTGCCAAACAAGAACATCAATTTATTGTTGAGGGCATAGTGCAAATGGATGAAATGTATCTTTCACATATGGGTTTTAAAAAACAAGGAAGATCTTTGATAAATAAAACATTAATTGTTGGGATTTATGAAAAAACAACCAATAATTTAATTGTGAAAGTAATCAAAAACGCAAAAAGTAAAAATCTTTTGCAATTTGCAAGAAACCATATTTCTTCAAAGTGTGATGTACATACTGATTCTTGAAAAGGATATCGTGATTTCAAATCACTTTTCCCTAATCACAAAACAGTTAACCATCAAGATGGTTATGTTTCAAAAATTGGCGTAAATACCAATCAAATTGAATCATTATGAAAACATATACGAAGAACATTTAAAACACATATCAAAGTTGCAAAACATCATGTTCATTTATATGCCAAAGAAGCTGCATATAAATTCAACAAGATACCTACTTTTGAAACTGTAATGCTATGTTTCATTTAAAAATGTGGGGAGAAGTCCGTAGATAGGCTTTTCTCAACATTTATGTGATAAAATTTAAAAATAATACATAAAGGGAGAAAAGCCTTAATTAATAATATTAATCACTATATAGAAGTTGAAGAGAAAATTTATAATGCAAAAAGTAAAGCAGGATATTCTGTTTCTTATACTCCTTTTTATATGTCACTTCAACATCGAATTAATATCCAACTATTAAAAGAAAAAGAAATAGTAAATGCTCTTAATAATGTTGATGAATTAGAAAAGTTTAAAAAATTAGAAGAAATATATAAAGAATTAGTTACTAGAAAAGAAGAAATTGAAGCACCAAATTCAAGATGAAAAAACACTAATAAATATAAAGAACCTAATAATCCTGACTTACAAATAAGAATTAATCAAATTTTAGAAAATGGTTCAATAAGACAACAAAATTTTATCGATGCAGCAAATCAAGAACATATTCCTAATAATAGTAATGGTTCAAATAGTTTTCATAATGTTATATAATATGAACTTATATTAAGATCATTATTTATAGAGAACATATAAAAGTTACCCTTTGGGGTAACTTTTACAATATTTTATTTTTTATTAAATCAATAGTATTTTCTACTTGTTTATTATTAATTTCTTTTTTGTCTTTTGTCTTAATAAATCGATAAGTACTAACGATTAAAAAACCTATATAAATTAAATAAGATATCGTTAATACTGATATTAGTAAAATATTATCATAATAATTTTTAGTAAAAAATGAAAATATGTTACTAAAAATTAAAGGAATTATAGCTATTCATAAAATTAAATATTTCTTTTTATTTTTATTAATTCCTAATCAGCCAATAGCTGTTATCATAACAGCTATCACAAAAGTAATACTAACTATTTTTTCAGAAATTTCATTTTTAATCATTTTTATTTTTCCTTTCCTCATCTATAATTAACATTATATCATTTAATTTAATTGCCATAGTAGTTGTAGAAAAATTAATTGTTAGTTTTGTTTTAAGGAAATTGATTGATAGATAATTAATTTATATTTTATTTTTTCAAAAACAAAAAATGATAAATGCTTTTATTGACATTTACCATCTAAAAATAAATCTGTTATCAATTGATAACAGATTTTAAATTAATTATTAATTTTAAGCACGTCCATATGATTCAACAACTAATGCTTCATTAATATCAGTATTTAGTTCGTCACGTAGTGGATGACGTACATATGTACCAATAAATGTTTTTTTATTGAATTCAATAAATGGTAATGTTGAAGCGTTAGCGTTTAATGCTTCAATAATTTTTGCATTTTTTTGTGCTTTTTCAGTAATAGTAATTTTATCTCCTATTTTAACACGATATGAAGGAATATTAACTTTTTTACCATTAACTAAAACATGACCATGATTTACTAATTGACGAGCACCTTTTCTTGTTAAAGATAAACCTAAACGAAAAACAATATTATCTAATCTTGATTCTAAGAATACTAACAAGTTAGTACCAGTAACACCATGAGTTTTTTTTGATTCATCAAATAAATTTTTCATTTGACGAGCATTTAAACCATAAGTGAAACGAATTTTTTGCTTTTCTTGTAATTGTAATCCATAGTTAGAAAGTTTAATTCTTTTTTGACCATGTTGTCCAGGAGCGAATGTTCGCTTTTTTCCTTTTGCAAATTCTTTACCAGATTCAAGAATTGAGAAGTTTAATCTTCTTGATTTTTTAAAAACTGGACCAGTATATCTTGACATAATAAAAACCTCCTTGGAATGTATACAAACACAAAGAGACTTTAATAAGTTCTCATTAAGATAATTTACAATTCGCCAGAACAGCACTGGTTACTATTAAGATTAATTAGAAAATTCTACTAATAAAAAGAATAATCTTTGAGGGTAAACTATTTGCAACTTAATAATACTTATTTGCTGCTTTCGTGAATGCTTGTTAATTATAGGATAAGTAATGTTATTTGTCAAATATTATTTTTTCATTTTTTGTAGATTAGACACACTTTTTGGACTAATAAAAGTTTTTATAACTTTATATTATTAGTTGAGGTGTAGTTTAAAATGAAATATTTAATTAATAGTGCTGATTTTACTAAATTTGATTATAAATTTAACAAGTTTGTAGAAAAGTATAAAAATGATAAAAATATTAATAAAGTTAATATTTATTATCGTAAATTTAAAAAATTTTGTTTTTTATTTAAAAATAAAAATTCTTGTAAAGAAATAATTTCTCAATTACATATGCCAAAGCAAACTTTTTATTATTGAGCTAAACGTTTTTATGATATTTTCTACAAAAATAAACCTTTTAAAGAATTATTATTTAAATCAACAAAACCTAAAAATATTAAATATTTGTATAATTTGGAATTATCAGAAAAATTTATAAATTATTTTGTTCAGTATAAAGAAGAGTTTGGTATAGGTGCTTTTCAATTTTGTTATTTAATAAGAAATATTGATGATATTAGGTTTAATTTTTTGCCAAAACCTTCGGTTAAAACTATATATCGTTGATTAAAACGTTTTGGTTTTTATTCACAAAAAACTATTAAGAAAAAACATTTGAGATATGAAGTAAAAGAAACGGGATTATTGCAGACTGATATTAAAGTAGTATCAGATTATATAATAGGAAGTAAAAGATGATATATTATTGATTTTATTGATGAAAAAACTCGAATTACTTATTGTTATCCATCTGAACAAGCACAAACCAGAGATATTGTAAATGCTACTAAAAATGCTTTAAATTTTTATGAAAAATTGGGAATTAAAATTAAAAGAATTAGAACTGATAATGGTAGTCAATATGTTAATACATCTTGTGGAAAACCACAAAGGAATCGTTGATTTACAAATTTTTGTAATAAAAAAGGTATAGTTCATGAAACTACACCGTTTAGATCACCACAGAGTAATGGTAAGATTGAAAGATTTCATAGAAATTGAAGTAATTTATTTGAAATAAAACCATATTTAAATAGTGATTTTAGTTTATTTCAAAAATTAGTTAATTCTTTTCAAGAATATTATAACAATTCTAAACCACATAAATCATTAGGGTTAATGACTCCTATGGATTATTTTGATAAACTTTTATTAGATGGAAAATAGTCCAAAATGTCTGTACTACCTTACAAATTGTATCTTGTAGTATTTTATATGTTTTTAATAATGTTCTCATTAATAAAACCCCCCTTTTTATTTATTTCCAATATTTTTTAGATAAATATAATTGATAGACTTATTATTTTAAACTTATATTTATGAATTTATATAGCTTTTTATTATTATCTTAAGATTTATTTAAAAATATTTACTTTTAATTTATAATAATATTTTTATTTAAGTTCATAATTATGATATTAAAGATAAGCAATATAGTTTTGATAAATCTTAATTAAAGTTTATATGTGAAAAAATTAAGGCTTTTCTCCCTTTATGTACTATTTTTAATTTTATCACATAAATGCTGAGAAAAGCCTATCTACGGACTTCTCCCCACATTTTTAAATGAAACATAGCATTACAGTTTCAAAAGTAGGTATCTTGTTGAATTTATATGCAGCTTCTTTGGCATATAAATGAACATGATGTTTTGCAACTTTGATATGTGTTTTAAATGTTCTTCGTATATGTTTTCATACTGATTCAATTTGATTGGTATTTACGCCAATTTTTGAAACATAACCATCTTGATGGTTAACTGTTTTGTGATTAGGGAAAAGTGATTTGAAATCACGATATCCTTTTCAAGAATCAGTATGTACATCACACTTTGAAGAAATATGGTTTCTTGCAAACTGCAAAAGATTTTTACTTTTTGCGTTTTTGATTACTTTCACAATTAAATTATTGGTTGTTTTTTCATAAATCCCAACAATTAATGTTTTATTTATCAAAGATCTTCCTTGTTTTTTAAAACCCATATGTGAAAGATACATTTCATCCATTTGCACTATGCCCTCAACAATAAATTGATGTTCTTGTTTGGCAATACGATTTCTGATTTCATGACCCATTCTTCAAGCAGTTTTCAAAGTCACACCCAATTCTTTTGCAACATCAGTTGATGTAATTCCATGTTTGGTGTTTATTCATCTAAAGATGAGATAAAATCAAAATCTCAAAGGTGTTTGTGACTTGTAAAAAATGGTGCCATGAAGAATACTAAATGTTTGATGACATTTCAAACATCTTATTCTTCTTAAATTAGAAGTATTCAAACTTGTTCAAGAACACATGATACATTTGTTTTTCTTCAAACTTGCTATATATTTTAAACAATCCTGTTCTGTTTGAAAAGCATTGTTGAACTCATTCAATTTCATTGTTTCCTCCACAAGTACATGTGGGGAGAAGTCCGAAAATTAATATACAATAAAAAATATTTAATTTAATTATTATGAGTAAACTTGATTAAAATTTTAATTATTTATTTTAATACCATTTTTTATTTATTGACTAAAAACTCCCATACTATCACTTTTATCTCATGAACCAATTCTATTTGTAATAATCCTTATTCCTTGATCTTCTGGTAGTGTTTTAAAAAAATTATTTAGGCTTTTGTACTATTTTTAAATTTTATCACATAAATGTTGAGAAAAGCCTATCTACGGACTTCTCACCACATTTTTAAATGAAGCATAGCATTACAGTTTCAAAAGTAGGTATCTTGTTGAATTTATATGCAGCTTCTTTGGCATATAAATGAACATGATGTTTTGCAACTTTGATATGTGTTTTAAATGTTCTTCGTATATGTTTTCATACTGATTCAATTTGATTGGTATTTACGCCAATTTTTGAAACATAACCATCTTGATGGTTAACTGTTTTGTGATTAGGGAAAAGTGATTTGAAATCACGATATCCTTTTCAAGAATCAGTATGTACATCACACTTTGAAGAAATATGGTTTCTTGCAAACTGCAAAAGATTTTTACTTTTTGCGTTTTTGATTACTTTCACAATTAAATTATTGGTTGTTTTTTCATAAATCCCAACAATTAATTTTTTATTTATCAAAGATCTTCCTTGTTTTTTAAAACCCATATGTGAAAGATACATTCCATCCATTTGCACTATGCCCTCAACAATAAATTGATGTTCTTGTTTGGCAATACGATTTCTGATTTCATGACCCATTCTTCAAGCAGTTTTCAAAGTCACACCCAATTCTTTTGCAACATCAGTTGATGTAATTCCATGTTTGGTGTTTATTCATCTAAAGATGAGATAAAATCAAAATCTCAAAGGTGTTTGTGACTTGTAAAAAATGGTGCCATGAAGAATACTAAATGTTTGATGACATTTCAAACATCTTATTCTTCTTAAATTAGAAGTATTCAAACTTGTTCAAGAACACATGATACATTTGTTTTTCTTCAAATTTGCTATATATTTTAAACAATCCTGTTCTGTTTGAAAAGCATTGTTGAACTCATTCAATTTCATTGTTTCCTACACAAGTACATGTGGGGAGAAGTCCGATTATTTATTTCTTGAAAATGATCAATGATAACTTTTATTGCTGTATAAATATCATCTTGACTTATGCTACCACCCAAGCCAATATCTTTTTCTTTTGCAAATTTATTGATAATTTCAAAAAATAATTGTTTAAAATTTTCTTGTTTTTCAGCATTATAGATATTTTGGATATGTAAAAAGTTATCATAACTAATTTTTACTTTTATTGAATCATGTGCAGCAGCACGATAATCTACTTCAAATTGATTTTTATTATTAAATTTGTATAAAAATTTGTATAAATCATTAACAATTTGTTCTTGAACTCATTTTGTTGGATGAAATTGATCTAAAAAAAAGTAATTATCAATATTTTGTGAGTTTGCACCAGAAACATATTGAAATTGTAAAATTCCATTTTTTCCAAGAGTATTTATATCAATTGTAGTAACATTTGAATCTTTGTATTGACTTCCTCTATTTTTGAATTGTTCAAATAGTTTATTAAATTTTGAAAAAACATCATATTCTTTAATATTTGTTTTTTCAAAATCTTTATTTAGTTTTGTGATTTTTTCATTTAATTTTAAGTTAAATTTATTTACAAGATTTGTCATTGGTTGTTGATTAATAGTTTCTTTATAGTTAGGAATTAATCCCATATCAGCAATATTTGTTATAATTATTTTTTTAATATTTTTATTAATTAATTCTGTTAAATCTCCATCAAGTTTATTAATAATTTTATTAATAGCATTATCAATATCAGTAATGTTATGATCAATTATTCACATTAAATCATTAGTTCCAATGTTTATAAAAACTAAATCATCATTATAAAAATCACTATGTTGTGTTTTATTAATGATTTTATTTGCTCATCAAGTGAAAATTTATTTAAAAATAAACCTTCAAGACCATAAACTTTTTCTATAAATGTTCCACCAACAGCGTAGTTAGTACCTATTTGTGAAAAATGTTGACCATTTAATGGTGTAAAGTCTCATCCAGCTGTCACTTTTTGTCTTAATTTTTACTAATTAATTCGGTTGCAACAGGACCATTACATCAAGATCGATTTTGATAATAAGGAGGTTTGTATTGTACATCATGAGATTTCATAAGTTCCTCTGGGAGGGGAATGTTTTGAAAAAATTGACTTCCTGCACCAACCAATGCTCCTACATATGATAAACTGTCTCCTAAAGTATAAAAATTATTTTGAAAATTAGTTGTATTATGATTTGTATTACTTAATGCTGAGATTGTGTTTGTCATTAATAAAGAACATGTTGTCATTAATTTTATTAAACTTTTCATAGGTATTTATTCTCTTTTTCATTTAATTTTAAGTTAAATTTATTTACAAGATTTGTCATTGGTTGTTGATTAATAGTTTCTTTATAGTTATGAATTAATCCCATATCAGCAATATTTGTTATAATTATTTTTTTAATATTTTTATTTTAATTTATATTTTTTGTAGAATTAAATTAAGGCTTATCTAAAATGTATTTTAGATAAGCCTTAATTTAAGTTTATAACTGAAAAAATTAATATACAATAAAAAATGTTTAATAGTAATTATTTTAAAAAATAAATATTTTTATAAGAGTTAGTTGTAAGTTTTAATTATTTATGGCTTTTCTCCCTTTATGTACTATTTTTAAATTTTATCACATAAATGTTGAGAAAAGCCTATCTACGGACTTCTCCCCACATTTTTAAATGAAACATAGCATTACAGTTTCAAAAGTAGGTATCTTGTTGAATTTATATGCAGCTTCTTTGGCATATAAATGAACATGATGTTTTGCAACTTTGATATGTGTTTTAAATGTTCTTCGTATATGTTTTCATACTGATTCAATTTGATTGGTATTTACGCCAATTTTTGAAACATAACCATCTTGATGGTTAACTGTTTTGTGATTAGGGAAAAGTGATTTGAAATCACGATATCCTTTTCAAGAATCAGTATGTACATCACACTTTGAAGAAATATGGTTTCTTGCAAACTGCAAAAGATTTTTACTTTTTGCGTTTTTGATTACTTTCACAATTAAATTATTGGTTTTTTTTCATAAATCCCAACAATTAATGTTTTATTTATCAAAGATCTTCCTTGTTTTTTAAAACCCATATGTGAAAGATACATTTCATCCATTTGCACTATGCCCTCAACAATAAATTGATGTTCTTGTTTGGCAATACGATTTCTGATTTCATGACCCATTCTTCAAGCAGTTTTCAAAGTCACACCCAATTCTTTTGCAACATCAGTTGATGTAATTCCATGTTTGGTGTTTATTCATCTAAAGATGAGATAAAATCAAAATCTCAAAGGTGTTTGTGACTTGTAAAAAATGGTGCCATGAAGAATACTAAATGTTTGATAACATTTCAAACATCTTATTCTTCTTAAATTAGAAGTATTCAAACTTGTTCAAGAACACATGATACATTTGTTTTTCTTCAAACTTGCTATATATTTTAAACAATCCTGTTCTGTTTGAAAAGCATTGTTGAACTCATTCAATTTCATTGTTTCCTCCACAAGTACATGTGGGGAGAAGTCCGTTATTTATTTTGTAATGTATAATTTTGTGTAAAAATAATTATTAAATCTTTGATAATACTTGTTTTTTTAAATAAGTTTCTATATAATTATTAATGCTTTAAGCAATGTAGTCCCGGTAAAAATTACACTGTAAGGAGAAAAAAATGCGTCAAACAACAATGAATTTCAGTAACATTGAAAAAAAATGATATGTTATTGATGCCAGTGGTTTAATTTTAGGACGTCTTGCAACTAAAGTTGCAATGATATTGCGTGGTAAAAATAAACCTTCATTTACACCACATTTAGATTGTGGAGATTATATCATCATTATTAATGCAAACAAAATTAAATTAACAGGTAATAAATTACAAGATAAGAAGTACTATAACCATTCACAATATCCTGGTGGATTACGTGTACGTAATGCACAAAGTATGATTGCTAAAGATGCTTCTGAATTAGTAGAGATAGCGATTAAGGGTATGCTACCAAATACTACCTTAGGTCGTAAGCAATTTACACATCTTCATGTTTATAACCATGATCAACATCAACATCAAGCCCAAAACCCTGAAGTTTTAATATTAGGCCAAGAGGAGTAGACTTTTATGACAACATCTAATAAACCCGTAACTTATTCAAGTTCAGGCGGACGTAAAACGTCAACTGCCCGTGTTCATTTAAAAAATACTGGTCAATCAAAAATATTAATTAATGGTTTTGAGCCTTTAAAATATTTAGAACAAGAAATCTTAGTTCAAGATATGTTATTGCCTTTAAAAGTAACTAATACGTTAGAAAACTTTGATATTAATATCAAAGTTGAAGGCGGTGGAAGAACTGGTCAAGCTGGTGCAGCACGTTTAGCTTTATCTAATGTTTTAGTTAAGGTGTCAGAAGATTATCGAGCATTATTAAGACAATTTGGATTATTAACTCGTGATGCACGTAAAAAAGAACGTAAAAAATATGGTTTAAAAGCAGCCAGAAAAGCACCACAATTTTCAAAACGTTAATATAATAAAAAAAAGAGTCTCAGACTCTTTTTTTTATTATTATCTAATATTTTTTTATTATTATAGTATTACTAGAATTTTATATATTATTTTTGTTTATAATTTATTTCTTTTTTTAAATTTGTATTTCTTTAGATAAATTGGAGGTTTTTTTATTATAAACACTATATATGTTTAAAATAAGCATATCAATAATTTGTTTTAAGAATAATGTAAGATTAATTTACAAAAATTTAATAAAATTAAGGAGAAATTTTAGTTTATGCCAAAAGAAATTAGAAGAAAAAGAAAAGTTATTGTAGGAATGGTTGGTGGTACAGTTTTGGCTGGTGGATTAATTGTGGGGGTATTATAGAAATTTCTGAAATATTAGTTCAAAATGAGGGGGTATATCAAGAAAAATTAAATATCGGACTTCTCCCCACATGTACTTGTGAAGGAAACAATGAAATTGAATGAGTTCAACAATGCTTTTCAAACAGAACAGTATTGTTTAAAATATATAGCAAGTTTGAAGAAAAATAAATGTATCATGTGTTCTTGAACAAGTTTGAATACTTCTAATTTAAGAAGAATAAGATGTTTGAAATGTCATCAAACATTTAGTATTCTTCATGGCACCATTTTTTACAAGTCACAAACACCTTTGAGATTTTGATTTTATCTCATCTTTAGATGAATAAACACCAAACATGGAATTACATCAACTGATGTTGCAAAAGAATTGGGTGTGACTTTGAAAACTGCTTGAAGAATGGGTCATGAAATCAGAAATCGTATTGCCAAACAAGAACATCAATTTATTGTTGAGGGCATAGTGCAAATGGATGAAATGTATCTTTCACATATGGGGGCATTGGTTAGATAAGTTTACTTTCTTGTCTTCAAATCTGTACAAATTGGTTTGGAGACATTTTTAATCGTAAAATCATTCTATCATTATTTCATCAGTTAATAAATTTTCTTAATGCTTCTGTGAAATGTTTAATGCTATTAAACTTGTTACCAAACATAATTTTAAAATCTCTTTTGATTCAGCGATTTAAACATTCACTTACTTGGTTGCCTTTAAATCCTGATAAACTTTTTGAATGAATTAAAGTTTTACTTTTATTAAAACTATTTGTAACTATTTTACTAGTATTACCTGAACCTAAATCAGACTGGATAAATGTTGCAAATATTTTATGTTCTTTACGACTTGCCTTTGTTACTTGATTAAGAACATTTAAAATGGTTATTGCATTTTCACTTTTATTAATTTTTCAACCAACTATAGCATTACTATTCATATCTGTAGCAATTTCTAATAATAATTTAGTTTTTTTATTATTAATAATTAATTCTTTAAATCAAGTACCATCGATGCCAACTTTTTCAAGATAAGTATTACTGGTAAAATTACGTTTTAATAAATCTTGGAAATTTGATTTTAAGGAATTAGATTTCGCTCTACGCTGTTTTTTGGGTTTGGTTAATAGTTTGATATTATTATCTTCTAATAACCTCATAATGCTGTTTTTACTGCATTTAAGATTGGTGTTGTTTTTCTTTAATTCTAATCTCACCTTTTCTAAACTAGTAATTTTAATTATTTTATCTTTGTTGCTAATAACAACAATTTTATTTAATTCTTTTAATAACTCATTATCAATTTTTGTTTGATATTTCTTTTTACCGTTTTTTATTCATTTATAATATGCAACTTTACTGATAGGTAACAAACTAATTATGTCATTAATTCCATAATTTTTATTTCTATATTTATCAACTATTAAAAAACATTTACTTTTCAATAATTTACTATTTAAAATATTTTGATTGTTTTTTAATTCTTTATCACAGAATTGTTTTTGTCTTAAAAATTCATTTTTTATTTTTTCTTTTAGTAGTGACTTTTTGAGTTTTTTATTTTCAAGTTTTAAATTTTTATCTTTGATATTCACTTTATCTATTTGATGATTTGTTTGAAAAGTATGAATAGTAATTAATTTATTATTTTTTTGATATTTTTTTACTCAATTATAAATTAATGATCTGGTTGATAATTGATATTTGGTTTTAATATCAATGGTTTTTAATTTTTTAATCACTACATATTCATTTAAAACATCTAGTTTAATTTTTCTTGTATAAACTTTATATTTCATCTTTACTCCTTAACTATTAATTATTTAAACTAATCATACTGTCTAGATTAAAAATTATAGGAGTAAACTTAACTAACTTATGCCCTTAATAATAAATATTAAAGGCTTTTCTCCCTTTATGTACTATTTTTAAATTTTATCACATAAATGCTGAGAAAAGCCTTAATTATTTCGTAAATTTGACAACAATCGCCCAAATAAAAATTAGCAAAATTAAGTTTCATTTTTAAAATATTAATAAGATAAAGTATATTAATAAAAATTAATGAACATAGTAATTATTAATTATTTCACAATTTTCGATTGCATCTCAAAAATTATTATTTTTTTCTCTTATTTTAAAAACAAAAATAATTACTACGAATAGAAATACTGTATATAATAAAATTGGAACTATAATTATACAAAAGATAACTCCAATTTGTAATTGAATTCAAGGATAGTAATTATCAGAAATATGACTTAAGTTACAGAAAGAACTTGCTGAAGTGCTAATAGTATAACTTAAACCAAAATGTTTTAACATTGTATATCCATCTTTAAAATTTGAATGGCATTGTTCATTATTATCGAATTTAAAATAAAAGTTACTAAATCAAATTAAGTATAGACCAGTAATTGTAATTAAAACCGTGATTGCAAATAATATTATAGTTGTTAACTGTAATATTTTAACTTTTTTCATTTTGATACCTCTTTAAATATAAAAAAACATTTTTAGATAATAAAAATGATAACAAATTTATATTATTTTTACAATTATTGATTGTATAAGCAAAGTTTTAATTAATTATATAAATGAATAATATTAAGAAAATATTTGAATATTTTCTTAATATTATTTTGATTTATTAATTTGATTCAATATTCTACTTGCATCTAAATTAAATGGTATTACAATAATTTCATAGTGAATAATTTCGCGATTAGGGTATCCAAATTTTGTCACTATTTCTTTAAAACTTAGATGAAATAGTGTTGCTAATTCTAATGTTTCAAATGCTTTATATTTTATGTCATCACTTTGATTTGTTTTATATTTTAATAAATAAATTTCTTTGAGTTTTATTTTTATTTCATTTTTATTGCAATTCATTTTTTTTACCTCTCAAACTTATATAATTTAACAAGTAAATTATATATAAATTATATCATTTTACTTAATTCATATTTAGTATTTTTTATTAAAAAATTTTAATAAATATATAATAAAAATATGATTATGAAAACGTAGGTGATTTTGCAATAATATCATCATTAATTTTCTCTATATTCTCATTCTCATTTATATCTTTTATATCATCATCATTTAGTGTTGCTTCTTTTCCTAAATTTTGATTTCATTTTTCAATTTTTAAGATATGTATTTTAATCTTTGTCATTCTCAATCCCCTATTAATAAAAAACCTTGTATGAATAAATTATACAAAAAATTTTTTTTACTTTTAAAAATATAAATTTTTATTATAAGAATATTAAATAAAAATTAAATAAAATATTGTTATTATGTAAGGTAGTACAGACATTTTGGACTATTTTCCATCTAATAAAAGTTTATCAAAATAATCCATAGGAGTCATTAACCCTAATGATTTATGTGGTTTAGAATTGTTATAATATTCTTGAAAAGAATTAACTAATTTTTGAAATAAACTAAAATCACTATTTAAATATGGTTTTATTTCAAATAAATTACTTCAATTTCTATGAAATCTTTCAATCTTACCATTACTCTGTGGTGATCTAAACGGTGTAGTTTCATGAACTATACCTTTTTTATTACAAAAATTTGTAAATCAACGATTCCTTTGTGGTTTTCCACAAGATGTATTAACATATTGACTACCATTATCAGTTCTAATTCTTTTAATTTTAATTCCCAATTTTTCATAAAAATTTAAAGCATTTTTAGTAGCATTTACAATATCTCTGGTTTGTGCTTGTTCAGATGGATAACAATAAGTAATTCGAGTTTTTTCATCAATAAAATCAATAATATATCATCTTTTACTTCCTGTTATATAATCTGATACTACTTTAATATCAGTCTGCAATAATCCAGTTTCTTTTACTTCATATCTCAAATGTTTTTTCTTAATAGTTTTTTGTGAATAAAAACCAAAACGTTTTAATCAACGATATATAGGTTTAACCGAGGGTTTTGGCAAAAAATTAAACCTAATATCATCAATATTTCTTATTAAATAACAAAATTGAAAAGCACCTATACCAAACTCTTCTTTATACTGAACAAAATAATTTATAAATTTTTCTGATAATTCCAAATTATACAAATATTTAATATTTTTAGGTTTTGTTGATTTAAATAATAATTCTTCAAAAGGTTTATTTTTGTAGAAAATATCATGAAAACGTTTAGCTCAATAATAAAAAGTTTGTTTTGGCATATGTAATTGAGAAATTATTTTTTTACAAGAATTTTTATTTTTAAAAATAAAACAAAATTTTCTAAATTTACGATAATAAATATTAACTTTATTAATATTTTTATCATTTTTATACTTTTCTACAAACTTGTTAAATTTATAATCAAATTTAGTAAAATCAGCACTATTAATTAAATATGGCTTTTCTCCCTTTATGTACTATTTTTAAATTTTATCACATAAATGCTGAGAAAAGCCTATCTACGGACTTCTCCCCACATTTTTAAATGAAACATAGCATTACAGTTTCAAAAGTAGGTATCTTGTTGAATTTATATGCAGCTTCTTTGGCATATAAATGAACATGATGTTTTGCAACTTTGATATGTGTTTTAAATGTTCTTCGTATATGTTTTCATACTGATTCAATTTGATTGGTATTTACGCCAATTTTTGAAACATAACCATCTTGATGGTTAACTGTTTTGTGATTAGGGAAAAGTGATTTGAAATCACGATATCCTTTTCAAGAATCAGTATGTACATCACACTTTGAAGAAATATGGTTTCTTGCAAACTGCAAAAGATTTTTACTTTTTGCGTTTTTGATTACTTTCACAATTAAATTATTGGTTGTTTTTTCATAAATCCCAACAATTAATGTTTTATTTATCAAAGATCTTCCTTGTTTTTAAAACCCATATGTGAAAGATACATTTCATCCATTTGCACTATGCCCTCAACAATAAATTGATGTTCTTGTTTGGCAATACGATTTCTGATTTCATGACCCATTCTTTAAGCAGTTTTCAAAGTCACACCCAATTCTTTTGCAACATCAGTTGATGTAATTCCATGTTTGGTGTTTATTCATCTAAAGATGAGATAAAATCAAAATCTCAAAGGTGTTTGTGACTTGTAAAAAATGGTGCCATGAAGAATACTAAATGTTTGATGACATTTCAAACATCTTATTCTTCTTAAATTAGAAGTATTCAAACTTGTTCAAGAACACATGATACATTTGTTTTTCTTCAAACTTGCTATATATTTTAAACAATCCTGTTCTGTTTGAAAAGCATTGTTGAACTCATTCAATTTCATTGTTTCCTCCACAAGTACATGTGGGGAGAAGTCCGATAAATATTTCATTTTAAACTACACCTCAACTAATAATATAAAGTTATAAAAACTTTTATTAGTCCAAAAAGTATGTCTAATCTACAAAAATATTGTTATTATATATTGCAATCGTGCTTGAACAAATATATAATATCTCTGTTGCTCTTTTTGGGACTATAGCTCAGCTGGTTAGAGCACACGCTTGATAAGCGTGAGGTCAATGGTTCAAGTCCATTTAGTCCCACCATTAATATGTGAAATTATGAAATAAACAGTTTTGTTTATTTTTTTTTATTTAAATCAAATTAAAAATTATAATAAAGATGTAAATCAATTAATTTATTAAGAATATAAAAAGTTATATTAAAAGCCTATGATTGATCAGATATTTTAATTAGTGATAGGTTTTTAGTAATTGTTATTCTTTTTTAGTATTTTTTATATTATTAATTTTTTTATTTTTGAATTATAAATTAATATATAATATATCAGTATATTAGTATTAAGTATATTAACCATATAGTAATTATTATATTTAAGTAGTTAGGAGAATGAGTATGAAAAAACAAGAAATATTAAAACCAGTTATTAATAGTTCTTTAGTTGAAGATGATGTTAATGCTAAATCAAAAGAAAAACATAAATTTCTAAATTTTATTAAATCATATTTTAAAAACTGACGTAATCATTATAACCATAATGTAATAGTTAATCCCGAAGATGCTCAATATGCAATTTTAATTCGTGATTTTACTAAACAGTTTAAAAAATTTAAAGCTGTTGATAATGCTATTATTAAAGTTAAAAAAGGTACTATTCATGGTTTTATTGGTCCAAATGGATCAGGTAAAACTACTACTATTAAGTGTTTAATTAGCGCTATGGTTGAAACACACGGTGATTTAATTATTCATGGTAAGCGTTCATGAACAGTTGAAGCAAAAAAACGAGTAGGTTATATTCCAGAAGCTGCAAGATTTCCTAAACGAATTACTACTTATGATTATTTAATTTCAATGGGACAAATTAGTGGTTTAAAATATAAAATTGCTAAGGAAAAGACAGAAATGATTTTAAAGGAATTAGATTTATGGAAATTTAAAAAACGCAACCCTAATGCTTATTCTTCGGGTATGAAGAAAAAGGTGTTATTAGCACAATCACTATTAAATAATCCAGATGTCTTAATTTTAGATGAACCAGCCGCTAATCTTGATCCAACAGCAAGAACAGAATTGTTTAATGATTTAAGAAAACTTCGTGAACAAGGTAAAACTGTTTTTATTTCATCACATATTTTATCTGAATTGCAAAATTTAGCTGATGAAGTTACTGTTTTAAATTATAGTAAAGTTGTTTATACAGGATTGGTTAATAAAACTGATTCATTATATGAAATAAGTTCTAATAATAACAATAATAAATTAATGAGGTTATTAATAGATAAAAAATTTTCAGTAGATGTTAATGAAAATCGTTTATTGGTAAATATTAAAACTGAAGCACAAGTTGCAGAAGTATTAGCAATTGCTTTAAATGCTAATATTATCATTACTTATTTAAAACCATATACTGTTGATTTGCAAACAATGTATGAACGAATTGTTATGGAAGCTAATGATAAAAATAAGAAGGGAGAAAAATAATGCCAATATTTCGTTATACTTTTAAAAAGATGATTGCTACTCCTTCAACTTGAATTATTTTTATTATAACTTTAATTTTTCTTGCTTTATCTTGATCTTTAATTTCATTATTTGTGGGTTCTGAAGCAATAAAACAATTAACTTATGATCAAGCATTAAATTTTTATGTACCACAATGAAAAATATTATCATTCTCGGTACTTTTATCAATTATGATTTTTGTATTTATTTCAGTTAAAGCAACACAAGTTTTTCGTGATGAAATTGCTGATGGTACTTTATTGATTTTAGTATCAAAGCCAGTTAGTAGAACTAGAATTTGAACTGAAAAGTTATTATCTTTACAAGCGGTAATTATTTTATACTTATTTTTATCTATTTTTATTGCTAGTTTTGTTATTACTATTCCTGGCATTGGTAGTTCAACTATTTATAGTGCGGTATTTCCTTATTTGTGAATTTTATTTGGTGTTGCTATTATTTTTGATTTAATTATTTCTTCAATTGCTATTTTATTTTCATTAATTTTAAATGCTAAGGCTTTAGTTGCAATTATGATTGGAATGGCTGCTTTATTCAATATTTTTACGACATTAATTAATGGTTTAGTAACATTTGATCCTACATATTATGTTGTTTCACAGTCATTAGCAGTTTATAATAATGTAAAAGCTAAATTAGATAAAACTGATATTGATTGAATTAATGATATATATAGAAAAGACCCAACAACTACTATTGAATCTATTCATAAGGCTATGGTTAGTATTTATAATTCATATATTAAAGAAGTTGATTATCCTAATAATTATGATTATCAAAAAGAACAAACAAAATTATTAGAAATTAAGAATGGTGATAGTCCCCCAACTACTGATGCTCCTAAGGACTTGGTTACTCATATTTACAATATTGGTAATGCTTTTCGTCAATGAAAAGAACAAAGTTTTGAAGAATTAATGACAGGTGAAAAAGTTGGACTAGATAACCTTGGTCCCAAAAGATCAAATGGTGTTGGTAGCAATAATGTTGATTATTCAGTAAATCTTATGATTACGGGTTTAAATACATCTCTTTCTCAATCACAATATGATGCTCTTAATACTAAGACATCACAAGTTAAAGCAATGCGTTATTTAAATATTTTTTATCAATTAAAATATATTTGAGATGGAATATCGACTGAACAAAGTTCAATCTTTGCTTATCCAAGTGAGTATGCTATGACAGCAGATCCTTATTTAGTTAGTTTTAATAAAGTTAACACAAATTATCAAGTTGATACCAATAAAGCAACTAATAGTAAAATTCTTAATTTTCCAGTTTTATTGACTGTCTATGTTTTGCTTGGTATTGGTTTATTGAGTGCTTCATGATTAGTATTTAATCGTAGAGATTTTACTTAGTAGCCTTAGTATCTTTTATAAAAAATCAACATCTTTGATGTTGATTTTTTATATATTAAATTTCAAACCTCATTATTTAAATGATGTAAAATTATTATTATAATATAGAGCAAATTAATGATAAGGGTGAAATTATGAAAATTAGTGGATTTAAAATTAATAATAGAGCAAATCCACATAAAATTAGTAATTTTTTTGCTACTAAAAAATGGTATTTATTAGCATTAATGATTATTATTCCGGCAGTATTGCAACAAATATTATCAGCATCAATGAATTTACTAGATAATATTATGGTTGGAGAATTAAAGGATAGTTTTATTAGTGATTTAAAGCCAATGAATAAACATATTAGGGATATTTTTACTTCATTAGGACTTTGAGATAATTGAAGTTGATGAAAAGATAATGGTTTAGAACATTTTTATCATTTGCAATATTCAGCAGGACAAATTGCTGTTTCGGGAGTTACTGCTTCTAATCAAATTTTTGTTATTGTTTATGCCGTTATGGGAGGTTTTATCAACGGTGTTAGTATTTTTGGTGCTCAATTTTATGGAGCTGGAAGATATGGTTCTTTAAGACAAACAGTAAGAATGAGAATTATTTTTGGATTTTTAATTGGAGTAATAGTTATTATTTTATCTTATACAATAGGTGAATATTTAATTTCTTATACTACTAGTTCTAGTAGTGCATTGGATAAATTTAATCAATTATGTGCTGCTAAAGGATTAAATCTTAATCATATTAATGAGTTAAAGGACATTTTAAATTATAATCATCCTTTTAGTGAAAATTCACTTATTGATTTTATGAATGTTCATAATATTGATAAAAATGACCCCCAATTTGTACAAATTATTTTACGTTATTATGAATTTCATTCAGCATCTTTAGCAACAGCACAAGGTATTGATTATAATCAATGAATTGTTTTTTCTTATCCATTGTTAGGAATAAACTTTGCTTTTGTTTCAGTATTTCGTGAAACAAAACGTGGTTATATTCCATTAATATTAACTTTTGTTTCAGTATTTATTAATTTTTTATTAAATTTATTATTAATTAATGGTATTGGTGCAGTTGCGGGAATTGGAGCACGAGGTTCAGCAGTTGCTACTTTAACAGCGAGAATTGCTCAGTTGGCATTAATTAGTGGTTTTATTATATGAAAGAAATATGAATTTCAACCAAAAATTTTGAAAATGTTTAAGATTAGGGGTGATTTATTTAAAAAAATTATAATTAAAACATGGCCATTAATGTTAAATGATTTATTATTTGCAGTTGCTACGACAATGATTATTAGATTAATTTCGCAATGAAGCTTTGAAGCATTAAGTGGTTCGGCAATTGCTTCCACGATTAATACCATGTTCTATACTTTATATATTGGATTTGGTATTGCTTCTTCGGTGTTAATTGCCAATCGTTTAGGTGCCGATGATTTGATTGATGCTAAATATAATGCTAAACATTTAATTAGGTTAGGCTTTTTTGTATCATTATTTTTTGCTGGCTTATTAGTTTTATCTTCATTTTTTTTACCACAATTATTATTTAATGCAACAACAGAAGCCTTACGAATTTCTAGTTGAATGATGCGTGTTGATGCTATAGTTTTTAGTGCTTATATTATTTTGTATACTTGTATTTATGCATTTCGTGCTGGTGGCTTAGCAATTACTGTTTTACTTGTTGATAGTTGTTTTACTTGATGTTTTTCAATATTAATTTTATTTATTGAGGTACATTATAGTCCTTTAGATATTGTTTATATTTATGCTATTATGCGTTCTTGTGATGTTCTTAAGATGATTATTGCTTTATTTATTTATCATCGTGGCAAATGAGTAAGAAATTTAGCAAGTAGTATGAATAAAGTATATCCAGAATCTCCACCAGTAATTGATATACCAAAAGCAAAAGATAAAGTTGATATTGCTAATTTCTAAAGATTGAAAATTTCTTTAATATATAATTTAAATAAACGCCTTTTATGGCGTTTATTTAAATATGTTTAATTTTTAAAATTTTACTATTCTTGAATTAGTTGGCTTTATTCTTTGCTTATAATTTTTTGTTGGAATATCATTTTCATATTTACGTAGTGTTTGTTCTCAAGGGATGTCCTTTTCTTTTTGTTTATTAATGGGGTTAGATATTTGTAGTTTTGGTTGTATTTTTAGAGGTACTGAAATATCTGAATTTAAAGAATCTGTTGATGTGGATTTTGAATTAAAACCTTCATCACTACTGTTAGATAATAATTGATTTTCCAAATCACAAATTTTTTCACTAAGTTGAAATATTTCTGATTCAAATTGTTCAACCATTTGCTCATTGACTTCGACAATTGTTTCTTTTTCTTGCTGTTCTTTTTGAATTATTAAATCAATTAATAAATTATTGTTATTATTTAACAAATTATTTTTATCTTCTAATAATTTGTTTTCATGTTCAGTTATTTGATTAATATTAGTTATTAAATTTGCGTATTTTGTTTGTTTTTCAATATAATTTGAATTTAAAATATTAATTTTTTGTTGATTATTTAATTTTGTTTTTTTAAATAATTCACAATTTATTTCTTCTGTTTCAATTAAATTATTAATACTTTTATTTTTATTTATTTTTCCAAATGAAAAAAGATTAATAAAAAAATTTTTAATTTTGTTAATTTTTTGTTCCTTTAATTTATAGACTTGAATATTAAATTGAAATACTTTATCTTCTATTTCTTTATTTTGTTTAATTCAAAATTGAATAGTTTTTTGATAATTATTAATTTCTTTTTCAATTTTCTCACTTTTTTCAATTTGTTTTCTTTTTTCTTCTTTTAAATTTAGTAATTGTTTTTTAATTTTGGCTTTTCTCCCTTTATGTACTATTTTTAAATTTTATCACATAAATGTTGATAAAAGCCTATCTACGGACTTCTCCCCACATTTTTAAATGAAACATAGCATTACAGTTTCAAAAGTAGGTATTTTGTTGAATTTATATGCAGCTTCTTTGGCATATAAATGAACATGATGTTTTGCAACTTTGATATGTGTTTTAAATGTTCTTCGTATATGTTTTCATACTGATTCAATTTGATTGGTATTTACGCCAATTTTTGAAACATAACCATCTTGATGGTTAACTGTTTTGTGATTAGGGAAAAGTGATTCGAAATCACGATATCCTTTTCAAGAATCAGTATGTACATCACACTTTGAAGAAATATGGTTTCTTGCAAACTGCAAAAGATTTTTACTTTTTACGTTTTTGATTACTTTCACAATTAAATTATTGGTTGTTTTTTCATAAATCCCAACAATTAATGTTCTATTTATCAAAGATCTTCCTTGTTTTTTAAAACCCATATGTGAAAGATACATTTCATCCATTTGCACTATGCCCTCAACAATAAATTGATGTTCTTGTTTGGCAATACGATTTCTGATTTCATGACCCATTCTTCAAGCAGTTTTCAAAGTCACACCCAATTCTTTTGCAACATCAGTTGATGTAACTCCATGTTTGGTGTTTATTCATCTAAAGATAAGATAAAATCAAAATCTCAAAGGTGTTTGTGACTTGTAAAAAATGGTGTCATGAAGAATACTAAATGTTTGATGACATTTCAAACATCTTATTCTTCTTAAATTAGAAGTATTCAAACTTGTTCAAGAACACATGATACATTTGTTTTTCTTCAAACTTGCTATATATTTTAAACAATCCTGTTCTGTTTGAAAAGCATTGTTGAACTCATTCAATTTCATTGTTTCCTCCACAAGTACATGTGGGGAGAAGTCCGATAATTTTTTAAAAAAAGAAAAAAAGGAAGTGTTAAATAATTGATTTTAAAGAAATTATAAAATATGCGTTATATATTGGTGGTTTTTGTTTAATTCTTTGGTTTTGTAGAAATTGAATACGTGAGGGTATAGAAAAATATAAACATAGAAAACATATAAAGGAGAATGATAGTGAGCCTGATTGTATTTTTTGTCGTAAAGATTTTGAAAAGAAGAAACGTAAATTAGAAATGGAAAAACAACAAAGAGAATTAGAGAAAGGGGGTGATTAATATGCCCGCTGGACTATCAGCATTATTAAATATGATTGGTGGTGTAGGACAACAATTATTAAATGCTTTTACTTATATTTTTGGTTGAATATTTACTACTGGCGATGGTGGAAAACTTACAAATTGACCGGTGTTAATTTCAATTGTATTTATGGTTCTTGTATTTATTAAGCAGTTTGTTGGTCATATTATCCATGGAACTCATTAGTAATTAGAAAGGAGTAAGCAAATGGTAAAGTTATTTTTTAGTTTGGTTTTTGTTTTACCTTTATTAGGTAGACTTTTGCCAGTTGTTAATACTTTGGTACAAACTATTTATATGCAGTATTTAAGTTCTTTTGCTGGATTACATACTGTGACACTTTTTATTAAGTCGTTTTTTTATGATAGTTTATACACTTTACCTTTGCCTATTCTTGCTTTAATAAATGTTAGTTTTGTATTTTATTTAATTTTAGGATTATTTAGATTTACAAGACATTAGGATGTGAAATTATGTTTATACCTTTTATTACAACCATTATGCAATTATTTGCTTTAATTTTTATGAAGTTTTTTAGTTTTCCACTTGGTGATTTAGGTTTTAATTTAGGTACTTTAATGATATTTTTGATTTTGCTTAGATTTGCATTTAGGGTTATTTTACCTGAATTAATGTTACCAACATTAGGTTTAGGTTGTGGTGTTAAGAAAATTGCGAAGTCTTCCGTTTCAGTTGGTAAAGCAATTGCTAAGGGTCATAAACAAACACAAGATGTTAGTGGGATAAATGTAGGTAATTAATTATGTCTAATTTTGTTTTTAGTATATTGCATTTTATTTTTATATTTTCTAGTAAAGATATTCAAATATTTTTAAATCAACCACATATTACTGATGAAGTTTATATTTTGTTTAATTTGACTTTTTGGATGGTATTAGGTGTATTTTTTAATTTTATTTATCGTACTATTAAATTTGTTTTTAGGTCATTATTTGGGTAGGTGTTAGTTATGAGTGTTTTAGAAATTTATAATAAGGCATCAGTTAGTTAAGTTTACTCCTATAATTTTTAATCTAGACAGTATGATTAGTTTAAATAATTAATAGTTAAGGAGTAAAGATGAAATATAAAGTTTATACAAGAAAAATTAAACTAGATGTTTTAAATGAATATGTAGTGATTAAAAAATTAAAAACCATTGATATTAAAACCAAATATCAATTATCAACCAGATCATTAATTTATAATTGAGTAAAAAAATATCAAAAAAATAATAAATTAATTACTATTCATACTTTTCAAACAAATCATCAAATAGATAAAGTGAATATCAAAGATAAAAATTTAAAACTTGAAAATAAAAAACTCAAAAAGTCACTACTAAAAGAAAAAATAAAAAATGAATTTTTAAGACAAAAACAATTCTGTGATAAAGAATTAAAAAACAATCAAAATATTTTAAATAGTAAATTATTGAAAAGTAAATGGTTTTTTAATAGTTGATAAATATAGAAATAAAAATTATGGAATTAATGACATAATTAGTTTATTACCTATCAGTAAAGTTGCATATTATAAATGAATAAAAAACGGTAAAAAGAAATATCAAACAAAAATTGATAATGAGTTATTAAAAGAATTAAATAAAATTGTTGTTATTAGCAACAAAGATAAAATAATTAAAATTACTAGTTTAGAAAAGGTGAGATTAGAATTAAAGAAAAACAACACCAATCTTAAATGCAGTAAAAACAGTATTATGAGGTTATTAGAAGATAATAATATCTAACTATTAACCAAACCCAAAAAACAGCGTAGAGCGAAATCTAATGTCTTAAAATCAAATTTCCAAGATTTATTAAAACGTAATTTTACCAGTAATACTTATCTTGAAAAAGTTGGCATCGATGGTACTTGATTTAAAGAATTAATTATTAATAATAAAAAACTAAATTATTATTAGAAATTGCTACAGATATGAATAGTAATGCTATAGTTAATTGAAAAATTAATAAAAGTGAAAATGCAATAACCATTTTAAATGTTCTTAATCAAGTAACAAAGGCAAGTCGTAAAGAACATAAAATATTTGCAACATTTATCCAGTCTGATTTAGGTTCAGGTAATACTAGTAAAATAGTTACAAATAGTTTTAATAAAAGTAAAACTTTAATTCATTCAAAAAGTTTATCAGGATTTAAAGGCAACCAAGTAAGTGAATGTTTAAATCGCTGAATCAAAAGAGATTTTAAAATTATGTTTGGTAACAAGTTTAATAGCATTAAACATTTCACAGAAGCATTAAGAAAATTTATTAACTGATGAAATAAAGATAGAATGATTTTACGATTAAAAATGTCTCCAAACCAATTTGTACAGATTTGAAGACAAGAAAGTAAACTTATCTAACCAATGCCTAAATACATCAATGTATAGTTGATTATTGAACTATGTTTATAGGTAATCCAGTTGATGATTTTACTACTATTTTATGAAATTTAGTAGTTTATGGAACTCAGTTTTTTATTGGATTTGTTTTATTTTATGGTTCATGGTGAATTTTAAAATGTTTATTTGGTAAATAATTATGTGATTTAAGTTTGCTAAATTATTTTTTGTTGTAAATACTTCTGTTCAAGCACCCACTAGTTTAATTGCTTCAAATGACCCTAATGTTGTTAAATGATATTAAAAAAGAAATGGTTAAACATGTTAAATACCATAGTTTTGATGATTGAGCAACAATTCCATGAAATTCTGCTTATTTTGATGTTGACCAACCGGATTTAAAATTAGTAAGTGGTGAATTTATTGGTAATCAGGGTACTTATATATGTTCTTATTATAGTGATACAGTTGGTATTTCATCACAAGAGATAAATATGGGGTCTGGTGTTTATACTTTTAATAGAAAACAATTGGATGAATTTTCACGTATTATGTTTAATCATAATTATGTTGTAGAAAAGAATACTAATCGTTTGAATTTTGTTAATCGTGATATGAGAGTTATAGATTTTCAAACACAGTTAAATTTTGAAATTGATAAACCTTTGAGTTTTTATATTCAAGGATTTATGTTTTATTTTGAATATGAACATTTTAAAACTTTTACTGCTAATTTTGTTTTTAGTTTTTTAGATAATGTTGGTGATACAAAATATGTTTTTAAAGGTAAAGTTGATAATGATATTTATCAGCAAGATTTATATAATTTTGTTACTATTCCTATTCGTGTTCCAAATTTAAGACATTTAACGGTATTTTTGATGTTCATGGTGAATGAATTCCGCCTATTTGAGCGCAATTAAATTTTGGTCAAATTAATATTTTTTCAAGTGAGAAAGTAACACCAGTTCCACCAAATAGTCCTTTTAATCCTGAGTATGAACGTGTTAGTTGATATGATGTTTTTGGTCATTTGCGTAATGCTTTTAGATGAGTACTTTATGGCGTTGTTGGTAAAGTTTTACCAGTTGAACCATTAAGAAAATTTTTTACTAAACTTGATGGATTATTGAGACGTATTTTTGATGATACTATTAGTTCTGTTTTAAATGTTGATTTTACTAGTGGTTTAGAACAAGTTTTAACTTTATGAGTATTTTTAAAAACAGTAGGATTTTTAGTTGGTTAGGAGTTGAAATAATGCCTTGATATGGTTATTTACTTTTAGGAGTTTTATTATTAATAACACTGTATCCATTTTTAATAACTAGAAAAAATATAAAAATATTACAACGTGTAGGTAGTTATATTATTTCAGCACCACCACGTACTGGTAAATCTGCTCTTGCTTGTTGTTTAGCACAAAAACATAAGGGTAGAGTAGTAAGAGTCCTATTCCTATTAAAGTTCGTAATGAATATAGTTATCGCTGTTCTTATGATGATGTTTTTAAATTTAATCAATTAAATAGTAATTATGATTTTAAAGAGTGTGATATGGTTGTTTTAGATGAGTTAGGTTTGAAAATTAATAGTAATGATTTGTCGTCCGAATTTAAAGAAACACAAGAAAGTCTAGGAATGTTTTGTAAATTAATAGGTCATAATTTTAATGGAATTATGTATATGATTGAATAACACCCCGATAGAATACCAAAACAAGCACGTGAAAAAGTAGAGTATATTGTTCAAGTTAAAAGAATGCGTATTTTGTTATTTTTAGTTAAGTTTAAACTAAATATTTATACTAATGTTGATGACTATAATAAAGTTGTCTTATCTAAAAGACAAACTAAGAAAATAATTAAACGTGGTGGATTACCACCTAGTTATAGTGGTGAAACTATGACTTTTAGTTTATGATTTCTTAGGTCTTATTTACAAAGATATAATAGTCGTGCTTTAAATTATATTCATTCGTTAAAGAGTGAATTAAGTAGTGTTTAAAGACTATGAAAAGTCACAAGCATTAGATTTTACTGTTGATGATATTAGAGCAGTAGGATTAGATAAATTGGATAATATATTACAAACTGAAAAGAAAGAAACTGAAAATACTGTATGCCGTGCTTGTTATTATAGAAATAAATATTCTAGGAAAAATAAGAAAGATGTTAAAATAGAGTAAACCTATATTATTGGTCGAAGTCAACCAGAACCTTGGTTGGTTGGCCGTGGGGTTTACCCCACTGGGGTGAGTTGCGAAGCAACGAGGGGCAAAGCCCCTATATACTTGAAGGTAGTACAGACATTTTGGACTATTTTCCATCTAATAAAAGTTTATCAAAATAATCCATAGGAGTCATTAACCCTAATGATTTATGTGGTTTAGAATTGTTATAATATTCTTGAAAAGAATTAACTAATTTTTGAAATAAACTAAAATCACTATTTAAATATGGTTTTATTTCAAATAAATTACTTCAATTTCTATGAAATCTTTCAATCTTACCATTACTCTGTGGTGATCTAAACGGTGTAGTTTCATGAACTATACCTTTTTTATTACAAAAATTTGTAAATCAACAATTCCTTTATGGTTTTCCACAAGATGTATTAACATATTGACTACCATTATCAGTTCTAATCCTTTTAATTTTAATTCCCAATTTTTCATAAAAATTTAAAGCATTTTTAGTAGCATTTACAATATCTCTGGTTTGTGCTTGTTCAGATGGATAACAATAAGTAATTCGAGTTTTTTCATCAATAAAATCAATAATATATCATCTTTTACTTCCTGTTATATAATCTGATGGCATAAGTTAGTTAAGTTTACTCCTATAATTTTTAATCTAGACAGTATGATTAGTTTAAATAATTAATAGTTAAGGAGTAAAGATGAAATATAAAGTTTATACAAGAAAAATTAAACTAGATGTTTTAAATGAATATGTAGTGATTAAAAAATTAAAAACCATTGATATTAAAACCAAATATCAATTATCAACCAGATCATTAATTTATAATTGAGTAAAAAAATATCAAAAAAATAATAAATTAACGGACTTCTCCCCACATGTACTTGTGGAGGAAACAATGAAATTGAATGAGTTCAACAATGCTTTTCAAACAGAACAGGATTGTTTAAAATATATAGCAAGTTTGAAGAAAAAAAATGTATCATGTGTTCTTGAACAAGTTTGAATACTTCTAATTTAAGAAGAATAAGATGTTTGAAATGTCATCAAACATTTAGTATTCTTCATGGCACCATTTTTTACAAGTCACAAACACCTTTGAGATTTTGATTTTATCTCATCTTTAGATGAATAAACACCAAACATGGAATTACATCAACTGATGTTGCAAAAGAATTGGGTGTGACTTTGAAAACTGCTTGAAGAATGGGTCATGAAATCAGAAATCGTATTGCCAAACAAGAACATCAATTTATTGTTGAGGGCATAGTGCAAATGGATGAAATGTATCTTTCACATATGGGTTTTAAAAAACAAGGAAGATCTTTGATAAATAAAACATTAATTGTTGGGATTTATGAAAAAACAACCAATAATTTAATTGTGAAAGTAATCAAAAACGCAAAAAGTAAAAATCTTTTGCAGTTTGCAAGAAACCATATTTCTTCAAAGTGTGATGTACATACTGATTCTTGAAAAGGATATCGTGATTTCAAATCACTTTTCCCTAATCACAAAACAGTTAACCATCAAGATGGTTATGTTTCAAAAATTGGCGTAAATACCAATCGAATTGAATCAGTATGAAAACATATACGAAGAACATTTAAAACACATATCAAAGTTGCAAAACATCATGTTCATTTATATGCCAAAGAAGCTGCATATAAATTCAACAAGATACCTACTTTTGAAACTGTAATGTTATGTTTCATTTAAAAATGTGGGGAGAAGTCCGTATATAGGCTTTTCTCAGCATTTATGTGATAAAATTTAAAATAGTACATAAAGGGAGAAAAGCCTAAATTAATTACTATTCATACTTTTCAAACAAATCATCAAATAGATAAAGTGAATATCAAAGATAAAAATTTAAAACTTGAAAATAAAAAACTCAAAAAGTCACTACTAAAAGAAAAAATAAAAAATGAATTTTTAAGACAAAAACAATCCTGTGATAAAGAATTAAAAAACAATCAAAATATTTTAAATAGTAAATTATTGAAAAGTAAATGTTTTTTAATAGTTGATAAATATAGAAATAAAAATTATGGAATTAATGACATAATTAGTTTGTTACCTATCAGTAAAGTTGCATATTATAAATGAATAAAAAACGGTAAAAAGAAATATCAAACAAAAATTGATAATGAGTTATTAAAAGAATTAAATAAAATTGTTGTTATTAGCAACAAAGATAAAATAATTAAAATTACTAGTTTAGAAAAGGTGAGATTAGAATTAAAGAAAAACAACACCAATCTTAAATGCAGTAAAAACAGCATTATGAGGTTATTAGAAGATAATAATATCCAAAAACTATTAACCAAACCCAAAAAACAGCGTAGAGCGAAATCTAATGCCTTAAAATCAAATTTCCAAGATTTATTAAAACGTAATTTTACCAGTAATACTTATCTTGAAAAAGTTGGCATCGATGGTACTTGATTTAAAGAATTAATTATTAATAATAAAAAAACTAAATTATTATTAGAAATTGCTACAGATATGAATAGTAATGCTATAGTTGGTTGAAAAATTAATAAAAGTGAAAATGCAATAACCATTTTAAATGTTCTTAATCAAGTAACAAAGGCAAGTCGTAAAGAACATAAAATATTTGCAACATTTATCCAGTCTGATTTAGGTTCAGGTAATACTAGTAAAATAGTTACAAATAGTTTTAATAAAAGTAAAACTTTAATTCATTCAAAAAGTTTATCAGGATTTAAAGGCAACCAAGTAAGTGAATGTTTAAATCGCTGAATCAAAAGAGATTTTAAAATTATGTTTGGTAACAAGTTTAATAGCATTAAACATTTCACAGAAGCATTAAGAAAATTTATTAACTGATGAAATAATGATAGAATGATTTTACGATTAAAAATGTCTCCAAACCAATTTGTACAGATTTGAAGACAAGAAAGTAAACTTATCTAACCAATGCCGATACTACTTTAATATCAGTCTGCAATAATCCAGTTTCTTTTACTTCATATCTCAAATGTTTTTTCTTAATAGTTTTTTGTGAATAAAAAACAAAACGTTTTAATCAACGATATATAGTTTTAACCGAAGGTTTTGGCAAAAAATTAAACCTAATATCATCAATATGTCTTATTAAATAACAAAATTGAAAAGCACCTATACCAAACTCTTCTTTATACTGAACAAAATAACGGACTTCTCCCCACATGTACTTGTGGAGAAAACAATGAAATTGAATGAGTTCAACAATGCTTTTCAAACAGAACAGGATTGTTTAAAATATATAGCAAGTTTGAAGAAAAACAAATGTATCATGTGTTCTTGAACAAGTTTGAATACTTCTAATTTAAGAAGAATAAGATGTTTGAAATGTCATCAAACATTTAGTAGTATTCTTCATGGCACCATTTTTTACAAGTCACAAACACCTTTGAGATTTTGATTTTATCTCATCTTTAGATGAATAAACACCAAACATGGAATTACATCAACTGATGTTGCAAAAGAATTGGGTGTGACTTTGAAAACTGCTTGAAAAATGGGTCATGAAATCAGAAATCGTATTGCCAAACAAGAACATCAATTTATTGTTGAGGGCATAGTGCAAATGGATGAAATGTATCTTTCACATATGGGTTTTAAAAAACAAGGAAGATCTTTGATAAATAAAACATTAATTGTTGGGATTTATGAAAAAACAACCAATAATTTAATTGTGAAAGTAATCAAAAACGCAAAAAGTAAAAATCTTTTGCAGTTTGCAAGAAACCATATTTCTTCAAAGTGTGATGTACATACTGATTCTTGAAAAGGATATCGTGATTTCAAATCACTTTTCCCTAATCACAAAACAGTTAACCATCAAGATGGTTATGTTTCAAAAATTAGCGTAAATACCAATCAAATTGAATCAGTATGAAAACATATACGAAGAACATTTAAAACACATATCAAAGTTGCAAAACATCATGTTCATTTATATGCCAAAGAAGCTGCATATAAATTCAACAAGATACCTACTTTTGAAACTGTAATGCTATGTTTCATTTAAAAATGTGGGGAGAAGTCCGTAGATAGGCTTTTCTCAACATTTATGTGATAAAATTTAAAAATAGTACATAAAGGGAGAAAAGCCCAAAATAATTTATAAATTTTTCTGATAATTCCAAATTATACAAATATTTAATATTTTTAGGTTTTGTTGATTTAAATAATAATTCTTCAAAAGGTTTATTTTTGTAGAAAATATCATAAAAACGTTTAGCTCAATAATAAAAAGTTTGCTTTGGCATATGTAATTGAGAAATTATTTCTTTACAAAAATTTTTATTTTTAAAAATAAAACAAAATTTTCTAAATTTACGATAATAAATATTAACTTTATTAATATTTTTATCATTTTTATACTTTTCTACAAACTTGTTAAATTTATAATCAAATTTAGTAAAATCAGCACTATTAATTAAATATTTCATTTTAAACTACACCTCAACTAATAATATAAAGTTATAAAAACTTTTATTAGTCCAAAAAGTGTGTCTAATCTACATGTGATAGTATTATTAATAATCGGACTTCTCCCCACATGTACTTGTGGAGGAAACAATGAAATTGAATGAGTTCAACAATGCTTTTCAAACAGAACAAGATTGTTTAAAATATATAGCAAGTTTGAAGAAAAACAAATGTATCATGTGTTCTTGAACAAGTTTGAATACTTCTAAGTTTAAGAAGAATAAGATGTTTGAAATGTCATCAAACATTTAGTATTCTTCATGGCACCATTTTTTACAAGTCACAAACACCTTTGAGATTTTGATTTTATCTCATCTTTAGATGAATAAACACCAAACATGGAATTACATCAACTGATGTTGCAAAAGAATTGGGTGTGACTTTGAAAACTGCTTGAAGAATGGGTCATGAAATCAGAAATCGTATTGCCAAACAAGAACATCAATTTATTGTTGAGGGCATAGTGCAAATGGATGAAATGTATCTTTCACATATGGGTTTTAAAAAACAAGGAAGATCTTTGATAAATAAAACATTAATTGTTGGGATTTATGAAAAAACAACCAATAATTTAATTGTGAAAGTAATCAAAAACGCAAAAAGTAAAAATCTTTTGCAGTTTGCAAGAAACCATATTTCTTCAAAGTGTGATGTACATACTGATTCTTGAAAAGGATATCGTGATTTCAAATCACTTTTCCCTAATCACAAAACAGTTAACCATCAAGATGGTTATGTTTCAAAAATTGGCGTAAATACCAATCAAATTGAATCAGTATGAAAACATATACGAAGAACATTTAAAACACATATCAAAGTTGCAAAACATCATGTTCATTTATATGCCAAAGAAGCTGCATATAAATTCAACAAGATACCTACTTTTGAAACTGTAATGCTATGTTTCATTTAAAAATGTGGGGAGAAGTCCGTAGATAGGCTTTTCTCAACATTTATGTGATAAAATTTAAAAATAGTACATAAAGGGAGAAAAGCCTTAATAATTTAATATAAATAAAAAAAACTAATATAAGTATTTTTTATTTATATTAGTTTTTTATTAAATTATATTAATCAGAAGGATATTTTTCATAGATTAGAAAGAGAGAAATAAAAATGGATATTAGTAAATCTTCATTTGCTTCTTCAATGCAAGATGAAAATAATTATGTAGTGGAAGTTGTTAAACCTTCACTATCAAGAAAAAAATTTTTCGAAAGAAATTTAAAAAAAATTTTGTAAAAAATTTACCTATAATAACTGCCGGTACTGCTACAGTAGTAACATTAGCAGTTGGTGGAATTGATGGTTTTCAATGTTCTGATTTAGGAATAGCAACTAGTGCAGGTACATCTGGTGGTATGATGGGTGCAGTTATTAAAACTACGATTAAACAAAATAAACAAGAGAAAGTAGAATTAGAAGATGAGAATAATGAAAAATCAAGTATTCTTCAGAGAAAATTAGAAGAATTACAATTAGAAACAGTAAGAGCAAAAATTCTTAAAAAACAATTAGAAAGAACTAAAGTTGAACTTGAATTAGTTAAAGCAAGAGAATAATTAGCAAAACTTAATAACATAACTAGTTTAAATATTACTTCATCACCGATCCCTCAAGAATTTAATTTAGCAAAAGTAGTAAATGTAGAAACAAGTAATAATTGTTCATTATCAATTCATAAAAAATAAGTACATATATATAAAAATGTAAATAAACAATTGAAAAGGATAAAAGATATGAAAACAGAATTGCAAAATTTAAATGATTGTAATAATGAAACTGTTGTTATTGCAAAAAAACTTTAGATAAAGAAAATAAAAAATTTTATTGAAAAACTGGTATTCAAGCTGTTATAAGTACTGCTGCTATTACTGGCTTGTTTGTAAGTGGTGTTGGGTTAGTACCAATATTTATTTTTTCTGGAAGTGTAATAATTGGTAATACACTTTCAATTTGAGCAGAAAGAAAAAGAAGAAAAAATGTCAAAAAATTTTTTCAAGAATGAAATAAAAAATTAAATAAGGAATTAGAAATTAGTAAAATAAGATCAGAAATACAAAAAGAAAGATTAGAAACAGAAAGATTAGAAGCAGAAAATTTAATTAAACAAGAAGAACTTGAACAATTAAAGTTAGAAATAAATGAAAAAGAATTAATTATCGGACTTCTCCCCACATGTACTTGTGGAGGAAACAATGAAATTGAATGAGTTCAACAATGCTTTTCAAACAGAACAGGATTGTTTAAAATATATAGCAAGTTTGAAGAAAAACAAATGTATCATGTGTTCTTGAACAAGTTTGAATACTTCTAATTTAAGAAGAATAAGATGTTTGAAATGTCATCAAACATTTAGTATTCTTCATGGCACCATTTTTTACAAGTCACAAACACCTTTGAGATTTTGATTTTATCTCATCTTTAGATGAATAAACACCAAACATGGAATTACATCAACTGATGTTGCAAAAGAATTGGGTGTGACTTTGAAAACTGCTTAAAGAATGGGTCATGAAATCAGAAATCGTATTGCCAAACAAGAACATCAATTTATTGTTGAGGGCATAGTGCAAATGGATGAAATGTATCTTTCACATATGGGTTTTAAAAAACAAGGAAGATCTTTGATAAATAAAACATTAATTGTTGGGATTTATGAAAAAACAACCAATAATTTAATTGTGAAAGTAATCAAAAACGCAAAAAGTAAAAATCTTTTGCAGTTTGCAAGAAACCATATTTCTTCAAAGTGTGATGTACATACTGATTCTTGAAAAGGATATCGTGATTTCAAATCACTTTTCCCTAATCACAAAACAGTTAACCATCAAGATGGTTATGTTTCAAAAATTGGCGTAAATACCAATCAAATTGAATCAGTATGAAAACATATACGAAGAACATTTAAAACACATATCAAAGTTGCAAAACATCATGTTCATTTATATGCCAAAGAGAAGCTGCATATAAATTCAACAAGATACCTACTTTTGAAACTGTAATGCTATGTTTCATTTAAAAATGTGGGGAGAAGTCCGTAGATAGGCTTTTCTCAACATTTATGTGATAAAATTTAAAAATAGTACATAAAGGGAGAAAAGCCTTAATTATTTTAAATAAACAAATAGAATATAAAAAAATAGAATTAGAAAAAAGGAGGATAGAAGCAGAAAATTTCATTAGGGAAAAAGAACTTGAACAATTAAGTCTAGAAAGAAGTAGGGTACAACAAGATATTTTAACTAAGCAGTTAGACCTTGCAAAATTAGAAATGATTACCACGTTAGAAACAGATAAAACATTAGTACAATCTCAATAAATAGTACATTAAAAGTAGAAAGTTTATTTGATATTTTAGAAAAAAAATAGATTAGCAAAAAAGAGAGTAGAAGGAAATTTTTTGAAGATGAATCATTAGATGAAAGATTAAATATTGAAAAAATTAATAAATCAGAATCACAAAATCAACAATCTTTAACAAAAAATTATTCGCAAGAACATTGCAAATTTAAAGTTTATTAAAAATATTATGATACATTTTTATTAAGTTAAATCTAAATTTTAATTTTCAAGAAGTATTTTTATAAAGGTTATATTTTCATTTATATTTCATAATTGTCGTTAAACATGTTAATCATCATTTATGATAGAATTTAATATATGAGATTTAATGAGATTTAATGAGATTTAGAGTTGTGAGGTTGTAGTATGGAAGTGTCAGCAGAGAATTATAGAAACATTAATTCTCATAATCGTTGAGGAGTTATTGTTAGTTCGGGGTTAATGGCAATAACTTTGATTATAAGTTGAGTATTATGACTTATACTTTATCGTACTAATGTTAATGAGATTTTAACAATTTTAACTGAAGTAATTAATAGTAAAGGCATTACATTTACTCTTACTTTTCAGATTTTAACAATTTTTACTTTAATTTTTTCGGTTATTACTCTAGTGTTTATTACAATTCCATTTATTTTTTTAAATAAATATGGAGTAATAACTTTAGTATGAGCATTAATAGTAGTAGTAATTTCGCTTGTCTTACTTATTGGTTCAGGATTATTAATAAGTTATGGTTATAAAAAAATTTATAGTTATGTTATGGACAAAAAAATTATTAATGTTTTATTTTTTATTTTACCTTGAGGCTTTGCATTAATTTGTAGTTTCTTTTTAGTACTTTTTTCTTTATGATTAATAATGGCTAATCTAAGAAATAAATGAAAAAAAGCATTATCATTGACAAATAATAATGCTTTATCAGCAACAGAAATACCCGCAAGTGTTGAACAAAATTCTCTTTTTGGTGAACAAACTATTGGACCATCATTTACAGATCGATTTTTGAATGAACACGATAAATCAACACAAGGTATAAATATAGTTATTAATAATACTGGTGCAGGTGCACTTCCACAATCAAAATTACTTGATAATCAAGTAACTAGTAATCCAAATCCTGTTCAAACTAATAACAGTAGTAATGTTGTTAATAGTGAAGTAACTTGAACACCACAACAAATTGAAGAAGTATGAAATAAAGGAGAAAGTATTGATGATTATAATCCACAGTTATATCGAAAAGACTATGCAGGTGCGCTAATGTTTAAAAATAACTTTATTAGTAATGTTAAACTTAATGATGATCCTAAAAGTTATAATTGAACTATTATACATCAACGACCTTTATTTCATGGAGGCACTTCTGATATTAGTAATTTACAACCAATGAATAATACTAATGCTATTACTAAAGGTAATAATTATCCACATTGAAAAACAGCTATTACTTTTAATGGAAAACAAAATTTTTTAAAACAAAAATCATGAAAAGATAAAAAATAGAGTATTAATCATTAATTTAACTGAAGATAATATTGAGCATATTATAAATATAATTGGTATTTTGCTTAGTTGTTAATAATTTAAATTTAATTACACTATTATCTTTTAAAATTTATTTGTTTATGGGAAAATGTATATAATAATTAAAAGATAGGAGCAATTAATCATGCAAGTTATTGTCCATGGAAAAAATATTAATATTACTTATGAAATTAAAAATGCTGTTGATAAAAATTTTAATTATTTACAAGAAAAGTATTCTAAATATATTAAAAAAGATATGATTGCTAAAGTCGGTATTGAAAGAAATAGTAATCATACATATAATATTTCCGTTCATATTCAGTTATTAAATAATAATTTTTTACAGTGTTTAGTAGAAAATCACGATCTTTATGTTGGCATTAATAAAACATTGGTTCCGTTGGAAAAACAATTAAGTCGTTTAAAAACGGTTGCTGATAAAACTGGTGCTGAAAGCGTTGGTCAATTTATAACTAAAGAAATTCTTGATGATAATAGTGAAGTTATTATTGACGTAACAGAAAATAAAGATTAAAGAAAACGTTTATGAAAGTATACAATTATTAGCATTAGTTTTTTTATTTAAATATGATGCATCATATTTTTCATTTTCTGCATCTTGTGCTTTTTTTCAATTTTCTTCTGGTGTTATTTTTAAATTTCGCTTATAAATATTTGTATCCATTTTGTTTATTATTAAAATGGCATATTCAAGACTTTTTTATTTCTTTAATTAATTGTATATTTAAATTATCTTGATAGTTTTTTGTTGAAATATGTTTCTTTTTTTGTTATCTCTAATTCTAAAATGTTTGATATAGTTATAGTAATAAAAAATATAATAGAGATTTTTAAAAGTATTAATAATTTTTTTTGTATATTTTTCAATAAAAAAATCACTAATATCACTATTAGTTGCGTTATCTTTTATACAAATTTTATAAAAAATTATAGTTAAAGTAGTTGTATTATTAAATACTTCACTTACTTCTTTTTCAATTTCTTTTGTTAATTTTTTATTTATTGTTATTAGTGGAATTTTAATTTTATGATGTGTATCATAAAATTCTTTTATTAATGTTTCTAAATCCATATTTTTTGTTTTATTAAATTCATTAGCAATTTTTTCATTAGTCAAAAATGTAATAAATTTTTGATCTAGAAACCCATTGACTGTTGTATAAAAATATATAATTTTTTCTATTAAAGTTTTGAATATATATTCACAAAAAAAACTTTAGCATATTCAGTGGGATCTGGTAAATAATTAGTAGATATTTTTAACATATTATTGTTCCTTTCAAAATCATTAAATTTTATGTATATAAAATTTCAATACTTATTATAGTTAACACTTTTTAATGTTAAAAATTAAATATTATTTTATATAATATAAAATTACAATGGTTAATAAGTAGTTGAACGTTAAATTTAGTTATTAAGAAGTTAATATATTTTTTCATGGGCGGTTGTCAAAGGGCGCATCACTTTAACTCCTAGTTTCATAAAATAACAAAGAACGATATAACTATCGTTCTTTTTTTTGTTAAAAGATTAAAACTTAATAAAACTGTCGTAGAAGTCTAATAGTGAGTACTTTATGTAAATGCTTCTATATCAGAATAAAAGAGCATTTAATGTTAAGCAAGTTAAAATGTTACACTGTATCGCTTAATGTAATTATAGATTAATTTGAATAGCCTTATTATGGCTCAGTAAAGAACCCATTAATCTAATTAACAATTACATTTGTATTATTTAAAAAAATAGGGGGTTTATATATAAATACATACCTCATTAACAATATCATAACACAATAAATAAAATAAAGGAGAAAAAATAAATATGAAATATGTTTACTTATTAAAATATGAAGTTAATTATACTTCTCAAATAAAATATAAAGCCTTTTCTACAGTTGAAAATGCTAATAACTTTCATAGAAATTATAAACATCATTTAATCAAAGAGGCTTATATTGAAAAATATGAAATATTAGTAATGGAATTAGACATAAATTTAAATAATAAGGAATTAAATAAAAAACTTAATTAATGAAAGGAAAAATATTTATGGAATATAGAGAATATAGAATAGTTGGTTCTTGTGATAAATCTAGAAAACAATCTTCTTTTGGTAATAGATTATGTAATAAATGTTTTTGAATATTAATAGGTAGAAATAAATATGCCTAAATTAATTTTTAAAAAAGAAACTCATCAATATTTTTTAGAAGATAAAGAATTAATATCAGTTTCTAGAATTATTGATAATTATTTAGGTTTTGGATATAGCCATATCTCAGCAGAAGTATTAAAAAATGCTTCAGTTCGTGGTAAATGGTTCATAAACTTAATGAATTATATTTACAAAATATTAATGAAGAAAATATTATTAATAATTTATTAAAAAAATTAAAACCATTAACTAATAATATAAATTATTCTTATTGTAAAAAATCACTTATATTTTTAAAAGAAAAATTTAAAGATACAAATAATTATGAATTTATTATAGAAAAACCTATTAATGATAGTGTAATTGCTGGAACACCAGATTTAATTTATTTAGATAAAAAAGAAAATAAATATTATTTAGTAGATTATAAAACTTATGCTTGTATTGATGAAGATAAATTAAAAAGAATTAAATTACAATTAACTGCTTATTATTGTATGTTACTTGATAATGGCATAATTTCATCTTATAAAACTTATGTTTATTTAACAAATAAAAATATGCAAAAAGAATTAGAAATTGAAATAACAAATGAATTAATACTTGAATGAATAAATGCAAAAACAAATTATTTTAAAGGAGAAAATAAAAATGGAATATAAATTGGAATATTGTAAAAATAAAAAATGTAATTTTAATGAATTATTAACGAAAAGTATTAATGCCAGAATTGAATTTTTAGAATATCAAATTGAAGAAATTAATTTAAGTCAAATAAATGTATGAGAATTAGATGTTTTAAGAGGTCAAATTAAAGAATTAAATATTTTAAAAACTAATATTAAAGAATCATTAAGAAGAAATAAAAATGATTAATGAAAAATCAATTAAAGAAATAAACATTTATTCTTGTAATTCAATTGAATTTGAAAAGTTACTCCCAAGATTAGATAGTAATAAGAAAAATTGAATTGTTATTAATAGTCATTTAATAGTTAATCCTAGTAAAAATATTGAAGTACATTTGGATAATAGATTTAAAACAATTAAAAAATGATAGGAGAAATTATGGATAAAAAAAATTCTGGCATGGATAAATCAATTTTAATTTTATTAAAACATATAGAAAAAATTAATAAAAAATTAGATGAAATATTAAAAATATTAAATGCTGAAAAAATAATTTGAGATGAAGGAGAAGAAAATAATGAATAAAGAAAAATTAATTAAATATTTAGAAGATACATATGTAACTACTGGTAATTATAGTTATGTTTATTTACCAATTAATAGTGAAAATTTAATTAAATTAATTAGAAATGATGAATTTAATAATGAGTAATAATAAACCTGAATTAAAAATTCCTAATTTTATTAAAAGTAATAAAGAAGAATATGTAAAATTTAGAAATTATTATGAAATGATTATAAATTCTAGTAAAGATTTAAAAAATATGAATCCACAAAGTTTAATTAATGCTTTAATAAATTTATATAAATTAAATCTGTCTATTAATCCTATTAAAAAAGAATTAGCATTAATACCTTATCGTGATGAATTACAAGTTCAAATCCAAGAAGATGGTTGATTAACATTATTACAAAGAACTGGATTAGTTGTTGATTTTCAAAGAGAAAAAATAACATCAGCACATAGATTTAATAAAGAAAATAATAAATGGGAAATTAATCCAGCATTAATTTTTGAAAGAAAAAATATTAATACAATTGGTTATTATTGTTATATTTCACTTTTAGATAAAAATGGTAAAATTAATAATTTTTATAAAGGAATGACTACTGAAGAATGTCAAGAATGAAGAAAAAAATTTAGTAAAACTAAAAGTGAAGATAGTCCTTGAAATACTAGTTTTGACCAAATGGCTTTAAAAACAGTAGTTAAAGCTCTTATTCGTGAAATTAATAAAACACCAATTATAGTATTAAATAATCAAGATGATATTAATTTAGCACTTCAATTAGACCAAGGTATAGTCATTGATGAGCAAACTATTGCTTATAAAGATAATACTGGTGAGGAAGTAAAAATTATTAATTCAAGTAATGATATTGATAATACTGATATAAATTCTACTTTATCTAAATTAAAAGAATTAGAAAAAGAAGAAGAAATAATAGAAAATTTTGAAGTCTAGTGAAAGGTAAACTTAATAATGGATAAAGAAAAATTAATTATTTGACTAAATAAACAAATTAGTATTTGTTTATGTGATTCATCAAAAGAAGCTGGTAAACTGACTGCTTATTATAAAGTAATTGAATTTATAGAAAATGGTGAATTTGATAATGACTAATAATGAGTATGATTGACTATGATATTGTGATAGTTATGGTTGTAAAAATAATAACAGTAAACAAAAAATATATGTTTGTTCAATTAAAAAAGATACAAAATTAGGATTATGTAAAACTCATTTTAATAATTATAGAAATATCGCAATTGATTATATTATTGATAAAAAGGAAGTAAAATAATGAAATGTTGCGAATGTTTTAGAAGAGCTTCAACTAAATTAACTAATCGTATTATAAAAAATGATAAAGATAAAGATAATGATTTAACATTTGAAATTTATTATTGTTCCAAACATTGAGTACAAGAAATAAAGGAAGTGAAATAATGAAAAATATTAGACTGGAATGATTTAATAATGAAGAAAGTCCTAAAATTATCAAATGCCCTACTATTAGTTTATTAAAAGATAAAGAAGACATAGTATGTTATTTATTATCATTAAATTTATATCCAAAGTTTCAACCAAAATTAACACATTATAGTTATATTTTAGAAAATAATCAAACTGGATATTTGATTATTTGTGGTAATAATCACGAAACAATTGGACATATGAAATTTAAATTTATAAAAGGAGAATAGAAAAAATGCCAAATACAGAAAATTCACAATCAAATTATACTTTATTAAAATTAATAAGAACTGGAATATCACCTTTAATGGCAATGATTGGTACAAGTGCTTATTATGGACAATTAATAGGTAATCCAGTATTAGGCAGTATAAATGCTTTATTATTTTCAAAAAAATTAGGAATTGATATTTGAAATATAAATCAAATGCCTAGCGCTAAAACTAAATTACTTAATAGTTCTAAAAAAATATTATTAGGTTTAGGAACCATAGGTTTAGTTAATTATGCAAAATTTACTAATGCTGATATTAATCCTAATCCAACAAAAAGTCCAACAACGACTACAACAGTAGACCCATTTCCAGATTTATTATTCAGTACAAATAATAACAGTATTGATAATCATTTAATGGATTGAGATACATTTATTAGTCTTAATTCATATGGTATTGCTAATTTAATTGCTGGAATTACTGAAATAATTCCAAGTAAATTTGAAACAATTAGAAAAATAGCAAATATGGCTACTGGTGGTTGTTTAATATCAAGTGGTGTTGCTATGGGCATTAATAATGATTTTACTAATGCTTATGCTATTCCGACAATAGTAGCAGGAGCAAGTGAAATTATCCATAATTTATTACCAATGGAAATTAATCATGTTAATACTGAAATGCAAGAAACACCATTTACAAATGAACATGCTAATTTAATTAATAATACTGAGCAAGAATATGAAAGACAAAGACAAACTTATGGTTCAAATGATAGTATTGATAGTTTAACTAGTGATGTTTTATATGAAAGAAGACCAGTATATGCTTCAACTACTGTACCAATAAATAGAATATAAAAATGCCTTTAGTAGGCATTTTTATTAATAAATACTTTTAACTTCTGTTTGTTTATTAATAGAATTTAATTTACTTTGTAATTTATTAATTTTATTTTGTTTTTTAATTTCTTTTTTATTAGGGTCTGTTAAAGATTTACCAAATGCAACTAATGCTTTTCCTAATTTAATTAAAACATAACCTCCATTAATACATAAATTAGCCACTATAATTATTGTTGTAGTATCCATATTAAATCACCACCTTTCTAAAATATTTGATTAATTTTTAATACAATTTTTACAATAATAAATATGACTAATCCAGCGACTGCAGAAGATAATAAAACTCCAATTAAACCTAATATAATTTTTATAATTTTAAAAAACATAATATTATTCCTGTAATTCTTCTAATTTTCATACATTACCTTTTAAATTACCTTTTCCAGTATAAATAGTAATCCATTTTGCATGTTGAACTGATAAAATTACTATATTAGCACTATCATTAAAGGTTTGTATTTGTACACCAGCAATTTTTTTATCAGTTATAATAAATTCTTGAATAGTATAAACTGGATTATATATACTTCAAGAATAATAAACTCTATAATGTTTATTTTCTTGAAAATCATAAGTAATTTGTCAATTATCTCATTTATTTTTTTCTCTTGTTCCTACTTCTTTTCAATTTGAACTACTTGGACTTGGTTGTGGTTGTTTTTCTAATATTTCATTAATTGCTTGTAATAATTTTTTATTTTGAGTTTTTAATATTTTATATTCATTATTTTCTAATAAATCCTTACAAAGTAATGAATTTTCTTCATCATTTAGTAAAATTTCATTTGTTTCAGTATTATATTTAAAATAATCATTTGAAAATTTTTTGTCTTTTATTTTTTCTTTTAACTCATTAATAGCACCAACAACTGTTTTATTAGTAGTTTCTAAACTAGGAATTTCTTGACTAACAGCATTTAATGCAAAAGCAATAGGAAACTTTTCTTCTGTATCTTCTAATTTTTTATCTACTTCTTCTTTTTTATAATAATCTGATAAATCTGCACTTCCACCAGTAGCACTAATTTTATTATTTTCATCAATAGTTATATTAGTACCAGCAATTAATTTATCTTGTTTTTTATCAACATATTCTTTATTTGTAGCATCTGTTAAAAAAGTAGGTGTTCCAACATCAATAAGTCTTTTACCATTAGCATCAATACCTTTATCATCTTTTGGTTTAATAAAATTAGTATTATCTTTATCAACTTCTCATAATGAATCAATATTACTATCAACATGAATTTTTAATTTAGGTATAGTATCACTAACATCATCTATTTTTATACCAGTACCTTCAATTAAACCCATTTTTTGTAAAAATGTTTTATTTCCAGAATCTCAAGTTATAACTCTAGTATCACTTTCATCAAAAATATTTGGTGTATTAAAATCATTATTATTACATGAAATATGATTATTAAGTGCTTTTCTTGGAGTATGTAAATTTGCTTGTTGTAATAAATTATATACTTCCATTAATACATAATCTGGCTCTGATGGTGGACTAATACTACTTGATAAACCATTTTACCACTAATAGATACAGAACTTCTTATAAATGACATGCCATCAGTTAAATAATGTAAGGTCATTCTTGCTGTTGCTCTTTTAACTAAAGTTTGTTGAGTTTCATTAAGGTTTTTAAATCCCGTTAATTCAATTTGATTACCTGTGATAGTATTAATTCTTTCACTTGCAATAGCAATTGCCATTCCGGTTAAATCAGTTTTATTTTCATCACTTGTAGTTTGGTCTTCATCAGGAACAAACTTATAAAAAGTTTTTAAATCATCTTTTGTAATATAATTTAAATTTACATTTCAATCAATATTATTTTTGTTTTCCATAATTTTTAAACCTTTCATATCCATGTACTGCTTGTGATTTATTAACTACACCAATAACAGATTTATATTTTTTTTGTTGAGTAACTTTTTTATTAATATTTTTAGAATTTCTACGTGATAAATATTCTTTATCTTCTTTATCTAATCCACCATGATAATATTGTCTTATAAGTACTGAATTAGCCCCAGTACCATAAGCACCAGTCGCTTTACACATATCAATTCACATTTCTTTTGATATCATAAAATAATCATATGATTTACTTAAATTTGTTCTATATGTTAATGTAGCAATACCATAAGTACTAAATTGTTGTTGTATTACTGGAGTTCATATACCACCCGCTAATGCAGAACTTGAAAGATTTACATAAACTCCAATAATAGAATCATAATCTTGCTCAGTTAAAGAATTCATAATAATTTCTTTACCTTTATCCATTAATGACTTACTGTTTAAATATTGTTTTTGAATATTTTGTAATTTAGCAATATTATTATTAGTAATATGTGTCATGATTTTTTTATGAGTTACTGGTAAATTAGTAAGTGTTTGAAGATTTTTATTAAAAGTATTTAATTCATCTTGTAACTTTCCTTTTCCTAAAGTTTTAGAGAAAATTCTAGTTTTCAATATTCCTGCTGGATTTTTTACAAAACTATTAAATAAAGTATTATTTTTTTTAAATTTTTCTATTAATTCAGCAGTTTGAATATCACTAACAGCAGTTTCTAATATTATTCTTAAAAGTAATATAATAGGCATTTAAATTACTTCTTTGTAAAAGTTACTTGTAAAGAACCATCATATAAAGTTTTACCTTCAACATTAGCACTTGTTGCTGTTAAATCTGAAAAATTAGCATTACCTTTAACATAATTAGGATTTTTAGCCATAACTGCTTTTTCTACTTCATCTGCTGTTGGAGTATCACCAGCCATAGTTATTTTTTCTAAATTAGTAAATTCAATTGCTGTTGCAATATCAATACTTGAAGTAACTGTAAATCCTTTAACTAAATCTGGACGTAATGCTTTACCTTCTGAAACTAAAAACTTATGAAAATTATTAACATTACCATTACTTTGTAAAACAAAAGTATTATCTTGACCACTATTAAATGGAAATGCTAATGCTTCTTTATGAACTAATACAGCATCACATCCTAAAAAATTAAATGATTCTTGTTTATCAATAACTCCAGCAGGATAATTTCTACCTAATCATGGACATTCTATAATTTTAATACCACCAATTTCTACAATTTTACCATCTTTTAATGCTTGACTAGCACTATCACTACCTAATGTAGTTGTTGATAATAATACTAATGGTTTAAAAAAACTAGATACTCATAATACATAATCTTCTTCATCTGTACCAATATATTCATCATTAATTCTTGCTTTTAATGTTGCTAATGTATTTGATATTTTTAATCATAAAAGCATACGATAATCATCTATTTTTGGTGTACTTGGTAATGCAATATTAATAATGCCATTATCTTTTGCTGTTTTAACTGCTAATGATAATAATTTTGCAACTAAATATATTTCTACTGATTTTGCTTTTGCATCAATTCAACTAGATGCTAAACTATCTGATACTAGAACATTACCATCTTCATATCTTGCACCTAATCTTTTTAAATCAAGTGTTTCTTCTTCAAAATTAATTTCTTTTTTCTTATCTAAAAGAATTTGAATTGTATTCATTGCTGTTTGATTATTAGCACCAGCACCTGATGTATAATCTTCAGTAATATTTCTTTTAGTAATATTATAAATAGCAATACCAGCATCTAATTGTTCTCTATTTTCTATTGTAGCATTAATTAATGCAACTCTTTTTGATAATAAAACTTTTAAATTTTTAAGATATTTAACTGATAAATCTAATTTACCCGTTGGATTACTAGGGTCATTAATTGTTGTTGATTGTGTTGTAATAATTGCCATTTTTATTCTCCTTTATTAAATTATTTTTTTTAATTTCATTAATAATTCAATTAATAAATCTTCTACTTGTAATTTTTTTAAATTATTATCATTAATACTGATTAATGATTTTCTTAATAAATCAATTTGACTAAGTAAGTCATGCATATCATGCATACTATAATCCATATTTTTAACCTACCATTTCTATTTTTCTAGTATCTACTTCATCATTTTTTTCTTCTTTAAATTTATCTTTAACATCTAAAGAATTACTAATATTTGTATCTTTTTTATTATTAAATAAATGTGGAAAATCTTTATTTAAATTAGATAATTCTTCATGGCATAAGTTAGTTAAGTTTACTCCTAGGCATTGGTTAGATAAGTTTACTTTATTGTCTTCAAATCTGTACAAATTGGTTTGGAGACATTTTTAATCGTAAAATCATTCTATCATTATTTCATCAGTTAATAAATTTTCTTAATGCTTCTGTGAAATGTTTAATGCTATTAAACTTGTTACCAAACATAATTTTAAAATCTCTTTTGATTCAGCGATTTAAAACATTCACTTACTTGGTTGCCTTTAAATCCTGATAAACTTTTTGAATGAATTAAAGTTTTACTTTTATTAAAACTATTTGTAACTATTTTACTCTAGTATTACCTGAACCTAAATCAGACTGGATAAATGTTGGAAATATTTTATGTTCTTTACGACTTGCCTTTGTTACTTGATTAAGAACATTTAAAATGGTTATTGCATTTTCACTTTTATTAATTTTTCAACCAACTATAGCATTACTATTCATATCTGTAGCAATTTCTAATAATAATTTAGTTTTTTTATTATTAATAATTAATTCTTTAAATCAAGTACCATCGATGCCAACTTTTTCAAGATAAGTATTACTGGTAAAATTACGTTTTAATAAATCTTGGAAATTTGATTTTAAGGAATTAGATTTCGCTCTACGCTGTTTTTTGGGTTTGGTTAATAGTTTGTGATATTATTATCTTCTAATAACCTCATAATGCTGTTTTTACTGCATTTAAGATTGGTGTTGTTTTTCTTTAATTCTAATCTCACCTTTTCTAAACTAGTAATTTTAATTATTTTATCTTTGTTGCTAATAACAACAATTTTATTTAATTCTTTTAATAACTCATTATCAATTTTTGTTTGATATTTCTTTTTACCGTTTTTTATTCATTTATAATATGCAACTTTACTGATAGGTAACAAACTAATTATGTCATTAATTCCATAATTTTTATTTCTATATTTATCAACTATTAAAAAACATTTACTTTTCAATAATTTACTATTTAAAATATTTTGATTGTTTTTTAATTCTTTATCACAGAATTGTTTTTGTCTTAAAAATTCATTTTTTATTTTTTCTTTTAGTAGTGACTTTTTGAGTTTTTTATTTTCAAGTTTTAAATTTTTATCTTTGATATTCACTTTATCTATTTGATGATTTGTTTGAAAAGTATGAATAGTAATTAATTTATTATTTTTTTGATATTTTTTTACTCAATTATAAATTAATGATCTGGTTGATAATTGATATTTGGTTTTAATATCAATGGTTTTTAATTTTTTAATCACTACATATTCATTTAAAACATCTAGTTTAATTTTTCTTGTATAAACTTTATATTTCATCTTTACTCCTTAACTATTAATTATTTAAACTAATCATACTGTCTAGATTAAAAATTATAGGAGTAAACTTAACTAACTTATGCCTATTCCAAAAATGAATTATTTAAAAAATAATGAAAATTAGACAAAATTACTCTCTTTTACCCTTAAATTTATATTCGACGTATTTTAAAAAATATACATTTAAAAAATAAAATAAAAATTATTCTCAAAGTTATTATTAAGGAAAAAGACAAGAAATAATCTTGTCTTTTTTTGTAATTGTAAAATTTTAAAATTTTTAATAACTCTCTTTAATACTACTATCAACACGTGTTAAGGAACTAAAACAGTGAACTACAACACAGTTGTTAAAAATAGTAGCTAGCATGGGACTTGCATGAATAAATAATAAGTGGATGATGCCTAATAAAATATACTAACCAGTAATGGTAATTCTTGGGGTGGGAACGAATTGGAAACTAGTATATATAGACCCGTGGGGGAACATACTATTATTCTTAATTTAACCAACCTTGCCACTTTCAAGTGAGCAAGTGTTGGTTTTATTTTTTATTTTTTTTGAAAAATTTTTTGGGCGAGAAAATAAATTTCAAATTTTTAAAAAAAATTGAGCGGTGCCGGTTCAATTAAAATATTAATTTGCTAAACGCAAATTAAATAAATATTGAATCGAATGCCTCGATTTCTTTTTAAAATTTCACAATTTATTTTTGAGCCCAGAATTTCTGGAATGAATAATACTAATAGTAGTATTATTAATAATCTAAAAATCAAATTATATGTTCTTTATGCTAGAAGCAACAGAACATATTAGGAAAGGATTATTATGCAAATAGAATTTAAAAAAGAACAAATTATTAAAGATAAGCCACAATCTATTCTTATTGATTATGTTGAATATAAATTATCACTTCCAAAATGAATGATTAAAAATAATTCTTTTATTGTTGATAACAGTTACACATATTGAGTTTTTAATTTAGAAAATATTAAAAGAGAATTAAGTGGTAATGAATTAATAAAATTATTAGAACCATATATTAAAGACCAAAAAATAACTGTTAATAAACCAACGGCTCCAAAAGAATATTATCTTAATGATATAAAACTTGAACCACTAACATTTTATGAACAGCATAATAGTTGATTTATGGGTGAAATAACTGATAACAAAACTAAAATTACTAATCCTTGTTTTAAATATAACATTACGTGAGAAGAAAACAGAAAAGGTTTTAAAATAAATAATCCATATAAACATGATGATTTACCAATTAATTATATAGTTACTTCCTATAAGGAAAATTCAACTCATAATGAAAAAGTATTTTTGTTGAACATGTAAACAAAATAAATTAGATTATTTATTCTTTAATACTGATGATATAAAAACAAAAAAATGTTTTTTAAGAGATAAAAATAATAAATCAATTTGTTATGACTGTATTTTAAATGTTAGGTTAAGTAGGAGGTATAAATATGAATAAAGAAAAACCATTTTCTTATAAAGTGCAAGAAATTATTAATGAATATAATAAAAAACGTAGTAAAGAAATAACAGAAGAACATTTAAATAATATAAAAAAATTAAGAGAATATTTTAAGGCTTTTCTCCCTTTATGTACTATTTTTAAATTTTATCACATAAATGCTGAGAAAAGCCTATCTACGGACTTCTCCCCACATTTTTAAATGAAACATAGCATTACAGTTTCAAAAGTAGGTATCTTGTTGAATTTATATGCAGCTTCTTTGGCATATAAATGAACATGATGTTTTGCAACTTTGATATGTGTTTTAAATGTTCTTCGTATATGTTTTCATACTGATTCAATTTGATTGGTATTTACGCCAATTTTTGAAACATAACCATCTTGATGGTTAACTGTTTTGTGATTAGGGAAAAGTGATTTGAAATCACGATATCCTTTTCAAGAATCAGTATGTACATCACACTTTGAAGAAATATGGTTTCTTGCAAACTGCAAAAGATTTTTACTTTTTGCGTTTTTGATTACTTTCACAATTAAATTATTGGTTGTTTTTTCATAAATCCCAACAATTAATGTTTTATTTATCAAAGATCTTCCTTGTTTTTTAAAACCCATATGTAAAAGATACATTTCATCCATTTGCACTATGCCCTCAACAATAAATTGATGTTCTTGTTTGGCAATACGATTTCTGATTTCATGACCCATTCTTCAATCAGTTTTCAAAGTCACACCCAATTCTTTTGCAACATCAGTTGATGTAATTCCATGTTTGGTGTTTATTCATCTAAAGATGAGATAAAATCAAAATCTCAAAGGTGTTTGTGACTTGTAAAAAATGGTGCCATGAAGAATACTAAATGTTTGATGACATTTCAAACATCTTATTCTTCTTAAATTAGAAGTATTCAAACTTGTTCAAGAACACATGATACATTTGTTTTTCTTCAAACTTGCTATATATTTTAAACAATCCTGTTCTGTTTGAAAAGCATTGTTGAACTCATTCAATTTCATTGTTTCCTCCACAAGTACATGTGGGGAGAAGTCCGTATTTTAAAAAAGAAATTATTAATGAATATAAAGAGAAATTAATTGATTATTTAAATTTTTGTATTGAAACTGATAATAAAAGATTAAAAATGGAACATTATAATGAAAATTGAATAAAAGGTTCAATAGAACAGGTAGAAATCATAATAAATGTAATTAAAAGTGAAGTTTTTGATAATGACTAGATGCATTATATGTAAAAGTTTAACTGAAAATACTACTGGAATTTGTGATTTTCCATACCATAATTCTTTTAATAAAGCAAAATTCATTACATATTTAGAAAATAAAATTGAAAATGATGGATATAGAAGTGCAAATAATGATGCAATATATTATTCATTAATTCAAAAAATCAATAGTGGAAAATTTGATTAATAATGAAATATAACTTAATTATTGGAATTGACCCCGCTGGTATTGGTAATAATGGAATTGTTATATATTCAAATGAAACAAATAATATTGTTTTTAATGAAACATTTAAAACTAAAACAGTTTTAGAAAGCAAAAATCTATTTAAAGAATACTTTTTATTAATTAAAAAACATTTTGATAATAAAAAAATATTAGTTATTGTAGAAAATTTCTTTTTAAATTCAAAACAATTATTAACTAATCCATTAGCAACTCCTAAAATTATTGGTGCATTAATGGTATTAGTAGAAGATATTATGAATTGAGATTATTTAGAAAGTGAACCAAAAAATAAAAGCAAAATAGCAAATTATAAAGGAAATATAAAATTTACAAAACATGAACAAGATGCATATAAGCATATTCAATATTATTTAAGGAATTATAAAAATGAAAGATAAAGCAAATTACGTTAAATTAACAGTAAAACTGAGTAACACTATTGAAGCAAAATATCATGAAAAAGGTAATAAGGAATTATATTATAGTGTTCGAGGTCAATGAAATGGTTTAAACTATGTTACTTTAATTTTTAATAACCCAAAATTTTATAGACGCTGTATTTTATTAAACAAAAATGATGAAATTATAGTAACTGGTCAAATCTTTAATACTTTAAACATTACTAAAAATCCTGCATTTTGTTCAATTAATGTTAAATGATTTAAAAAGTGAAAAGAGCAAAAAAATAAAAATGATATGATAAGAAATTTTATTAATAATACCAATATTAATAACAAGTATAACACTGATAATATTTTTAATATTTATTATTAAAGATTTAAAAAATGAACATAAAGTTTTAAAACTATTAAATTCAATTGCAAAAGATTTAGAAAAAAATAATAAAAATAAGGAGAATAAATAATGCAAAATAAATACCTAAATATTGATGGAAAAACATTAAATAAAATTTTAAATACAGATTATAAAAAAGATGTATTACGTAGATTACAGTATGCAAATACAATCGTTATTGAAACAGATAAAAAATTATTTGGAACTAACTTTGAAAATTTATTAGAAATTATTGTTCAAACTTGTGACCAAATTAAAGGATGAATTAATGAATATAAAATAGAAATATCATTAAAAGAAGGAAATTTTGATAATGAATAAGGAAAATATACCATGTTGTTTTAGTGAAGTTAATGAAGTTGGAAAACATATAACAAATTGTATTAATTTACCAACAAAATTAGATAAAGATAATGTTCAAATAAGATATTTTTGTGATGAACATATGATAAAAGTTGAAAATATAAGAAGAAAAATGGCTCAAAAATACATTAATGAATATAAAGAAAAATTAATTAAATATTTAAAAAATAAAATTGAAAATGATGGATATAGAAGTGCAAGTAATGATGCCATATATTATTCATTAATTCAAAAAATAAAAAACGGAGATTTTTACTAATGACTATTGATGAATTTATTAATAAATATAAAAATGATTTTAAATTTGAAATTGGACATTTTCAAATTATGGGAGATTATACCTTAACAATTAAAAAAACATTAATTGATATGTTTAATTTAGAATTTTTCCAAGAATTTATTAATGATTTTAAAAACAATAAAGATAAATGAGAACAAAAAGATATATGTAAAGGATGTAAGTAATAATGATTAAATTAACGGATTTGTTTGGTCAAGATAAAATAGAAATATTTTCACCAAATCCCAAAGATTTAACAGATAGTAATGACATAAAAGCATTGATTTTATGAAAATATCCTAATGTCATTGCTAAATATTTAATTGTTTCTCAACCATATGCTAATACTGCAATTTTAGTTGGAGATAACTTCAATTATCAAGGTTGAATAGAAGTATTTATTAAACAAAAAGTAGAAGGAGTAGAAGAAAATGCCAAATGACATAACTTTACAATCAAGTAATTACACTTTATTAAAATTAATAAGAACTGGGGCAAGCCCATTATTTGGTATGATAGGAACTTCTGCATACTATGGTCAACTTATTGGTAATCCAATATTAGGTAGTATAAATGCTTTATTATTTTCCAAAAAATTAGGAATTGATATATGAAATTTAAATCAAATGCCAAATTTAAAAAGTAAACTATTAAATTCAAGTAAAAAAATAGGATTAGGATTAGGAACAATTGGTTTAGCAAATTATAGTAAATTTACTGAAACAATCAATCCCTATCACCCCAACTACAACAACTACAGAAACTCCACCATGACCAGCATTAACATTATCAGTAAATAACAATAATGTTAATGAACAATCTTTAATGGACTGAGATACTTATATATCTTTAAATTCATATGGTATTGCAAATTTGGTTGCTGGAATTACTGAATTAATACCAAGTAAATTTGAAACTATACGTAAAATAGCCAATATATGGCTACTGGTGGTTGTTTGATTAGTAGTGGAGTTGCAATGGGTATTAATAATGATTTTAGTAATGCTTATGCAGTTCCTACTATAGTTGCTGGTGCATCTGAAATTATCCATAATTTACTACCTATGGAAATAACTAATCATGTTGAAGAAATGCAAGAAACAACATTTACTAGTGAGAATGCAAGATTAATTAATGATGTTGTAGATAGAATATCACCAGTATATAGACCAACTACATATTATGACAGTTTATAAAGGAGGTGAGTAATTTATGAATAAAGAAAAATTAATTGAATATTATAATCACGAAATAAAAACGCATAAAGAAAGAATGGAACAATTAAATAAAGAAATTTCTTTATTAGTAACTATTATAAGTAATTATCAATCAATGATTGAAAGAATTAATGGTGGTCAATTTGACGAATAATTAAAAAATAAATAATTGAAAGGAAGATATTTAAATGAAAGAATTATTGCATGAATTAATAATTATCGGAACAAGTGTAGGAACATTAATTTGTAGAGAGCTAATTGTTTAATTTAAACGATTTATTACAACTCCAAAACACGTTCGAGCAAATAATAAAGTAATAAAACATCAAAAAAAATTAGCAAAACTAAATGAAAAAATTAATAAAGAAAGTAAATAATAAAGGTGTGATGTAAATGTTAGAAAATGAAACTAATGTTCAAGAAACAACTGAACCTTTAACTGAGAATAATAATTTACAACAAGAGCAAGAAACTAAGATTGTTGAATTAGAAAATAAGTTAAATAAACTTAATCAAGAAATTAAAGAAAAAGAGATAATTAATATATTTAAAAAATATCAAGTTAAAAGTGAATTTTATGATTATTTAAAGTTTAAAACTAGTAATATAGAAAATTCAAAAATAGAAGACACTATTAAAAAATGATTAAAGAACAACCATTATTTAAAGAACCAATTAATACAGGTGGTAAACCAGAAACAATATTAACAAATCAACCGAATTCAATAAAAAGTAGTTTATTGGATTATAAAAAGAAAAATAATTTATAACAGAAAGGAAAAATAAAAATGGCAATTAATATTCAAAAAAACTTAAACAATACAGAAAAACTAGTTGAAGCACCAGAATTTATTGAGTTTTTCAAACAATCAAATAGTCCCTGAGCAAACTTTTTCCCTATTGAAATAGTTAATTCTACTAAAATAGAATTTATTATGGCTTTTCTCCCTTTAATGTACTATTTTTAAATTTTATCACATAAATGCTGAGAAAAGCCTATCTACGGACTTCTCCCCACATTTTTAAATGAAACATAGCATTACAGTTTCAAAAGTAGGTATCTTGTTGAATGTATATGCAGCTTCTTTGGCATATAAATGAACATGATGTTTTGCAACTTTGATATGTGTTTTAAATGTTCTTCGTATATGTTTTCATACTGATTCAATTTGATTGGTATTTACGCCAATTTTTGAAACATAACCATCTTGATGGTTAACTGTTTTGTGATTAGGGAAAAGTGATTTGAAATCACGATATCCTTTTCAAGAATCAGTCTGTACATCACACTTTGAAGAAATATGGTTTCTTACAAACTGCAAAAGATTTTTACTTTTTGCGTTTTTGATTACTTTCACAATTAAATTATTGGTTGTTTTTTCATAAATCCCAACAATTAATGTTTTATTTTTCAAAGATCTTCCTTGTTTTTTAAAACCCATATGTGAAAGATACATTCCATCCATTTGCACTATGCCCTCAACAATAAATTGATGTTCTTGTTTGGCAATACGATTTCTGATTTCATGACCCATTCTTCAAGCAGTTTTCAAAGTCACACCCAATTCTTTTGCAACATCAGTTGATGTAATTTCATGTTTGGTGTTTATTCATCTAAAGATGAGATAAAATCAAAATCTCAAAGATGTTTGTGACTTGTAAAAATGGTGCCATGAAGAATACTAAATGTTTGATGACATTTCAAACATCTTATTCTTCTTAAATTAGAAGTATTCAAACTTGTTCAAGAACGCATGATACATTTGTTTTTCTTCAAACTTGCTATATATTTTAAACAATCCTGTTCTGTTTGAAAAGCATTGTTGAACTCATTCAATTTCATTGTTTCCTCCACAAGTACATGTGGGGAGAAGTCCGTTAAATATTTCATTTTAAACTACACCTCAACTAATAATATAAAGTTATAAAAACTTTTATTAGTCCAAAAAGTGTGTCTAATCTACATACTTTTGGTTAGTTAGTATTTTATATATTTTAAATTTTATTATTTTCTATTATATAATGTTTAAGTATAAAAATAAGACAGCTAAGAATAAGTAATTATTTAATTATTATTGTATTACTTTTAGTAAAGTAATATTAATATTAATTTTTAAAATTATAGATAGTATTTTATATTTAATAATTAGGTAGTTTAGTTTTTCTTAATTATGTTTTTATATAGAAAAAACCATTATCAATATATAATATCTTTATCTTTAAGATTATTATTGTCTTGATATATTATATTAGGTATAATGTAAGAGACTATAAAAATTATAAGAGTTTTTATTTTATATAAATTTAATTTATTATTAATATAATAGGGGTGATTATGTGGAGAAAGATAAAGATATTATGAACATTATTGAAAAAGCATTATCAGAAAGTATTTTATCTGTACCAGGTGTTGCCAATATTTATGAAAAAGATAATAATTATGGAATTAAAGTTAACAAGTCTGATTTAGGTTGAATTATTGATATTAATATAGTTTGTTTTTTTAATAATAATATTTGAAATATTATGAATCAAACTCAGAAAAATTTAAAATATATTGTTGAAAAGATTATTAAACATCAAGACTATATAGTGCTTAACATTTTTGTTCATGATTTAATTGAAGAATAAAAGAAAATATAAGGTGAAATTAAATGAAAAAAATTGATATTAAAACCTTAAAAGTTATGCTTATTAGCGGTGCTAATAATCTTTATAATCATCATTTTGAAGTTGATAAATTAAATGTTTTCCCAGTACCTGATGGTGATACTGGAACAAATATGAATTTAACAATGATGAATGGTATAAAAGAATTAAATGGCAAAGAATATGATAGTTTAAAAACATTTGCTACTACTTTTTCTCGTGGTTTAATGATGGGTGCGCGTGGTAATTCTGGAGTTATTTTATCTCAAATTTTTCGTGGTTTTTTTCAAACTATAAAAACAAAAGATTTAAAAAATGATTTCATTAGTAATGAGGATTTATTAAAATCTTGAAAAAGTGCTCAAGATTATGCATATCGTGCAGTTATGAAACCAGTAGAAGGTACTATTCTTACTATTATTAAAGATGGTGCTAATTATATTAATGAATTAGAAATAACAGGCAAAGATTCGCTTTATATTTTTGAAAAATTACTAGAAGGAATGAATGAATCATTAAAAAGAACACCTGATTTATTGCCAATTTTAAAAAAAGTAGGAGTTGTTGATTCGGGTGGTGCTGGTTTAGTTTATATTGTTGAAGGTATGGTGTATGGTTTAAAGCACGGTAAAGCTATTTCACCAAAGAAAAAATTAGAACAACAAGATACAGTAAAATTAGAAATGGTTTTAAATCAAGAAAACTTTGGTTATTGTTCAGAAGTTATTGTAAAACTAAATAAAGTTAGTAAGTTAGATTTTAATTTAAGCAAAACACGAACTGATTTAGAAACAATGGATGGTCAATCAATAGTTTTAGTAGATGATGAAGATTTAATTAAAGTTCATGTTCATACTTTAAAACCGGGTCAAATTTTAAATTATTTTCAGAAATTTGGTGAAATTTTAAAAGTAAAAATTGAAAATATGACCGAACAGGCAAAAGCACATACACAAACTATTAAACCAATTCGTAAATTAAATAATAAATTTGCTTTAATTGCTGCTGTTCCTGGTAGAGGAATTGAAACCTTTTTTAGAGATGAATTAAAGGTTAACAATATTATTATGTATTCAAAAAGAATTAATCCATCAACAGATGACTTTTTAAAGGCAATTGAAATTGTCGATGCAAAAAATGTCTTTATTTTACCAAATGATAGTAATTTATTTTTAGCAGCAGAACAAGCAAGAAAATTAGAAAAAAAATCAAAAGTTTTTGTATTACCTGCTAAAAATATTGCTCAAGGTATGCGTGCTGCTTTAAATTTCAATCCTGAATTAAGTGCAAAAGAAAATAATAAAAATATGTGAAGTGAAATTAAATATGCTGCTTTTGGTTATATAACAGTTGCTGATCGTGATGTTGAAATAGATGGTATTAAAATTGGAAAAAAACACTTTTTTTCTGCTGTTAGTTTTCGTAATAAAGATGGTAAAGAAAAAATTATTGCTTCAAATGAAAATTTATTTAATGTAATTAAAGTATTGTTTACTAAATTAATTTGAGATGGTGCAGAAATAATTACTATTTTTAAAGGTAAAGGTTATTCAAAAGATCAAATTAATTTTATGAAAAAAATTTTAGATGAAGATTATGATATTGAATATGAAATTGTTGATGGTGAGCAAGAAGTTTATAACTTTCTTTTCGTGGTGGAATAATACTATGTTATAATATTGTAGACTCTATTCAAACAGTTAGAAAGGAGAAGATTATGACTAATTTATTATTATCCTCAGTTAATCCAAATGATCCAAAGACTTGATCAACTAGTTTAATTGTTTTAGCAAGCTTAGTAGCTATTGTTGGTGTAATTTTGTTTGTTGTTACTATGATTTGATTTTTCACTTGAATTAAGTATTCTTGATTCCATCGTGAAAATAGTGCTAATTTAACTGGTGGCGAGTTATCTCAAAAATATTTAAAAACATACGGTATTAATGCAAAAAGAATAAAATTTAAGGGATTTGGTAATATTAATAGTATTACTGTTGAACCTAGGTTTTTTTATTTAAGGCCATATTTATTTAATCATGGTAATTTTACTTTAAGATTATTACCATGAACTTATCACCGTCGTTCTATTTATACTTTAGCAATGGCAATGGAAAGTACTTGAGCAGTAAGTAGTTCAAATAGTAGTCGTTTTAATACTTTTTGATGAGATTTTTCTCGTAAAATAACATTATTTTTTGTTTTAATTCCTTTTGCACTTGCTATTCTATTTGCTCTTTCACCTGTTAATTCTTGAATTACTTTATCAGCAGCGAGCACCAATATACTTTCAATTGTTTTATCAATTTTAGGTAGTATTTTATTAATTCTTTTTTCTTCAATGCAAATGATTTTTTATGCTAAATCAAGAAAAGAAATTTGTCAAAATCTTGTTGGTATTTTAAATGAAAAAGAAATACGTGCTATTAGTTGAATTTTCCAAATTAAGTTTATTTATTACTTGATTCGTATGATTTATGAAATATTACAACTTATTTTACGTATTGTGATGTATACACAGCAAAATGAGAAATAAAAAAAATTTGTACCTAAATTATAGGTACAAATTTAAAATTTAAAATTATATTAAGTTTTATTGATAAAACATTATTTTCAAAACTTTTATAAAATATTCTATTTTAGTAAGTTTTAAAGTTTTGTTTTTTTAATTTTACATTTAATTACTAAACTAATATTTTTTATTTTCATTTATTATTGTATATTTATTGCAAAAATATAAAAAAAGGTTTTAAATGTTAACTATGAGAGAAAAAAAAGAATATTTTAAGTTAAGGAGAATACTGAATGCAAAGTAAGTCTGCTATTAATATATATTCAGAAATTAATAAATTAAAAATAGTTTTATTACTTGCTAAAATTTTTATCAGAAATGGTATTGGAGTATTTTATATTAAAAAGTTTGTTGTAATGAGTATTATCCAAGATAAAAAAATATGTTCTTACTTAATCAATCAAATTTTGAAAGAATGGAATTCTAAAAAAGAATATATTATTTCACTAAAAAAATATTTAAAACAACTTTCAGTTCAATAATTTATTAACAAAATAATTACTTGCTGTTAATAAATTTGAGTTAAAAATTAAATATAATAATACATATCCATGTTTATGAAATTACTAATTCTGAATTGTCGTGTGGCCAGAGTGTTGCCCATATTGTATATCAATGTTAAATTAAATAAAGATATTAGGAACTGAAAGGAAGAAAATATATCATGGCTATTAATTTAAAAGGCAGAAATTTTATTTGTTTATTAGATTTTACTTCAGAAGAAATTTATTACTTATTAGAATTAGCTGCTAATTTAAAAATTGCAAAACAAAAAGGAATAGAAAAACAGCGGTTAAAAGGCTATAGTGTTGCTTTATTATATCGAAAAGATTCATTACGAACAAGAAGCGCGTTTGAAGTTGCTGCTTGTGATTTAGGAATGCATTCAACATATTTTGATCCAACTAGTAGTAAATTAGGAATTAAAGAATCAATTATTGATACCGCTAAATTTCTTGGTAGAATTTATAATGGTATTCAATTTCATGGATATAAACAAACTGATGTTGAAGAATTAGCTGAAAATGCCGGTGTTCCAATATGAAATGGCTTAACTGACTTATATCATCCAACACAAATGCTAGCTGATATTATGACAATTCAAGAGTGTAAAAAAAATAAAGATGTTAAAGGTATTAAATTTGTTTATTTTGGAGATGCTCGTTTTAATATGGCTAATAGTTATATGATTATTAGTGCAAAATTAGGAATGAATTTAGTAATCTGTACTAATAAAAATTTATGACCATATCCTCAACTATTAAAACAATGTCAAGAAATTGCTCAAGAAACGGGTGGTTCTATTATTTTAACAGAAGATTATAAAACAGCAAGTAAAGATGCTGATGTAGTTGCTACTGATGTTTGAACATCTGTATGTGAAGATAAAATTTTATTAAAACAACGAATTAAAGAATTAATTCCATATCAAGTTAATAATGAAAAAATGAAAATTGCAAAATCAGATGTTATATTTTTACATTCTTTACCAAGTTTTCATGATGGTAATACACAAATTACTCAAGATATTGTTAAACAATATGGTGGAACAGGTGAATTAGAAGTTACTGATGAAGTATTTCAATCTTCTGCATCAAAGGTATTTCAACAATCAGAAAATTGTTTACATACTATTAAAGCTGTAATGTTAGCAACTTTGAAAGGATAATATATGAGATTATATTAAAAATGAAAAGAAGTTTTAATCATTTTATTATTTAATAAACTTATTTCCATTAATTAGTTTTTATTATTCTTATTTTAGAATATTAAATATATTAATTAATTGTTTAATAAAATATTAATGTTAGTTTTTATGTTAAGATATTAATAATTAACGGACTTCTCCCTACATGTACTTGTGGAGGAAACAATGAAATTGAATGAGTTCAACAATGCTTTTCAAACAGAACAGGATTGTTTAAAATATATAGCAAGTTTGAAGAAAAACAAATGTATCATGTATTCTTGAACAAGTTTGAATACTTCTAATTTAAGAAGAATAAGATGTTTGAAATGTCATCAAACATTTAGTATTCTTCATGGCACCATTTTTTACAAGTCACAAACACCTTTGAGATTTTGATTTTATCTCATCTTTAGATGAATAAACACCAAACATGGAATTACATCAACTGATGTTGCAAAAGAATTGGGTGTGACTTTGAAAACTGCTTGAAGAATGGGTCATGAAATCAGAAATCGTATTGCCAAACAAGAACATCAATTTATTGTTGAGGGCATAGTGCAAATGGATGAAATGTATCTTTCACATATGGGTTTTAAAAAACAAGGAAGATCTTTGATAAATAAAACATTAATTGTTGGGATTTATGAAAAAACAACCAATAATTTAATTGTGAAAGTAATCAAAAACGCAAAAAGTAAAAATCTTTTGCAGTTTGCAAGAAACCATATTTCTTCAAAGTGTGATGTACATACTGATTCTTGAAAAGGATATCGTGATTTCAAATCACTTTTCCCTAATCACAAAACAGTTAACCATCAAGATGGTTATGTTTCAAAAATTGGCGTAAATACCAATCAAATTGAATCAGTATGAAAACATATACGAAGAACATTTAAAACACATATCAAAGTTGCAAAACATCATGTTCATTTATATGCCAAAGAAGCTGCATATAAATTCAACAAGATACCTACTTTTGAAACTGTAATGCTATGTTTCATTTAAAAATGTGGGGAGAAGTCCGTAGATAGGCTTTTCTCAACATTTATGTGATAAAATTTAAAAATAGTACATAAAGGGAGAAAAGCCATAATTAATTTTATTAACTCAAATTAGAACAATAGGAGTAAATTATGATAAGACAAGAAGGAATATCAGAAGATAGTAGAGAACAATTAATATATAATTATCAAGGATTAAATATATGAAAAAAAGTTAGTATTATTGGTAGTGGGTTTTTGCTTAGTACAATACCAGGAATTGGTATAACATATTTATGTAATGAAAAAATTGTTAAAGCACTTGGTAGTAATGAAAATAAATTTTCATTACCAATTCGAATGCTAATGGGTGCTGCTACTAGTTCATTATTAGTATTATTTATTATGGGGCCATTTGTACATAAAAAAATATTTCCTGAATGATATGAAAAGAGAGCAGAAGCAAGGTATATAAATAAAACTATTAGTGAAATTGAAAATTTAAGAAATGATTTTGTAAATATAAATAATAACTGAAATGAAAATAGTACAGTTAGTTTAATGGAAATATTAACAAAATTAAACAATAAAAAAGAAGAATTACAAAATAAAGAAAAACCATTAATGTTTCAATGAGAATTGGAAAGAATGGTAGATAACTTAATTATTGATGTTAATAATCAATTAATTAGATTTGATCCTATTTCAATTAGAGAAATTAATGATATGTTGGATAATTGAGATAATAATTCAGAATTAAATGATAGTAGTCAATCTTTAATTTGTTATTAAAAATGTTATTCTTTTTTTAATTTAAAAGAATAACATTAGTTAATTTATTTAAAAGTTTTTATATGTTATATAGTACTTTTTGTGCTAGTTTATTTTTTACTATTTGTGATTTTTCAGAATTAAGAAACTCATATTTTTTTCATCTTTTATTTTTTCTATTTCTTCAAAACTTTGTTCTTTAATATTTGTACTAGTATCAATAATAAAAGAACTTAAATTTTGTTGTGATTGGATTGGTGTGATATCATAGTAAATATCAGAAAGTAGCGTTAACGTTTCTGCTTGTTGATCTTCAAATTCTAAAAGACTTGTAGTATCACTTTTTTGATTATTTGTTATGAAAAGACTTGTATATATATTTTCAATTTGTTCAGTTAATTTAATTTTTATTAAAACATTATTGTTATTTTTTAATGATATTGTGCTTATTAAGTCTTTTTCTTTTAATAGTGCTTGTTCTTGATTAAGTTGCAAACCATTTAATAATGGTATTGATTTTACATATTTTTCTTTAGTTTTTGTTATTGGTTGCTCATAGATTTTCTTGTATTTTTTCAAAAATATTATTGCTTCATTTTTTGTTTTAAAATAATTGGATGGGTTACACTTTATTGGACACTAATTACGTAGACAAGTGAACAAATTAGTGAAAAGAAAGGAATTATAATTATGACCAATATTAACTCATATACCGACGAATTTAAAAAGCAAATAGTAGCTTTATATCAAAAAGTGGTAAATCAATATCTTGCCTTGTTAAAGAGTATAATGTTACAAGAGCAGTTGCTTATAAATGAATTAAGCAATTTACTAATTCAGGTAGTTTTAAAACTAAAGATAATCTTTCTGATTTAGAAAAACAATTAATTCAAACAAATAAAGAATTAAAACAGTTACGAATGGTAAATGATATTTTAAAGCAAGCAGCACTAATAATAGGCAGAAAATAGAAATTATTGTTAAAAATAAATCTAAATATAAAATTCGCACAATGTGTCGTTTTTTAAAACTCTCTAAATCAACATATTATTTTAAGGCTTTTCTCCCTTTATGTACTATTTTTAAATTTTATCACATAAATGCTGAGAAAAGCCTATATACGGACTTCTCCCCACATTTTTAAATGAAACATAGCATTACAGTTTCAAAAGTAGGCATCTTGTTGAATTTATATGCAGCTTCTTTGGCATATAAATGAACATGATGTTTTGCAACTTTGATATGTGTTTTAAATGTTCTTCGTATATGTTTTCATACTGATTCAATTTGATTGGTATTTACGCCAATTTTTGAAACATAACCATCTTGATGGTTAACTGTTTTGTGATTAGGGAAAAGTGATTTGAAATCACGATATCCTTTTCAAGAATCAGTATGTACATCACACTTTGAAGAAATATGGTTTCTTGCAAACTGCAAAATATTTTTACTTTTTGCGTTTTTGATTACTTTCACAATTAAATTATTGGTTGTTTTTTCATAAATCCCAACAATTAATGTTTTATTTATCAAAGATCTTCCTTGTTTTTTAAAACCCATATGTGAAAGATACATTTCATCCATTTGCACTATGCCCTCAACAATAAATTGATGTTCTTGTTTGGCAATACGATTTCTGATTTCATGACCCATTCTTCAAGCAGTTTTCAAAGTCACACCCAATTCTTTTGCAACATCAGTTGATGTAATTCCATGTTTGGTGTTTATTCATCTAAAGATGAGATAAAATCAAAATCTCAAAGGTGTTTGTGACTTGTAAAAAATGGTGCCATGAAGAATACTAAATGTTTGATGACATTTCAAACATCTTATTCTTCTTAAATTAGAAGTATTCAAACTTGTTCAAGAACAAATGATACATTTGTTTTTCTTCAAACTTGCTATATATTTTAAACAATCCTGTTCTGTTTAAAAAGCATTGTTGAACTCATTCAATTTCATTGTTTCCTCCACAAGTACATGTGGGGAGAAGTCCGAAAATTAATTTTAAAATTTTCAATTTTTTCTATAAGTAAATTTATTCTATCAATAAAAACTAAATTTTCTTTTATTTTATTTATTTTTTTCTTAGTTTTTCTTTGTTTAATTTCCATAAATAATTTTTTTAACATTATCTTGTTTTTCCCTTTCAATTTATTTTTATTAAAAATATGTTTAGTATCGTAACTACTAATAGATAATAGAAACTTTGTTTCTTATTGCAGTTAAGTTTTGGCTCATAGTTAACAAATGAGTTTTTAGTTGATATCCACCAATAATATAAATAACTTATTTTTATAATGAAGAGTTGTTATTTATACTTGTTAAAGATTGATTTGAAAAATCTCCTAATTCCATTGAATTAATTTTATCAATATTTAAATTTGATTCGATTTTTTTATCTAAATTTAATTTTCCATAAATAGCTAAACTTAAAACATCATTGCACATGCCTAAAATAGTTTTATTTACAAATTTGGCAGTAATTGTTTTTTCACCAATAGGACCATCTCCACCAACTTTGTAGGGCTTATTTAAATCTAAATTCATATTTGTTAAATCAATTCCATACAAATGTCATTCTTTGGTACTTATTTTGTTTGAATAATGTTTACCTAAATAATAAATTTTTGCTTTTGTATTATTAACATTAATATTAGCTTCTTCTTTCATTTCATTTATTACTGTTGTGTTAAGATCTTTTTTTCTACTCCCCCAGTGATAGTGCTATATTCACTAATTTGTTTATTTTTAAATAACGGATTATTTTCTTTAACTAGTAAATAATAATATTCATTATCTTTTAAAACATAAGGTAATATAACAATTCCTTTATTATTAGTTCAAGGCTCTTCAACACCATAGTAAAAGTCTTCTTTAATTAATTTTACGAAAGTAGTTCCTTCATTTGTACATGTACCATTAAAAAATGTTGAATTTTTTAAGTTACTATTAATATTTCTTTTTTTATGTTTTTTATGACGATGTTTATGATTAAAAATTTCGGCTTGTTTTAAATTAATTGGTAGTTCTTGTAAATTGGTTAATGATTCTTGTAAGGTTGTTGGGTTACTTAATGATTTTATTTGCATAGATTGTACTTTTTGTTTTTCATTATGAAATAATGGAATAATTAATATTTATAATTTAAATAAAAAACTTGGATTAAAATATTTCATTTTAACGCCCCTTTCAAAATAATAATTAATAAAATATATCTAAAATTATGTATTTATTTTAACATTTTTTTATTTTTCTTAGGATATTTGCTTTTATAATAATAAACATGGTATATAATTTAAAGCAAGATTATTATACTTTTGTAAATGAAATTTAAATATATATTATAGTTTTATCGCTATAACTAGGTATTAACCACTAGGTTTATTTTTTAGTTTTTATTTTAGATAATAGAAATTTATTTAATCATCAATTATTAATAAATATTAAGTTTAAATTTAATTAAAAATAATAAAAAAATTATCAATTTTTACCACAAGTGTAAATTTGATACTTAATTAAAATAATTTTATTTTATTTAAAACATTAAATCAGAAAATGGAAAACAAGATTTAAATAGGGTAATATATTTAATAGTTTTTTGTTCATTATAATTTAATTCTGTATTTAATGTCATTAATTGCTTACGAAATTTTTCATAAAACATTGTTCAAAATAATCAACTTATAGTAATAATAAGTAAGCTAAGGAAACTAAAAATTGCTAATATTTCCTTGTTAATATTATTATTTTGAATTGGAATATAATATAATAAAGCACAAATAATAGTAATAATAACACCATTTATAAAAAATAAATTAATAATTGGTAGAGCTAAATTACTTCATTTTTGAGAATTATTTTTTCACTTAATAACAAGTACACTACTTAAAGTTTGATATTTATTTCAAGTAGTAGTTTCATTAAAATCACGACTTTTTAATTTTAAAATATTTTTTTTAAAATTGTAGATTAGACACACTTTTTGGACTAATAAAAGTTTTTATAACTTTATATTATTAGTTGAGGTGTAGTTTAAAATGAAATATTTAAGGCTTTTCTCCCTTTATGTACTATTTTTAAATTTTATCACATAAATGTTGAGAAAAGCCTATCTACGGACTTCTCCCCACATTTTTAAATGAAACATAGCATTACAGTTTCAAAAGTAGGTATCTTGTTGAATTTATATGCAGCTTCTTTGGCATATAAATGAACATGATGTTTTGCAACTTTGATATGTGTTTTAAATGTTCTTCGTATATGTTTTCATACTGATTCAATTTGATTGGTATTTACACCAATTTTTGAAACATAACCATCTTGATGGTTAACTGTTTTGTGATTAGGGAAAAGTGATTTGAAATCACGATATCCTTTTCAAGAATCAGTATGTACATCACACTTTGAAGAAATATGGTTTCTTGCAAACTGCAAAAGATTTTTACTTTTTGCGTTTTTGATTACTTTCACAATTAAATTATTGGTTGTTTTTTCATAAATCCCAACAATTAATGTTTTATTTATCAAAGATCTTCCTTGTTTTTTAAAACCCATATGTGAAAGATACATTTCATCCATTTGCACTATGCCCTCAACAATAAATTGATGTTCTTGTTTGGCAATACGATTTCTGATTTCATGACCCATTCTTCAAGCAGTTTTCAAAGTCACACCCAATTCTTTTGCAACATCAGTTGATGTAATTCCATGTTTGGTGTTTATTCATCTAAAGATGAGATAAAATCAAAATCTCAAAGGTGTTTGTGACTTGTAAAAAATGGTGCCATGAAGAATACTAAATGTTTGATGACATTTCAAACATCTTATTCTTCTTAGATTAGAAGTATTCAAACTTGTTCAAGAACACATGATACATTTGTTTTTCTTCAAACTTGCTATATATTTTAAACAATCCTGTTCTGTTTGAAAAGCATTGTTGAACTCATTCAATTTCATTGTTTCCTCCACAAGTACATGTGGGGAGAAGTCCGATATTTAATTAATAGTGCTGATTTTACTAAATTTGATTATAAATTTAACAAGTTTGTAGAAAAGTATAAAAATGATAAAAATATTAATAAAGTTAATATTTATTATCGTAAATTTAGAAAATTTTGTTTTATTTTTAAAAATAAAAATTATTGTAAAGAAATAATTTCTCAATTACATATGCCAAAGCAAACTTTTTATTATTGAGCTAAACGTTTTTATTATATTTTCTACAAAAATAAACCTTTTGAAGAATTATTATTTAAATCAACAAAACCTAAAAATATTAAATATTTGTATAATTTGGAATTATCAGAAAAATTTATAAATTATTTTGTTCAGTATAAAGAAGAGTTTGGTATAGGTGCTTTTCAATTTTGTTATTTAATAAGACATATTGATGATATTAGGTTTAATTTTTTGCCAAAACCTTCGGTTAAAACTATATATCGTTGATTAAAACGTTTTGGTTTTTATTCACAAAAAACTATTAAGAAAAAACATTTGAGATATGAAGTAAAAGAAACGGGATTATTGCAGACTGATATTAAAGTAGTATCAGATTATATAACAGGAAGTAAAAGATGATATATTATTGATTTTATTGATGAAAAAAATCGAATTACTTATTGTTATCCATCTGAAAAAGCACAAACCAGAGATATTGTAAATGCTACTAAAAATGCTTTAAATTTTTATGAAAAATTGGGAATTAAAATTAAAAGAATTAGAACTGATAATGGTAGTCAATATGTTAATACATCTTGTGGAAAACCACAAAGGAATCGTTGATTTACAAATTTTTGTAATAAAAAAGGTATAGTTCATGAAACTACACCGTTTAGATCACCACAGAGTAATGGTAAGATTGAAAGATTCCATAGAAATTGAAGTAATTTATTTCAAATAAAACCATATTTAAATAGTGATTTTAGTTTATTTCAAAAATTAGTTAATTCTTTTCAAGAATATTATACCAATTCTAAACAACATAAATCATTAGGGTTAATGACTCCTATGGATTATTTTGATAAACTTTTATTAGATGGAAAATAGTCCAAAATGTCTGTACTACCTTACATATTTTTTTTAAAATTATAGTTAAGATATTTAAAAGTAAATTTACTTTTAACTATTTGACAATTAATATTTTTATTGGATAATGCTTGTTGATAGCCAGGTTTTAATTTAGTATCATTTTTTTTAGTTTTTAAAATAATAATTAATCAAAAAATAAATTGGAATAATTGAAATGTTAAAACCATCGCAATTAAAAATAAACTAATAAGAATAAAAACACTTGTTGTTTGATCTTGAGTAATCATATATTTTCACTATTTATTTTCTATAGCATTAATACCAGGTAAATCCTTACCTTCTAGATATTCTAATGAAGCACCTCCACCAGTTGAAATATGGCTAAATTTATTTTCATATCCAAATTTAACTGCTGCTGCTGCACTATCACCACCACCAATTAGTGTAAATGCACCTTTTAATTGTGAAATAGTTTTACAAATATTTTTTGTTCCATTAACAAAGTTACTCATTTCAAAAACTCCTAATGGTCCATTTCAAAAAACAGTTTTAGCATTAATTAAAGTATTTTCAAATAATTTAATTGTTTTTGGACCAATATCCATTCCTTCATATCCATCATCAATGTTTTCATTATTAGTAATTTTACCTTTGATATCCTTAAATTCCGGAGCAATTACAAAGTCAATAGGTAGTATTAATTTTTCTTTTCCTAATTCAATAATTTCTTTAGCAATATCAATTTTATCTTTTTTTAATAATGAATCACCAATTTTATAATTCAATGCTTTCATAAAAGTATAAGCCATACCGCCACCAACAAGAACTTTATCAGCTTTTGTTAATAATTGTTTGATAACATCAATTTTATCTGATACTTTAGCACCACCAAGTACTGCTATAAAAGGATGTTCTGGATTAACGGTGATTTTATTAAGCATTGTTAATTCTTTTTCAATTAATAAACCAACACAACTATTTTTGATATTAGTAGCAATACCAACGTTAGAGGCATGAGCACGGTGTGCAGTACCAAAAGCATCATTAACAAATACATCACCTAAATGTGCTCAATATTTACCTAATTCGGGATTATTAGTAGATTCTTTATTACCATTTAAATCTTCAAAACGAGTATTTTCTATTAAAAGTAATTCTTTGTTTTTAAGATTATTAATAGCTGTTTCAAGATTTGTACCACGAGTTTCATTAATGAATATTACATTTTTTTTTAAGATTTCACTTAGTCTTTTTGCAACAGGCGCTAAAGTATTCTTCGCTTTATCAGTTTCAGATTTAATTCTTCCAAGATGTGATAACATGATTATTTTTGCATTTTGATTTTGTAAATACTTAATAGTTTCGATGCTTGCTTTTATTCTTGTATCATCGGTAATTTTATTATTTTCTAATGGTACATTGAAGTCAAAACGAACAATAACTTTTTTATTTTTAAAATCAAGATCCTTTAATGTTTTTTTATTCATATAATTTTCATCTCCTTTTTTCATATTATAATTTTAATATATTTTTAAAACTATTAATAAAAATGCATCTTGTAATTGGTAAGATGCATTTTTGTAGTTTAATATTTTAATTAAACTATTTAAAAATTATTTTAGCTTTGCTAAGTGTATTACTGTTCTTACTAATTGCGATACATATGACATTTCATTATCATATCAAGCAAAAACTTTAACAATTTGTTTGCCTTCAACTTCAATAACTTTTGTTAATGTTGCATCAAAAATTGAACCAAAACTTGAACCAATAATATCAGTTGAAACAATTGGATCTTCATTATAAGCAAATGATTCGCTACTATGTTTTTTCATTGCTGCATTAACTTGTTCAACAGTAACATTTTTCTTTAATTCAATTGTTAAATCAACAATTGAACCAGTAATAATTGGAACACGCATTGCTGAACCATCTAGTTTTTCTTTAACAGAAGGGATAACTAAACCAATAGCTGCAGCAGCACCTGTAGCTGCAGGAACAATATTAGACATAGCACTACGTCCTCTTCTGAAATCTGAATGTTCTAAGTCTAGTAAACGTTGGTCATTAGTTGCAGCATGAACCGTTGTCATTCATCCTTTAATAATTCCAAATTCTGATTCTAGAGCATGAACAACAGGAGCAAGACAATTAGTAGTACATGAAGCACCAGAAATAATATTATCAGTACTTTTTAGAATATCATGGTTAACATTATAAACAATAGTTTTTAAGTCTCCTTTAGCGGGTGCTGAAATCACAACTTTTTTAGCTCCAGCATCAATATGTGCTTGTGCTAATTCTTTTGTTGTAAAACGTCCAGTTGCTTCAATTACGATATCAACAGCATTGGCTTTTCATGGTAATGCTTTTGGGTCTTTTTCTTGACAAACTTTAATTATTTTACCATCAACATTAATAGTATTTTTTGATTTGTCTGCTTTGATTTTTCCGTGTTTTCAAGTTCTATGTGCTGAATCATATTGTAATAGATATGCTAGAGCTTCTACATTTCCTAAATCATTGATAGCAACAATATCAATTTCTTTTTTGTCAAATAATTGACGGAAGGAAAGGCGGCCAATGCGCCCAAATCCATTAATTGCAATTTTAATTGCCATTATTAAGTCACTCCTTTTATGTGTTTGTTTTTTATATTGATTAATGACTAGGTATATTATAAACAAATATTGTTAATATTTGTGACAAAATATGGATTTATTTATAAAACATTTATTTTATTAGTAAATTATTTCCTTTATTTTAATTATAGTTTTCATTATTTTATTTTTTTATGAAAAATACTATGTTTTATATTGGTATATATTCTATTTCATTATTAATATTTTCAATATTATTATTTTCAATTGTAGTTTGTGATTCTTCAACAGTTAATTCAATTGGTATAGTTAAAGTTTGAATACGTTCTAATAAGCGTTTAACTTTAATTTCTTCTGATTTACTATTTTTTAAATAATAATGTTGATATAGTTCACTAATACTATAGTTAGAATTAATAAATGTAGTTTTTAATGGTAAAATTCGTGCATTAAGAATACTAAATAATAATTCATCACGCTCTCAAGCACTAACAGTTTCACCGCCTAAATCATCAATAAATAATAAGTCACATGATTTTAATTGTTCAATTTGCTCATTAGTATCAGTATCATTTTTAAAACTTTTTTTAATATCCATAACAAATTCAGGTCATACAATAAAACAAACAGTTTGATTTTTTTGAATTAATTTATTTGCAAATAAGATAAAAATAAAAGTTTTGCCACTACCTGTGTCACCATATAAGTATAAACCTTGATAACTTTTGTGTTTTAAAGATTGATGTAAATACTGGATGATTTCTTTTCTTGCATTAGTTGAGGCATTAAAATTTTTACTTCATGAAAGTGATAAAAGTTTATCATCATAGTATTTAATTAAAAAATTATTATGTACTTGTTGTTGGACAGATCTATTAATAGAATGAAGACAATCCGTTAGTACTAAACTTATTTTTTGATTAGGTAACATTACTAGTTTATAACGATATCCTTTAACATTTTGTAGACATTTGCTAAGATTCTCTCGTTTTTTACATAAATTGTAGCTATCAATATAAGTTTTTAATAAATCAACATATGGTTCTAGTTTGCTGTTAGTTAAGTTGTTTTTTTTAATAAAGTCATGAAGTTCAGCATTGTTAATGTTTTCTTTTAAGATAGTTGTCGCTTTAAGTTTCATGATAATCATTTCCTTACTTAATAATAGTGTCTTTTAGTAATTAAATTAATGGGCATCAAATTCCTTTAAAATATTCTTTATTTCTTCTTGAGTTAATGTTATATCTTTTTTATTAATATTATCAACCTTATATTTTTTAATTAATTTTTTATTGAAATTATTTGTTGTTGATTGTTCTGTAGTAGATCATAATGATTCTTGTTGAAATTGTTGCTGTGGATTTTTTTTGCTACGAGCATAAGCAAGTTTTAAATGAGATAAAGCATCATCAATACTATTAATTTGATTTTCTTGAAAGGTTTCAGCAATTTTAATAATATAGTTTGGTTCTAAACGTTTATTATTTTTAAATCAAACATATTCAATTAAGCAGTTAATTACAGCATTATTTAATTGAAAGTTATTAGTTAATATTTCTAATGTTGTTTTTAATTTATCAGTTGGTATTTTACCAGTTAAATTTTTTAAATATTCTTCAGGTAATTTTTGTTGCATTAAATTTAATGTGGTATTAATAACATCAGAATTATCTTTAGATATAATTGTATCACCATTAGAATTTAAATTAACTTTCATAGTGTTAATTTGATTTTTATTTTGAAATGAATAAATTGGTCTAGAAATTGATGTTTGTTCTTTTTTAGCATAAATATTATTAAGTGCTGTTTTTAATTTTAAAGATTGAGGGATAGTATTTTCCTGTTGAGTAATATTAACATAATTTTCTGTAATTTCAATATCATTTTTCAAAAAGTAAAATTTTTGTCTTTCGTAATTTAAAGTTCCTAATTGTTTAAGTAGTTCTGAGTTTAAATGGGTATTAGCAAAAAAATCATCAGCAGATAAGGGAGAACACAATTGATAAATGTAAGTAGATTTTAAAGAATAGTAGTAAGTATTAATAAGGTTAACAGATTCAAGTTGTTGGAAAGCAACAAGTAATTGAGTGGAAGTTATTTTTAATAAAGATTTAATTCGTCCGTGATTGAAATCAAGATTAATACGTTTTGTTAATAACTTTTCTTGAGCTAAAGTTAAATATAAATTTATTGCTTCAATACCAATTATTGGTTGATATAACATAAATAAAATTTGGTAATCTTCGTTACTAATATATTCTGATTGGTTCAACTTAAAAATATCAATATCATTTATTGTTCTGTTCATATTCATTCCCTAACTTTCTTTTTACTATCCATTTCTTTCATGGTATGATAATTATATGCACATAAAGAATATAAATAAAGTGAAATGATTAAAACACATACTTATCCACATTTATTCCACTTTTTTTATTAAAAATATTCTTTATTAATATATACTTTTGAGTTTTCCACAGTTAATATTTAATTTGACAGTGATTACAAAAGTAAGTTCCGCGAAGGTTTATTTTTATTTTTTTGATAATAGTATGGCATTTAAAACAAGGCATTTTTGCTCTAGTATGAACTTGTAATTCTTGTTGATAGTAACCTATTACACCAAGGCTTGAAGTATAACTACTAATTGTTGATCCACCAAGTTTTATTGATTTATTAAGCACAAATCTTGATTTATTAATGATTTCTTGTAATTGTTTAAGTGTTAAATTTTTAGTAATACTTTGTGGATGAATACTAGCATAAAATAATACTTCATCTGCATAAATATTTCCTAAACCACTCATAACATTTTGTTCTAATAATGTTGCTTTAATACTTTGACTTTTATTTTTTCATTTATTTTTTAAATATTCAGCAGTAACATTTTTATTAAAAGGTTCTGGACCAATATTAATATAAGGTTTTATTTTTTGATATTCATTTTTAGTTTGTAAATGAAAGGTTCCAAACTGTCTTGTGTCATGATATCTTAATTCGTATTTATTGTCTAATTCTAATATTAATAAGACATGTTTTCAATTTATTGATTGATTATTTTGTTGAAAATAATATTTTCCTTCCATTCGTAAATGACTTAATAATACATAATCATCTAATATAAATATTAATAATTTACCAACTCTTTGAACATCATTTATTGTTTGTCCAATAATTTCTTTTGTGAATTGTTCAATACTTGGTGTTTTGATAATTTTATTTAAAAGAATTCTAACACCAATAATTTTATGATTAGTTAAAAGTGGTTGTAAAGTTTTGCGAACAGTTTCAACTTCGGGTAATTCTGGCATTTTTATTTTCCTTCCAATAAAATATAATAAACTAATTTATTTTAATTCAAATCAGTTATCACCAATACTAGTATTAATTAATAAGGGAACTTTTAATTTAGTAACATTAGACATAATTTTAGTAATTTTAGTAATAACATCATTAAATTTATTATCTTCAACTTCAAAAATTAATTCATCATGAATTTGTGCAATTAATATTGCATCAATATTTTGTTTTTTTATTTCTTCATAAATTTTATTCATTGCTAATTTTAAAATATCAGCAGCACTACCTTGAATTGGCATGTTCATTGCTATTCGTTTACCAAAATTTTGAATCACCTTATTTTTATTTGTAATTTCCATTACTTCTCTTCTACGATTAAAAATTGTTTGAACGTATCCATTTTTTTCACAAAAATCAATTATATTATTAATATAACTTTTAATTTTTGGAAAAACCGAAAAATATTTATTAATAAATATTTTAGCATCTTCAACTTTAATTCCTATTTGTTGTGATAAACCAAAACTAGAAATGCCATAAACAATGCCAAAATTAATAGCTTTTGCATTTTGTCTTTGTTCGTTAGTAACTTCTGCTAAAGGTATATTTAATATTTTACTTGCAGTTTCGCGATGAATATCATGCTTTTGTTGAAAAGCTTTAATTAAATTTTCATCTTCACTAATATGAGCTAATATTCTTAATTCAATTTGCGAATAATCACAGGATAGTATTTTAGTATGTGGTTTGCTTGGAATAAAGATTTTGCGAACTTCTCTTTGTTCTTTATCGCGAATACTAATATTTTGCATATTAGGATCTAATGAAGATAACCTGCCAGTACTGGTTTGCACTTGATTATAAATGCTATGAATTTTACCATCATCAAAAATATATTTTTGTAAACCAAGTAAGTAAGTGGAATATAATTTTTGTAATTTACGATATTCTAAAAGAATATCGATGATTGGATGTTGATTTTTTAAACTAATTAAAACTTCAAAAGCAGTACTACCTTTTTTATAATTAGGTAATTTTAATTCTTTAAATAAGTATTCACTAATTTGTTTTGGTGAATTTGGATTTAAATTACTATTACTTTCTTTTTTAATTTGTAATTCTAAATCTTGTATTTTTAGTAAAGTTTTATCAGTTAGTAGTTTTAATTTTTTTTGATCAATGTTAACACCATTACACTCCATATTTACTAATACAAAAGCAGCAGGTAATTCAATCTCTTGATATAAATTTCAGTTATTAGTATCTTTTAATTTTTTTATAAGAATGAGATGAGAATCTGTTAAAAAATTTAATTTTTTTTCTAAAAAAATAGCTATTTCTTTTTCATCATTGGGAATATTTTTTTTAATACCTTTGCCATAAAAATCATCAGCGCTTAAATTATCTTTAACATTGACATTGAGCATAACAGCAATGTTTTCTGGTAATATTTTTTCATTAGCATAAAGAAGGTAAGCAGCTAACATATGGTCAAAAATAATATTATTTATTATCAATTTTAAACGCAGTCCTGCGATAATAACCTTTTTTAAATCTCAAGTTATTTTTTGTAGTTTTTTATTTTGTAAGAAATGTTGAAAATTAGAACAATTAATTGCATTAATTTTATTAATATAAAATGTTCCTTTTTCATTTTTAATACCAAAACCAATAATATTATCGCGATTATAATTATCACCAAAAATTTCTAATCATAAGTAATTTGAATCACAATTTCATTCTTGACTTCACTTATTTATAATTTGAACGTGAGATGTACTATTTTTATTAGTTTTAGGATTAGTGTCTTGTGTTAATAAAGAGTTCATATTATATTGTTTGTAAAAGTCTTGTAACTTTTCATTATTTAAATTTTCAACATTATAATTAAACGTTTCTAAATTACCAGTAATTGGTGTATTTAAATTAAGTTGTGCTAGTTGTTTACAAACAATACCATTATTAAAGTTAAGTTTAATTAGTTTACTAACATTTGGTTTTAATTGTTCTACATTTTCAATAATGTTTTCTAATGTGTCATATTCTTTTAATAAACTAATAGCAGTTTTTTGACCAATTCCTTTAATGCCAGGTAAATTATCAGAACTATCACCCATTAATCCCTTTAAATCGGTAACTTGATAAGGTAATAATTCATATTCTGATTTAAATGTAGAAATAGTAATAACCTTTAAATCACTCATCCCTTTTTGTGGATTAAGAATTTTAATATTGTTATCTAATAGTTGTAATAAATCTTTATCACTACTCATAATATCAATTTGATAATTACTAGCAACTTTATTTTTAACAATGCTGCCAATAATATCATCAGCTTCATAATTATTTATTTGTCCCCAAGGAATTTGTGCTAAGTCTAAAAATATTTTAACTAAATTAAATTGTTCAATTAACTCAACCGGAGTTTCACTTCTTTTTCCTTTATATGTTGCTAAAGTTTCATGACGAAATGTTTTACGACCAGCATCAAATGCAACAAAAACACTAGCATAGTTGTTAGATTTTAAATACTTAGTCAACATTCTAATAAAAGCATAGACGGCATTAGTTGGAATACCCTGTAGCGAATGTAGATTAACTCCTTGGTATGCAGTAGCATAATATGCTTTAAATAATAAATTGTTACCATCAATAATTAATGCTTTTTTCATTTATTCACCTAATTTCATAAAATTATTATAACAATAAGTAAGTATAACTTCATATAAAATTAAAAAATTAGCATATAAAAAAAACAAGATTTTTTTTCTTGCTATCAAACAATAATTAAGTTACAGATTTAATTGTGTAGAAAACATTATAAATATAAGGTTTTAGGGTTAATTTTAAGAGAATTATTATATTTATAGTGATTAGAGTTCTGTAACTTAATTATTTAAATATTAAGGATATTTATAAATAGATCCTTAACTTTTATTATAACATTCAATTTTTAATTTTTAAATTCATTTTTTCTTTTTTATATATAAAAAACAAGAGCTTTTCAGCTCTTGTCTACACAAGAATTATTGCTAAGTTAATATGTCATTTATAAAAAAAAGGGGGGATTTATAAATAAAACTTAAGGTTATTGGGGTTATAGAGTTTAAATTAGGGGTTTTAGATTAATTTTAAATTTTTTATATTTAAAAATATTATAATTGAATAATGTTTTGACATATTACCTTAATTTTAAAGGACCTAGGCTATCTAAATCCTTATAAGAATAATAACAAATAATATTTAAATTGCAAGGAAATTTGTTATTATTTTTAGAAATAATTTATATTTTCAGTTTTTTTTCAAAAATATATTCATACTCTATATAAGTTTTTGATTATTTTGATAAATATTTTTGGAAAAATTGCAATAATTTTACCCTACTTATCTTAATTTTATAAAAAATATTAGTGCATTAATTGAGTGTTTATTTTTAGTAAAAATTTTTACATATTATGAAATTTTTAAACACTAATAAAAGTAATAAAACAAAAATATGTGGTTAAACTTATAGTTTTAATTTTAGTTATAAAAATTTGTAAAAAATTATTTAAAAAAAATAAAAAAGATATATAATGATGTCTAATATTTAATATTTAAAATTGAGAAAAAATATTCAAATTGAAGTAAGGAGAAAATTAAAAAATGCCAAACCCATGAAAAACAGAAGCTAATGGCCCAACAGATTTAAGCAAAGTTGCTAAATGGGAAATTAATGATGTGAATGAAACTAGAGAAAGATGAAAAAGAGAAAAAGAAGAAGAAAAAAAGCAACAAAAACAAAACAAAGCGGGATCTAGTTTGAAAAAATAAATTTTTTTTAAAAATTATATAAAATATAACAAGATGTTTGGTGTGTATATGAGTTTTTATTTAAACCTATTACTTTATTATTTTAAAGTAAATGGGTTTTTTATTTTTTAATCAAATAAGGAGAAAAAATGAAACCGATATTATCAAAACCCATAATTAATATTGTAAAACAAGGTGCATGAATTACTAGAGATGAAGCTTTACATCAAAATAAAGAAAAAATATAGAGAGAATTAATAACATATAAACTAAAATCAGAAAATGATTTTGTATATAAAACAGAAATTAATAATGATATTATAATTTATGAATATTTTTTTGAGAAAATAAAAGTAAAGATAATGGTTCTTGCATTGTGACGAGAATTTATTTTAGTAATGATGAGATATGATAAAAGATAGTATATATTAATAATAAAGAAACTGATGTTGAACAAAAAATAATAGAACAATATAGAAGTTTATTTTTGTAAAAAAGAACTTTTAGAAGAAAGTCAATTCATAAAAAATGAAAATGATAATCAAGTAGTTATTAGAAAAAAATCTATTTTAGATTTTAAAAATAAAGAAAATATTAATGGTGTCAATAATAATGATGAAAAGATTAAAGAAAGTAAAAATACTTTAGGTAAGCGATTAGGTAGGTGAGTTGAATTTTTGGGCGCATACCGATGTTGTCAATAATATTCATTTATTGTCTTTAAATTATAATTTTAGACGAGAATAATTTAGACTTCAATATGCAATTGTAGGTTAATCTTAACACTTACCAAATATTAGTCAACAATAATACTTACTTTTATAATTCAAAAATTCTTATTAAAGTTTACTTTAATAAATTTTAATTTATTTTTAGTTTTTTTGAATTTAAGTTTTTATTTTATAATAACTGGATAGCAGTATTTATTTGATAGCATTTAAAATTAACCATTTTTGTATACATATCAATGTTATAAGTTCTATCACCAATCATATGCTTTAAAATTTGTTTAATATTAGTTTCAGTAAAGCAACCAATATTTTCAACTAATGATTGATTTAATACACCATCTTTGGCATTAATAAAATAATCAACTTTTAATTTTTTATATTGTAAAGTCAATGATTGTAAAAAATCAATTAGTTCATAATATTGGCCTTTTGCAAATAAATTTTGTGCATTTTCATAGTGTAATTTAGCAATTTTATCTTTTCTTCTTCCTGCCATGATACCAAGAAATAAAACATGAAAAGCATGAAATTTATCTAAAATAAATTTAGCATTTAGAATTGTAGCAGTTTTTCTAATTCATTTTGCATTATCTCCACAAACTATTAAATTTGCTTGCTCAAAATTTTCAAAATATAAATTACCATATGTTTGAATTAATTTTGCTGTTTTTTCTGCACCAATTTCTGTTTTTGATACTCTTATTTTACATACAGCTCTTTTATTAATTAACGGACTTCTCCCCCCATGTACTTGTGGAGGAAACAATGAAATTGAATGAGTTCAACAATGCTTTTCAAACAGAACAGGATTGTTTAAAATATATAGCAAGTTTGAAGAAAAACAAATGTATCATGTGTTCTTGAACAAGTTTGAATACTTCTAATTTAAGAAGAATAAGATGTTTGAAATGTCATCAAACATTTAGTATTCTTCATGGCACCATTTTTTACAAGTCACAAACACCTTTGAGATTTTGATTTTATCTCATCTTTAGATGAATAAACACCAAACATGGAATTACATCAACTGATGTTGCAAAAGAATTGGGTGTGACTTTGAAAACTGCTTGAAGAATGGGTCATGAAATCAGAAATCGTATTGCCAAACAAGAACATCAATTTATTGTTGAGGGCATAGTGCAAATGGATGAAATGTATCTTTCACATATGGGTTTTAAAAAACAAGGAAGATCTTTGATAAATAAAACATTAATTGTTGGGATTTATGAAAAAACAACCAATAATTTAATTGTGAAAGTAATCAAAAACGCAAAAAGTAAAAATCTTTTGCAGTTTGCAAGAAACCATATTTCTTCAAAGTGTGATGTACATACTGATTCTTGAAAAGGATATCGTGATTTCAAATCACTTTTCCCTAATCACAAAACAGTTAACCATCAAGATGGTTATGTTTCAAAAATTGGCGTAAATACCAATCAAATTGAATCAGTATGAAAACATATACGAAGAACACTTAAAACACATATCAAAGTTGCAAAACATCATGTTCATTTATATGCCAAAGAAGCTGCATATAAATTCAACAAGATACCTACTTTTGAAACTGTAATGCTATGTTTCATTTAAAAATGTGGGGAGAAGTCCGTTAATTTATTAGTAATATCATAAACTCTTTGTTGTATATCTACTACTTGAAAATACAAATTATCATTAGCAATATAAATTAAATAACCACTAATTCCTAATTTACTTAACTTAAAAATCGAATTTCAATTTTTTCTATAAAATTCTTGTTGTATTAAATATTGTGTAATAGTTTCGTTATCAATATCTAGTGGAGCATTATATAAATTAGCATTATTTTCTGCAACAAAGTCAGTAAAATAACTTTCGTGATTAAAATCATTAAAACCAAAATAACTTAAAATAGAAGCATGTGTACTTTTATTTTTATTAGTTAAAAATTTTGGTTTTTCACTTTGATTATCAAAAAATTAAAACCAGCAACCATTCACTTGGAGTGATGGTGCTGGTTAAATAAAGAATAATAGTATGTCCCCTAGCAGGGTCTATATATACTAGTTTCCAATCCGCTCCCACCCCAAGGATTACCATATTAATGGTTAGTATATTTTATTAGGTATCACTCCACTTTTTATTTATTCATGCAAGTCCACATGCTAGCCACTATTTTGAACAACTGTGTTATGGTTCACTTTTTTAATTCCTTAACACGTGTTGATAATAGTGTTAAAGAGGGTTATTAAAAATTTTAAAATTTTACAATTACAAAAAAAAGACAAGATTTTTATTCTCGTCTTTTGTCATTTATTTTTAATTTAAGGGTTTAAAAAAGAAAGGAGCTATTTTTAAAACTTTTTAGTTACCGACATCTTCGACACGCTCCCAAATTTTTTATTGTTGCCTTTGAAACTTATATTTTTGGTGTTGTTTCAGGAATTATTTCTGTTTTTGCACTTAAAATTTCTTTTGCAATGGCGCTTTGTTGATGAACTCCTGCGGCTTTAGGAATAGCAGCAACTTACACTACTTTGCCTATAGGTTGATATGTAGTTTTAGCAATTGTAGCAGTATTAGGCGTTCAGATACTAAAAGAATATGCAATTAAACCTTTATTTAAAAAAATGTAAAACTTGGTAGAATCAAAAAAAGCAAAAAAACTAGAAATTGAGGACTTAAAAGAAATAGATTCTCATAATATCAATTCTAGAGTTTTAAAAAACTATTTAAGTTTTCAAAAAAACATATCTTTTGATGAAATTAGACCAAGTTTTGAACAAAATATTAATATAATTAAAAATAGAAAATTGTCTCATCAAACTCAAGAAAAATTTGATGCAAAGAGTATTAATAATATTCCAATTTCAGCTAATACTTGAAATAAAGTAAAATGTTTATTTCAACATAATTAATAAGTTAACAATTTTGTTGATAATAATAAAATTTTAATCTATAAAATTAATACTATTTTCTCTTTTCTCTTATTTTATAGTTAATATTCATGTTATTATTACTAAGTAATTAAAAAATATTAATGAGGTATAAGATGAGTATTGTCACAATTGAGAATTTAACACATGCTAATGGTGGAAAAGTTTTATATAAAAACGCCACTTTACAAATTAATAAAGGTGAACATGTGGCATTAATTGGTATGAATGGTGTTGGTAAAACAACGTTATTAAATATTATTAATGGAACAGTATCTGCAGATCATATTAATTTAAATATTCATCCTAAAATTAAAATTGGGTATTTGGATCAACATCAAGAGGTTAATTTAGAATTAACAGTTTTACAATATTTGCGTGAAAGTTATCAAAAACTTTTTGAACGTGAACAACAAATGGAAAACTTATATTCAGAAATGGCTAATAATTATAGTGAAGAGTTATTAACGAAAGCAATGAAAATTCAAGATGAATTGACACACCAAGGATTTGATACTATTAGTAAAAAAATTGGTCGTTTAGTTGATGGATTGGGTATTAATTTACAACTTTTAGAACAAACTTTAGGTAGTTTAAGTGGTGGTCAAAGAGCAAAAGTGTTATTAGCAAAATTATTATTAAATGAAGATGATTTTTTATTACTTGATGAACCAACTAATTTTTTGGATATTGAACAAATTAATTGATTAGCTAAGTTTTTACAAAATTACCCTAGTGCATTTTTATTGGTGTCACATGATCGTAATTTTATTAATACAACATGTAATATTATTTTAGATATTGATAATTATATGATTACTCGTTATGTTGGTAATTTTGAAAGTTTTTTAGAACAAAAAAGTTTACATCATCGTCAATATGAATCAGCATATTCAAATCAAAAGAAATTAATTGAAAAATTAGAAACTTATATTAGTAAAAATGCAGCACGTGCTTCAACTGCTAAAAGTGCTGAATCAAGAAGAAAACAATTATCTAAAATTAATGTTTTAGAAAAACAGCAAATCCAGTCTCCTCCAAAGTTTTATTTTAAGTATTATAAAACAACAAGTTCAATTGCTGTCCAAGCTAAAAACCTTGAAATAGGTTATCATAAACCATTAATTAAGCCACTTACTTTTGTTATTAAGACTGGTAGTAAGTGAGTTGTTAAAGGGTATAATGGAATTGGTAAAACTACTTTCTTGCAAACGTTAGCTGGTAATATTCCAGCACTTGCTGGAAATATTAATTTAGATGATCGAATGCAAGTAGCCTATTTTCATCAAACTGAAGTAATGACTAGTACTACTCCATTTAATTATTTAAAAGAATTAGATATTAAATTAAATGATGTTGAGATTAGAAGAATTTTAGCAAGTTTTGGTTTGCGTAGTAATTTAGTAATGAAACCAATGAACTTACTTTCTGGTGGTGAACAAACTAAGGTTAGATTAGCAGCATTGGCATTAAAACCTTACAACTTATTAATTTTAGATGAACCAACTAATCATATTGATGTTTTAGCTAAAGAGTCTTTATTAAAAGCATTGCAAGAATTTGAAGGCACTGTATTATTGACAACTCATGATACTAATTTTAATAATAGTTGAGTTGATGGGGTTTTAGATTTTGAAAAATTAATAAATTAGTGAAATTAAAATAGTTATTTTTAATATTTAATTTCATTATACATTTAAACAAATAAAAAAAACTTATAACTAAATCTTAGTTATAAGTTTTTTTTATTTGTTTAAATTATCCTTTACGATTACGGTCGTCACGGTCTCGTCTGCTAAATCCACCACTGTTTCCTCAACTAGAATCACCACGGTCAGAACGTGGTCTAAAGTTTCCACGATCAGAAGAATTTCTGTCCCCTTGTGTTCTTGCTCCACGTTCAACAAAACGTTTTTCACGTTCTTCTGTGATTTTTACAAGTGTTGTTAAACTTGCATTAATAATAATTACTGTTTCTTTTAAAACTTTAATTTCTTCTAATAATGCTTCTATTGTTTGATTGTTTTCCATTAACAATGCCTCTTCTTTCTGGCGCCTAATTGATAAATCTGATAATAATATCTGATATAATGAGATATTAATAAGCACTTAATTAAGTATAGCATTAAAATTAAAATTGTATAGTATATAGTCATATATTTTATGTAGATTAGACACACTTTTTGGACTAATAAAAGTTTTTATAACTTTATATTATTAGTTGAGGTGTAGTTTAAAATGAAATATTTATCGGACTTCTCCCCACATGTACTTGTGGAGGAAACAATGAAATTGAATGAGTTCAACAATGCTTTTCAAACAGAACAGGATTGTTTAAAATATATAGCAAGTTTGAAGAAAAACAAATGTATCATGTGTTCTTGAACAAGTTTGAATACTTCTAATTTAAGAAGAATAAGATGTTTGAAATGTCATCAAACATTTAGTATTCTTCATGGCACCATTTTTTACAAGTCACAAACACCTTTGAGATTTTGATTTTATCTCATCTTTAGATGAATAAACACCAAACATGGAATTACATCAACTGATGTTGCAAAAGAATTGGGTGTGACTTTGAAAACTGCTTGAAGAATGGGTCATCAAATCAGAAATCGTATTGCCAAACAAGAACATCAATTTATTGTTGAGGGCATAGTGCAAATGGATGAAATGTATCTTTCACATATGGGTTTTAAAAAACAAGGAAGATCTTTGATAAATAAAACATTAATTGTTGGGATTTATGAAAAAACAACCAATAATTTAATTGTGAAAGTAATCAAAAACGCAAAAAGTAAAAATCTTTTGCAGTTTGCAAGAAACCATATTTCTTCAAAGTGTGATGTACATACTGATTCTTGAAAAGGATATCGTGATTTCAAATCACTTTTCCCTAATCACAAAACAGTTAACCATCAAGATGGTTATGTTTCAAAAATTGGCGTAAATACCAATCAAATTGAATCAGTATGAAAACATATACGAAGAACATTTAAAACACATATCAAAGTTGCAAAACATCATGTTCATTTATATGCCAAAGAAGCTGCATATAAATTCAACAAGATACCTACTTTTGAAACTGTAATGCTATGTTTCATTTAAAAATGTGGGGAGAAGTCCGTAGATAGGCTTTTCTCAGCATTTATGTGATAAAATTTAAAAATAGTACATAAAGGGAGAAAAGCCATATTTAATTAATAGTGCTGATTTTAATAAATTTGATTATAAATTTAACAAGTTTGTAGAAAAGTATAAAAATGATAAAAATATTTGGAATGGCAACACTTTTTAGGATTATTTTTTGGTAGACATTTGTGCTTGGTATTTGATGGGGGTTAAGTAGTTTAGAGTGCTGTGAATTCTTATGTTGTTATATCAGTTGATGTAATCAAATAATTCTAATTTTAATTGGATTAATGATGTAAAATTTCTATCATTAATAAACTCTGTCTTAAAAGTTTTGAAAGTTGCTTCAGCAACAGCATTATCATAAGGACAGCCTTTTTTGCTTAAAGAACGATTAAAATTGAATGCTAATAAAAGTTTATCAATCATTTTATTGTTAAATTCATTGCCACGATCACTATGAAATATTTCAATATCTTTTAAACAGCGATTTGATTGCATAAATGCTTGATTTACTAATGATGCATCTTTTTTAACTCCAACACTATGTCCAATAATTTCGCAGTTAAATAGGTCAATTAATAAGCAAATATAGTTTCATTTACCATTAACTTGAACATAAGTTAAATCACTAACACTAACTTCATTTTTAATTCTATTATTAAAGTTTCTATTAACAAGATTGGTTATTTGACTATCATTAACTTTATTATGATGATTTTTGAATGATAATTTAGTGTATTTTGATATTAAATTATGCTTATTCATAATTTCTTTAATTTTTCTGCGTGATAAATAAATTTCTTGGTTTGCTAGTATGACTTTTAATCTTCTTGTTCCATAAACTTCTTTATTTTCTTTAAAAGCACTAATAACAGCTTGTTCATAAATATTATTTTGATTTTTTTCTTTTTTCTTTAAATTAAAATACGGACTTCTCCCCACATGTACTTGTGGAGGAAACAATGAAATTGAATGAATTCAACAATGCTTTTCAAACAGAACAGGATTGTTTAAAATATATAGCAAGTTTGAAGAAAAACAAATGTATCATGTGTTCTTGAACAAGTTTGAATACTTCTAATTTAAGAAGAATAAGATGTTTGAAATGTCATCAAACATTTAGTATTCTTCATGGCACCATTTTTTACAAGTCACAAACACCTTTGAGATTTTGATTTTATCTCATCTTTAGATAAATAAACACCAAACATGGAATTACATCAACTGATGTTGCAAAAGAATTGGGTGTGACTTTGAAAACTGCTTGAAGAATGGGTCATGAAATCAGAAATCGTATTGCCAAACAAGAACATCAATTTATTGTTGAGGGCATAGTGCAAATGGATGAAATGTATCTTTCACATATGGGTTTTAAAAAACAAGGAAAATCTTTGATAAATAAAACATTAATTGTTGGGATTTATGAAAAAACAACCAATAATTTAATTGTGAAAGTAATCAAAAACGCAAAAAGTAAAAATCTTTTGCAGTTTGCAAGAAACCATATTTCTTCAAAGTGTGATGTACATACTGATTCTTGAAAAGGATATCGTGATTTCAAATCACTTTTCCCTAATCACAAAACAGTTAACCATCAAGATGGTTATGTTTCAAAAATTGGCGTAAATACCAATCAAATTGAATCAGTATGAAAACATATACGAAGAACATTTAAAACACATATCAAAGTTGCAAAACATCATGTTCATTTATATGCCAAAGAAGCTGCATATAAATTCAACAAGATACCTACTTTTGAAACTGTAATGCTATGTTTCATTTAAAAATGTGGGGAGAAGTCCGTAGATAGGCTTTTCTCAGCATTTATGTGATAAAATTTAAAAATAGTACATAAAGGGAGAAAAGCCTTAAAATAATAAGTTGATTTAGAGATTTTTAAAAAACGACACATTGTGCGAATTTTATATTTAGATTTATTTTTAACAATAATTTCTATTTTCTGCCTATTATTAGTGCTGCTTGCTTTAAAATATCATTTTCCATTCGTAACTGTTTTAATTCTTTATTTGTTTGAATTAATTGTTTTTCTAAATCAGAAAGATTATCTTTAATTTTAAAACTACCTGAATTAGTAAATTGCTTAATTCATTTATAAGTAACTGCTCTTGTAAGATTATACTCTTTAACAAGGCAAGATATTGATTTACCACTTTGATATAAAGCTACCTATTTGCTTTTTAAATTCGTTGGTATATGAGTTAATATTGGCCATAATTATAATTCCTTTCTTTTCACTAATTTGTTCACTTGTCTACGTAATTAGTGTCCAATAAAGTGTAACTCATCCATACTTATTGTTATCCATCTGAACAAGCACAAACCAGAGATATTGTAAATGCTACTAAAAATGCTTTAAATTTTTATGAAAAATTGGGAATTAAAATTAAAAGGATTAGAACTGATAATGGTAGTCAATATGTTAATACATCTTGTGGAAAACCACAAAGGAATCGTTGATTTACAAATTTTTGTAATAAAAAAGGTATAGTTCATGAAACTACACCGTTTAGATCACCACAGAGTAATGGTAAGATTGAAAGATTTCATAGAAATTGAAGTAATTTATTTGAAATAAAACCATATTTAAATAGTGATTTTAGTTTATTTCAAAAATTAGTTAATTCTTTTCAAGAATATTATAACAATTCTAAACCACATAAATCATTAGGGTTAATGACTCCTATGGATTATTTTGATAAACTTTTATTAGATTAAAAATAGTCCAAAATGTCTGTACTACCTTACAATAGTCATATATTTTATAGTTAAAAATAATTATTATTATGATAACTATTATTTTTTTATTAAATATCTAGTAAATAATATTATTAAAATTAGTTTTTTATTTCACTAGAGTAATACTTTTAAATTTAAAAGTACGTATACCTTGAAAATCAATTAAATTTTCAATATCAATAGCAGTGATAATAAAATGATATGTAGTGTTTTTAATTTTATATGTAAAATCATATTTTAAATTAATTGTTTCAATATTATTGATGGTAGTTTTAGTCATAGTAATATTAGAAGTATTACCTATTTTTTTATTAATGCCGGTTGTGTTATCAGCATCAAAATAAACTTCATAGTTATCTTTAATTCATTGATTATTATTAGCAGTAATAATATTTTTAATTCCTAATTTATGACTTTCATCAGTAGTACCAAGTAATAAATTTAAGATATTATTTAGTTGACTGTTTGGTTCAAGCATAGTTTTTTGTAAAATATCAAGTATTGAACCCTGAGTAAAAGTTGGATATTCTGGATCATCTTTATTAATATGTCCACCTAATGATTTATATAATTCTTCGACATCGGTTGCTGTTACATCACTTTTATTAATTATGTTTTTTAGAGTAACAATAGTATCATTTTTAAAAATTATTAAGAGACCAGTAGTATTATTAAATAAAAAATTCTCTAAATCTTGTAAATCAATATTAATACCTTCATTACCTGGATATTGTTCTGAAATTTTGGTAATTAGATCAGTAATGCTAGTAATAATGTTTTTAACACTATCTGTATTAATTTCTTTGATAATAGTATCAATTAAGTCATAAGGTTTATACATTTCATCACCAATCAGTCCTCCTAAAGTTAAATTTACTGGTAAAGAAATTGGATTTGGTATTGTTAAATTAAGTTTAAGATCATAAAGGAATGTATCAAAACCACGAGTTTCTGCTGTAGTTTTACCAAATACGGTTAGAAGTATTTGTTTTAATTTTTCTGGTTGGTTAATTAAAGAATTTATAGTATTAATAATATCAAGTAAATTATAGCTACCAGCACTTGGCTTTGATGGATAACCATTACTAATTGTTAAGTTTTTAACACCTTCAGTAATATCTGGCATATCTAATATTCATTTTTTAATAACCGGAATAATTGCTTCAATAATTGTTAAGATATAAAGTGGGTTAGTTAAAAGATAGGGAAGGTATCTTTCAACATCAGTAAAAAAACCTTTATCATCAAAATCAACTTTTATGTTATTTGGAACCAGTCAACTTCCATCAAGTGTTATATGTTCTGAAAGAATGCCACCTAAATATCGTGGAGTTTTACCATCTTTACCAAAAATTTTATTGTCTTCACTCATTTTTCAAAACAAGTAATTAATTAAAGTGCCACCATGATATAAATCATAATCTTGTTTTGATTTTCAATCACTTACTTTATGACCAGGAAATTTACCTAAAGTTGGACTTATTTTTCATCTTTCTCCATTATTTCAATCACTATAAGGTTGACCACTATCATCTTTTCAATTATTCATAAACTTAGTTAATGTTTCTTCATCAGTGGGTGTAGAAGTTTGTTGATCAGATCAACTGCCATTGACTAAATTACCAAATATTCTAGTTAGCGGATTTAAAAAATTAGAACCATAGTTATTAATTAAATTAGCAACTAATTGTAATCCAGCTGGTAAAGTGCTTAAGTCACTTTGTAATGATTTTAAAAAACTAGAAATGGGGTCCATACCAGCACCTACAACTATATTTTCTAATTGTGGATTAGCCATAATTGATATAGTTCTAATATAATCAAGTGATAAAAAAACATCATTAACTTGCTTTTTACTATTGATGGTTTTAGTTAATTCACCTGTTCCAGAAGCTTTAAAAAAATTATCAGAATCAAAATTATTTACATCAATTTTTCCATTTTCCCCTCAACGTGTTTGTAAATCACCTCAATTATCTAAACTAGTATTTTTAGTTAAATTATTAATACTATTATTTTTAATTTTTCCCATAATATCATCATTAGTACTACTAGTATCAGCACCTAACTCTTTTGACATAACCATACTTTTAATTAAAGCAGAAGTTTGGTCAGCAAAACTTTTAGCGATACTATTAGTTGCACGGTTAACATAAAAATTAAAGGTACAAGCTGATAGAGGTAAAATAGTGGCACTTGCTATTAAGATAATTCCTAATTTGGTAAATACTTTTTTCATAGCAGTTCTCCTTAAATAAAGTGTTATTTTTGTCAATTTTATTTTACTAAAATTTAATACATTTAACTCTGAAAATAATTAAATTCATTTCTTATAAATTGTATCATTAGTTATTTTAATTTTAAAATTATTTAAATAAACAATTTAAATATGGTAATATATCAAACAGAGAAAAATTAAACATTATAAAAACTATCTATTATTTATTTTAAAATTATCCTATATATTAATTTTGTATAAGTGTGATATTATTAATCCATATGTGAACTTAATAATTAAAATTAAATGCAAAATTTTAATTTCAGGAATTAGGGAGAACTGTAATGGCAAGGTTAAATAAACGCGAAAAAGCGAATAATAAAAAAATGGTGTCTACTAATAAAAAAGCAAAAAAAAGTTTATTTAAGAATGCGTTACTATTAAAGCAGACTTTAGTTGCTACGTGAAAAAGTAAATTACAATTAGTTATTTTATTATTACTTACTGCTTTTGCAACTTCGTTGGTTACTGGAAGTTGAATATCGTACGTTAGAATGATTGAAGGAAGCAATCAATTAGGATTAAATGATCTTAAGTTTGATGCTGTTTTACCTTATTCACCAGTGTCACAAGGTATTAAACAAATTGCTAATCAAGCTTTTAGTTTAAAATTAGGTCGATTTTATGTTCAAAATGGAACTGATAGTAAAAGCACTAAAGCGCTTTATTTTGATGATACAAAAATAGGCACAGATCAAGAAATCCTACCAATCACTAAAGATAACTTAACTATTGATTATACTCGTGATAATATAGGTAATATTACTGGGTTTAATGATATAAGATGAACAAATCCGGATAATCCTTTAGTTTTTAATTTGAATAATAATAATGTTAAAGCAAGCATATATGGTCAATTATTATTAAAGTCAAAAAATGCTGCTAATGAGAATTTAAAAAATCATTTTAAAACAGCAGCAGATGATTTATATCGTGATGTTTTTTTAAAAAAAACAGCACCCAATATTCTTCAATCTATTAATACTTTTATTAAGGAATGGATTACAAAACATTCAACAGATCCGATATTAAAGGAGACTGATAATGATAAAGTTACCACTTGAATTTTAGAAAATAAAATAAATTTTAGATCTTCTTCTAATGATGCTACTATTCCTGATAGTGTTAATTTACAAGATCAAACACAAAGAGATGAACTTTTTGTTAAAATAGTTAAAGAAACCGATCCTGATCCAAGATTGGATAGTGATTATGGTATGAATGGTCAATGAATGAGAATTTATCGTAATTTTTCTGCAACAGAACAGGATAGTAATATTTATACTAATTTTACTAATACTTCTATTGGTTATCATTCACCTTTTAACTATAATATGATTAGTGATGGAAATGAAAGAGACGCATTTTCTACATACTTAGTTCGTGCAGCTGCAGCCTTACAAATGCGTGATTTATATGTTCGTAATCAATTTACTGCCAGTGCTGGGGTAATTAATAATACTCAAATTAATACTAAGATTATTGATATTGGTTTACCTAATGCTTTAAATCATACTAATTTAAAAGTATTTGAAGGTGTTGCACCAACAAGTAAAAATGAGGTAGCTATTACGCCACAATATGCAAGAAAAAATAAACGTAATAAAGCATATAGACCAGGTGATGATATTAATATTAATGGTACTGCCTTTATTGTTAGTGGTATTGGTGGTGATGCTTATGATATTTATCCAACAATTAGTGATTTAGATCCAATTCCTAATACGAGAACTGAATTTATTGCTTATGTTACACCTTCAGCATGAAATGATGGAGAATGATATAAGAGTGCAGATAAAACTGATAATACTTTAATGTATTTTACAAAATGAAATAATATTCCTAAAAATAGTATTCATGAATTTGATGTTGATTTATTTAATGATTTTTTTCAAAAAACAATATTTAGTGATAATGGTGTTAGTGATTTAAATCAAAATGATTATAATAAGTACTTAGTTGAGAAATATAGTAATATAAATCTAACAGCACAGTCATCTTCTGATTACCTTATTAATCCAAATCCTGTAGTTACAAGTAGTAATAGTCAGTTTTCAATTTATAGTAGTAAAGAAAAGATATTTAATTCAGCAATAATTGGATTTTTATTTGCAGCAATAGCAGGAGTATTATTGTTATTAACAGTTGTTATTTTCATTACCACTTTAATTGTTAAAAAAGCAATTCAACATGGACAAGTTTCAATGGGTATTTTAAAATCAATAGGTTATAAAACATGACAAATTACGATTTCTTATTTGGCATATCCATTATTAACACTATTAATTGCAATTCCAATTGGCTGAATTGTTGGTCTTGTAATTCAGGTATATTTAACTGAGATTTTTAATACTTTATTTGTTTTACCATATAATGTTTTTAATTTTGATGTTGTTCCATTATTTATTTCAATTGTTTTAATTATTTGTTTTATTACAATTGTTACTTTATTAACTGCCTTTCGTCTTTTAAAACGTGATCCTCTATTTTTAATTAAAAAAGATAGTGATTTGGCTTTAGGTGTTCCTAAAAGTAGAGCTAGCAAGTTTTTACAAAATAATTTTCGTCTTCGTTTTTTATTATCATTATCAAAAACTAGTTGAAAAAAAATTTTAGTTACTTCAGGAGTTATTACTTTAGCTTCACTTTCAATTGTAGCAACAACACTAGTTCCTGCCACTATTAATAGTTTAAAAGTTAATTATTTCAAAACTCAAAAATATAAAAATTATTATGAGTATCAAACACCAATGCCAAATATGCCAATGAGTAAATATGGATTATATTCATGAGATTTTTTTAATCGACCAAACGGTGAGAAATATTATCCAACTTATGGTGCTATGCCTTGACCTGAAGATAAAATTGTTTATGATGAGAAAAAGGCACGTGTTGGATGATATAATCCATTATTGTTTAAAAAAGAAAAATTAACTAATAATTTTGCTGATGTTTTTACTTTTGATTCATCTTTTCCTGAATCTGAAAGAGCAGAGTTTATAAAAAAAATGTCCTCTTATTATCAAGAACAATCAACAGGGACATTAGATGTTAATGATTTAGTTTGATCATATAGTTGATTAGGTGGCAAAGCTTTTAGTAATCAGTTAATAACTGATTTAAGTAAAGAAGATAATACACCATCAAAAATATTTTCATATAATATTGTTAATTTTGCAAGTGGCCAATTACCTAATATTTTGCAAGTTCCCAATCCTGGAGTGCCACCTGGTCCAGAGGCAATTAAAGAAATTTTAAAGCAAGTATTACCAGGCTTTGTTCGTCAGAGTATTGATAGTTTGCCAAGACCTAATATTAAAGAAGATCCTTATGATTATTTTAGTATTAGTCATAATACTATTGCTTTTAATCCAAAAACTACTAATAATGGTGATATTAATGGACCAGATGAAGAATTAGTAACACAGTTTAAAGTTGGTGTTGATGAAAGTACAAAAATTGCTAAAAAAGAACTAATGGATGTTATTGGTATTAATCCCAAAACTGCGATGTTAGTATTAAAAAATGATGAAGTTAAAGCTTTAAAATATAATGCTAATGCTAATGCTATTCCAATGGTTATCAATCGTGCTTTTCAATCTAAATTTGGATTAGATGTTGGTTCACAATTTAGTGGTGTACCACAAGTTAATACTCTATGTTATAAAAATATTGATGGTAAAAGTGTTCCTTTACCAAAAGAAAATTGATATTACGGTGAAACACCACCAACAGATTCTTATACTACAAATGGTGGCATCTGATCAAAAAGTGGAACAAAATGAAATTATCGTGGTAATCAAAAAATAAAATTATCTGATAATAGTAAAGAATATAGTGATATCCATGGTACTAGATATAATGGTATGTACGATGAAAAAGGACAACCAATTATAAATAATGAACCTAGTACTTGAAATAATGTTAATGATATTTGATTAAAATTGCCTTCTGATATTAGTGGTAGTGCTAAAAGTGGTAAAATTCCAACAGCTGATAATGCTAAAACTATTGATTTTGATTTAACACGTATTTCCGATTCAACAGGTAAATGAATTAGACCTTTTTCATATGATTTGGTAAAGCCATATAATGGATTTGATCCTAAAGATCCATTAAGTATTTTATTAAACCGCCCAGCAGAATGATTTATGGGAATGGTTAATAATAATATTTTAACTAAAGAAAATAATATTAATGCTGATAGTTTACAAGCAGATATTAAAAATAACATGCCAACATGATGAAAAAATATTACGGGTAATGATAATCCACTTCATACATATCAAGTTGTGGGAATTCAAGATTCTTATGATACTCCTAAAGCCTATGTTGATCAAAAATGAGCTAATGAAATTATGGGTTATAGTTATATTGATGATAATCCTTATTATTCAGGAACGGATGTATTTCAATGATTTAATGGTAAGTTAAGTGCTAATGCTAATGTTTTTGATTTAATTGGAAGAATGAGTTTTAAATCAAATTTAGATGATTATACTATTTATGCAACCACTAGTTTAAGTGGTAATCAAAATATACCAATGGTCAAAAAAAATTATTTATTATCAAGACAACAAGCAATGCTTACTAAAATGTCAGATATTGCTTTCAGTGCTAGTGCTTTATTTATTGTGACAACGATTATTTGTTCAATATTAATTGTTATTATGATTACTGATTTATTTACCGATCAATTTCGTCGTTTTATGGCTCATATGAAAGCAGAAGGTTATACTAATTGAGAAATTAACTCTTTTACTTTAGGTATTTTTACACCTTGAGCATTACTTGGTTATATTGTAGGGTTTGCCCTAGGTTTCCTTGCTATTTATGGTTTAATTGCCATTCTTACTAGTTTTGTTGGTGTGGCTTTACCATTTACAATAACATGATGAATATTACCAGTAAGTTTTACCATAATTGGTGGCATATATATTTCAACATTTATTATTAATAATCATGAATTAAATAAAATGAATTTAATTGAATTATTAAAATCTGATGAATAAAATAAAAAGCATTAAAAAATATTTAAATTTATCAAATTAATAGTAAAATATGTATAATTTACTTAAAAACTAAATATAGTTTTTGACTCATTGCTTTGTTTTAAAGGAAATGGGTTTTTTATTTTGAAAGGAGATAAAAAGAATGTTGAAATATGAATCATCAATTTCTAATTATTATGATATATTAAATGTAAAACCAACAGCATCAGTAGATGAGATTAAAAAAAAATTCAAACAAAAGGCATTAGAAACTCATCCAGATAAAAATAAGAATGCTCAGTCAAATTTTAAAATGCAAGAATTGAATGAAGCAAAAAGAATATTAACAAATAAAAAATTAAGGAAAATTTATGATCAAAAACTTTTTATTTGATCTTTACAAAATGGTAATAATGAGATAGCTATTTTTTTTCTTACTAATAAAGTAAAAAAATTGAATATAAATGAAAAAGATAATTCTGGTAATACTCCTTTACATTATGCATGTTTTCGTAATTTTTTAGAAACTGCAGATCTATTAATTAAATATGGCGCTAATATAAATGCCAAAAATAATAAAGATAATACTCCTTTACATTTTGCTATAATTGGTAATGCTGATTTAAAATTTATTAACTTATTAATTGATAAAGGTGCTAATTTTATTGAGAAAGATAAAATGGGTAATGATAGTTTATCTTTTGCCAAAGATTTTTCAAAAGATAAGAAAGTTTCTGAATTTTTTTTAAAAAAAATGAAAAAATTAAAAATAAAACAAAATCAACAAATTTTATTAAATATAACTAAAAGAATTATCAATATTGAAAGAGAAATTACCAATATTGAAAGAGATATTGCACATTTTGAACAGAAAAAAATAAATTCAGTATTAAATTATATTATTATTATTTTTACTTTTGGTTGTGTTAATAAAAACAAAGATATAAATAAGGATATTTTAATTAAGACTGATCAAATTAAAAATTTATTATTAGAAAAAGAAATTGCTAATAATGAGAAACATGTATTTGAAGAAAAAATAAACCGATTAAGTTTTAATAAAACTAAAAAAATAAATGCAATGGATTCACAAAATCAACCTTCAACAAGTGGATATAAACCATCAAATTCATCATGTATTTAATAAAACAAGTTAAAAAGATTGATTTTGCAATCTTTTATTTTTAGCTAAAATCAAGAAAAATTGATTGATATTTTTTGGATTTATTATTAAATTAAAATATAATAAATTACTTATTAAATAAAACTTTTAAATCGTACTATTAATATTTTAATAAAATTAAAGTATTAATGTCATAAATAACTAGTTATTTATTGGTATAATAAACAATGTAGGTGAAAATATGGCATTTTTTAAAAATTTAAAGACAAAATTACTTGGTCAAAAAACAACTAAATATGAGCAGGGTCTTAAAAAGTCAAGAACATTATTTGCATCTAAAATTAAAGCATTAGCAGCGCGTTATCATCAACTTGATGAACAATATTTTGAAGAATTAACTGAAGTATTAATTTTAGCAGATGTTGGATACAAAATGGCAGAAACTATCACTGATGAAATTCGTCATGAAGCCAAAATCCAAAAATTAACAAAACCAAAAGATATTAATGATATTATTATTGATAAAATGTTTGTTATTTATACTGATGGTCAGTTAGTTTCTACAAGATTAAATTTTAGTAGTAATAATATTTCGTTATTTTTAGTTGTTGGTGTTAATGGTAATGGTAAGACAACATCAGCAGCTAAATTAGGAGCTAAATTAAAAGAACAAGATAAAAAACCAATTCTAGTTGCTGCTGATACTTTTCGTGCTGGTGCAGTTGAACAATTGCAAATTTGAGCAGAAAGGATTGGTATTCCTTGTTATTTAGGAACACCAAAGCAAGATCCAGCTAGTGTTGTTTATGCTGGAATTGAAGCAGCTAAATCTGAAGGTTGTGATGTTATTATTGTTGATACAGCAGGGAGATTAGAAAATAAAGTTAATTTGATGAAGGAGTTAAAAAAGATTAATAAAATTATTACTCAGAAATTAGGACATGAAGCTAATGAAACATTGTTAGTAATTGATGGTACAACTGGACAAAATGGTATTAATCAAGCGCAAGAATTTATGAAAATTGTTTCTTTGACTGGCATTATTTTAACAAAAATGGATGGCACTGCTAAAGGTGGCATTATTCTTGCTATTAAGGAAGAATTAGATATTCCTGTTAAATTAATGGGTTTTGGTGAAGGTATTAATGACTTGGAAGAGTTTGATTTAGATAAGTATATTTTTAGTTTAACAAGTGATTTGTTTGTGGAGTATGAAAATGAATAGTTTAGAAAAACAAGTTTTATATTATAGTTTATTTGCTTTTTATAATACTTTATTAACAGCAAAACAAAAACAATATTTTACAAATTACTTTATTGAGAATTTATCTTTACAAGAAATCGCTGATTTACAAAAAGTATCACGAACGGCTGTTCATGATAGTCTACAAAAAGTTATTATTTTATTAAATAAATATGAAAGTAAGTTGCATCTTTATGAAAAATATAAACAACGACAAGTAATATATGAAAAATATACGGAAAAGTATAATTTTATTAAAGTTTTACAAGAAATTGATAAAATAGAATAAAGCAGGTGGAAATTAATGAAAATTTTAATAATTGGTGATATTTACAGTATTGTTGGTAGACAAATGGTTAAATATTGAATTCCTAAAATAAAAAAGGAATATGAAAATCAATTTAAGATTGATTTAGTAGTTGCGAATGGTGAAAATACTACTCATGGTAAATCATTATGTAAAAAACACTATGATGAATTAAAAAATGCTGGTATTGATATTATTACTACCGGTAATCATATTTTTGGTCATCCTGATGTTGCTAAGTATATTAATAAAACTCCCAATTTATTGCGTCCTTTAAATTATAATCCTTATCATCCAGGTAATGGTACAATTTTAGTTAAAGTTAGTAATAAAAAAGTGCGTGTAACAAACTTAATTGGTCGTACTTTCATGGATAAATCTGATAATCCTTATTTTGCTCTTGAACAACTTATTACGATTGATAAACAAAATAGTGAAGAAAAAAGTGACATTCATATTATTGATTTTCATGCTGAAGCAACAGCGGAAAAGTTATCTTTTGCTTGAAATTTTGATGGTCAAGTTACTTGTGTGGTAGGAACTCATACTCATGTTCAAACAGCAGATAATCGTTTATTACCAAAAGGTACTGCTTTTATTAGTGATGTTGGAATGACAGGTCCGTTTTATTCTATTATTGGTGCTAAAGCTGAAGAAGTTATTATTCGTGATAAAAAAAGTATGCCGGCAAAATTTAGTCCAGCTGATGGTGAAGGTCAATTTTCAGCTGTTTTATTAACTATTAATGATGAGACAAATAAAGCACAAAAAATTGAACGTATTTTTATTCATCCACAAGCACCTAATTTTAAAATTTACGAATAATTACAAATATAGGAAGGGACTAACTTTAACATGATATGAAACAATGCTAATTTTTTTACTGATAAAAATGGTTTATATTCGATTTTAATTGGGATTAGTATATTAATTATTTTATTAATTTTAAGAATTTTATTAATGGCAAAAATTAAAGATAATGTTCATGTACAACAAGCTGCTGAAATACGAGAAAAGGTAATTATTTTACGTGATGGTTATGAAGTAAAATTATTTAAGCAAATGGTTGATAAAAGTACAGTCATTATTATTGGTGCTCATGGCTTGCAAGGTCAAAAAGATGATTTTAAATTATTAAGTTCTTTTTGTAAAAAATCACAACTATCTTTGATTACTTATGATCGAAGAGGTAATGGTAAAAATGGACAAGATTGAAAATTTAAATCATTAGGTACTGATATTAATGATTTAAAAGATATAATAAGTGCAGTAAAATCTAAATATCCTAATCAAAAAATTATTGTTTTTGGTGAATCATTAGGCGCAGCTATTGCTAGTCATGCTGTTAAAAATAATTCACAAGTATCAGCATTAATTACTAGTAATTTAGTAACTAAAAAAAATCTTTATCAATTTTCATTAAGTTTTATTATTTGTTTTTGTTTTGCTTTTATTTTTAATTCTAATATTCAAATGCCAATCTATGTTGAAAATCAAGATATTTCTAGTAATAATGCTCATATTACTAATATAAATCAAAGATATAGTAATCGTCAAAATTGATCATTACGTTTTTTACTACAATTTAAAAAAATTAATAAAAAAAGTATAATGGAAATTAGTAATTCAACACTTCCAACGTTAATCTTGCAAAGTGCTGATGATGTATTTAGTGATTTTCATCAACTTAAAATTAATAAAAAATATTGGAAGAAACATCATAGTTATGTTTTTATTTTTGATGGTAAACATGCTTTAATTAATGAACCTAATATTAAAGATATATTTGATAATGAAATTATGCCATGAATTACAAAAAATATTTTACTTGAGAAAGGTTAAAAAATATGAAATTAATACCTAATATTACCCATCCTCTTTTTACTAGTGAGTCTGTTGCTCCTGGTCATCCTGATAAGATTTGCGATCAAATTGCTGATGCAATTTTGGATGCTTTTTTAAAACAAGATCCACATGCCAAAGTAGCATGTGAGGTTTTTATTACTACAAATTTTGTTTTAATTGGTGGTGAAGTTCATAGTCATGCTCAAGTTGATTATCAAGCAATTGCGCGAAAAGTTATTACTGAAATTGGTTATATAAATGATGAAATTGGATTTAATGGTTTTACTTGTGAAATTAAAGTGTTAATTCATGAACAATCACCTGATATTTTACAAGGTGTTGAATTAAAAAATCATCAAATTGGTGCTGGTGATCAAGGAATAATGTTTGGTTATGCATGTCAGCAAACATTAGAATATATGCCATTAGCAATTGTTTTAGCACATGAATTAATTAAACGGGCTACAAAATTACGAAAGGAAAAAAAATTTAAGTATGCACTTCTTGATATGAAAGCGCAAGTTACTATTGATCAAGAAGACCCTAAAAATTTAAAAATACATACTATTTTAATGAGCATTCAACATCAAGCAAATTATGATGAAAAACAATTTAAAACATTTATTCATAAAGAAATTATGCAATATATTGCTAATAAATATCATTTAAATCTTGATTTTAAATATTTAATTAATCCAACTGGTAAATTTGTAATTGGTGGACCTGCTGGTGATACTGGTTTAACAGGAAGAAAATTAATGGTTGATACTTATGGTGGAGCTGCTTGTCATGGTGGGGGAGCTTTTTCAGGAAAAGATCCCACTAAAGTTGATAGAACGGGTGCTTATTATGCTAGGTATATTGCTAAAAATATTGTTGCTGCTAACTTAGCAAAGATTTGTGAAGTACAATTAGCTTATGCAATTGGAACTCCTGAACCAATTGCAATATTTGTTAATACTCATCAAACTATTATTTCCGGTTTAACAGAGGCAAAATTAACAGAAATAATTTATCAAGTCTTTGATTGTTCTGCTAGTGCTATGATTGATAAATTAGAGTTATTTAAACAAAATTATCAACAATTATCAACTTATGGTCATTTTGGTAGAAATGATTTACAATTACCTTGAGAGAAATTAGATAAAGTTAGTTTATTGAAAACTTATTTACCAAAAAAATAAGATGGGGAGAAATATTTTATGTTTTTAGAAGTAATAGCTACATCTTTAAAAGATATAGAAAAAATTAATAATTCTTTAGCTAATCAAGTTGAGCTTTGTACTGCTATGGAATTTGGTGGTTATACTCCAAGTTATGAATTGATTGCTGAAGCATGTAAAATTTCATTGAAACCAGTAATGGTTATGGTTAGAAATAATAATAATGGTTTCAATATTACTGATAATGATTTTAAAATCTTTAAAAGAGATATTGAATTTATTAAAACAACTCATGCATCAGGTATTGTTTGTGGTATTTTAACTAAAGATAATAATATTGATGTTGAAAGAATGAGTGAAATTATTAAATTAGCAAAGCCTTTAAAAATAACTTTTCATCGTGCTTTTGATGAAATTTTTAATAAAAAACAAGCTTTAGAAAAGTTAGTAAAATTAGGTGTTACTACAGTTTTAACTTCTGGTGGTCAAGATAATATTGTGAATAATATTAATAAATTTAAAGAATTAAAGAAATTAAATTTACCAATAAAAATTCTTGCTGGCGGTGGAGTTAATTTAGAAAATGTTAATGTTTTATTAAAAAATGGTATTAATGATATTCATATTGGAAAATGTGTGCACGAAGATAATAATTTTAATAATCCTATTAATTATAAATTAATTAATAATATTAAAAATATAGCATAAATAATAAAAAGTTTTTTAATAGATAAGATTAAACATTTAACAAGGTTACTGTTCTTTTGTATTAAAAGAACAGTAACCTTTATTGATGGTTTATTATTATAATTAGTTGCATTGATTTCATTTTTATTTGGAATGGCAACACTTTTTATGACTATTTTTTGGTAGACATTTGTGCTTGGTATTTGATGGGGGTTAAGTAGTTTAGAGTGCTGTGAATTCTTATGTTGTTATATCAGTTGATGTAATCAACTAATTCTAATTTTAATTGGATTAATGATGTAAAATTTCTATCATTAATAAATTCTGTCTTAAAAGTTTTGAAAGTTGCTTCAGCAACAGCATTATCATAAGGACAGCCTTTTTTGCTTAAAGAACGATTAATATTGAATGCTAATAAAAGTTTATCAATCATTTTATTGTTAAATTCATTGCCGCGATCACTATGAAATATTTCAATATCTTTTAAACAGCGATTTGATTGCATAAATGCTTGATTTACTAATGATACATCTTTTTTAACTCCAAACACTATGTCCAATAATTTCGCGTTTAAATATGTCAATTAATAAGCAAATATAGTTTCATTTACCATTAACTTGAACATAAGTTAAATCACTAACAATAACTTCATTTTTAATTCTATTATTAAAGTTTCTATTAACAAGATTGGTTATTTGACTATCATTAACTTTATTATAATGATTTTTGAATGATAATTTAGTGTATTTTGATATTAAATTATGCTTATTCATAATTTCTTTAATTTTTCTGCGTGATAAATAAATTTCTTGGTTTGCTAGTATGACTTTTAATCTTCTTGTTCCATAAACTTCTTTATTTTCTTTAAAAGCACTAATAACAGCTTGTTCATAAATATTATTTTGATTTTTTTCTTTTTTCTTTAAATTAAAATAATATGTTGATTTAGAGAGTTTTAAAAAACGACACATTGTGCGAATTTTATATTTAGATTTATCTTTAACAATAATTTCTATTTTCTGCCTATTATTAGTGCTGCTTGATTTAAAATATCATTTTCCATTCGTAACTGTTTTAATTGAACCGGCACCGCTCAATTTTTTTTTAAAAGTTTGAAATTTATTTTCTCGCCCAAAAATTTTTCAAAAAAAATAAAAAATAAAACCAACACTTGCTCACTTGTAAGTGGCAAGGTTGGTTAAATAAAGAAGAATAATAGTTCGTCCCCACTCCCGGTCTATATATACTAGTTTCCAATTCGCTCCCACCCCAAGAATTACCATTACTGGTTAGTATATTTTATTAGGTATCACTCCACTTTTTCTTTATCCATGCAAGTCCACATGCTAGCTACTATTTTTAACAACTGTGTTGTAGTTCACTTTTTTAGTTCCTTAACACGTGTTGATAATAGTGCTAAAGAGAGTTATTAAAAATTTTAAAATTTTACAATTACAAAAAAAGACAAGATTTTTATTCTCGTCTTTTGTCATTTATTTTTAATTTAAGGGTTTAAAAAAGTAAAGATTTATTTTTGAAAATTAGTAGTTATCGACATCTTCGCCACGCTCCCAAAATGTTGTTGTTATCCACCTGAAAGTGTTTGAATAAACTTATTTTCAATTCCAAGTAATTGGTATGTCTTCAGTAACTCTAATAGTTCATCTTCTTTCATTGAAATATTAAAAGTATGTAAATAATTGGATGGGTTACACTTTATTGGACACTAATTACGTAGACAAGTGAACAAATTAGTGAAAAGAAAGGAATTATAATTATGACCAATATTAACTCATATACCGACGAATTTAAAAAGCAAATAGTAGCTTTATATCAAAGTGGTAAATCAATATCTTGCCTTGTTAAAGAGTATAATGTTACAAGAGCAGTTACTTATAAATGAATTAAGCAATTTACTAATTCAGGTAGTTTTAAAACTAAAGATAATCTTTCTGATTTAGAAAAACAATTAATTCAAGCAAATAAAGAATTAAAACAGTTACGAATGGAAAATGATATTTTAAATCAAGCAGCACTAATAATAGGCAGAAAATAGAAATTATTGTTAAAAATAAATCTAAATATAAAATTCGCACAATGTGTCGTTTTTTAAAACTCTCTAAATCAACATATTATTTTAATTTAAAAGAAGGGCGGTTGTCAAATTTACGAAATAATTAATTTGTAGATTAGACACACTTTTTGGACTAATAAAAGTTTTTATAACTTTATATTATTAGTTGAGGGGCATAAGTTAGTTAAGTTTACTCCTATAATTTTTAATCTAGACAGTATGATTAGTTTAAATAATTAATAGTTAAGGAGTAAAGATGAAATATAAAGTTTATACAAGAAAAATTAAACTAGATGTTTTAAATGAATATGTAGTGATTAAAAAATTAAAAACCATTGATATTAAAACCAAATATCAATTATCAACCAGATCATTAATTTATAATTGAGTAAAAAAATATCAAAAAAATAATAATTAATTACTATTCATACTTTTCAAACAAATCATCAAATAGATAAAGTGAATATCAAAGATAAAAATTTAAAACTTGAAAATAAAAAACTCAAAAAGTCACTACTAAAAGAAAAAATAAAAAATGAATTTTTAAGACAAAAACAATTCTGTGATAAAGAATTAAAAAACAATCAAAATATTTTAAATAGTAAATTATTGAAAAGTAAATGTTTTTTAATAGTTGATAAATATAGAAATAAAAATTATGGAATTAATGACATAATTAGTTTGTTACCTATCAGTAAAGTTGCATATTATAAATGAATAAAAAACGGTAAAAAGAAATATCAAACAAAAATTGATAATGAGTTATTAAAAGAATTAAATAAAATTGTTGTTATTAGCAACAAAGATAAAATAATTAAAATTACTAGTTTAGAAAAGGTGAGATTAGAATTAAAGAAAAACAACACCAATCTTAAATGCAGTAAAAACAGCATTATGAGGTTATTAGAAGATAATAATATCAAACTATTAACCAAACCCAAAAAACAGCGTAGAGCGAAATCTAATGACTTAAAATCAAATTTCCAAGATTTATTAAAACGTAATTTTACCAGTAATACTTATCTTGAAAAAGTTGGCATCGATGGTACTTGATTTAAAGAATTAATTATTAATAATAAAAAAACTAAATTATTATTAGAAATTGCTACAGATATGAATAGTAATGCTATAGTTGGTTGAAAAATTAATAAAAGTGAAAATGCAATAACCATTTTAAATGTTCTTAATCAAGTAACAAAGGCAAGTCATAAAGAACATAAAATATTTGCAACATTTATCCAATCTGATTTAGGTTCAGGTAATACTAGTAAAATAGTTACAAATAGTTTTAATAAAAGTAAAACTTTAATTCATTCAAAAAGTTTATCAGGATTTAAAGGCAACCAAGTAAGTGAATGTTTAAATTGCTGAATCAAAAGAGATTTTAAAATTATGTTTGGTAACAAGTTTAATAGCATTAAACATTTCACAGAAGCATTAAGAAAATTTATTAACTGATGAAATAATAATAGAATGATTTTACGATTAAAAATGTCTCCAAACCAATTTGTACAGATTTGAAGACAAGAAAGTAAACTTATCTAACCAATGCCCAATTTTTACTTTGACAAACAACATTCATTTTGCAAAATCTTTAAAAAAGATTTTAAATTATCGGACTTCTCCCCACATGTACTTGTGGAGGAAACAATGAAATTGAATGAGTTCAACAATGCTTTTCAAACAGAACAGGATTGTTTAAAATATATAGCAAGTTTGAAGAAAAACAAATGTATCATGTGTTCTTGAACAAGTTTGAATACTTCTAATTTAAGAAGAATAAGATGTTTGAAATGTCATCAAACATTTAGTATTCTTCATGGCACCATTTTTTACAAGTCACAAACACCTTTGAGATTTTGATTTTATCTCATCTTTAGATGAATAAACACCAAACATGGAATTACATCAACTGATGTTGCAAAAGAATTGGGTGTGACTTTGAAAACTGCTTGAAGAATGGGTCATGAAATCAGAAATCGTATTGCCAAACAAGAACATCAATTTATTGTTGAGGGCATAGTGCAAATGGATGAAATGTATCTTTCACATATGGGTTTTAAAAAACAAGGAAGATCTTTGATAAATAAAACATTAATTGTTGGGATTTATGAAAAAACAACCAATAATTTAATTGTGAAAGTAATCAAAAACGCAAAAAGTAAAAATCTTTTGCAGTTTGCAAGAAACCATATTTCTTCAAAGTGTGGTGTACATACTGATTCTTGAAAAGGATATCGTGATTTCAAATCACTTTTCCCTAATCACAAAACAGTTAACCATCAAGAAGATGGTTATGTTTCAAAAATTGGCGTAAATACCAATCAAATTGAATCAGTATGAAAACATATACGAAGAACATTTAAAACACATATCAAAGTTGCAAAACATCATGTTCATTTATATGCCAAAGAAGCTGCATATAAATTCAACAAGATACCTACTTTTGAAACTGTAATGCTATGTTTCATTTAAAAATGTGGGGAGAAGTCCGTAGATAGGCTTTTCTCAGCATTTATGTGATAAAATTTAAAAATAGTACATAAAGGGAAAAAAGCCTAAATTATTTACAACTATTAATGATTTTTCTTTTATTTTCATGATTTATTCCCTTTTTCTACAAATTTTATTACTTAATTGTACTTATTTTTTATTATTTTTACAATATACCTTTTAAACAAAAAAATAACGCCTAAATTAAAGACGTTTATTTTGTGAGACTTATACTATTAATTCGATGTCATTTATTTGTTATATTGCAAATGTGAAGATGCTTTTTTTTCACAATAGCATTATTTTATTCCAAATTACATTTTTACTAGTATTTTTGAAATATTAAATAAGTTTTCAATAAAATATATTAGTTGTTCCTTCTCAAAAAGGGTCATCGTTAGCCGCTGTAATAGTAAAATAGACAATACCTGGACTTTGATTATCATTTGTAACTTCCACTGTCCCTTGTTCATCACTATAATATTTTATTTCATAACCATCTTTCAAAGAAACGCCAAAATTTTGATGAATAATGTCACCATTTAATTGATTATATTTATTATTTATTTTAGCTCTCAAATAAAGAACTGGTAATTCAAATTTATTTAAATTATTTTTATGGCTTACCATTGACTTTTCATTTTCTCCCCCACATGCAATAACACTAGCACTTGTCGTTGTAGGGCATAAGTTAGTTAAGTTTACTCCTATAATTTTTAATCTAGACAGTATGATTAGTTTAAATAATTAATAGTTAAGGAGTAAAGATGAAATATAAAGTTTATACAAGAAAAATTAAACTAGATGTTTTAAATGAATATGTAGTGATTAAAAAATTAAAAACCATTGATATTAAAACCAAATATCAATTATCAACCAGATCATTAATTTATAATTGAGTAAAAAAATATCAAAAAAATAATAAATTAATTACTATTCATACTTTTCAAACAAATCATCAAATAGATAAAGTGAATATCAAAGATAAAAATTTAAAACTTGAAAATAAAAAACTCAAAAAGTCACTACTAAAAGAAAAAATAAAAAATGAATTTTTAAGACAAAAACAATTCTGTGATAAAGAATTAAAAAACAATCAAAATATTTTAAATAGTAAATTATTGAAAAGTAAATGTTTTTTAATAGTTGATAAATATAGAAATAAAAATTATGGAATTAATGACATAATTAGTTTGTTACCTATCAGTAAAGTTGCATATTATAAATGAATAAAAAACGGTAAAAAGAAATATCAAACAAAAATTGATAATGAGTTATTAAAAGAATTAAATAAAATTGTTGTTATTAGCAACAAAGATAAAATAATTAAAATTACTAGTTTAGAAAAGGTGAGATTAGAATTAAAGAAAAACAACACCAATCTTAAATGCAGTAAAAACAGCATTATGAGGTTATTAGAAGATAATAATATCAAACTATTAACCAAACCCAAAAAACAGCGTAGAGCGAAATCTAATTCCTTAAAATCAAATTTCCAAGATTTATTAAAACGTAATTTTACCAGTAATACTTATCTTGAAAAAGTTGGCATCGATGGTACTTGATTTAAAGAATTAATTATTAATAATAAAAAAACTAAATTATTATTAGAAATTGCTACAGATATGAATAGTAATGCTATAGTTGGTTGAAAAATTAATAAAAGTGAAAATGCAATAACCATTTTAAATGTTCTTAATCAAGTAACAAAGGCAAGTCGTAAAGAACATAAAATATTTGCAACATTTATCCAGTCTGATTTAGGTTCAGGTAATACTAGTAAAATAGTTACAAATAGTTTTAATAAAAGTAAAACTTTAATTCATTCAAAAAGTTTATCAGGATTTAAAGGCAACCAAGTAAGTGAATGTTTAAATCGCTGAATCAAAAGAGATTTTAAAATTATGTTTGGTAACAAGTTTAATAGCATTAAACATTTCACAGAAGCATTAAGAAAATTTATTAACTGATGAAATAATGATAGAATGATTTTACGATTAAAAATGTCTCCAAACCAATTTGTACAGATTTGAAGACAAGAAAGTAAACTTATCTAACCAATGCCTAGTTAAAATCATTGCTCCTAATAAACTTAGTATTTTTCTCATCTTAACACCCCTTATAAACTTTTCTATTACATATTGTAATCAATTTAAATATAAAAATTATATTAATACTTTTTTATACGGAAAATGTGAAGATACTTTTTTTACAGTAGCATTATTTTAATCATAATTACATTTTTATATTGATTATAGTACATAATAAAAATAATTTATTAAAAAATTTATTTTTTATATAAATTAAGAGATTAATTAAGAAATTTTTAAAAAAAACAAATAGGAGAGTTAAATATGAATTTTAATTATAAATGAAATTTTAGAGAACAAAATGCAAAAATTGATAAATTAATTTTAGAACATATAAAAAAGAAATGAGAAAAATGAGATTGAAGAATAAAAAATACAAAAGACAAAAAGAAATATAAAATTGTTGATTATCAATATCGAACAAGAAAAATAATGTATGGATTAGTAACTTATAAAAGAAGAATTTATGAATATTTTGATGAAAAATTACAAAAATGAGCTCGTGTTTGTTTAGTTGATGAATGACTAGAATTACCTAAATATAAAAGAATTGGTAAAGATGTTGAACAAACTATTATTGAATATTTTGCTGATGGAAAAAGATATCATGATATTTGTGCTATTTGTAAAAAAGCTGGTATTAGTGTTAGTACTGTTCATAGAGTTTTTAAAAATTTAGAATTAATTGAAGCAAATCCAGTAAAAGTAAAATTAGAAAAAAATCAACCTATTTTTGTAGCAATTGATGATGGACATCGAAAATTTTGAAATTTTAAACGTAAGGGTATAAAACACTCTATGCGTTTAATAGTAACATATACAGATAATATTAATCACAAAGTACAAAATAAAAGAGTAAAAGCAATTATAAGACCAACAAAAACAAAAATTGGAGTTAAAAAAACTGCTGAATTTGTTAAAGAACATTGTCAAAAATTTTATGAAAATGTTGAACAATCAAAAATTATTATTTGTGGTGATAGTGCAGGATGAATTAAAGAAGTTGCTTATTATTTAGGTGCACAGTTTGTTTTAGATAAATTCCATTTAATTAGAACATTATATATTGGGATAATGGCTGGAAATAAAGGAAAATATTTACAAGAATATAATTATTGCAAAAATTTAATTAATAACGGTCAATATGAACAATTAATTGACTATTTATATAAAGAATTAGATAATCATAAAAAATTAAAGAAAAAATATTTTAAAAATAATAAAAAAGGAATTGTTAATCAAGGCGCTAAATGAAATATTGGTTGTTTTACTGAAACAAATATTTGACATGTTTTAAAAGAAATGCTTGGCAATAGAACATATAATATTTTAATTTACATTAAAATGGTTATTTTTAAATGTAATAAAATAAATTTAGAATTATAGTTTAATTAATGTAATAATTGCTTATTATTTCACAATTTTGAATAGCATCTCAAAAATTATTATTCTTTACTTTTATTTTTAAACCAATAATTAAAAAAGTTAATGATAAAGTAATTAATCCCAAAATTGGAACTAAAATCACACAAAAAATAACTCCAATTTGTAATTGAATTCAATTATAATAATTATTTGTTAAACGTATAAAGTTTGTAGAGTGAATTAAGACATAGTTTACACTTATATAATTTAATAAACTAAATCCATTTTTTTCTATTAAAACTAATTTTGAATTTAAATTAATAATAGGCATACAATCATAATGTTTCGAAAAACCTATTAGCATTAATCCTATAATCATAAGTAAAATAGTTAAAATAAATAGTGATACTGTTATTAACAGTAATTTTTTAGTTTTCATCTTTAAAATCTCCTTAAAATTATGAACTCATTTTAACAATAAATAAAATTTATTATAAGTATCTTAGTTGTAATATTTTTAAAATAGTAGTACGATAAACTTACAATTACATAAAAAATCCTAATTATTTCTTGTCTAAGCATAATAAGACTATGTTGAATTAATTTATTCCGAATTTTTGACAACCCTCCTTTAAGAAAAAAGAAAAAAAGAAAAATAATATTTATGAACAAGCTGTTATTAGTGCTTTTAAAGAAAATAAAAAAGTTTAGGGAACAAGAAGATTAAAAGTCATACTAGCAAACCAAGAAATTTATTTATCACGCAGAAAAATTAAAGAAATTATGAATAAGCATAATTTAATATCAAAATACACTAAATTATCATTCAAAAATCATTATAATAAAGTCAATGATAGTCAAATAACCAATCTTGTTAATAGAAACTTTAATAATAGAATTAAAAATGAAGTTATTGTTAGTGATTTAACTTATGTTCAAGTTAATGGTAAATGAAACTATATTTGCTCATTAATTGACCTATTTAACCGCGAAATTATTGGACATAGTGTTGGAGTTAAAAAAGATGCATCATTAGTAAATCAAGCATTTATGCAATCAAATCACTGTTTAAAAGATATTGAAATATTTCATAGTGATCGCGGCAATGAATTTAACAATAAAATGATTGATAAACTTTTATTAGCATTCAATATTAATCGTTCTTTAAACAAAAAAGGCTGTCCTTATGATAATGGTGTTGCTGAAGCAACTTTCAAAACTTTTAAGACAGAATTTATTAATGATAGAAATTTTACATCATTAATCCAATTAAAATTAGAATTATTTGATTACATCAACTGATATAACAACATAAGAATTCACAGCACTCTAAACTACTTAACCCCAATCAAATACCAAGCACAAATGTCTACCAAAAAATAGTCCTAAAAAGTGTTGCCATTCCATAATATTTAATCATATCCATAACAGATATTCCGACTGGATATCTAGATTCTTGAAATTGTAAACCATTTACCAGATGTTGGTTTACGAATACCACCAATAATTTCACTTAACGTTGACTTACCACTACCATTTGCACCGATGATTCCAATTCGATCACCAGGATTAATAGTTAAATTAACTTTATCTAATGCTACTTTATTTCTATATTCCTTTGTTAGATTCAAGATTTCTACTAGTGGCCGAGACTTATCTATTTTTTTCTTATTTTGTTCATTATTTTCCATATATAATATCTCCTGTATTAGATTTTACTATAATTAAGTGTTAAAAAGCAATTATTGAAATTTGTAACAATAAAATAAACAGTATTAATTCTAAATATTTTGGAAAAATATTTTTTAATTTTTATTTCGGACTTCTCCCCACATGTACTTGTGGAGGAAACAATGAAATTGAATGAGTTCAACAATGCTTTTCAAACAAAACAGGATTGTTTAAAATATATAGCAAGTTTGAAGAAAAACAAATGTATCATGTGTTCTTGAACAAGTTTTAATACTTCTAATTTAAGAAGAATAAGATGTTTGAAATGTCATCAAACATTTAGTATTCTTCATGGCACCATTTTTTACAAGTCACAAACACCTTTGAGATTTTGATTTTATCTCATCTTTAGATGAATAAACACCAAACATGGAATTACATCAACTGATGTTGCAAAAGAATTGGGTGTGACTTTGAAAACTGCTTGAAGAATGGGTCATGAAATCAGAAATCGTATTGCCAAACAAGAACATCAATTTATTGTTGAGGGCATAGTGCAAATGGATGAAATGTATCTTTCACATATGGGTTTTAAAAAACAAGGAAGATCTTTGATAAATAAAACATTAATTGTTGGGATTTATGAAAAAACAACCAATAATTTAATTGTGAAAGTAATCAAAAACGCAAAAAGTAAAAATCTTTTGCAGTTTGCAAGAAACCATATTTCTTCAAAGTATGATGTACATACTGATTCTTGAAAAGGATATCGTGATTTCAAATCACTTTTCCCTAATCACAAAACAGTTAACCATCAAGATGGTTATGTTTCAAAAATTGGCGTAAATACCAATCAAATTGAATCAGTATGAAAACATATACGAAGAACATTTAAAACACATATCAAAGTTGCAAAACATCATGTTCATTTATATGCCAAAGAAGCTGCATATAAATTCAACAAGATACCTACTTTTGAAACTGTAATGCTATGTTTCATTTAAAAATGTGGGGAGAAGTCCGTAGATAGGCTTTTCTCAACATTTATGTGATAAAATTTAAAAATAGTACATAAAGGGAGAAAAGCCTTTTATTTTTCATGTATATATAATATAGATTTGAAAATAGTGATTATGTAGTAAGCAATTTAACACTTGCTTTAAATCAACATTTATGAATTCAAATCCCATTTAATTATAAAACCACATACTATTAATGACTACTTTTGTTGTTTTATAAATAAAAGTTATTATATTGTATAATTAATTATATTTGAGAAATTAGATAGAAACTCAGGAGGAACCATTGTGGAAAATTTAGTAAGTGAAGGAGTAATTGAAGAAACGTATTCAAAAATTAAAGATAAAATTAGTAAGACAAGTTTGATAAAAGCAGATAAACTTTCTTCATTTTCTGGTAATAATATATTTTTAAAGTTAGAAAATTTACAAAAAACAGGTAGTTTTAAAATTAGAGGAGCTTTAAATAAAATTCTTAATTTATCAAAGGAACAGCAAGCAAAGGGTTTAATTGCTGCTAGTGCTGGTAATCATGCACAAGGAGTCGCCTTAGCAGCTTCAAGTTTAAATTTAGTATCAAAAATAGTTATGCCTGTAACGGCACCACTAGCTAAGATTGCTGCTACTAAAGAATTTGGTGGTTCTAAATGTACTGTTAAACTTTGTGGTAATATGTTTGATGACGCAATGTCTGAAGCATTAAGACTTGAAAAAGAAGAAGGGTTAACGTTAGTTCATCCATATGATGATAATTTTGTTATTGCTGGTCAAGGTACAATTGGTTTAGAAATATATGAGCAAATGAATGCAATGGGTAAAGTAATTGATTATTGTTTAGTTCCTATTGGTGGAGGAGGACTTTTAAGTGGTATTTCAATTTATTTAAAAAGTAAAAATCCAAATATTAAATTTATTGGTATTGAAGCACAAAATGTTGATTCTTATAATCAAGCTTTAAAACAAGGAAAACCATTTAAAATTCAAGGTAAAAGTTCAATTGCTGATGGAATTGCTGTTAAACAAACAGGAGAATTAACATTTAATATTTTAAAGAAAAATGTTGATAAAGTTGTTACTGTTAGCGAAGAAGAAATTGCACAAGCAATGTTATTTTTATTAGAAAAATGTAAAATTGTAACTGAAGGTAGTGGTGCTGTTAGTGTTGCTGCTATTCTTTCTGGTAAATTAGATAAAATCATTGGTAAAGATAAAAATGTTGTTTGTGTAATTAGTGGTGGTAATGTTGATATTACTACATTAGGAACGATTATTAATAGTGCCTTAATTAGTTCACATCGACGAGTTCCTTTTTCAGTTAACGGTAAAATTAATAATAGTACTATTAGCGAAATTATTAATATTATTACTAAAAATGGTGCCTCTATTTATAAAATTCACAGTACATTTGATCGTAATAAATTAGATATTAGTAATTTTAGTATTTTTATAGTTATGGATACATCAGATGAATTTCAAAAAAATAAAATTTTTGCTGAGATTAGAGCATCAAGTTCTAACTTTACATTATTAGCTAAATAGTTTTTTAAATTTGGTATTTTATTAAAACAAAAATTTAGTTTAAAAATATCAATTATATTTTAAAAAGAGACGCTATTAATAGTGTCTCTTTTTAAAATAAATTATAGTTATTTTGCTTTTGCTAATTTAGTCATAATTTTAGATTTTTGACGAGCAGCTTTATTAATGTGATAAATGCCTTTAACAACAGCTTTATCAATTAAACTACATACTTCATTAACAAGTACTGCAGCATTTTCTGCTTTGTTTTTTATTGATATTTCAGCTTTTTTTAAAGCAGTTTTAACTTTAGATTTATAACTTTTATTAATTTCATTTCTTTTTTGGTTTGTTTTAATTCTTTTAATTTGTGATGCAATGTTAGCCATTTTTTCTCCTTTTTTTGTTTTGAACATGTTTTATAGATTAATTACAACAAAAATAATTATAACAAAAATCATAAATGTTGTATAATATTTTTTATTTTTTCAGTATAATTAATATGTTAGCTTTTTGTTAATAGTATATTTTAATTTTTTTACACTTTTAATGTAAATTATTTGTTTAAAAATTTAATGATAAATGTAGGTGTGGTAAATAAATGAGTTACTATTTTCGTAACCCTTATCAATTTTCTTACCATAGTATTGGTAGGATTAGAACAAGATTAAAATTGCAAGACTTAAATGATATCCAATTACGTGAATATTGTTTAAAATTGATTAATGAATCTTATGATATTGAAGAAACAAAAAGTTTTAAATATATTAGAGTAAATAAAACACATCTTTATTTTGTGATTAAAAAAGATGTTAATTTAATTTTAACAATTTCACCGATGAATCCAACTAAACTATTAGCAGTAATCGAGGAAAATTTATAAATCAAAAAAGAGGAATAAAAAATGGGAAATTTATCTAGTCAATGATGAATGTTAGCGCTTATAGGAGTAGTTTTAATAATTTTTATTTTTACAACCATTTCAGCAAAAAAGAAGAAAAAAGAAGAGAAAAAACAACGTCAAAAAGAAGTAAAAAATATTATTAAATCCTTTATGCGTGATGAATTAAAATTGCAACATAAAACAGTAGAATTTGAACAAGTAGTTTCACGTAGTAGTAAAAAATATCGCTATCGTGATGTTTTTGATGTAATTGTAAAATTATATGATTCTAAGAAAAATGATTTATTTGCAACTAAAGCATTTGAGGTAGAAGGGTTTACTAAGCAATTATCAAAGAAAGAATTTGAAATAATTTGAAAAGTAAATTGCGAATTAGATTTAGAAGAAACACTTAAGAAAATTGAAATGTCAAAAAAACGTAGTGGTAAAATTAAAATAAAAAGAAAGACAGCAGAAGAAAAAGCAGCAATTAAAAATGAAAATGAAGCCGTTAAACTTGCAATTGAAGAAGAACGTTTACAAAATAAAGAAAATAAAAAACGTGCTAAAAATTTAGAAAAACCTAAAATTGCAATTCATGATAAATTTTCTGGATGAAAAGATAAATAAATCTTTATTTTTAAGTAGGCAATTGGGTGATATGTAATGAAAATTTATAAAGATGATTATAAGCATTTCCGTATTTGTCGAAAACTTTCATGATTTTTAAATGCAAAAAATTATGCTTTAGCTAAGCATTTAATTGAAGAGAAAAAGATAATAAATTTTGTTGAATTAACTCATACTAAAACAAGTAGTAAATTTAAATCTAATTTAATTACTATTTCTGATTTAGACGATGATACATTTGAAAATAATTATAATGAAGAAGATGATTCTGAATTTTATCTTGGTGAAACAATTGCAGACGGTATTGAAACTGGGCACTATGCTCAAGAATATTTTAAAGTAAAATATTCTTGTTTTAATTTTGAGTCTGAACCGGGTAATAATGTCATAGAAATTATTAATAATAAAGAGTATGATGTTTTATTTGAACCAAGATTTGAATATCAGGGCTGTGTTACTAAGTGTGATATTTTAAAACGAAATAATGATGGTTGGGATTTAATTGAAGTAAAAGCAGTAACTTGAGTTAAAGAAGAACATATGTGAGATTTACTTTATCAGTATGATATTTTAACTAAATGTGGAATTAAAGTAGTTAATACTTATATTATGTATTTAAATAATAATTATGTTAAGAAAGAAAAAATAGATTTAAATGAATTATTTATTGTTAATGGATCAACTTGACAAAAAAGTCCTAATACTAAAAAAAGTTTTAGTCTTTTTGAATCAATTCAAGATGAAATTTTAAATAATAATTTGAAATTACAATATGAAAATATTAAGAATATTATTGAAATTAGTGATATTGACGAAATAGTTAAATTATTAACTTTACCTTATTGTCATGAAAATAGTAATCAATTTTGTCCTCATATTTTTAAATATTTTTCTATTCATAATACTATTTTTGAATTATATCGTTTAAGAAAAACTAAGAAAGCATTGTGATATTATGAAGAAGATTTGTTAGAAATTAATGATGAAAGATTATTACCATTTTTAACAAAGTCTAATTTACATTTAAGACAATATGATGTAATTAAAAATGGTGAAAAATTAATTGATGGCAATAAATTTGTTGATTTAAAAATTGAATACAAAAAGTACCAATATCCAATTTATATGTATGATTTTGAGACTATGAAATCTGCAATACCTAAATTTAAAAATAGTAAACCATATCAACAAATTCCTTTTCAATATTCTGTCCATGTATTATTAGCACCCGATTTTGATTTTAAAACTTATAAATCAATTAAACATTATGAATTTTTAGCAGATGGCAATGATGATCCAAGAGAAATGTTAACAAAAAAATTATGTCATGATTTAATTAATATTCATGGTAAGGGTACGTATGTTGCTTATAATCAATCATTTGAGAAATCTGTTCTTAAAAAATTAGCTTATTATTATCCTCAATATAAAAATAAATTATCATTAATTCATGATGGTACTATTGATTTACAAGATTTTTTTAAAGAGTTTAAAATTTATAAAGAACAGTTTTATGGTTCTTTTTCAATTAAAAAAACTTTACCAGCATTTGAACCTTCCTTTTCTTATGAAGGATTAGTTATTAAAAAAGGAGATATGGCATCAGAAGTTTTTCGTAGAAGAGTTGAAAATAACATTAGTTTAACTAATTGAATTCATAATTTTCGTGAAAATATGTTAAAATATTGTGCTCAAGATACTTTAGGTATGGTAGTATTATTCTGACATGTAAAAAATATTATTGAAATGTACAAAGCAAAAATTGAGGGCGAAAATTATGAAAAAATTTAAAATTTTATTTATGGGTTCTTCTTTTTTTTCTGAAAATATTTTAAAAACATTGTTATTAACAATGAAAAATGAAATTGAAATAGTTGGTGTTGTTTGTCAGCCAGATCGTAAAATTGGTCGTAAACAAGAAGTTGTTCCTTTAGCAATTAAACAATTGGCACAAGAATATCAAATCCCTGTTTTCCAACCCGAAAATATTATTGAAAGTTTAAAAGATTTACAATTATTAAATATTGATGTTATTCTTACTTGTGCTTATGGTCAATTTTTACCAAAAGCAATTTTAAATTTACCAAAATATAAATGTTTAAATATTCATGCTTCATTATTACCATCATTGCGTGGTGGTGCCCCTATTCAATGAGCAATTATTAATGGATTACAAACTACTGGTATTACATTAATGAAAATGGTAAGTAAAATGGATGCAGGAGCAATTTATGTTCAAGAACAAATTTCAATTGGTATTGAGGATACATATACTTCTTTAGTTAATAAGTTGATAACTTTAGCACAAAATATGTTAATAAAATATTTATTAAAAATCATTAATAATGAAATACAAGAGCAAGAACAAGATGAAAATAAAGTAACTTTTGGTTTAAATATTAAAAGAAGTGATGAAAAAATTAATTGAAATCTTTCAGCACAATTAATTTCATGTCATGTTCGCGGATTGTATAATACACCAATTGCTTATACTACGTTGAATGATAATATATACAAAATTCATCAAGTAGCAGTAACTAATGAATTATCAAATGCTCTGCCAGGAACAATTGTTGCAATAAATAAATTAGGTATTATTGTTGCCACTAAAACTAATAACATAGTAATTAAAGTTATTCAACCAGCAGGTAAAAAAGAAATTATAGCAGCTTGTTACTATGGTTCTAAAATTAATCCAATTGCAATTGGTTTTATCTTTAAATAGTAAAAAAATAACTAATATTTTTTGGTAATCTAGGAGGAAAAGATGTATCGTTTTCGCTCAATTAAATATTTAGCAATGACTGGTATTATTACTGGTTTATTAGTAACAATTGGTTATTGTTCAACTTTTCTTTTTGGTTGAGCAATTACTAGTTTATTTGGTGGAAATTCTACTTTGCAATTATTTGATGCTGTTTTTATTCCATTTTGTGCTTTTTTTGAAGGGCCAATGCTGTTATTTGCAGGACCAATTGCGGGTGGCATTTTTGATTTAATTAGTGGTGTTAAAATTGTGGTTATTCCTATTACAATTTTTATTAGAATTTTAATGTTTTTTGTTATTAAGTTATTAATTAATAAATATTGATGAAGTACTGTTTATACTTTCTTTTTTGCTGCTATTTTATTACTTATTTACCCATTGTCTTATTTAGTAATTTATCAAGATTATGCTATTACAGTTAATGAATTAATTACTGATAGTATTCAAGCTATCTTTGCTTATTTTGTTGCTATTCCACTTTATTATGCTCTTAGTAAAAATAAAATTAGATCAAATTATAGTTTTTGGAATGATCAAGAATTTGATTATTTAAAAAATAAAAAAATAACTGTTTTAGAATAGTTTACTTATTATCAAATATTTATATTTATTATAGATAATATGGTTTAATTTTATAAACTTAATATAAGTTTATACCCATTTACTTAAGTTTTAAAGTAAAGGGTTCTTAATTAAAATAAGGAGAAAAAGGTTTTATGAATAAAAAAATTAAAAAAAGTAATTAAAAATCATATAATGGATCCAACACCATCTGAAACAGTTATTGGAACTACTGTTCTTTCTGCTGCTGCTATTAGTGGTATTATGATTGGAGCTGGTGGTGGTGCACCTGTTATTGTTCCTGCGCTTGTTGGGGTGGTATTATTGCAGTGGGAACGGTTTCTGCTATGACATATATAGTAGAAAAAATCAATGAATCAGAAAATAATAGTGTTATTGAAGGTAGTAAATCTCAAACAAAGAGATTAACATCAGTAATATAGATAAATTAATATAATGAAATATTATTTTTAATATTTAATTAATAATAAAAAAATGAATATAATAATTATTATTTTTTTTAGGCTTTTCTCCCTTTATGTACTATTTTTAAATTTTATGACATAAATGCTGAGAAAAGCCTATCTACGGACTTCTCCCCACATTTTTAAATGAAACATAGCATTACAGTTTCAAAAGTAGGTATCTTGTTGAATTTATATGCAGCTTCTTTGGCATATAAATGAACATGATGTTTTGCAACTTTGATATGTGTTTTAAATGTTCTTCGTATATGTTTTCATACTGATTCAATTTGATTGGTATTTACGCCAATTTTTGAAACATAACCATCTTGATGGTTAACTGTTTTGTGATTAGGGAAAAGTGATTTGAAATCACGATATCCTTTTCAAGAATCAGTATGTACATCACACTTTGAAGAAATATGGTTTCTTGCAAACTGCAAAAGATTTTTACTTTTTGCGTTTTTGATTACTTTCACAATTAAATTATTGGTTGTTTTTTCATAAATCCCAACAATTAATGTTTTATTTATCAAAGATATTCCTTGTTTTTTAAAACCCATATGTGAAAGATACATTTCATCCATTTGCACTATGCCCTCAACAATAAATTGATGTTCTTGTTTGGCAATACGATTTCTGATTTCATGACCCATTCTTCAAGCAGTTTTCAAAGTCACACCCAATTCTTTTGCAACATCAGTTGATGTAATTCCATGTTTGGTGTTTATTCATCTAAAGATGAGATAAAATCAAAATCTCAAAGGTGTTTGTGACTTGTAAAAAATGGTACCATGAAGAATACTAAATGTTTGATGACATTTCAAACATCTTATTCTTCTTAAATTAGAAGTATTCAAACTTGTTCAAGAACACATGATACATTTGTTTTTCTTCAAACTTGCTATATATTTTAAACAATCCTGTTCTGTTTGAAAAGCATTGTTGAACTCATTCAATTTCATTGTTTCCTCCACAAGTACATGTGGGGAGAAGTCCGTTTTTTTATTTTAAATAATAGTTAGCGTATATTCACTATTAAATTGAATTTCACCAATTGAAAATTTTACTTTAATAACATCACCTTTTGCAAAATAAGTTCCATCATTTACGGACTTACTTACTTTAACTTTAAAGTGGTCACCTTGTTTCATAAGATCAGCAATTCTTTCTCCTAAAGAATAAATTGGACTTTTTAGATAGTTTGTTAAATCTGTATCAACTAATAATTTTGATTTAGGTTGTTCAATTTTAAATTCTGGAATATCATTAAAGTTATTTAATCATATGTTAGATGTGGTTGGTAATTTAGGTAATACAAGACCATCATTTGGTTTGGATAAAATATTTAATAAATAATTCTCAGATAATTGTTTATTATTTTTTTCAAAAAATATAGTTACTGTACCACCTGTAATTATATAATCTGTATGATCTATTTTTTATTAATTATTGGTGAGTAAAATTTAACTTTCATGTTAATGGATTGTGTATCACTATGTTTAAAAAGTCTATATTTTCCTTGACCACTAACTGCTTTTAATTTTAAAATATCAACTAAAAAGTTAGCAGCATCAGCAGATTTAGCTTTAACAGTTTTGCTATCATTCTCTAATAAATTGCTGGCAGTAATATTGTTTAGTTTAATAGAGTTTCATTTTGTTAATTTAGTTATATTATTTTGATAGATATCTAATTTGATTGTTGAATTATTATTTGAATCTAAAAAATTAAAATCTTTTTGTACTTGCATATTCATTTTTAGATTATCATCTGATTTTGACATGCAATGAGTGAACTTGTACTAACTGTTGTTAAAAGAACTGCTGTCATTAATTTAAATAAAGTTTTCATATTTTTCATATTTTTTCTTTCTCCTTTTAAATCTAGAAAAATTTTAGTTATTTTTAATATTTTATTAAGGCTTTTCTCCCTTTATGTACTATTTTTAAATTTTATCACATAAATGCTGAGAAAAGCCTATCTACGGACTTCTCCCCACATTTTTAAATGAAACATAGCATTACAGTTTCAAAAGTAGGTATCTTGTTGAATTTATATGCAGCTTCTTTGGCATATAAATGAACATGATGTTTTGCAACTTTGATATGTGTTTTAAATGTTCTTCGTATATGTTTTCATACTGATTCAATTTGATTGGTATTTACGCCAATTTTTGAAACATAACCATCTTGATGGTTAACTGTTTTGTGATTAGGGAAAAGTGATTTGAAATCACGATATCCTTTTCAAGAATCAGTATGTACATCACACTTTGAAGAAATATGGTTTCTTGCAAACTGCAAAAGATTTTTACTTTTTGCGTTTTTGATTACTTTCACAATTAAATTATTGGTTGTTTTTTCATAAATCCCAACAATTAATGTTTTATTTATCAAAGATCTTCCTTGTTTTTTAAAACCCATATGTGAAAGATACATTTCATCCATTTGCACTATGGCCTCAACAATAAATTGATGTTCTTGTTTGGCAATACGATTTCTGATTTCATGACCCATTCTTCAAGCAGTTTTCAAAGTCACACCCAATTCTTTTGCAACATCAGTTGATGTAATTCCATGTTTGGTGTTTATTCATCTAAAGATGAGATAAAATCAAAATCTCAAAGGTGTTTGTGACTTGTAAAAAATGGTGCCATGAAGAATACTAAATGTTTGATGACATTTCAAACATCTTATTCTTCTTAAATTAGAAGTATTCAAACTTGTTCAAGAACACATGATACATTTGTTTTTCTTCAAACTTGCTATATATTTTAAACAATCCTGTTCTGTTTGAAAAGCATTGTTGAACTCATTCAATTTCATTGTTTCCTCCACAAGTACATGTGGGGAGAAGTCCGTTAAATATTTACAATGATTATATTCGTTTAAATATTTTTCTTTATTGCCAGCCATTATTCCAAGATATAATGTTCTAATTAAATGAAATTTATCTAAAACAAACTGAGCACCTAAATAATCAGCAACTTCTTTAATTCATCCTGCACTATCACCACAAATAATAATTTTGGCTTTTTGAATGTTTTCATAAAATTTTTGACAATGTTCTTTAACAAATTCAGCAGTTTTTTTAACTCCAATTGCTGTTTTTGTTGGTCTTATAATAACTTTTACTCTTTTATTTTGTACTTTGTGATTAATATTATCTGTATATGTTACTATTAATCGTACCTTTACGTTGAAAATCTCAAAATTTTCGATGTCCATCATCAATTGCTACAAAAATAGGTTGATTTTTTTCTAATTTTACTTTTTCTGGATTTGCTTCAACTATTTTAAAATTTTTAAAAACTCTATGAATAGTACTAAGACTAATACCTGCTTTTTTACAAATAACACGAATATCTCTGTATCTTTTTCCATCAGCAAAATTTTCAATAATAGTTTCTTCAATATCTTCACCAATTCTTTTATATTTTGGAAATTCTAGTATTTCATCAAGTAAACATACTCGAAACTCATTTTTGCAATTTTTCATCAAAATATTCATAAATTCTTCTTTTATAAGTTACCATTCCATATAATGTTTTTCTTGTTCGATATTGATAATCAACAATTTTATATTTCTTTTTATCTCTTGTTTTTTTTATTCTTCAATCTCATTTTTCTCACTTATTTTTAAAATGTTCTAAAACTAATTTATCAATTTTAGGATATTGTTCTCTATGATTTCATCGATAATTAAATTCCATGCTATTCTCCTGACTATTTTTAAAATTTCTAAATTTATTGTAAATATTTTTAAAAAATTAACAGACTTCTCCCCACATGTACTTGTGGAGGAAACAATGAAATTGAATGAGTTCAACAATGCTTTTCAAACAGAACAGGATTGTTTAAAATATATAGCAAGTTTGAAGAAAAACAAATGTATCATGTGTTCTTGAACAAGTTTGAATACTTCTAATTTAAGAAGAATAAGATGTTTGAAATGTCATCAAACATTTAGTATTCTTCATGGCACCATTTTTTACAAGTCACAAACACCTTTGAGATTTTGATTTTATCTCATCTTTAGATGAATAAACACCAAACATGGAATTACATCAACTGATGTTGCAAAAGAATTGGGTGTGACTTTGAAAACTGCTTGAAGAATGGGTCATGAAATCAGAAATCGTATTGCCAAACAAGAACATCAATTTATTGTTGAGGGCATAGTGCAAATGGATGAAATGTATCTTTCACATATGGGTTTTAAAAAACAAGGAAGATCTTTGATAAATAAAACATTAATTGTTGGGATTTATGAAAAAACAACCAATAATTTAATTGTGAAAGTAATCAAAAACGCAAAAAGTAAAAATCTTTTGCAGTTTGCAAGAAACCATATTTCTTCAAAGTGTTATGTACATACTGATTCTTGAAAAGGATATCGTGATTTCAAATCACTTTTCCCTAATCACAAAACAGTTAACCATCAAGATGGTTATGTTTCAAAAATTGGCGTAAATACCAATCAAATTGAATCAGTATGAAAACATATACGAAGAACATTTAAAACACATATCAAAGTTGCAAAACATCATGTTCATTTATATGCCAAAGAAGCTGCATATAAATTCAACAAGATACCTACTTTTGAAACTGTAATGCTATGTTTCATTTAAAAATGTGGGGAGAAGTCCGTAGATAGGATTTTCTCAGCATTTATGTGATAAAATTTAAAAATAGTACATAAAGGGAGAAAAGCCAAAATTAATTTACTGGTTTATTATATACATTTATAAGTGTAATTTAAAATTAAATTAAAAAATTTTTAAAAAATAACTTTCATATTTAAAATATAATAAACAAGTTGAATATCATTAATAGTTATATGTACCACAAAATAAACGCCTTTAATTTAGGCGTTTATTTTGCGTTTAAACACATACTTGTAAAAATAATGAAAAATAGTACACTTTAGAAGTAAAATTAAGGAAAAAAGGAGTGATTTAATATGAAAACATGAATAAAAACAAAATTTGGGAGCGTGGCGAAGATGTCGGTAACTAAAAAGTTTTAAAAATAGCTCCTTTCTTTTTTAAACCCTTAAATTAAAAATAAATGACAAAAGACGAGAATAAAAATCTTGTCTTTTTTTTGTAATTGTAAAATTTTAAAATTTTTAATAAACCTCTTTAGCACTATTATCAACACGTGTTAAGGAATTAAAAAAGTGAACTACAACACAGTTGTTAAAAATAGTAGCTAGCATGTGGACTTGCATGAATAAATAATAAGTGGATGATGCCTAATAAAATATACTAACCATTTAATGGTAATTCTTGGGGTGGGAGCGAATTGGAAACTAGTATATATAGACCTGTTGTAGGGACCTATTGTATTAATTCTATTCTTTATTTAACCAACCTTGCCACTCCCCAGTGAGCAAGTGTTGGTTTTATTTTTTATTTTTTTTGAAAAAATTTTTGGGCGAGAAAATAAATTTCAAACTTGTAAAAAAAATTGAGCGGTGCCGGTTCAATTAAAATATTAATTTGCTAAACGCAAATTAAATAAATATTGAATCGAATGCCTCAATGTTTTTTAAAATTTCATAATTTATTTTTGAGCCCAGAATTTCTGGAATTAATAAAACGAATAGTAGTATTATTAATAATCTAAAAATCAAAATATATGTTCTTTATGCTAGAAGCAACAGAACATATTAGGAAAGGATTATTATGCAAATAGAATTTAAAAAAGAACAAATTATTAAAGATAAACCACAATCTATTCTTATTGATTATGGTGAATATAAATTACAATGTCCAAAATGAATGGTTAAAAATAATAGTTTTATTGCTGATGATAAATATACATATTGAGTTTTTAATTTAGAAAATATTAAAAGAGAGTTAAGTGGTAATGAATTAATAAAATTATTAGAACCATATATTAAAGACCAAAAAATAATTGTTAATAAACCAATTGTTCCAAAAGAATATTATCTTAATGATATAAAACTTGAAACATTAACATTTTATGAACAGCATAATAGTTGATTTATGGGTGAAATAACTGATAACAAAACTAAAATTACTAATCCTTGTTTTAAATATAACATTACGTGAGGAGCAAACAGAAAAGGTTTTAAAATAAATAATCCATATAAACATGATGATTTACCAATTAATTATATAGTTACTTCTTATAAGGAAATTTCAACTCATAATGAAAAAGTATTTTTAATATAATGCAATATGAATTAATTATTGGAATTGACCCTGCTGGAATTGGTAGTAATGGAATTGTTATTTATTCAAATGAAACTAATAATATTATCTTTAATGAAACATTTAAAACAAAAACTATTTTAGAAAGTAAAAAAATGTATAAAGAATATTTTGAATTAATTAAAAAAAATGAGACTAAAAAAATATTAGTTATTGTAGAAAATTTCTTTTTAAATTCAAAACAATTATTAACTAATCCGCTAGCAACCCCTAAAATTATTGGTGCTTTAATGATATTAGCAGAAGATGTTATGAACTGAGATTATTTAGAAAGCGAAGCAAAAAATAAAATTAAAATAGAAAATTATAAAGGAAATATAAAATTAACAAAACATGAACAAGATGCATATAAGCATATTCAATATTATTTAAGGAATTATAAAAATGAAAGAGAAAGCAAATTATGTCAAATTAACAGTAAAACTGAGTAACACTATTGAAGCAAAAAATTATGAAAAAGGTGACAAAGAATTATATTATAGTGTTCGTGGTCAATGAAATGGATTAAACTATGTTACTTTAATTTTTAACAACCCAAAACTTTATAATCGATGTATTTTATTAAACAAAAATGATGAAATTTTAGTAACTGGTGAAATCTTTAATAATTGAAATATGAATATAAATCGTGCATTTTGTTCAATTAATGTTAAATGATTTAAAAAATGAAAAGAGTAAAAAAAATGATAGTATGAAAAATTTTATTAATAGTACTAATATTAATAACAAGTATAACATTAATAATATTTTTAATTTATATAATTAAAGATTTAAAAAATGAATATAAAGTTTTAAAACTATTAAATTCAATTGTAAAAGATATAAAAAAGAAAGGAGAATAAATAATGAATAAAGAAAAATTACTTGAACATTTAAAAAATATATATTATGGATATAAATTAACAGATTATTCAATTGATATTATTAAAATTTTAATTAATAAAATTGAAAATGGTGAATTTGATAATGAATAAAGAAAAATTACTTGAATATCTTAAATATGAATGAGAATGAACGAAAAAAACAAGATATGATGTTAAGTTAAATAATGAAGTTATAAGAACTCATTTTAATGGAAGATTAAATTTTATATCTGAATTAAATGAAAAAATTAGAAATGGAGAATTTGACTAATGATAATATTACCTAGTTTGTTTGAAAATAAAGATGAAATTGAAATATTATCACCATTTCCAAAAGCAATTCATACAAGTAATGATATTAGAGCAATTATTTTAAGACAATACCCAAATGTTAAATCAAAACACATAATTGTTTCTGACCCCGAAAGTAATGTTGCATTAATAGTTGGTGATAATGATGTTTATCAAGGTTGAATTAAATTAACAATTAAAAAATTAGAAAATTAAAGGAGATTAAAATGCCAAATATAGAAAATCAATCAAATTATACTTTAACTAAATTAATTAGAACTGGAATAAGCCCAATTTGTGCAATGATTGGTACAAGTGCTTATTATGGTCAAGTAATAGGTAATCCATTATTAGGTTCAATTAATAGTTTATTATTTGGTAAAAAATTAGGTTTAGATATATGAAATTTAAATCAAAGACCAAATACTAAAACTAAATTAATTAATAGTAGTAAAAAAATATTACTAGGTTTAGGAACAATTCGATTAGCAAATTATAGTAAATGAACAAAGAATAATATTACTCCAATTATTCCAACAACACCAATGCCAATAACTACTACAACTACAACTGAGGGTCCTCCATGATTACTATTAAATAAACAAGAAAATCAGTCATTAATGGATTGAGATACATATATTAGTTTAAATGCTTATGGTATATCAAATCTTATTAGTGGATTAACTGAATTAATACCTAATAAATTTGAAGCAATAAGAAAGATTTGTAATATGGCTACTGGTGGATGTTTAATATCAAGTGGTGTAGCAATGGGTATAAATAATGATTTTAATAATGCTTATGCAATACCTACTATTATTGCTGGTGCAAGTGAAATTATTCATAATTTATTACCTATGGAAACTACAAATCATATTGCAGAAATGCAAGAAACACCATTTAATAATGAAACTGCAAGATTAATTAATGATAATAGATTTTCAATTAATAGTGAAACAACCAGTCAATATGGCAGTGATAATATGAGCGAATTACCATTAAATCATGATAATGCTTCACTAAATTGAAATTATAATCACATGAGTTTATAAAGGAGGTGAATAATTTATGAATAAAGAAAAATTACTTGAATATTATAATAATGAAATTCATACATATAAAGAAAGAATAGAAGAATTCAATAAAGAAATATCTGTATTAGTAGAAGTTATAAGTAATTCACAATCAATGATTGAAAGAATTAATGGTGGTCAATTTGATGAATAATTAAAAAATAAACAATTGAAAGGAAAATATTCAGATGAAAGAATTTTTACATGAATTAATAATTATTGGAACAAGTGTTGGAACATTAATTTGCAGAGAAATTATTGTTTTATTAAAAAGATTTATCACAACTCCAAAACATGTTAGAGCAAATAACAAAATTATAAAACATCAAAAAAAATTAGCAAAATTAAACGAAAAAATTAATAAAGGAGAAAAATAATATGACAAAAATTGAATTTAATGAAAAATATAGAAAACAAGATATCAGTATTGATAGAGATTTTGATTTACATATTGATAATTGTTTTAAATTTTCTGATATTGATATATTAGAAAATGCTGTTAATGATTATAAAAAACTAATAAGTGAAATGCCACAATTAGTTAAAGATTGATTATTGGGATAAGATTAGGAGAATGTTAAATGTTAGAAAATGAAAATAATGTTCAACAAACAACTGAACCTTTAACTGAAAATAATGCTTCTTCACAAGAAATAGAAAATAAAGTTAATGAAGCAGAAAATAAGTTAAATAAACTTAATCAAGAAATTAAAGAAAAAGAAATGATTAATATATTTAAAAAATATCAAGTTAAAACTGAATTTTATGATTATTTAAAATTTAAAACAAGTAATATAGAAAATTCAAAAATTGAAGAAACTATTAAAAAAATGATTAAAGAACAACCGGTATTTAAACAAACAATTAATACAGGTGGCAATAAACAAATAATTATTAATAATAAAACAAATGACAAAGAAAATTTTTTAATTAATTATAAAAAGAAAAATTATTTATAAACGAAAGGAAGAAATAAAATGTCAGTACCATTTAATCAAAATTTAGACAATACAGAGAGATTAGTAGAAGCACCAGAATTTATAGAGTTTTTTAAAATTTCAAATAGTCCATGGGCAAACTTTTTCCCTACTGAAATTGTTGAATCAGTAAATATTGAGTTTATTGTTAAAAAACCAAAAAAACCAGAAGTAAAGATTATTGCTTGAGATGATAAAAGTAAAAGATATGAATTACCATATGTTGATACAGATAAAATTAGTAAAAAAATAACTAAAAAATATCTTGCAGGAGAAATTATTGCAGATGTAGATTTAAAAGCAAATAATGGACAAAATTTATTAGATAGTATGCAATATGAAGTTGCAAATGATTTAGCAGATAAATTGGCAATTGATGATACACAAGCAATTGCAAAATTTGCTACTAAAATCGATATTGAAGATACAACACCAGTAGGCTATTTAAAATCAATGTTATCTGCTTGAAATACTTTGTTTCAATTTAGAAACATTGCAAATAGTAAATTTTTTATTGCTAATGGTCTTTATGATAGTTTGGTTTATTTAGCAGATAATAAAGGTTTAATTACCGATAATCAGTTGGCACAACAATTACGTTTAAATGGAAATAATTTATATGTAAAAGGTGTATTATGTGAAATTGTTCTTGATGATTATATGATTTTTACTAATGATAAAAATGAACAACAATTAATGACCTTTATTTTAGCAACACCAAGAGCGATGAAAAGATACATGATAGAAAATACAGTTATTTATGTAGATTTTATTAAAGATGATAAAGCAGGAAGAGCATATAAAGTTGCTGGTGAAGTTGTTGGAGAAGCAATACCATCATATATTTCTAATAATGAAACAACATCAAGATGAATGTTATGTGGAGTTATTAAAACAGAAAAAACTGATTTAAAAACTAAAATTACAGTTTTAACAACAAATATTACTGCAAATGTTAATAACAATAATAGTGAATTAAATACAGAAATAAAAAGTACTAATGAACTTAAATCATTAAATCAAAATTTAACAAATCCAACTATTAAATATTTTAGTGATGCACAAGGAAAAACTAATGTAAGTAATCAAAAACAAAAAGCAGGTGACTTATATATAACTATTACTGCAAATGTTAATGACTTAAATTATAAAGGAACAACAAATCTAATTAAAATAACTCTTAAATAAAGGAAATTAATATCATGCCAATTGGTACAACTAGTACAGCAATACTTTTAAACATAAATAAACCAAAACATACTAGAACAAGTAACCAACAAGAAAATAAAAGTTTTTGATGAGAAATTTTAGAAATGATTGGTGTACAAGTTATAGCAGTAGCACTTGCTCCTTTTACTGGTGGTTTAAGTGAAAGCGTAGCACTTGGATTAGGTGAAAGTGATTTAGTTGCTAGTATTAGTGCTGTTGGTGTAGAATTTTTAACTGATTTTACTATTAATCAAGTTTATGATTATTTAAAAGGAAATGTAACAAAATTAAATACTTTCTTTAATATATTACCTGCATTTGCTGGACTAAATAAAATTAGTCGTGGTTATCGTACTACTAAATTTATTAATTTAGCACAAAAAACTAAAACATTAGAACAAATAGGTGTTAAAGAAGCAAAAAATTTACAAGAAATTATTAGTCAAGTAAGTGGAAAAGAAATTTTAACAGATAAAATTATTGGTAATAAACGTTATTTATTTAATTATAGTTTTGCTCCTAATCGTGAAACAATAATCCAAAATTTGGGTTATGTTGCTGAAAGACAATATAAAAATAATTTTCAAAAATTAGAAGCACAAGAATTAAAAGATTATTTATTATTACAAAATACATTAATAAAACTAAGTCCACAATTAACTCCAAAATTTAAAATTAAAGATATCGAAAAAGCAAATAACTTTTTAAAAAAATATAATACTGATTTAAAAGAAGTATTAAAAATGAACCAACATGAATGATTAAATTTAGTTCATACAATACATACAGAAAATAGATATGGAAAAACTTTAATTTTAGATTTACAAAAAATTCGTGCAAATACTATTAAATTTAATTTTAAAAATAGTATTATTCATCAACTTGTTTTAAAAGCAAATCAAACTTTTAAATATTTTGATATTAGATTTTATTTAAAAAAAGGTTTAAATAAATTTTGAAAAGATACTCCATATTTTGAAAAATTACGAGAAAGTATATATAAATTACAAGAAAAATTTGAAAAGTTAGAAAAACAAGTATTTGAAAAAATTAATAAATTAAAAGAAAAAAACAACAGATTTATTTACTACTGCTGAAAAGAGAGCAATAAAACATGCACAATTAATACCATTAAATTCGCCAGTATTTATGGGTTGTAAAATTAAACCTTTATCATTAGATAAATGTGCAATTACTATTTATCATCGCAATCCTAAATATAAACCAATTACAGTTATTGATAGTATTCTTAAAGCAGAAACTTTTGTTACTCAAATACATCCATTCCATTGATATCGTTGATATAGTGGTTGATACATTGGTTATGGAGTTAATCAAAATAAATGATTAAAAGCAATAGCATTTGCACCACCGGTTGTTCAACAAATAATTAGAGATAGTTTTAAAGTATACAGAGAAATATTTAGAATCGTAAGAACTTATCATAAAGTAGTAAATGTTATTAATAATCCTATTGAAAATATTAATAAATCATTTAAAAATATTGGTTTAAAATTTTCAGTTAATACTTTATTTGGTACAGGATTATTACATCATTTAGAAAAATTTGCATATAGTCAAGTTGCAGAAAAAGGTAAGAAAAAGTTACAAAAAGAAATTATTCATATATCACATAGAAAAACTAAAACAAAAACTAAACATTATAAAAAAGCATTTTTTAAGGAATGATAAATTATGATTAATAAACTTTGAACTGGTGTCAGTCTAGAAAATTATAATAACTGATATCCATTAACTGGAAAAATTACAGAAACACCACAGCAATATATACAAACATGACCAAATGTTAATGATTGATTTAAAACTTTTGCTATTCGTGCTCAAAATGATATTAATGCTTATCTTGGTTTTATTTTATCTAAATTTCCTTTTGATAGTTTTAAAGATGAATTAATTAAAGAAACATTAAGAGATATGGTTTATGTAACCGCTGAACATTGAGTATTTAATCGTACACCAATTGAATTTAATGTTGATGCTACTATTCAGTTTAATAATGGTAGTCAATTTAGTGCAAATAGTATTCCTACAATTAATGTTTGAGATTTAGCACCAAGTAGAATGAAAATATGGGCAAGACTAACAGAATTAAAACAAATATTATCAAATTATAATGATGATGAAATAGATGTTGAAAAAATTGATTTAAAAGCATTTTATACTAGAAATCAAGTTGATGAATTAATCGAACAACAAAAAGAATTTACATTATCAAAACAAATTAAATTATATGATGATTTAGTTGATGATAATGAAAATGAAATATATAGAGGTCCTGTTAGTAAATTTATTAATAAAGGTTATGTTGCAACAGATTACGATAAAGAAACTGAAACAATGATTTTAGATTGACCTGATGAAATTGGAACATTACCACCAGAAGCATTACAAAATAATCCACAAATTGGTGATTATACACATGCGCCAACTTGTGATTTTTCTGCTAAACAACAAAAACAAATTACTACTAATGAAAATAATATAACTAAATTGAATGATGAATTAACCAAAACTAATGAAAATATTGATGATATTAAAAATAATTGATTTAATATTGTAACTAGTCCTTTATGAAAAAAAATGTCTTCTTTTATTCCAAGTAATGAATTTGGAAAAATATATTTAGCAATATGGGGTTACATTTATCAACCACCTAGTACTCCTACTGATAATTACATATATAGTAATAAAAAAACTATATTTAATTTAGGTGGTGAAATTCAAAGAACAACACAAAAAACTATTAAGTTAGATGAGTTAAATGTAAATGATAATGTAAAAATCCAATTATTATTTACTAAGGAATCAAATGACATTACTGTTGTCTCTAATGATATTAATTATCAATCTAGTTCTATTGTATTATATCAATATATAGGAAAAGGAAGACCAACTGAATTTATAGCAGAAGAAGGTACTGAACGTGATTATTATACAAAACTAGAAACTAATAATTTATTAGATAAAAAGCAAAATAAATTAACTGCTGGTACTAATATAACTATTGATGAAAATAATAAAATTAGTGCTACTGGTGGTAAAGTAGATTTATCTGATTATTATAAAAAAGAAGAAATAGATAAAAAATTAAAAGACAAAATGGATAAAGACCATTTTAAATATGCTTTTTCTATTAATACTATTGGTACTGAAATTCCTAATTTAGAAACTACTGATAAAACTATTGCCGGTGCTATTAATGAATTAAAAGAAAAAATAAAAGATAAAAAATTTTCAAATGATTATTTTAAATATAATACTGAAGCAAATGAAATTGTATTACATGATGAAGAAAATTCATTACTTTGTAGGGATTTATTAGAAAATAATGAATATAAATTATTAAAAACTCAAAATAAAAAATTATTACAAGCAATTAATGAAATATTAGAAAAACAACCACAACCAAGTCCAAGTGGTTCAAATTGAAAAGAAGTAGGAACAAGAGAAAAAAATAAATGAGATTATTGACAAATTACTTATGATTTTCAAGAGAATAAACATTATAGAGTTTATTATTCTTGAAGTATATATAATCCAGTTTATACTATTCAAGAATTTATTATAACTGATAAAAGAATAGCAGGTGTACCAATACAAACCTTTAATGATAGTGCTAATATAGTAATTTTATCAGTTCAACATGCAAAATGGATTACTATTTATACTGTAAAAGGTAATTTAAAAGGTAATGTATGAAAATTAGAAGAATTACAGGAATAATATTATGTTTTTTAAAATTATAAAAATTATTTTAGGTTTAATTGGAGTAATTCTATCATCAGCAACAGCAGGTTTAATTATATTTATCATTGTAAAAATAATATTAAAAATTAATCAAATATTTTAGAAAGGTGGTGAATATTATGTTAGGTAGATTTTTAAGAAGAGATAAGAGTACTAATAATGAAGAAAAAACTAAATTAACTTTTTTAAAAGGTAAAAGTACACATGCTTCTATTTTAAGTTATTTTGGTTTTAATGATTTTAATCATGAAACATATTTTACTGATTTTGTAGCAGAAAATAATGCTAATTTATATAATGCTCCATTAGACATTAATAATGAAACTATTAAACAATATTTAATTCAACAAGAATTTTATCGAAAAAATTGAAATTCTATTTTTAAATTAAGTAAATTAGGAATTAGTGGTTATTTAATTTTTATTGCTAATGATGATTTATATTTTCAAGTAGTTGATATACAACAAAGAGTTTATGATATTACTGGTAAATTAATTCAATGTACTATTTTTTATGATAGTTATGAAAAAATGCACAAATTGTAAGATTATTTGAAGTTTATACATTAAATAATGAACAAGTAACTATTAATCGTGCAATTTATAGCGTTAATGATAGTAAAAAACAATTTCCATTAGATTTTAAATCATATATTAATAATCCAAATTTAGAGCAAGAACAAACACTAAATATTAACTATATACCAATAGCAATTACGCGAAATAAAGCAAATGAATTAGCAGATTGTAATAAAGTAATGGATAAGATTAAAGCATTAGATGTTATTTATGAACAAATTGTTTTAGATACTATTTTAAACTCACCCAAGTTTATTTTTGGTCAAACTTATGGTAATGTAAAAGATTCGTTAGAAGATGCCATAAGAATATTAGTTACTAAAAATTATATTTTTAAAAGTGGTGGAGATAGTAACGAACAAAATGAAAATATTAATATGACAAGTAGTAATTTTAAAGGTAAAAATTTAACTGATATATGACTGAAATGTTAATGAAATATTTAAACGTTGTGGTATTCATATACCAAGTCAAAAAAAATCTGCACAACAATCAGTTCCTGAAAGTACAGCAGTAAATATTTCAACTATCAATTATATTGAACAAAAATTATGACAATTTAATATTGATATTCTTAAATTTATTCAAATATTAGTACGTTTAGATAAAGATTTATTAAATAGTACAACATTTAATATTAATGATGAACAAGAAATTAATAATTTAACAGTGAGATTAAAATTATTTAATCCCGAAAATAACCAATTAATAGGAGAAAACAATGGACAACAACAAACCACAAACCAAGTTTCCCCAGAAACAGAAGCAAACTAAAATTAATCAAGCAGAAGTTGAAAATGATTATTTAATTGATAATATTCCTTATGACTTTACTAATATGATACGTGCTACTAGTGACCCAGATATTAATAGAGCATATGATGAATTTAAAAAAAGAACAATTTATATTTATGAAATTGAACGTTTATTTAAAAATAATGAAAATAATAGTTTAAAATTTTCAGCGAATACTATTAAAATAGGATTTATTGATATTGATAAAGTATTAAAAACTATTGCTGTTGAAACATCAGACTTTACTATGCAATTAAATCAAAGAGCAAGTACTAACATTAATGATAATACTATTGAATATAGTATGACTGATATTAAAAATTTAATATTTCAAGAAATAAATTTATTAAATCAATTTAAGTTATATGCTGTATCTATTAATGAACCTTTAACTGAAAATAATATTGATAATTTATATATCATTAATAATTATTCACAACCTTATCAAAATCCAAAAACAAGAAGTACTAAAAGTATTACTATTATTAAAATTAAAGATTTTAAAACAAGAGATGGTTATCCAATTATTATTAAATTACAAAAACCATTAGATAAAGATACTAAAGTTACTGGTTTAAAAATTAAAGCCCCTAGAAGCATGATTTTTGGCAATATAAAGGTACTTGGTGAACTTGACAATATGGAAGTATACCCAAAAATTATTTGTTAAAGATAAGATAGCATTTCCGCTATTATCAATGCCTATTGAAACTCAACCAAAAGTTAGAATATTACAACAATGATTTAGTGAACGAATATTACCTTGAAATTTAGCAAAACAATTTATTGGACAAGAAAAATCAGTTTTAGATTTAATTGCTATTGGTGGTGGAAGTGAAACAAGAAAAGAAATTATTAATAATGCAAGAGTAACTAATGCTAAAATAGGATATGATGTTACTAAAAATTCAAAAGTATGACCGTTATCTGATGAATTAGAATTAAAAGATAAAAAATTAGAATCATGATTTTTAGCAGGTGACTATAATTTATTTATTTCTACAACCGATAAATTTCATGATGTTGAACTTGAAATAAAAGATAAACCACCAATTGATAGTTTACAAAAAGTATTATTGGATATGTTAACTTATACATATAGTTATAATAGAAATTTTGACGGTGCAATATATGAAAATGGAAATCCTAAAAATGATATTGCTAAATTAAGACAAAAATTTGAAGGACAAAAACCTGATGATGTTATTACTAATTTATTTAAACAATGAAAATTAGACTATCCAAATTATGTCAATTTATCACAATTACAAATACTTAAAAAAATAGTTATTTTGTTATCAAACAACATTTATTCTAATATGTCAATTAATAAAGGTTTAAATGATGATAATAAAATTTTATTACCATATTATTTTGAATTAAAATCAAATCCTATACATTCTACATCTGAAAAAGTTTGGGAATTCAAAGATGCAAAAGTAATATTAAAATCTGAATACTTTGATTTTACTGATATTAATAATATTAAATTAAAAAATACTGATATTAGTCAAAATGAATTATTTAAACTTGATGATAATCAATTTAATTGATTATCTATTACAAACGAATTAGAGAGTAATAATATTCCTTCATTAATTCCTGCTGATTGAACATTAGGTAATGGTGAGTATGGAAAGTACTTTACAAGAACAATTATTAATACTAATAAAATTGAAAGTGCTTTAAATTTATATGGTTCAAATAAATCTCAATTATTTTCTAAATTAGAATTTTATAAAGAAATTTCACAAATTGATAATAATAGTGAATTTGAACTACAAATTGAAAAACCAATTAATAATTTAAATCGGATTGAAGTTAGTGGTATATTTGGTGCTGGTAATTATGATTTAATTTTAATAACAGATGAGCAAGAAATAAATTTAACTAATATTAATTTATTTGATAAATATAATGAAAATATTTCTTATATTAACTTAGAAATTTAATTATCAATCAAAGTATCCTTTAGGATATTTACCATTTCATTTTATATCAACATTATGTTGTTTAACAGATGAAAAATATAGTGAAAATATATCTGATGAAGTTGTTTTATCAACTCAAATTGGATATTTACCATAGATTATACTATGGTTTGGTTTTTCATAAGAATTAAGTTTATTACTTTCATGGGTAAGCACCCCCCCATGATTAATCCTATTGTTCCAGTTGTTGCACCAGTTAGTGCTAATGCTAATGTTATTTTATTTAAATTTGTTTTTATTCATGCTTTCATAATAAATTTCTCCTTTTTTATTTTGTTATTTTTTCTTAATTTTTCACAAGTTTTTAATAATTTTGGTAATAATTCATGTTCTAAATTAATTGCATGATTTTCACAAAGAAAAAGACTAAATGTTGTTGATTTTAATTCTAATAATATAATACTTGTTCATTTGTTATTACAATTTTTACTTTGACAAATAACATTCATTTTGTAAAATCTTTTTTAAAGATTTCAAATTATTTACAACTTTTAATGATTTTTCTTTATTCATTATAACTTACTCCTTATTTTTTAAAATTTTATTGTTTAATTGTAACCATTTTTTGATATTTTTACAAGTATGCTTTTAAACGCAAAATAACGCCTAAATTAAAGATGTTTATTTTGTGATACCTATACTATTAATTATATTTTACTTGTTTATTATATAGCAAATGTGAAGATGCTTTTTTTCACACTAGCATTATTTTTACCCCTAATTACATTTTTATATGGATATAGTGCATAAAATAATGCATCATAAGGGTCTTGATACATATTCTTGTCTGGAATGTTAGTTTTTGTTTCATCATAACGTAATTCTTCTAAGCATTGAGTAGTTTTTGGTAAATCATCTTTATTAGCATAAAAGTTTCCATAACTCATAATATTTCTCATTCAAACTACTCTATTAGTTAATCCTGCTTCTTGATTTAAATTTGAAGCATGTTTAATAGCAGTTTGTGTTATTAAAATAGTATTATGTTCATCTATTAATTTTTGATTTAATCAATCCATTGCTGTTGTTGCTTTATCATCATAAAAATAAATTGCTTGGTCAAAATTTTCAAAATTATCCATTAGTCCTAAAATTTCATTTGAATAAGCATTAATTTTTTCATTTTCATTAATAAAATCATTTGGAGTAACTACACTAATTCACAAATAATATAAGCATCATAATAACCAGTATTATTATATTCTTTAAATCCAACTACCATAAATACAGTATGGTCTTTATGTCCGGTTGCTCAATCAACACCAACTGAATAAAAATCAAATTTATACATATTTTTTTCTTGATTATAAAATTCTTGTAAATCATATGTTTGTCAATATTTTAATGTTTTTTGAAATGGAAAAACTGTTGCATCACTATCTAAAAATTCAAAACCATAATAAACAGTATTAAATTCATCGGGATTTTTCTTTTTTAATTCTAAAATTAATTTTTGAGTTACTGGTTCTAATTTATGTCAAAACGGAAGTAAAGTAAATCTTAAAATAAATAATCCTAAACCACTAAATGCTTCATTATCTTCATAATAAACTTTACCAATCTTTTTAAGAGTATCTATTACTTTATTATTTAATGGTAAGTATGGTGTACAATAAAGCAAATAAAATGGGTGGTATTTATCATAGGGATTGCAAGTAAAAGCAATAAAGTGATTTTTATAAAAATAACGAGTAATTTGTTTACCATAGGTTGGACTAAATATATTTCTATCTGTAAATGTTCAACTTCATTCTTGAATTGGCTTATTTGAAACTTTAATACGATTACTACGAAACATTGATAATTTTAAACGTTCATAACGTTGAGTTAATTGTTTTTCACTTAAAGTTTCTTTTTCTTCAGCCATAATTATTTCATCAGTTCTTGAACATAAATAACTTGAACCACCAACTGATTTTCCAAAAATTTTATTACCATTTGCATAACCAATAAAGTCAATTTGCTGGTTATTAGGAAAGATAATACAACCACCATCTTTGGTTATTTTTCACTTAATACCATGTGGATTATTTGGGGATAAGTGAATATCATATTTATCTGCTAAATATTGACAAACATCAAGTAAAGAACCAACTGTAGTTTCATTATGAGTATTTTCATAACGTCTTACTTCTTGAACACTACTATCACTAAAATTACAACAAATAAATAAATCAAACGCTAAACAGTTTCATGTTTTACGCGTTAATCTTGCAGTTGGTACAAAACGATAAAAACAGTTGGTAGTAAAAAATTCTGCTCATTGTTCACCAACAAAATCTTTAAAAATTTCTCAAGTAAAACCAAAATTATTATCACTAAAATTAAGGTCATATTTTTTATTTAATTGTACGTAACTATTAATAAAAGTCATATTATCTCCTAAATTTTAAAATAAATTACAATTTAATTATTAACAACCAAAATTAGAAAGGAACATTAAAAATGTTAAGATTACCATTTCCTAATCATTTTGATTGAAACAAACATTACTTTGGCATAAGTTAGTTAAGTTTACTCCTATAATTTTTAATCTAGACAGTATGATTAGTTTAAATAATTAATAGTTAAGGAGTAAAGATGAAATATAAAGTTTATACAAGAAAAATTAAACTAGATGTTTTAAATGAATATGTAGTGATTAAAAAATTAAAAACCATTGATATTAAAACCAAATATCAATTATCAACCAGATCATTAATTTATAATTGAGTAAAAAAATATCAAAAAAATAATAAATTAATTACTATTCATACTTTTCAAACAAATCATCAAATAGATAAAGTGAATATCAAAGATAAAAATTTAAAACTTGAAAATAAAAAACTCAAAAAGTCACTACTAAAAGAAAAAATAAAAAATGAATTTTTAAGACAAAAACAATTCTGTGATAAAGAATTAAAAAACAATCAAAATATTTTAAATAGTAAATTATTGAAAAGTAAATGTTTTTTAATAGTTGATAAATATAGAAATAAAAATTATGGAATTAATGACATAATTAGTTTGTTACCTATCAGTAAAGTTGCATATTATAAATGAATAAAAAACGGTAAAAAGAAATATCAAACAAAAATTGATAATGAGTTATTAAAAGAATTAAATAAAATTGTTGTTATTAGCAACAAAGATAAAATAATTAAAATTACTAGTTTAGAAAAGGTAAGATTAGAATTAAAGAAAAACAACACCAATCTTAAATGCAGTAAAAACAGCATTATGAGGTTATTAGAAGATAATAATATCAAACTATTAACCAAACCCAAAAAACAGCGTAGAGCGAAATCTAATACCTTAAAATCAAATTTCCAAGATTTATTAAAACGTAATTTTACCAGTAATACTTATCTTGAAAAAGTTGGCATCGATGGTACTTGATTTAAAGAATTAATTATTAATAATAAAAAAACTAAATTATTATTAGAAATTGCTACAGATATGAATAGTAATGCTATAGTTGGTTGAAAAATTAATAAAAGTGAAAATGCAATAACCATTTTAAATGTTCTTAATCAAGTAACAAAGGCAAGTCGTAAAGAACATAAAATATTTGCAACATTTATCCAGTCTGATTTAGGTTCAGGTAATACTAGTAAAATAGTTACAAATAGTTTTAATAAAAGTAAAACTTTAATTCATTCAAAAAGTTTATCAGGATTTAAAGGCAACCAAGTAAGTGAATGTTTAAATCGATGAATCAAAAGAGATTTTAAAATTATGTTTGGTAACAAGTTTAATAGCATTAAACATTTCACAGAAGCATTAAGAAAATTTATTAACTGATGAAATAATGATAGAATGATTTTACGATTAAAAATGTCTCCAAACCAATTTGTACAGATTTGAAGACAAGAAAGTAAACTTATCTAACCAATGCCTTTAATCAAGATGAATTAAATTTAAAACAAACAGAAGAATTATTTGCAAAAATAGATGAGCAACTATGAAATGAATGTGATAAATCTGTATATAAACCATGTAGATTTAGAAAAAGAAAATTAAAAACAAAAAAAGGCCTATTAATTTATAAGCGACGTATTTGTACATATTATAACCCAAAAACACAAAAAATTGAATTTATTTCAATGCTAGATAATTATCTTGGGGTTAAAAAATATAGCAAACTTGCACCTGATGTTATTAAACAAATTTTAAAACATTTTGCTGATGGTAAAAAATATCGTGATGTTTGTGATACATTTATTGAAGATTTAATAAGCACTAGTGCTGTTTGTAGAACATATCAAAAATTTAAATTACCAAAAGCTAATATCCCTAAAATAGTATTACAACCAAATCAAACTTTATACATAAATATTGATGATGGACATCGAAAATTTAAGTTTAATGAAAAACATAATACTAAAAATTGTAAAAAATGTTCTATGCGATTAATAATATTTTGTACTGGTAAAAAGAAAAATGGCAAATTAATTAATAAAAGAGCAGTTTGTAAAATAAGAGTATCAAAAACAGAAATTGGTGCAGAAAAAACAGCACAATTAATTGAAAAATATGGTAATTTATATTTTGAAAATTTTGACCAAGCAAATTTAGTAGTTTGTGGAGATAGTGCAAAATGAATTAGAAAAACTGCTACAATTTTAAATGCTAAATTTATTTTAGATAAATTCCATGCTTTTCATGTTTTATTTCTTGGAATAATGGCTGGAAGAAGAAAAAATCAAATTGCTAAATTACATTATGAATATGGACAAAATTTATTTGCAAAAGGGCAATATTATGAATTAATTGATTTTTTACAAACATTAACTTTAAAATATTCAAAATTAAAAGTTGGTTATTTTATTAATGCCAAAGATGGTGTATTAAACCAATCATTAGTTGAAAATATTGGTTGCTTTACAGAAACTAATATTAAACAAATTTTAAAGCATATGATTAAAGATAGAACCTATAACATTGATATGTACACAAAAATGGTTAATTTCAAATGCTATAAAATAAATACAGCAATACAATTATTATAAAATTAAAATTAAAATTCATTAAAAATAACTAACAATAAAATAAAACTTATTAAAGTTTACTTTAATAAGAATTTTTGAATTATAAAAGTAAGCATTTTTATTGACTAATATTTTGCAAGTGTTAAGATTAACATACAATTGCATATTGAAGTCTAAATTATTCTCGTCTAACTTATAATTTAAAGACAATAAATGAATGTTATAGACAACATCGATATGCTCCGACAAATTTTATAAACTAACATCAATTTTAGCATTAGTTCTTGCTACAACTGGTTTAATAGTTGGCTCAATAGCACAAAATAAAACAAATGAACTATCTTATTATTTAGATTATGATTATGAAGCGCACTGGGGGGGATACTATTTGAGAAAAAAAACCAGTACTTCTCATATAATTGGTTTATATTTTTCAAATAAACCAAAAAATAATGACGATGTTAAATGAAATGGTGATTATCCAATAGGATATTTTAATTAATAAATATTTATTTTTTGTTTTTATGGTTAAAATTAACTTATTTTATAAATAATGTAAAATGTAAGAAGATAAAAAGATAAGGGGTGTAGAGTATGAAGAAATTACTAAGTATGCTAGGAACAATTACTTTAATTGGAACAGCAAGTACAAATGTTATTGCATGTGGAGGAGAAAAACCAACTCCGCCTGCTCCAGATATAAGAACTGACATTAATGGGAAAATCACAAGTCCTATTGATTTAGGACAATTAGATGAAAATACAAAAAATGGTTTCTTAACAAAATTACAAACAAAATTAGTAACATTGTCAGGATTAAGTACTATAACAAATAATGATTATAATGTTTATAAAGCTGGAACTACAACTGCCTTACATAATAGTGATGTTACTGCAGGTACTTCTTTAAATATAAAAATTGTTGCTAAAGGTAACAATTTTAAAGGGGAAAAAGATAGTATTATTGTTAACTACACTAAAAAAAATGCAAAAACTGATTTAAACACAGAAATGTTAAAAACAAATCTAAAATTCACCAAAACTATGAATGGAAAAGATGCATATAATGAACTTCGTTCTAAAATTAAAGATTTGTCAAATAATATTTATAATAGCACGGATGAAATAAAAAATGACAACACACTATTAATTTCAATATGAATCAGTTCATCTCAACAATTAGAGGATACTAGTACTTCAAATTTAGAAACATTAGGTTCTGTTGATGTTAAAATTAAAGTAAGTGAAAATAATAAAGCATTTAAAGAATGTGATTGAAAAGTATTAAGTGGTGTAATTGTTAATAAAACAAATTTAAATATTATTACTAAATTAACTGGATTAAATATAACTGCTGATATTAACAAAATTTATGATGATTTTTGAGATAATATTTTTCAAGCTAATGAGCTTAAAGATAATAATTCTATAAGAAATAACTGGTCTAATTGAGTGTTTGCTTCTAACAACCCAAGTGATACTACTAATATTAAATCTCAAAAACAACAATCCGGTACTATTTACATAGTTATTTCAGCCGATAATCAATACTGAACAGGAATAACACCAAGATTAAAAGTGACTTTGGCATAAAACTTTACTAAAAAACAATATTAAATCTCAATATTAATATAAGAAATATTTTCATTATATTTATCAAATAAATCAATATTTTTTAAATTTATTTCTTGTTTATCAGTTATTAAAATTAATTCATAATTACCAGAACCAAATATTCCACTAATTTCAATCCGATTTAAGTTATTAATCGGATTTTCAATTTTTAATTCAAATTCACTGTTATTATCAATTTGTGAAATTTCTTTATAAAATTCTAATTTAGAAAATAATTGTGATTTATTTGAACCATATAAATTTAAAACATTTTCAATTTTATTTTTTTCAATAATTGTTCTTGTAAAGTATTTGCCCCATATTCACCATTACCTAATGTTCAATCAGCAGGAATTAATGATGGAATATTATTACTTTCTAATTCATTTGTAATAGATAATCAATTAAATTTGTTATCATCTAATTTAAATAATTCATTTTGACTAATATCATTATTTTTCAATTTAATGTTATTAACATCTGTAAAATCAAAATATGCAGATTTTAACAGTACCTTTACATTCTTAAATTGACATACATCTTTCGGAATAGTATGTATTGGATTTGATTTTAATTCAAAATAATAAGACAATAATAATTTCAAATCATCATTTAAACCTTTATTTATGGACATATTAGAATAAATATTTTTTGACAACATTACTACAATTTGCTTAAATATTTTTACTTGTGGTAAATTTAAATAATTTGGATAATCCAATTCCCATTGTTTAAATAAGTTGGTAATAACTTCTTCAGGTTTTTGACTTTCAAACTTAGCACGTAATTCTGCTATTTTAGTTTTCAAATCATCAGGTGTGAAGCCATCAAAATTTCTATTATAAGTATATGTATACGTTAACATATCTAATAATACTTTTTGTAAACTATCAACTGGCGGTTTATCTTTCATTTCTAGTTCAACATCTTTAAATTTATCATTTGTGGCAATGCTTATATATTCTTTTCCTAAAACATCATGAATTTTTCATACTTCTTTATCTTTGAGTTCTTTTTCATTTGGTAATGGTCATTCATGAAAATCAATAGAACTTAAAAAATAACCTAATCAAGCATTAGTTACTCTTGCATTATTAATAATTTCTTTTCTTGTTACAGTTCCTCCACCAATAGCAATTAAATCTAAAACTGATTTTTCTTGTCCAATAAATTGTTTTGCTAAATTTCAAGGTAAAATTTGTTCACTAAATCATTGTTGTAATATTCTAACTTTTGGTTGAGTTTCAATAGGTATTGATAATAGTGGAAATGCTATCTTATTTTTAACAAATAATTTTGGGTATACTTCCATATTTTCAACTTCACCAAGTACCTTTATATTGCCAAAAATCATGCTTCTAGGGGCTTTAATTTTTAAACCAGTAACTTTGGTATCTTTATCTAATGGTTTTTGTAATTTAATAATAATTGGATAACCATCTCTTGTTTTAAAATCTTTAATTTTAATAATAGTAATACTTTTAGTACTTCTAGTTTTTGGATTTTGATAAGGTTGTGAATAATTATTAATGATATATAAATTATCAATATTATTTTCAGTTAATGGTTCATTAATAGATACTGAATATAACTTAAATTGATTTAATAAATTTATTTCTTGAAATATTAAATTTTTAATATCAGTCATACTATATTCAATTGTATTATTATTAATGTTAGTACTTGCTCTTTGATTTAATTGCATAGTAAAATCAGATGTTTCAACAGCAGTAGTTTTTAATACTTTATCAATATCAATAAAACCTATTTTAATAGTATTTGCTGAAAATCTTAAACTATTATTTTCATTATTTTTAAATAAACGTTCAATTTCATAAATATAAATTGTTCTTTTTTTAAACTCATCATATGCTCTATTAATATCTGGGTCGCTAGTAGCACGCATCATATTAGTAAATTCATATGGAATATTATCAATTAAATAATCATTTTCTACTTCTGCTTGATTAAGTTTAGTTTGTTTCTGTGGAAACTTTGTTTGTGGTTTGTTGTTGTCTTCCATTGTTCTCTCCTATTAATTGGTTATTTTCGGGATTAAATAATTTTAATTTAACTGTTAAATTATTGGTTGTTTTTTCATAAATCCCAACAATTAATGTTTTATTTATCAAAGATCTTCCTTGTTTTTTAAAACCCATATGTGAAAGATACATTTCATCCATTTGCACTATGCCCTCAACAATAAATTGATGTTCTTGTTTGGCAATACGATTTCTGATTTCATGACCCATTCTTCAAGCAGTTTTCAAAGTCACACCCAATTCTTTTGCAACATCAGTTGATGTAATTCCATGTTTGGTGTTTATTCATCTAAAGATGAGATAAAATCAAAATCTCAAAGATGTTTGTGACTTGTAAAAATGGTGCCATGAAGAATACTAAATGTTTGATGACATTTCAAACATCTTATTCTTCTTAAATTAGAAGTATTCAAACTTGTTCAAGAACACATGATACATTTGTTTTTCTTCAAACTTGCTATATATTTTAAACAATCCTGTTCTGTTTGAAAAGCATTGTTGAACTCATTCAATTTCATTGTTTCCTCCACAAGTACATGTGGGGAGAAGTCCGTTAAATATTTTATATAAATTTTAAATTGGTTGTTCTGGATTGACTGTAACATCTAATTCATTAGATTTACCATATAAGGTTAATGGAATAGAATAATATAGTTCGTTATTGTTAGCATACATGGCATAAGTTAGTTAAGTTTACTCCTATAATTTTTAATCTAGACAGTATGATTAGTTTAAATAATTAATAGTTAAGGAGTAAAGATGAAATATAAAGTTTATACAAGAAAAATTAAACTAGATGTTTTAAATGAATATGTAGTGATTAAAAAATTAAAAACCATTGATATTAAAACCAAATATCAATTATCAACCAGATCATTAATTTATAATTGAGTAAAAAAATATCAAAAAAATAATAAATTAATTACTATTCATACTTTTCAAACAAATCATCAAATAGATAAAGTGAATATCAAAGATAAAAATTTAAAACTTGAAAATAAAAAACTCAAAAAGTCACTACTAAAAGAAAAAAGAAAAAATGAATTTTTAAGACAAAAACAATTCTGTGATAAAGAATTAAAAAACAATCAAAATATTTTAAATAGTAAATTATTGAAAAGTAAATGTTTTTTAATAGTTGATAAATATAGAAATAAAAATTATGGAATTAATGACATAATTAGTTTGTTACCTATCAGTAAAGTTGCATATTATAAATGAATAAAAAACGGTAAAAAGAAATATCCAACAAAAATTGATAATGAGTTATTAAAAGAATTAAATAAAATTGTTGTTATTAGCAACAAAGATAAAATAATTAAAATTACTAGTTTAGAAAAGGTGAGATTAGAATTAAAGAAAAACAACACCAATCTTAAATGCAGTAAAAACAGCATTATGAGGTTATTAGAAGATAATAATATCCCCAAACTATTAACCAAACCCAAAAAACAACGTAGAGCGAAATCTAATTCCTTAAAATCAAATTTCCAAGATTTATTAAAACATAATTTTACCAGTAATACTTATCTTGAAAAAGTTGGCATCGATGGTACTTGATTTAAAGAATTAATTATTAATAATAAAAAAACTAAATTATTATTAGAAATTGCTACAGATATGAATAGTAATGCTATAGTTGGTTGAAAAATTAATAAAAGTGAAAATGCAATAACCATTTTAAATGTTCTTAATCAAGTAACAAAGGCAAGTCGTAAAGAACATAAAATATTTGCAACATTTATCCAGTCTGATTTAGGTTCAGGTAATACTAGTAAAATAGTTACAAATAGTTTTAATAAAAGTAAAACTTTAATTCATTCAAAAAGTTTATCAGGATTTAAAGGCAACCAAGTAAGTGAATGTTTAAATCGCTGAATCAAAAGAGATTTTAAAATTATGTTTGGTAACAAGTTTAATAGCATTAAACATTTCACAGAAGCATTAAGAAAATTTATTAACTGATGAAATAATGATAGAATGATTTTACGATTAAAAATGTCTCCAAACCAATTTGTACAGATTTGAAGACAAGAGAAAGTAAACTTATCTAACCAATGCCCATTAAACAATTATTAGCAAATTGATTTTTATTTAATTTTGTTAGAAGCTCATAGAAATTATATGTTTGTCAACCTTTATTAACATTACCTTCTCAATAATATAAATTTCCAGAAAAAGTTGAACTCTTATCTAATTTTAAAGTTAGAATATAGTCAGATTTAGTATTATTTAAAAATATATCATAATCTATATTTACCTTTTTATGAGGTAATACATTTATTTTTTGAGATGGATATTTTAATGTTACTGATTCATAATTTGTATTTGTGGTACTATGACTAAAGTTAAAATTAAAGGTTGTTTCTTCAAAAGGTATTGATATTTTTTCACTTATACCAACATCATATGTATTAGTAACAGAATAAGTATTTGTTACTTCTTTATCGTATTCTTGTGTACTAAGTTGTTGTTCAAGGTTTGTATTATTTTTAAGTTCTGTTTGTTCAGAAGTTTCAAAGGTCTTAGTTAAATTTCATTATTTTTAAGGCTTTTCTCCCTTTATGTACTATTTTTAAATTTTATCACATAAATGCTGAGAAAATCCTATCTACGGACTTCTCCCCACATTTTTAAATGAAACATAGCATTACAGTTTCAAAAGTAGGTATCTTGTTGAATTTATATGCAGCTTCTTTGGCATATAAATGAACATAATGTTTTGCAACTTTGATATGTGTTTTAAATGTTCTTCGTATATGTTTTCATACTGATTCAATTTGATTGGTATTTACGCCAATTTTTGAAACATAACCATCTTGATGGTTAACTGTTTTGTGATTAGGGAAAAGTGATTTGAAATCACGATATCCTTTTCAAGAATCAGTATGTACATAACACTTTGAAGAAATATGGTTTCTTGCAAACTGCAAAAGATTTTTACTTTTTGCGTTTTTGATTACTTTCACAATTAAATTATTGGTTGTTTTTTCATAAATCCCAACAATTAATGTTTTATTTATCAAAGATCTTCCTTGTTTTTTAAAACCCATATGTGAAAGATACATTTCATCCATTTGCACTATGCCCTCAACAATAAATTGATGTTCTTGTTTGGCAATACGATTTCTGATTTCATGACCCATTCTTCAAGCAGTTTTCAAAGTCACACCCAATTCTTTTGCAACATCAGTTGATGTAATTCCATGTTTGGTGTTTATTCATCTAAAGATGAGATAAAATCAAAATCTCAAAGGTGTTTGTGACTTGTAAAAAATGGTGCCATGAAGAATACTAAATGTTTGATGACATTTCAAACATCTTATTCTTCTTAAATTAGAAGTATTCAAACTTGTTCAAGAACACATGATACATTTGTTTTTCTTCAAACTTGCTATATATTTTAAACAATCCTGTTCTGTTTGAAAAGCATTGTTGAACTCATTCAATTTCATTGTTTCCTCCACAAGTAAATGTGGGGAGAAGTCCGATTTTTAATATTAAGTTTCATATTTTCCAATCAATAACCTTTATTTTTCATATGACCCATTACAAGAATATCTAGAAAATTTCATATATTAAAATCAAATTCTTGTCTATAACTTAAAGTAATTTCACCTTTATAGTCACCATTTCCTTCAATTATAGCACTTGTAGTATTAATAGACCCTTTAATATTAAAATCATTAATAGTTAAAATACTAGCATCATAATTTATGCTTTTGATACCAATTAAAAGTTCCTCTTTGGTTGGAATTAAATTTTTGCTAAAATTTTAATAAATCCTAGGTTTTGATTTGCTATAACTAAATTTAAGTCTTTTTTCTCTTGTGTGGTTGTAATATTTATATTTATCGTTTTTTAACCCGTAAAGTTTATAGAAGTACTTAATGCAATTATTTTTATAATTAATTTTCTATTTTTAATATCAGCATCTTGTAGAGGTGTATTATTATTTTTACTAATTTTTACATCGGTTAGTTGTAAATTTGAAAATGTTTTTTTCTTAATTTATTAATTAATTCAACTTTAAAAACTTTTACATTATTATCAAGTGTTGTAATGTCTAAGTTATCAGATAAACCTTTTAAATCTTTTTTATGTACAGGATATACTGCTCCTCCACAAGCAACTAAACTAATACTTGTTGGTGTTGCAACCATTAAAGATAATATAAATCTTAGCAGTTTTCTCATAATTATTTACCATCTTATCTTTTTCTTATTAAATTTTTTTATTGTTTAAATTTTGGTAATTTAGTAGGGTTATCAATTTTTGAGCCAGTAGCAAAATTACTGTGTTCTATTATTTTTTTTACATTTCATTTTGAAAGATTTTGATTGAATGATCTTGCATTAAAAAAACATTTTATTCATATTTGTTACATTAGAAGTATTTCAATTTGAAATATTTTGATTAAATGTTAAAGCATTAGCAAACATTGAATTCATATTTATTAAATTTGATGTATTTCAATCTGCAAGACTTTGATTAAATGCAATGGCATTTTGAAAGATAAGACTTAAATCTGTTACTTTTGAAATGTCTCACTTTGAAATATCTTGATTGAAGACAATAGCATCTCAAAACATGTGTTTTAAAGAAGTTATTTCTGGTGGTAATTGATCTGGCACTTTTTGAATTGTTTTTGGCATTTTAACCACTTGAATTTGATCAATGATGTTTTTATAAAATCCAATTTGAACAATTTCTTTGCTATTTACATTTGATAAATCTGTTTCATTAGTTGTTATTTGTTTGTCATCTTTGTCAATGTAAATTGTGTCCTGTTGAATTTTATTAATTATATGTACATTTTGTTGCGAACTACTATTTAAATTAACATTATTTACATTTCCAACAGTAATTGTAATTGCTAAAATACTTAATGTTGTTAATATTTTTTGGCTTTTCTCCCTTTATGTACTATTTTTAAATTTTATCACATAAATGCTGAGAAAAGCCTATCTACGAACTTTTCCCCACATTTTTAAATGAAACATAGCATTACAGTTTCAAAAGTAGGTATCTTGTTGAATTTATATGCAGCTTCTTTGGCATATAAATGAACATGATGTTTTGCAACTTTGATATGTGTTTTAAATGTTCTTCGTATATGTTTTCATACTGATTCAATTTGATTGGTATTTACGCCAATTTTTGAAACATAACCATCTTGATGGTTAACTGTTTTGTGATTAGGGAAAAGTGATTTGAAATCACGATATCCTTTTCAATAATCAGTATGTACATCACACTTTGAAAAAATATGGTTTCTTGCAAACTGCAAAAGATTTTTACTTTTTGCGTTTTTGATTACTTTCACAATTAAATTATTGGTTGTTTTTTCATAAATCCCAACAATTAATGTTTTATTTATCAAAGATCTTCCTTGTTTTTTAAAACCCATATGTGAAAGATACATTTCATCCATTTACACTATGCCCTCAACAATAAATTGATGTTCTTGTTTGGCAATACGATTTCTGATTTCATGACCCATTTTCTTCAAGCAGTTTTCAAAGTCACACCCAATTCTTTTGCAACATCAGTTGATGTAATTCCATGTTTGGTGTTTATTCATCTAAAGATGAGATAAAATCAAAATCTCAAAGGCGTTTGTGACTTGTAAAAAATGGTGCCATGAAGAATACTAAATGTTTGATGACATTTCAAACATCTTATTCTTCTTAAATTAGAAGTATTCAAACTTGTTCAAGAACACATGATACATTTGTTTTTCTTCAAACTTGCTATATATTTTAAACAATCCTGTTCTGTTTGAAAAGCATTGTTGAACTCATTCAATTTCATTGTTTCCTCCACAAGTACATGTGGGGAGAAGTCCGTATTTTTTTTCATATTATTAACACCCTACCTCCTTTATTTTTTGTTATTATAATTTTACATGATTTTAAAAACTAGTTATTTATGTATATATCTTTTCATATATTGTTAAGTGATAGTTTAATATATTTATATAACATTATCTGCAACTTTCGATTTAATTTTATTTAAACTTTGGTATACTAAAACATAGTAAATAGTTTATAAGCAAAAGATAGGTGAATAAATAATATTATGAGTATAGATAAAAAATACATTAGAAATTTTTCAATTATTGCCCATATTGATCATGGTAAATCAACTTTGGCTGATCGTATTTTAGAATTAACTAATGCTGTTTCAAAAAGGGAAATGAAAAATCAATTGTTAGATTCACTGGATTTAGAACGTGAACGTGGCATTACAATTAAACTAAATAGTGTACAACTTAAATATCAATCATTAGATGGTCATACTTATTTGCTTCACTTAATTGATACTCCAGGTCATGTTGACTTTACTTATGAAGTATCGCGTAGTTTAGCAGCATGTGAGGGTGCCATTTTAGTGGTTGATGCTGCTCAGGGTATTGAAGCACAAACTTTAGCAAATGTATATTTAGCATTAGATAATGACTTAGAAATTATTCCTGTTATTAATAAAATAGATTTACCAAGTGCTGAACCAGAAAAAGTTAAAGAAGAAATTGAAAAAGTATTGGGTTTACCTGCTGATTATGCGCCTTTAATTTCTGCAAAAACAGGTATTAATATTCGTGATGTTTTAGAAGCAGTTATTAAATATATTCCTTATCCAATTGATGCTGATGATAATGAACCATTACGTGCTTTAATTTTTGATTCATTATATGATAAATATCGTGGAGTGATGGCATTTATTAGAATCAAAACTGGTGTAATTAAAGTTGGCGATAAAGTAAGAATGATGTCAACTGGTGCTGAATATGAAATTACTGAATTAGGAGTACGCACACCAAAAGAAGAAAAGAGAGAAATGTTAACAGCTGGTGAAGTTGGTTGAATTAGTGGTGCAATTAAAATAATTAGTAATATTCATGTTGGTGATACGATTACTAGTGTTATTAATCCTGCTGATGCACCATTACCAGGTTATAAAACTTTAAAACCAATGGTTTATTGTGGTTTATATCCAATTGATACTAATAAATATCAAGAATTAAAGGATGCATTATATAAAATTCAATTATCGGATGCCTCATTAATTTTTACTGCTGAAACATCACAAGCATTAGGTTTTGGTTTTCGTTGTGGTTTTTTAGGGTTATTACATATGGATGTTATTCAAGAGCGTTTAGAGCGTGAATATAATTTAGTTTTAATTTCAACAGCTCCTTCTGTAATTTATGAAGTAAATTTAACTAATGGTGAAAAGTTAATAATTGATAATCCAGCAAAATGACCAACTGTGCAGACAATTAAAAGTGTAGAAGAACCATTTGTGCAAGTAACAATAATGACACCAGAACAATATGTTGGTGCATTGATGCAATTATGTCAGAATAAACGTGGAACTTATTTAGATTTAAAATATGCTGATAATTTACGAAGAACTCTTATTTATAATATGCCACTGAATGAAATTGTCATTGATTTTTTTGATAAATTAAAATCAATATCAAAAGGTTATGCCTCATTAGATTATGAGTTAATTGGTTATCAGGAGAGTAAATTAGTGAAAATGGATATTTTATTAGCAGGTAATATTGTTGATGCATTATCTGTTATTGTTCATAAGGATTTTGCTTATGATCGTGGGCGTGTTTTATGTGAAAAATTAAAAAAATTAATTCCAAAACAAAATTTTGAAGTTGCTATTCAGGCTGCTATTAATAATAAAATTATTGCTCGTCAAACTGTGCAAGCAGTTAGAAAAGATGTTATTGCTAAATGTTATGGTGGTGATATTACAAGAAAAAGAAAACTTTTAGAAAAACAAAAAGAAGGAAAGAAAAAAATGAAATCGATTGGTAATGTTGAATTACCACCAGAAGCATTTCGTGTTGTTTTAAAAATAGATGAAGAAAATTAATAAAAAAGTTATAAATATTTGATTTGTATTTTTCTAAATTGGATTATTTGAAAATAAAAAAAGAAGAATAATACAGCAAAAATTATTTAAATTCTTAATGGCTTTTCTCCCTTTATGTACTATTTTTAAATTTTATCACATAAATGCTGAGAAAAGCCTATCTACGGACTTCTCCCCACATTTTTAAATGAAACATAGCATTACAGTTTCAAAAGTAGGTATCTTGTTGAATTTATATGCAGCTTCTTTGGCATATAAATGAACATGATGTTTTGCAACTTTGATATGTGTTTTAAATGTTCTTCGTATATGTTTTCATACTGATTCAATTTGATTGGTATTTACGCCAATTTTTGAAACATAACCATTTTGATGGTTAACTGTTTTGTGATTAGGGAAAAGTGATTTGAAATCACGATATCCTTTTCAAGAATCAGTATGTACATCACACTTTGAAGAAATATGGTTTCTTGCAAACTGCAAAAGATTTTTACTTTTTGCGTTTTTGATTACTTTCACAATTAAATTATTGGTTTTTTTTCATAAATCCCAACAATTAATGTTTTATTTATCAAAGATCTTCCTTGTTTTTTAAAACCCATATGTGAAAGATACATTTCATCCATTTGCACTATGCCCTCAACAATAAATTGATGTTCTTGTTTGGCAATACGATTTCTGATTTCATGACCCATTCTTCAAGCAGTTTTCAAAGTCACACCCAATTCTTTTGCAACATCAATTGATGTAATTCCATGTTTGGTGTTTATTCATCTAAAGATGAGATAAAATCAAAATCTCAAACGTGTTTGTGACTTGTAAAAAATGGTGCCATGAAGAATACTAAATGTTTGATGACATTTCAAACATCTTATTCTTCTTAAATTAGAAGTATTCAAACTTGTTCAAGAACACATGATACATTTGTTTTTCTTCAAACTTGCTATATATTTTAAACAATCCTGTTCTGTTTGAAAAGCATTGTTGAACTCATTCAATTTCATTGTTTCCTCCACAAGTACATGTGGGGAGAAGTCCGATAATTTATTTCAAGTATATAGGGACTACGTCCCTCGCCACTACGTGGCTCACCCAAATTATAGTCGCAGTAGGTTCACTGCGACTATAACTTTTTTTTATTTATCTTTATTTTTAGGTTTATCTTTCTTTTTTAAAATATTATCCAATTTGTCCAACCCAGCAGATTTAATATCACTATAAGTCATTTCAATACTACTTGCTTCTTTAAGGTATTTCTTAGGTGACAATTCACTTTTAAGTTCATGCACATAATGTAAAGCCCTAGAATTATATCTTTTTAATCAATATCTAGGAAAAAATAAAGTCATAGCCATTGCTTCACCACTATAACTAGAGGGCATTATACCTTTCTTAATCATTTTCTTTGTTCTACGACGTGAAAACACTACTTTATTATAATCATCAATATTAGTATATAAATTAAGATTAAATATAACAATAAAACCCAAAAAACGCATACGTTTAACTTGCACAACATACTCTACTTTTTCTCTTGCTTGTACTGGTATTCTATTATGGTGTTGTTCAATCAAATACATAGTATTATTAAACATATGGCCTATTAATTTACAAAATTGTCCTAAACTTTCTTGTTGATTTTTAAATTGTACTCCCAAATCATTAGAATTTATTTTTAATGCTAATTCATCTAAAATTATTAAATCTTGTTCCTCAAAAGCATAATTACTTGCTAACTGATTAAAAGTAAAAACATCATTATAATTAACCAAATAAGAATAACCATTTTTTAATTTAATAGGAAAGGGACTAACTACTCGTTTCTTATGAGTTTGTGCTAAACAACAAGCAAGAGCAGATTTACCAGTACGTGGCGGTGCTGAAATAATATAAGTACCAACTCGTTTTAAAATTTTAACATTTCGAATAGTCATAAGAATTGGATAAATATTTATAATCAAACCTATAACTAATAACACATAACCATATCAAGGAATAATAAACTCCTACCTATAATTAAACTAATTGCTCTAACAAATAATCACAAAGGTATAATATTTTCTATTCCACTAACAATATCAACATTTAAAGCAGTACTAATAGTATCTAAAAAAATATGCCGTAATAAACTATCTGTTGTAAAAAGAAATTGTCTTAATGGTTCCACCGGTAAAACCTTACCAATAACACCATAAAGTACTCATCTAAAAGCATTACGGAAATGACCAAAAACATCATATCAACTAACACGTTCATACTCAGGATTAAAAGGACTATTTGGGGGTACTGGAACAATATCTTTGGAAGAAAAAATATTCATCTGACCAAATTTAACACGCAAACCGTCACGATTAGTTAACGAAGATAAATCAAAATCAATTGTTAAATGCTTTAAATTTGGAACACGAACCGGCATAGTAATAAAATTATATTTTCCTAAATTATAAACACTATCTTTATCATTTAATACACCTTTAAAATTATAACGAATATTACCCTCATAATCTAAAAATGAAAATTTATAAATAGAAGAAAAATAACTAAAATATTCAGAAGAAATATAAAACATAAAACCTTGTATATAAAAACTCAAAGGTTTTGTAATTTCAAAAGTCAACTTAAAACTTAAATTATTAGAAACATTATAATTTCAAAAAACTAACTCATTAAACTTACCAGTTTGTATATAATTATGATTAAATAAAATAAGAGATAACTGGTCTAAGTCTTGCTCTGTAAATCTATAATCTGTGGACAAATCACTAACTCGCCTATCAAAATTACCTACAACATCAGAATGAAATTCAATTGAATAAGGAGTATCAGTAGTTTTATGCACAAAAGCAGAAACTAACTTTAAATCCGGTTGACCAACATCAAAATAAGCAGAATTTCATGGAATAGTTGCTCAATCATTAAAATCATTATATTTAACGGGTTTAACCATATCGCTAGTTATAGTGTAATTACTTTCACTAGGTGCATTAGAAACAATCAAAGAAGTCGGTGCTTGAACAGAAGTATTTACAACAAAAAATAATTTTGCAAACTTAAATCACATAATTATTTACCAAATAAACATTTTAAAATTAACCATGAACCATAAAATATAATAAATCCAATAAAAAACTGAGTTCCATAAACTACTAAATTTCATAAAATAGTAGTAAAATCATCAACTCGATTACCTATAAACATAGTTCAATAATCAACAATACATTGATGTATTTTATTGTAAATATCCCAAACACTCAAATTGGAATGGCAACACTTTTTAGGACTATTTTTTGGTAGACATTTGTGCTTGGTATTTGATGGGGGTTAAGTAGTTTAGAGTGCTGTGAATTCTTATGTTGTTATATCAGTTGATGTAATCAAATAATTCTAATTTTAATTGGATTAATGATGTAAAATTTCTATCATTAATAAATTCTGTCTTAAAAGTTTTGAAAGTTGCTTCAGCAACAGCATTATCATAAGGACAGCCTTTTTGTTTAAAGAATGATTAATATTGAATGCTAATAAAAGTTTATCAATCATTTTATTGTTAAATTCATTGCCGCGATCACTATGAAATATTTCAATATCTTTTAAACAGCGATTTGATTACATAAATGCTTGATTTACTAATGATGCATCTTTTTTTTAACTCCAAACACTATGTCCAATAATTTCGCGGTTAAATAGGTCAATTAATAAGCAAATATAGTTTCATTTACCATTAACTTGAACATAAGTTAAATCACTAACAATAACTTCATTTTTAATTCTATTATTAAAGTTTCTATTAACAAGATTGGTTATTTGACTATCATTAACTTTATTATGATGATTTTTGAATGATAATTTAGTGTATTTTGATATTAAATTAGGCTTTTCTCCCTTTATGTACTATTTTAAATTTTATCACATAAATGCTGAGAAAAGCCTATATACGGACTTCTCCCCACATTTTTAAATGAAACATAGCATTACAGTTTCAAAAGTAGGTATCTTGTTGAATTTATATGCAGCTTCTTTGGCATATAAATGAACATGATGTTTTGCAACTTTGATATGTGTTTTAAATGTTCTTCGTATATGTTTTCATACTGATTCAATTCGATTGGTATTTACGCCAATTTTTGAAACATAACCATCTTGATGGTTAACTGTTTTGTGATTAGGGAAAAGTGATTTGAAATCACGATATCCTTTTCAAGAATCAGTATGTACATCACACTTTGAAGAAATATGGTTTCTTGCAAACTGCAAAAGATTTTTACTTTTTGCGTTTTTGATTACTTTCACAATTAAATTATTGGTTGTTTTTTCATAAATCCCAACAATTAATGTTTTATTTATCAAAGATCTTCCTTGTTTTTTAAAACCCATATGTGAAAGATACATTTCATCCATTTGCACTATGCCCTCAACAATAAATTGATGTTCTTGTTTGGCAATACGATTTCTGATTTCATGACCCATTCTTCAAGCAGTTTTCAAAGTCACACCCAATTCTTTTGCAACATCAGTTGATGTAATTCCATGTTTGGTGTTTATTCATCTAAAGATGAGATAAAATCAAAATCTCAAAGGTGTTTGTGACTTGTAAAAAATGGTGCCATGAAGAATACTAAATGTTTGATGACATTTCAAACATCTTATTCTTCTTAAATTAGAAGTATTCAAACTTGTTCAAGAACACATGATACATTTGTTTTTCTTCAAACTTGCTATATATTTTAAACAATCCTGTTCTGTTTGAAAAGCATTGTTGAACTCATTCAATTTCATTGTTTCCTCCACAAGTACATGTGGGGAGAAGTCCGTTAAATTATGCTTATTCATAATTTCTTTAATTTTTCTGCGTGATAAATAAATTTCTTGGTTTGCTAGTATGACTTTTAATCTTCTTGTTCCATAAACTTCTTTATTTTCTTTAAAAGTACTAATAACAGCTTGTTCATAAATATTATTTTGTTTTTTTTCTTTTTTCTTTAAATTAAAATAATATGTTGATTTAGAGAGTTTTAAAAAACGACACATTGTGCGAATTTTATATTTAGATTTATTTTTAACAATAATTTCTATTTTCTGCCTATTATTAGTGCTGCTTGCTTTAAAATATCATTTACCATTCGTAACTGTTTTAATTCTTTATTTGCTTGAATTAATTGTTTTTCTAAATCAGAAAGATTATCTTTAGTTTTAAAACTACCTGAATTAGTAAATTGCTTAATTCATTTATAAGTAACTGCTCTTGTAACATTATACTCTTTAACAAGGCAAGATATTGATTTACCACTTTGATATAAAGCTACTATTTGCTTTTTAAATTCGTCGGTATATGAGTTAATATTGGTCATAATTATAATTCCTTTCTTTTAACTAATTTGTTCACTTGTCTACGTAATTAGTGTCCAATAAAGTGTAACCCATCCAATTTTAGTTGAGGTGTAGTTTAAAATGAAATATTTAATTAATAGTGCTGATTTTACTAAATTTGATTATAAATTTAACAAGTTTGTAGAAAAGTATAAAAATGATAAAAATATTAATAAAGTTAATATTTATTTTATTAATATTTTTATTATCGTAAATTTAGAAAATTTTGTTTTATTTTTAAAAATAAAAATTCTTGTAAAGAAATAATTTCTCAATTACATATGCCAAAGCAAACTTTTTATTATTGAGCTAAACGTTTTTATGATATTTTCTACAAAAATAAACCTTTTGAAGAATTATTATTTAAATCAACAAAACCTAAAAATATTAAATATTTGTATAATTTGGAATTATCAGAAAAATTTATAAATTATTTTGTTCAGTATAAAGAAGAGTTTGGTATAGGTGCTTTTCAATTTTGTTATTTAATAAGACATATTGATGATATTAGGTTTAATTTTTTGCCAAAACCTTCGGTTAAAACTATATATCGTTGATTAAAACGTTTTGGTTTTTATTCACAAAAAACTATTAAGAAAAAACATTTGAGATATGAAGTAAAAGAAACTGGATTATTGCAGACTGATATTAAAGTAGTATCAGATTATATAACAGGAAGTAAAAGATGATATATTATTGATTTTATTGATGAAAAAACTCGAATTACTTATTGTTATCCATCTGAACAAGCACAAACCAGAGATATTGTAAATGCTACTAAAAATGCTTTAAATTTTTATGAAAAATTAGGAATTAAAATTAAAAGAATTAGAACTGATAATGGTAGTCAATATGTTAATACATCTTGTGGAAAACCACAAAGGAATCGTTGATTTACAAATTTTTGTAATAAAAAAGGTATAGTTCATGAAACTACACCGTTTAGATCACCACAAAGTAATGGTAAGATTGAAAGATTTCATAGAAATTGAAGTAATTTTTTTGAAATAAAACCATATTTAAATAGTGATTTTAGTTTATTTCAAAAATTAGTTAATTCTTTTCAAGAATATTATAACAATTCTAAACCACATAAATCATTAGGGTTAATGACTCCTATGGATTATTTTGATAAACTTTTATTAGATGGAAAATAGTCCAAAATGTCTGTACTACCTTACAAAATACAATTTTAATGTAAAACTCTTTTTTTAAAATCTATTTTCTCAACTTTATCACCAAAAATTTTATCTAACCAAGACAAAACATCCTTATCTCTTTGAATTAAATAACCAATTTCACTAGTCCATAAATAATATTTATACGATAAAGCACTTAAATATACATATCTTTCATAATCTTCATACTCTTTAAAATAATCATTAACAACAGTACTTTCAATAATACCACCAATCATAACAGTATTACCATTACTATCTTTTTGAGTTTTAAAATAAAATACATTTGTTGCATTAAAACTTGCTTTAATTATATCTCCAATTGTTAATTTCTTAATACCACGAACCACAATAGGATTTTTACAATTACGACTAAAAGCATAAGCCTTTACACCTACATCTGTCTGATTTATAGATTTAACATTATCCATGCCTTTTGTAACATACTTTCCTAAGTATTTAATAACAAATTCATTCGTACCTTTTTTAACTACTTTTAAATCATTAAAACCATGACTTCATCACTCTGCTAACATACTTTTATATATTTTTCTATTAAAAATTACATGAAAATGAATAGGACAGCGAGATTGATATTCATAAACATAAAAATATTTTAACTCGCCTAAATGTTGAAAACGTTTAAGGTCATTCCATCATTTTTTTAATTTAATAAAAAATAAACCAATATCTTTTTTTGCTTTTTTAATATCTTGCATATTATCTTTATAAGTCAAAGTAACAAAACTCAACATTGTACTATCATAAAAATTATGTAGTGCTTTTTGAATTAAATTAGTTTTAGTACGAGAAGTATTATTTCTTAATTTTTGTTTATTACCAATATAAAACTTACCTTTTTTATTTCCAATATTACTTAAAAAAGAAATAGGTAAAACTACATTTTTAACATAACAAGCATAAAAAATTTTTTTAACATAAAAATCTTGCTGAATATCCATATATAAAACTCCGTCTAAACACTATTTTAAAATAGCAAATTTTATATTTTAATAACAAACAAATCTTAACATAAAAAATTATAAAAACAAACAATAAAAGAAAAACGATACTTAATCATTTTATTTATAAAAATTATAAATAAAATGATATAATTTTCTATAATAAATCTAGTATTCATAGAAAAATAAATTAAAAGCAAGTTTAAACAAGTTTAAATAAAATGATATAATAAAAAAACAATTCCCTAAGAAATTGATAAAATTTTAATTTATAATAAGTATATTAATAATAATTAGTTAAATGGGGAGTAGGGGGTTATGTGAAAATTTTATTAAAAATAATTGATTGTTTGAACCCAATTTCTATTTTTAAAAGTATTAAAAAGTACATAGAAAATAGAGCTAAGATTGAAGCAAAATTAATTGATAAAGAAAAGCAAAGACAACATGAAAAAGATTTACAAGATTCTAGATTTAAACATGAATCACTTGAAAATGAAAAAGACAGAAAATTACAAAAAGAATTAGCTGAAGAAAAAACTAAAAGATTAGGGTTAATATTAGAAAATAAATTAATTATAAATAGACAAAATTATTATTTAAAACATGATAATAATCCTAAATTAGAATTGGAACTTAAAAGAAAACGAATTAAAGTAAAAAAATAAAGTAATATTGTATTTACAAAAATATGAGGTTAAAATTGATATAATCACTCTATTGAAGGTGATTTTAAGGAGTTTTGATAATGGATTTAAATATCAATAAAAATTTAAAAACAAAAGTTTTAAATAATTTTTTAAATTTATTAGCAATTAATTTAGCAGATACTTATTTAGAAACCTTAAAAAAATATAAATCAAAAGATGTAGATGAATTAGTATTAAATTTTTTAGATCAAATAGTTTATTTAGTCGATGAAGAAATTGATATAACAAACGTTAAAAATAGTTCAAAAATATCAAAAATGAATACTAAACAAAAAGAAAAATTTAATAATGCTTTAAGAAAAGATAATAAATATCGAAAAATGTGTTCAGTTCTTAATTTTATATATCGAGTAATAAAAGAAGAAGAAACACAAGAGCAAGTATTCAATAATATATATCATTTTTATGAAAAATCTGATGCTGAAACTTTAGAAATATTTTCTAATGATTATAAAGAAAAAGAAAAATTTGATTTTTTTAAAGAAATAAAATTAAAGTTAAAAAATAGTAATAGTTTTTTATATAAATCAAATTTACAAGCAAATATATAAGTTTAATATATTTATAAAGTATCTTTAAAAACATCTCTAATATTTTATTAGAGATGTTTTATGAATAAACAAAATTATAAAAAATTAAAATGATTTATAATTTTACTATTAAATTTTTCAATAAGTATTACAATTTTTTTAAAAAAAGAACTAACTTAAAATTAGCTATTTTAAATTAGATTATTTATTTTTATATATTCCATCAGTAGTTGTTGCATAAATAGTAAAATTATTAGAATTATAAATCAATTCATTAATTGAATTAAGTTTATTTTCATAGAATAAAGTGAAGTTTTTTTCTTGATAACTTTTTCATATATTACCATCTTTATCACCAACTAAAACCCCTGTTCCAAAAGTTATTTATTACTGTTGTATTTATTGTTTTTAAAGTTTGCTTATATGGTAAAAAATAGCATTAGGATTAGGAACAATTGGTTTAGCAAATTATAGTAAATTTACTGAAACAATAAATCCTATTACCCCAACTACAACAATTACAGAAACACCACCATCTTCTAGTTGCTCAACTAAATTAAAAGGATTACCCCCAATACTTTTAAAAATCATTCCTTCTGTATTACCAGCATAAATTAAGCCATTTTTAGTTGTTTTTAAAACTGTAATGGTACCTGTTGCCCCATCTATTTTTTCTAATTCAGTTGTTGGACTTGAATTAGTATATACCCCTTGATTTGTTCCTATATAAATATTATTTTCTTTGTCAAAAGTCATTGCTAATAATTGATGTGAACTTAAAGTATATTTTTCAGCAAGTTGATCATTTTTAAGAATATAAACTTTTAATTCATTATTTTTTTCATTATAAGTTCCAACGTAAATTGTGCCATTAGGTGTTGTAATTAGTGATTTTATTTTATAATCATAATTAAGTAAATTTATTTCTTCAAAAGATTGACCATTGTCACTTTTATAAACAATACCTTTATTATTAACGGCATAAGTTTGCTCACCCTTAAAAGTTAAACTATTAATTTCACCAGTAGTGCCTGTCATTTTGTTAAAACTAATTTTAGAAACATTACTTTTATTTAAAAAAGTAGTATTTTGATTGTTAATAATTATTTTATTATTTGATAATATCATTCCTAAACTTGTAACAGTGGTAATTAATAATAACAATTGTTTAAATTTCATTTTTATTCCCCTCTTTTTTTAAAAATTAAATTAAGATTTAGCAAAAATACATTATTTTTTGTATTTGTTTTTTGGTAAATCTTAATTTAAGTTTATATTTGCAAAAAATAATATACAATAAAAAATCTAAAAAAATGTGAATTACAATTACACTTTATCAAAATTATATATGTAATATGTATTGTTTACCTTTATTTATATTGTGATTCTTAGTTAGTTATGGTATTCTATTATGGTATTCTATATTAAAAGATGGTCTTGTAAGTGAGGTGTTTATTATGTTAAATTTAGATTTTGTTGGACCTCACGGCATTACTGATACTTATGGTGGATGATTTCATGTTTATGCATTTGCCATTATATCAGGTATTTTTGCTTCAATTATTGCTTCTTGAGTAAAATTTAAACGTTATCGTGTTCCTACTGATTCTTTAGCATGATCAATAATATTTATTATTCCTGCTTCATTATTTGGTGCTAGTTTTCTTGGTAAGGATGATCCTGATAACTCAATTAGTTTTTTTGAAAAATTTGCATTTTGAAAACCAGGGATGTCTATTCATGGTGGTGTTTTATTTGGCATTATTGCTGGTGCAATTATTTTTTACTTTGTTGGTCGTAAGTATAAAATATCATTATGAATATATGGCGATTTAATTATTCCTAATATCTTATTAGGACAGGTATTAGGTCGTTGAGGTAATTTCTTTAATCATGAATTACTTGGTAACGTTGTAAGTTATGATTCATTATCATGATTACCTGCTTTTATTCGTGATAATTGTTTTAAATTAATTGGTGGGCCAAGTGGCACTTCAGAAACTATTAAGGGTGAAATTGTTTATCGTGCACCAATATTTCTTTATGAATCAATTGCTAATTTAGGGTTATGATTAGTGATTACACTTGTTGTTCCAAATCTTGGTAAATGATTTGGTAAAAAGCCATGAAAAGTAGAGCCAGATAAGTTTCAATTTGATTTTAAAGATAATTTTAAATACTGAGGAAAAATAACTTTTAATCCAAAATATTGAAATAAAGTAAATCGTGACCCAAAGCATTTGACTTGAACTAAAATGTGAAATGAAGTTTACTATTATAATCAAGTACAAAAAAATGTAGTAAATAAAGCATTAGCAGAAGTCAAACCTTCTGGTAAGAAAATTAATGATTATATAAATAAAAGCAAAAAACTTTATGAAATAAATAATCCACATCATTATCGAATGATGCATGCAGGTGTTCAAATGGGACTTTACTTTTTTGGATGAAATTTAATTAGATTTATTTTAGAGTTACAGCGCCCACCAGAAGATTTATTTTTAATTAATCGTCCAATTCTTGATTATACAATTTTATTATTGATTACTTTCTTTGGTCTGTTTCTAGCAATATTTGCACAATTTGTTGCAGCAAAATATTTACGTAGCGAAGGATGAACATATGAAAAAGAATATTAATAATATTCTTTTTTATTATTAAAACAATTATTATAACAGAAAATAAGCTATTAAATAGATAATATTAATTAGATTTGGTGTTTTTGTTATAATATTTATATACTAATGTATGAGGTGAAATTAGTGTTAGCAGTAGTAAGTGATGATAGTAGTACTAATACCATTAAGTTTTTAGGTTTTGAGATTCCAATTACTACTTTTTTATATTCAATGGGTGGGTTAGCACTTTTGATTTTTCTGTTGTTATTATCAATTTTATTAATAATGTATTTACGCAAAAGGATTTCTATTAAAGGATACTTAAGTTTAGAAGAAAAAGATTATCAATTTGAAGATAAAATTTTGGAAATTGAACATGAAATTTTAAAATTACAAAGAAAATTTTATTCAAGTAAACATATTTCTAAAAAGACAAAAAAATATTTTAACTAATTAAATGTAGGTGACGTATATGTCTAAAATAAAATTTAAATTATTTGATAAATTTTTTTCACAAAAAAATAGGTTATCAGATAAAGAAGGTTATCAAAAATCAACTAATAATAAAACTTATTTTAGCAATGTTGTACCACCAATTAATAAAAATAAAGAAAATATTCATAATTCTGATTTTAATGAAAACAATTATAATGAAAAAAATTATGATGGTAAAAATATACAAGTTACTAGTTCTTATATAATACCTTTACAAGAAAAAAAGACAGTGCCGATCAATGAAAACTTTACTAAAGAAAAAGATATGTATTATGATCAACCACAAACATTTAATACTATGGAAATAGTTAGTTATAAAAATAGTTTTAAAATTCCAAAACCAATTAGCAGAGAAATTAAATCAGAGAAGCTAAAACAATTGATTTTATTATTTATTGGTGTTATGACATTAATTATTGCTTCAACTTTTATTGGTTTATATTTTGGTATGATTAACATAAAAATTATTCCTCATCCTGTAATTACTATTCCATTAGCGATTATTGCTCTTACTATTATTTTAATTAATATTATTGACTTTGTTACATTAAGAAGAGAAGTGGATTTATATATTGAAAGAACACTAAAAGGGTCACTATTACCTCCTAATTTTATAATTAGAAATTATCGTAAAATTCATGCGAACTTGATAATTATTAATTGAATAAGTATTAGTAGTTATATTGTTCTTGGTATTATTATTGGCATTATGTTTTTGATTAGTGGTCAGAAATTAACTTTTATTATTCAAAAATGAACAGTTAATGTTCCTGATATTATTAAAGATGCAATAACTTTAACAATTATTTTAGGTGTTATTTTCTTTATTCATATGATTAATATTGTTATTTTTAAATTTCGTAAACGTAATATTATAAGTTATTATGGCTATGAAATTATTAATCCACAAGAGTTAAATCAATACAAAAAAAAGATAAATAAAATATGTATGATTATTACTATTGGTTTTACTGCTTTAATATTTTTTGCAATTGTTATTCCAATATTTGTATTAAAAAGAAGAAAGAAAAAGTAAAAAAATGAATATTATCTAGATATAAATAATTAGTGTGTCATTAAATAAAATATTTTATGTAATAAAGATTATTTTTTAAATGAAAACTAATTTGTATTATGTAAATATTTTTTATTAAATAGTTAAATTTAAAAAAGTAAGAATTTATTTACAATATTTAATTATTAAAAAGAATGAGTTTAATTAATATTAATTAAACTCATTCTTTTAACTTTTTTTCTTTTTAATATTTTATAAAATATAGTCTATAAAATATTTTTATGAATAGTATTTTTTACATTAGATTGATTATCAATTATTACCCATTCATCTTCTTTGTTTATTTCTGATTTAGCATCATTTAGCATATCATATTGTTCTTCAACATTTATTTCTGATTTAGCATCATTTAGCATATCATATTGTTCTTCAACATTTATTTCTGATTTAGCATCATTTAGCATATCATATTGTTCTTCAACATTTATTTCTGATTTAGCATCATTTAGCATATCATATTGTTCTTCTACTTTTTTTGTAATATTTGCTGGTTTAATTTCATTAGTTTCTTCGGTCGTTACTTTCATATTATATTCACATTTAATTATATTACTTGATTGGTTTGTTAGATTCTTTGAGTTTAATGTAGTTTTCTTTTCATCATTTTTTTGTATTACTTTTATATTTAATTCTTGTTTTTTATTTTTGTAAAAATTTCATGAATAGTAACCAATTCCACCAGCAAGACACATTATTCCCACCGTAAGAGTATTATTTGGAAGTATTGATTTTAATAAATTAGAAAGTATTTCAGAATTAATTTCGCTCTCATTTGTGTTTAAAAATTTCATTTTTATGTTCCTTTCAAATCAAAATAAAAAACTATTTATTTACAAAAATAAATAGGATAAAAACTTATATTAAATTTTTACTAAATAAATATAGCATAATTTATATATTAATTGTTAATAAGTTATTAAAAATTTTTATAAAAAAGCATATATCCAAAAAAATATTGACTTTCGCGTTAAAGTTATATATATTACAAAATAGTATTTGAATAAAGCTAATAAATTATATATAGAGGAAGATATAAGATGCCATCAAAATTAGTAATCATGGAATCTCCAGTTAAAAGTAAAGCAGTACAATCATATTTAGGTAATGATTATTTAGTGTTATCTTCGGATGGACACATTCGTAATTTAGCAATTAAAGGTCAATATGGTTTGGGAATTGATTTAGAAACTTTTGAACCAATTTACAAAATTGATCGCAAAAAAATGCCAAAGGTAAAAGAATTAAAAAGTAAAGTAAAAAGCATTACTCATGTTTATCTAGCAACCGATCATGATCGTGAAGGAGAAGCAATTGCTTATCATTTAGATCAAGTATTAGCAACAAGTAATATATCATCACGAATAACTTTTAATGAAATTACTAAAGATGCAATTTTAACAGCATTTAAATCTCCACATAGTATTGATTTACCATTAGTTCGTAGTCAAGAAGCAAGAAGAATGGTTGATCGTATCATTGGTTTTCGCTTAAGTAATTTATTACAAAAGAAGATCGGTTCACGTAGTGCAGGGAGAGTACAATCAGTAGCATTAAAATTAATAGTAACAAGAGAACGTGAAATTACTAATTTTATTAGTAAAGAATTTTGAACAATTAATAGTACTTATCAAAAAAAAATAATATTAAATTGTGAAAAATATAAAGAAGAACTGTTAGTTATTAATAATGAACAAGAAGCAGTTGCTATTAAAAATGCATTAAGTGATAGTTATCAAGTAATTTCTGTTACTGAACAAAATCGTAAGCGTAATTCATTAAATCCATTTACTACTAGTAACTTATTACAAGCAGCATCAACACAATTAAATTTTAGTACTGCTAAAACAACGCTTATTGCTCAGCAATTGTATGAAGGAATTGATGTTAATGGAACACTTACTGGATTTATTAGTTATCCTCGTACTGATTCAATACGTTTAAATGATAAATTTATTGAAAATGCCAAAACATTAATTGTTAATGAATATGGTGAACAATATCTTGGGCAGAAGAAAGAACAGACTAATAAAAAAAATGTGCAAGATGCTCATGAAGCAATCAGACCAACTGATTTAACAATGAATAATAAACGTGCTATTGATTTTTTAAATAAAGATCAATTAAAACTTTATAATTTAATTTATTTTCGTGCCCTTAGTTCATTAATGGCACCAGCACAATTAATTAGTACTACTGTTTTATTTAAAAATAATGATTATCAATTTCGTTTAACAGGCCAACAAATCAAGTTTAAAGGATTTTTAATGCTTGATGTAGAAAGTCTTGAAAATGAAGAACTTTTAGTTTTACCAAAATTTGAAAAAAATCAAATTATTAAAGTTGAGTCAGTAAATTTACAGCAACACTTTACTAAACCAAAACCAAGATATACAGAAGCTAAATTAATTAAAACATTAGAAGAACTAGGAATTGGTCGACCATCAACTTATAATCCAATTATGAACACTATTAAAGAACGCGGTTATGTTATTATTGAAAATAAGTCTTTTAAAGCTACTGAGAAAGGTCTTTTAACTAATGATAAACTTCAAGAGTTTTTTTATGATATTATTAATGAGACATATACTTCACAAGTTGAAACTCAATTAGATCAAATTGCTCATGGTAATTTTGATATGCATCAAGTGGTAAAAGACTTTTGAGTTAAGTTTGAACCAAGGATTGATGATGCTTTTGATAAAATGACTGAGCTTAAAATTAAACCAGTTTTATTAGATCAAGATTGTCCACTTTGCGGTGCCCCACTTGTGCAAAGAACAGGAAGATATGGTAAATTTAATGGTTGTTCAGCATTTCCAAAATGTCGATATATTCAAAAACAATTAGAAAAAATTAAACCTTGTTTAGTATGTACAGATGGTTGAATGGTTGTTAAATCTTCAAAACAAAATCGAAAATTTTTAGGATGTACTAATTATCCAAATTGTAAACATGTTGAAAAGTATCAAGAAATAGCTTCTGATAAAGAAGTAAAGTAGGTGAAACGCATGTTAAAAGATTATATATTATTAATAGATAAACCTTCATTTATGACATCACAAGATTGTCTTGTTGTTATTAAAAAACGTTTGAAATTAAATAAAATTGGTCATACAGGTACGTTAGATCCTTTAGCAACAGGACTAATGGTAGTACTTGTGAATGAAGCAACCAAAATTAGTGATTTTATTTTAAAAAGTGATAAAGTTTACATTGCAAAAATGCAACTATTTTTAAAAACCGACACAGGCGATATTACTGGTAAAATTATTGAATCAAAACCACATCTTGATTTAAAAGAATCAGAAATTGTTAAAGCACTTGAATTTTATAATAATCGTCAATATGAGCAAATAATTCCTGCTTATGCAGCAGTTAAAATTAATGGTAAAAAACTTTATGAATATGCTCGTGAGAATATTCCTGTTGAATTACCAAAACGTAAGGTTTATATTAAATCTTTAAAATTAATTAGTTTTAATAATGATTTAGTTACTTTTGAAGTAGTATGTTCAAAAGGAACTTATGTTCGAGCTTTGGTTACTGACATTTCTAGAATTTTACATACATCAGCAACTTTAACTTATTTGAGAAGAATTCATCAATCGGGTTTTGATTTAAGTAATGCCCTAAATTTAGATGTTATCAATGAAGAAACAGTTAGTAAAAATCATATTAGTATTTATGATGGTGTTAAAAATATTATGCCAGCGATTGTTGTTGATAATAGTAAAAGTGTTATTGATGGTAAACCTTTAGTTATTGATAGCACTAATGAGCCATATGTTTTAGTTGTTAATTCTGAACATTTGCCATTAGCTATTTATCGTAATCAAAAAAATAATTTATATGTAAGCCAACGAGGTTTTAAATGTAATGAAGATATTAAAATTGAAAAATCTAAATATTCAAAATCAAAAATTGATGTCTAAACCAATTATTGCTTGTTGAGGTTTTTTTGATGGTATTCATCAAGGCCATCAAGCCTTATTTAAACAATTATTAGTTAATTCAACAATAAATAATTATCAAACATGTATTATAAGTTTTGATAGAAAACCACAAAGTGTAATTAGTAATAAAAATAATGAGGTTTTATTAAGTAATGAAGATAAAATTAAAACAATTGCTAAATACAATTTTGATTATTATTGGGAAATTAAGTTTAGTAAAGAAATAGCAACACTTTCACCAGAGCAATTTATTTCGTGATTATTGGCAAATAATGTTAAAGCAGTAGTTGTTAATCCAAATATTAGGTTTGGTTATCAAGGGCAAGGTAATATTAAAACATTACAACAATCTTCATTACAAGTTTATCTTTGTAATGATATTATTGTTAATAATAACAAAGTTTCTTCAACTTATATTAAACAACTTTTACAAAATAAAGATATTACTAGTGCTAATCTTTGTTTACAACAAGAGCCATATACAATTAGTGGTAAAGTAGTTCATGGTATTAAAGACGCTAGAACGATTAATTTTCCAACTGCTAATTTATCATTATTAACAAACTATGCATTACCAGATCTTGCTACTTATATTACGCTTACTGAAGTAGATAATAAATGATATCAAAGTATGACAGTAATTATGTTACGTAATAATAAGCCGTTAGTTGAAACTTATTTATTAAACTTTAATCAAGATTTATATGGAAAAATCATTAAAGTTAGATTTTTAGATTTTCTTCGTGATAATTTAAAGTTTACTAATTTAGATGATTTAAAAAAACAAGTGGATAAAGATTTAATAGAAACAATTAAATATTTTGCTAATTCTAGTAGTAAATTATTAAAACAATAATAATTGTGATATTCTTTATATTTACAATAATTATTAACATTATAAATACTATTTATTAAAAACTATTTCCAATAAAATTAAATTTTATTGTATATGCTAATGAAAAATAAAAAAGAAAAAAGGGAGTAAATAAATAATGAAATATTGAGTAAAAGAATTTATAAATCAAATAAAAGACAATGAAATTTGTGCAAACTGTGATTATAAAGAAAATTTGCATAAAAATATTACTTCAAATGATAATTGTCAAATTGTAAATGATGAAACAATGCCATTGTTACAAGAACACGCTTCAAATAATAAATGTATAGTTATTGAAATAGAATCAAACATTTCAGCTGTTAATAATATAGTAGAAATAAATTTACAAGGAAAACAAATTGAACAAAAAAAACAGCAGACTACTAATAAATTACCTAATTATGGTTCAATTTGTTAAGAAATTAAAAAATATAATTAAGTAAAATGATGAATTATTTAAATAACTTATTTTAATAGATTAGTTAATTTACTTTCACTAATTTCTTTATATATGTTTAAATTAGTTTGTTCGTATAAATAACAAGCTCAATAATATCAAATTAAATTTTGATAATTCATTCATTTTTTGGCAATAATTATTTGTTCATTATTTAAATTAAAACAATTAAATCAAGCATTAATTTCGGTTTCAGAAGTTAAACTTTCAGAAGCAAAAGAGGCAATATCAAATAATTCATCATTTCAACAAGCAAAATCTCAATCAATTAAATATCAACAATTATTTTTTTTAACAAAATTATTTAATGTTAAATCATTATGAGATAAAACAATTGTTGTTGGTTGATAAGTAGCAATTCATTTGATTACCTCACTGGTTATTTTTTCTAAGCAAGAATTACTAGTAGTTAAATTACAGTATAAATTAAGTTGTTCTAAACCTTTTCAAGTTTTAATTAATGATTTATTATCAAATTTAATATTATGTAGTTGTTTTACCAATGATGAAATTTGTTCTAATATTTGTTTATTAATTATTTGTTCGCTTAAAGTAATTAAATTATGATAATATGGCATTAAGGTTAATAGTTTATTATTATTAATATTGACTTCATTAATAGGTAATGTAAATTTTTTTGATTTAATTAATTTAATAACATTAATTTGATTTGTAAAATTCAAAAAAGGTTGCAAAATATCTTTAGATTGTTTTAAAAAAAAATGTTTATTTACTAAAAATAAGTCATTGGTTAAACCTTTTGTTTTTAATAATTCTAATTGATATGGTGGTTTAATAGTTTTAAATTTCAAAATGACACCTCTATTTTGCTTGTATTATCCGTAATAAAATTATACAATTTATTAAATAAAAAATATTGAAAGTAAGTGATAGTATGTTAAAAAAAGGTTATATTCATATTTATAAAGGTGAAGGAAGAGGTAAAACCTCAATTCTTAATGGTATGGTAATTAGAGCATTGGGTAATAATCTTAATGTTAGTTACTTACGTTTTTTAAAAAATCGTCCTTCTGGTGAAATTAATTTTTTAAAACAAAATACTAAACTTAAAATTGAAAGTTTTTATGAATCTTCACAAAAATTTTTTTGAGAAATGGATGAAGAAGAAAAAAATAAATTAAAACAAGAAACTAATTATGGTCTTACTAGATTAAAACTGTTAAGTCAAAGTGATAATACTGATCTTATTGTTGTTGATGAAATTTTAGGGTGTATTCAAAATAATTTGATTAAAGAACAAGACTTAATTGAAATTTTAAAAAATAAAAAATCACATATTGAAATTGCATTATCTGGTAGATATGCATCTTTTGCCTTAGAGCAATGTGCTAATTTAATTAGTGAAGTTAAATCGATTAAACATTATTTTGAACAAGGTCAAATTACTCGTGAAGGGATTGATTATTAATGACTGCTAAAACCTTATGGTTTGCATCTAATAATATTGGTAAAATTAATGAATTAAAGAGTATATTACAAACAAAGGGATATAATGTCAAATCAATGTTAGATCTTAATTCTCCTCTTGAAATTAATGAAACATGTACATCATTTATTGAAAATGCAATTTTAAAAGCAACAACACTTGCAAAATTAGTGAATGGTCCTGTAATTGCTGATGATTCAGGGTTAGAAATATTAGCTTTAAATAATTTTCCTGGTATTAACTCAGCACGATGAAAGGGAGAAATGTCCTATCATGATGCAATGTTAGAGATTTTAGAACAAATGGAAGGTGAAACTAATCGTGCAGCAGTATTTATTTCTGCTATTGCTTATGTTGATTTTGATCATAAGATTACTAAAACATTTATTGGTAAACTTGAAGGTGAAATCACTACTGAGATAAAAGGTAATGATGGTTTTGGTTACGATCAAATATTTTATGTTCCAGTAGTACATGCTACTTTAGGTGAATTGTCATTGGCAGATAAAAATAAAATTTCTCATCGTAATTCAGCAATTCAGCAATTATTAACATTTTTACAAGAACAAAATTAGATAGTTAAAATGAAAATAAAAAGGATGATTTAATAATTAGGGAGATTGTCAAAAATCCGGAATAAATTAAATCTTATATAGTCTTATTATATTTTAGACAAGAAATAATTTGGATTTTTATGAAATTGTAATTTTATAATACTACGATTTTTAAAATATTACAATTAAAATACTCAATTTTATAATTTATAAAAACGTTTTAAAAATTTAATTAACATAAATTTATAACAAAAATTCTTATTAACTTTTAATTTAATAAGTTTTTTAATTTTTTATTTTAAAATAAGTAAAGTTATGTTTTCAAATTTATTTGATTACATTTAAAAATAACCATTTTTATATAAATAAAAATACTATATGTTCTATTAACAATCATTTCTTTTAAAACATGTCAAATATTTGTTTCAGTAAAACAACCAATATTTCACTTTGCACCTTGATTAACAATACCTTTTTTATTATTTTTAAAATACTGTTTTTTTAATTTTTTATGATTATCTAATTCTTTATATAAGTAGTTAATTAATTCATCAAATTAACCATTATTAATTAAATTTGGCTTTTCTCCCTTTATGTAGTATTTTTAAATTTTATCACATAAATGCTGAGAAAAGCCTATCTACGGACTTCTCCCCACATTTTTAAATGAAACATAGCATTACAGTTTCAAAAGTAGGTATCTTGTTGAATTTATATGCAGCTTCTTTGACATATAAATGAACATGATGTTTTGCAACTTTGATATGTGTTTTAAATGTTCTTCGTATATGTTTTCATACTGATTCAATTTGATTGGTATTTACGCCAATTTTTGAAACATAACCATCTTGATGGTTAACTGTTTTGTGATTAGGGAAAAGTGATTTGAAATCACGATATCCTTTTCAAGAATCAGTATGTACATCACACTTTGAAGAAATATGGTTTCTTGCAAACTGCAAAAGATTTTTACTTTTTGCGTTTTTGATTACTTTCACAATTAAATTATTGGTTGTTTTTTCATAAATCCCAACAATTAATGTTTTATTTATCAAAGATCTTCCTTGTTTTTTAAAACCCATATGTGAAAGATACATTTCATCCATTTGCACTATGCCCTCAACAATAAATTGATGTTCTTGTTTGGCAATACGATTTCTGATTTCATGACCCATTTTTCAAGCAGTTTTCAAAGTCACACCCAATTCTTTTGCAACATCAGTTGATGTAATCCCATGTTTGGTGTTTATTCATCTAAAGATGAGATAAAATCAAAATCTCAAAGGTGTTTGTGACTTGTAAAAAATGGTGCCATGAAGAATACTAAATGTTTGATGACATTTCAAACATCTTATTCTTCTTAAATTAGAAGTATTCAAACTTGTTCAAGAACACATGATACATTTGTTTTTCTTCAAACTTGCTATATATTTTAAACAATCCTGTTCTGTTTGAAAAGCATTGTTGAACTCATTCAATTTCATTGTTTCCTCCACAAGTACATGTGGGGAGAAGCCCGTTAAATTTTTACAATTATTATATTCTTTTACATACTTTCCTTTATTTCCAGCCATTATTCCAAGATATAATGTTCTAATTAAATGGAATTTATCTAAAATAAACTCAGCACCAAGATAATCTGCTACATCTTTGGATGGGTTACACTTTATTGGACACTAATTACGTAGACAAGTGAACAAATTAGTGAAAAGAAAGTAATTATAATTATGACCAATATTAACTCATATACCAACGAATTTAAAAAGCAAATAGTAGCTTTATATCAAAGTGGTAAATCAATATCTTGCCTTGTTAAAGAGTATAATGTTACAAGAGCAGTTACTTATAAATGAATTAAGCAATTTACTAATTCAGGTAGTTTTAAAACTAAAGATAATCTTTCTAATTTAGAAAAACAATTAATTCAAGCAAATAAAGAATTAAAACAGTTACGAATGGTAAATGATATTTTAAAGCAAGCAGCACTAATAATAGGCAGAAAATAGAAATTATTGTTAAAAATAAATATAAATATAAAATTCGCACAATGTGTCGTTTTTTAAAACTCTCTAAATCAACATATTATTTTAATTTAAAGAAAAAAAGAAAAAAATCAAAATAATATTTATGAACAAGCTGTTATTAGTGCTTTTAAAGAAAATAAAGAAGTTTATGGAACAAGAAGATTAAAAGTCATACTAGAAAACCAAGAAATTTATTTATCACGCAGAAAAATTAAAGAAATTATGAATAAGCATAATTTAATATCAAAATACACTAAATTATCATTCAAAAATCATCATAATAAAGTCAATGATAGTCAAATAACCAATCTTGTTAATAGAAACTTTAATAATAGAATTAAAAATGAAGTTATTGTTAGTGATTTAACTTATGTTCAAGTTAATGGTAAATGAAACTATATTTGCTTATTAATTGACCTATTTAACCGCGAAATTATTGGACATAGTGTTGGAGTTAAAAAAGATGCATCATTAGTAAATCAAGCATTTATGCAATCAAATCGCTGTTTAAAAGATATTGAAATATTTCATAGTGATCGCGGCAATGAATTTAACAATAAAATGATTGATAAACTTTTATTAGCATTCAATATTAATCGTTCTTTAAGCAAAAAAGGCTGTCCTTATGATAATGCTGTTGCTGAAGCAACTTTCAGTGTTGCCATTCCATGTTTAGAATTATTGTTATTTTTACTAAATCTGCTTATCTACTAAAATTTTAGCACCTTATAAATAAAATACAATAAAAAATAAACACGTATTTTAGGTATATTAATTTATAAAAAATGGAATAATAAATATTAAGAAATAAAGAAATGAAAAAGTAAAGGAAGATAATTATATATCTTCTTTTAAAAATTATATAGTTTTTTTAGCAGCAGTTATTAATAGATTACCTGTGATTAAAGCTGTTAGTTGATCAAAAAACTGATTTGGACCATCAATAGTTCCTCATTTTTGACCAACAGTTATTAGTTTACCTTTATTAACAATAAAAACAATTGGTAAAGCTTTAAATGCTCTTTCTTTATCAACAGGATTTTGAATTTCCTTGACACCTGAATCAGCAACAGGTGATGAACTATTATCAGAAATTTTATGGTCAAGTAGTCAATGATAAATTTGTTGTTGTCAACTAATTTTTTTATCATTTCAAAATTGGTTAACAATATCACTACTAGGGTTGGCATAAGGAGATTTTTCATAAATTTTAATATCAATAGTTCCATTAATAGTAACACTGTTTATTTCAGTTTTCTTTTCTGTTAATCAGTTATCTCATTTACTTGGTACATTATTATTTTTGATTTGCATTGTGTGTAAACCGTCAATAATTTGCTTAGAAAGTGGATTATCAGCAGCACCAAGGATGCCAAAAAAAGCATGCCCACTATTAACATCACTAATAAATTCTTGATATTTTGAATCATCTGTACAAGCACTAACTTGTAAACTAGTTGTTGTGCCTATTATTAAGGCTGCTATTAGTCCAAATTTTTTACGCATTTATTTTCATCACCTTCAATATAATATCATAAAGTTATATGAGTAATAAATTAATAATTAAATATAACATACTAAGTATACTATGTTATAATCTTAATAACAATATAAAAATCAAAAGGAGTAGTTTTTTTTCTATATGGACAGTAATTGGTATATTTATTTAATAATATTGCTAGTTTTATTATTTTTAAGTGGTTTTTATTCATCTGCTGAAACATCATTAACTTCTTTAAATGTTATAAGAATTAAATCTATTGGTAACTTACGTAGTAAGAAAAGTCGTCGTGCTAATATTGTATTTAAGTTAGTTAAAAATTATAATGTAACTTTAACAACAATTTTACTTGGTAACACAGTAATTAATGTTGGAATTGGTACTTTAAGTACCATATTATTTATTGATTCTTTTCATGCTTCTCCTACTTATGGTCCTTTAATATCAACTTTAGTTTCGGCAATTGTTGTTTTAATTATTGGTGAAATTATACCTAAAAGTGTTGCAAAATTACATCCTGAGACAATAGCTTTAAATTATGCATATATTTTGTATATTCTTAATATTATTTTTTATCCAATAACTTTTATTGTTACTTTATTTCAATTTAAAAGTAAAAAACCAACAAGTTCTGAACAAGAACTTATTGAATTGATTTCAATAATTGAAAGAGAAGGAGTTCTTGAAAAAGCAGAACGTGATTTAATTGAATCTGCAATTAAATTTGATGAAAAATCAGTTTTTCAAGCTATGCATCCCAAAAGTAAAATTAAATATATTTATGATGATACGCCACCTAAAGTTATTAAACATCTATATTTAGAAGAAAAATATAGTAGAATTCCTGTTTTAGATCATGTTAATCAAAATGTAATTGGTATTTTAAATATTAAAGAATTTATTATTAATATGTTAGAAAATGAAAATCCAGATTTATTACAATTAATGTTACCAGCAATTTTTATTTCTAAGCGTACTAAGTTAAATGAAGCATTGGAAATTTTACAAACCGAAAGAATGCATATGGCTATTGTCTGCAATAATAAAGATAAAAAAGATTTTAATGGTATTATTACACTTGAAGATATTCTTGAAGAATTAGTTGGTAAAATTTATGATGAAACTGATGAAATTGGATTGATACAAGAAATAGGAACACATAAGTTTCGTGTTGATGGTTCTTCAAAACTTGAAGTATTATTTAAACGTTATTTAAAAAGAAAACCTCCAAATTATAATAAACAAACTGTCCAAGAATGATATATGTTTAAAACAAAAGTAAAGAAAGTAAGGAAAAATAGTCCACTTTTAAAATTTCGAAATTTTTCATTTAAAGTTATAAAGGTTCGCAAAGAATTTGCTGTTTTTGAAGTTGAAATTTTTACTAATAAAAAAATTAAAAATAAATGAGAATAGTTAGTGCAGTATTTTTATTTAAATGCTACAATGTAAAATCATAATTATAATTATGATATGAAGGGGAGGTTAATTATGAAAAAAGGTATTAAATTAGTAACTATGATTACAGCATTAAATCTTGTAACAGTTAATGGTTTAATGTTAACGTTTTCTCCAGACAATGATCATTATGTCTATTTAAATAAGCATGATGCTAATGCTAGTTTATTAAAATGAAAACTTTCACCAGAAGATGCAAAGATGGTAAAAAAATATGAATATAAAATCCATCAAATGGCAACTAAAGAAAGTATTCATGAATTTAATAACTTGTATGATAATAATAAAAGTGATGTAATTTGAAGTAATTATGATAGTTTACAATATGATTTAACTCATACTAAAATTGGTGGTAAAACCATTGATGTTAATTGAGTTGAAATGTATAAAAAAGCTGGTTTAAATAATGAACAATTACAATTAGCAGAGCAACAACAATTACGTTTTTATAATATTTTTGCTAAAGTTTTTCATAAAAACACTGTTATTAAACTAATTCAAAAAGTAGCACCAGTTGCTGTAAGTGATAGCACAGTAGCATGAACTGCTTTTAATTCAGAAGCTGATAATCAACGTATGGGTTATGGTCCTGAATTTGCAAATATTAATTTAATTGATCAACAATTTCAAGAGGGATTTTGATCTTCAGATCAAATAATTAGTGTTACAACTCACGAATATGGTCATGCTTTAAGTAATTTTATTGGTTTAAGTGCTGATGAAAGAAATTCATTTAATGCTAATTGAAAGTGACCAGATAGCATTTATAGTTATGTTAATACTAATATGACATCAGTTTCTCATAAACTAATTGTTAACAATGATAACAAACAAATTTATGATCGTACTTGATATTTAATTGATTATTTAGGTCAACAAGCAAAATTAACTAATATTAAGCAAAAATTATTATTTGGTTTAATAACAGTTAATAGTAATTATGGTCGTAGTGCCTGATTTAATGGTAAATATAATATAAATCTTGATGATGAATTTTTTGCCGAAAGTTTTGCTAGATGAATTTTAACACCTCAGAATCAGCGTGATTGAGGATGAGAATTAGAAAATAGTTTTTTCTTACATTATTTACCAACGGTTTTATAACATTTTACTAGTTAAAAAGGAGAAATAATTCTCCTTTTTTATTATTTGGTATAATAAATTTAAGTAAAAGAATTGAGGAAAGTAGGTAATTTTATGTTTGGCAAAAATATCCATGAACATGAATCACAGCAAAATAGTTGTTTAAAATGTCAGTATGAAAAACTTTTTAAAACAGGTAAAATATTATTTGATGAGTGAGATAAACAACCACCAGCACCTGCTCAATTACTTAAAATAAAAAAGCAATTAAATGAATTAAAAATTAAAATTGAAGAACAAAAAAATGATTCGGAATTAAAGTTTTGTGCCAATCACCCAGAAATTTTTGACTTCTTGCCTTTAGAAGTTTTATAGTTTTTTGTATTAATAGTATTAAAATATTTATATTTAGTAGAAGTTTAATATAAATGAATGCCCTATTGTTTTGAAAAATAAAACAATAGATTTTATATTAAATTTATAAAAAACTTTTTTAAATAAAAACCTATTTACTTTAAAAATAAAGTAAATAGGTTAAAAACTTATATTAATGTTTAAAAACTATATCATATTACAAATATAGAAATAATAGTTAATATATTTTCATTTCCATTAAATATAAATTTCACTTTCTTCATAAAGATTTAATAATTTTGATAAATGATCACCAACGCCACCCTCATCATTAGTTTTAGTAGTAATATCATTGGCAATACTTTTAATAACAATATTACCATTTTTCATTGCTACACCATAGCCAACTTCCATCAACATTTCTTTATCATTAATTTCATCACCATAAGCAATAACATCTCTAATATCAACATTATAATATTGAGCCAAAATGCGAGCTGTCATTCCTTTATCAATAAATTTACTTGAAATTTCAAAGATTAGTTTATTATTATCATAGCGATTTCAAGTATTTACCTTAATTGAGTTTGAATATTTTTCCAAGTCACGATATACTTGATCAAGATTAGTATTTTCTTTAAATTCAATTAAAATGGCATTAGCGCTCCCTTTTCAATCACGAATTAATTTACTAATTGTAAAAGTATCATTTTCAATAGTATCTAAATGAAAATAAGTTTCAAAGAAATCATCTTTTTTTCAACATACTGCTTTGTTGTAATATTCAATAACCGCGTTTTCAATTTGTTGAAAAATATAGTCTTCATTTAAAATATGTTTAACAATTGTTTCAGAAATTGGAAAAACTAATCGTTTGAATTTTTTGATTTTTGGATCATGAATATGGCCACCATTAAAATTGCATAGTAACGTATTAAGACCTAATTCACGATAAAATTTAATTGATCCACGATAAGGTCGACCAGTGACAATACAAACAATATGCCCTTGTTTTTGAGCATCAATTAGTGCTTTTTTAGTATTAATATGAATTTCTCGACCACCACTTTTTAATAGAGTACCATCTAAATCAACTAGGATTAAATGTTTTTGTTTTTTATTGTATAAAGACATTGTCTCTTCCTCCTATCTTTCTTTCTCAATAAAATTAATACCCATTGTGTCTTGAACAAAGTTTAATTTTTTAGTAGCAATATTATTAGCAAAATTTGCACCTTCTTCTAAATATTTTGCTAATTGTGATGATTTTTCGTTAATAAATTCTTGGTGTTTTTTTTGCATTGGTTCTAATAAATCATTTATTACTTTAATTACTTCTTCTTTTAAAAAACCATAATTGTGATTGCTGAAGTATTGTTCACAAGTTTTGATATCTTTTTTAGTAATGCTAGCATAAATAGTTAATAAATTACTAACTCCAGGCTTATGTTCTGGATCAAATTTAATAATATTTTCTGAATCAGTAACTGCTTTTTTAATTTTATTGGTAACTTCTTGTTTGCTATCACTTAAAAAAATAGTATTTTTTAGATTAGTATCAGATTTTGACATTTTTTTTTCAGGTTCTTGTAAACTCATAATTTTCTGTGCTTGTTTATCAATAATTATTTTAGGAATTTTGAATAAATCAGTTTTATAATTGTTATTCATTCTTGTTGCTAAAGTTTTTGTCAATTCTAAATGTTGAGTTTGATCAACACCAACTGCCACAAAATCAGCGTCATATAGTAAAATATCAGCAGCCATTAATGCTGGATATGTAAGAATACCTGTTGGAATACTAATCGTTTTATTTTGTTGATTTGTCATTTTTTGACTTTTATCTTTAAATTGTGTCATTCGTTCTAATTCACCGACATAACTATTACATAATAATATATATCCTAATTGACTATGGGCTAAAACATCAGATTGAATAAAAATATGAGATTTATTTGGTATAATACCAGCAGCAAAATATCAAGCGGCAATATCTTTAATATTATCTCTTAATTCTTGTGCTTTTATTGGTAGTGTTAATCCATGTAAATTTGCAACAAATATTAAGAGTTCATGTTCTTCTTGCAATTTTAAAAAATTATTAATTACTCCCAAGTAGTTACCAAGAGTTAATTTTCCAGTGCTAGTTATTCCAGATATAATACGAGCCATATATTTTGCTTCCTCCAAATTAATTTTTTAATATAATTAAGGCTTTTCTCCCTTTATGTACTATTTTTAAATTTTATCACATAAATGCTGAGAAAAGCCTATCTACGGACTTCTCCCCACATTTTTAAATGAAACATAGCATTACAGTTTCAAAAGTAGGTATCTTGTTGAATTTATATGCAGCTTCTTTGGCATATAAATGAACATGATGTTTTGCAACTTTGATATGTGTTTTAAATGTTCTTCGTATATGTTTTCATACTGATTCAATTTGATTGGTATTTACGCCATTTTTTGAAACATAACCATCTTGATGGTTAACTGTTTTGTGATTAGGGAAAAGTGATTTGAAATCACGATATCCTTTTCAAGAATCAGTATGTACATCACACTTTGAAGAAATATGGTTTCTTGCAAACTGCAAAAGATTTTTACTTTTTGCGTTTTTGATTACTTTCACAATTAAATTATTGGTTGTTTTTTCATAAATCCCAACAATTAATGTTTTATTTATCAAAGATCTTCCTTGTTTTTTAAAACCCATATGTGAAAGATACATTCCATCCATTTGCACTATGCCCTCAACAATAAATTGATGTTCTTGTTTGGCAATACGATTTCTGATTTCATGACCCATTCTTCAAGCAGTTTTCAAAGTCACACCCAATTCTTTTGCAACATCAGTTGATGTAATTCCATGTTTGGTGTTTATTCATCTAAAGATGAGATAAAATCAAAATCTCAAAGGTGTTTGTGACTTGTAAAAAATGGTGCCATGAAGAATACTAAATGTTTGATGACATTTCAAACATCTTATTCTTCTTAAATTAGAAGTATTCAAACTTGTTCAAGAACACATGATACATTTGTTTTTCTTCAAACTTGCTATATATTTTAAACAATCCTGTTCTGTTTGAAAAGCATTGTTGAACTCATTCAATTTCATTGTTTCCTCCACAAGTACATGTGGGGAGAAGTCCGTTAATTAATTATCAATGATAAAGTTAAATAATTCAATTAATTATATTAAAATTTGTTGTAGATTAGACACACTTTTTGGACTAATAAAAGTTTTTATAACTTTATATTATTAGTTGAGGTGTAGTTTAAAATGAAATATTTAATTAATAGTGGTGATTTTACTAAATTTGATTATAAATTTAACAAGTTTGTAGAAAAGTATAAAAATGATAAAAATATTAATAAAGTTAATATTTATTATCGTAAATTTAGAAAATTTTGTTTTATTTTTAAAAATAAAAATTCTTGTAAAGAAATAATTTCTCAATTACATATGCCAAAGCAAACTTTTTATTATTGAGCTAAACGTTTTTATGATATTTTCTACAAAAATAAACCTTTTGAAGAATTATTATTTAAATCCACAAAACCTAAAAATATTAAATATTTGTATAATTTGGAATTATCAGAAAAATTTATAAATTATTTTGTTCAGTATAAAGAAGAGTTTGATATAGGTGCTTTTCAATTTTGTTATTTAATAAGACATATTGATGATATTAGGTTTAATTTTTTGCCAAAACCTTCGGTTAAAACTATATATCGTTGATTAAAACGTTTTGGTTTTTATTCACAAAAAACTATTAAGAAAAAACATTTGAGATATGAAGTAAAAGAAACGGGATTATTGCAGACTGATATTAAAGTAGTATCAGATTATATAACAGGAAGTAAAAGATGATATATTATTGATTTTATTGATGAAAAAACTCGAATTACTTATTGTTATCCATCTGAACAAGCACAAACCAGAGATATTGTAAATGCTACTAAAAATGCTTTAAATTTTTATGAAAAATTGGGAATTAAAATTAAAAGAATTAGAACTGATAATGGTAGTCAATATGTTAATACATCTTGTGGAAAACCACAAAGGAATCGTTGATTTACAAATTTTTGTAATAAAAAGGTATAGTTAATGAAACTACACCGTTTAGATCACCACAGAGTAATGGTAAGATTGAAAGATTTCATAGAAATTGAAGTACTTTATTTGAAATAAAACCATATTTAAATAGTGATTTTAGTTTATTTCAAAAATTAGTTAATTCTTTTCAAGAATATTATAACAATTCTAAACAACATAAATCATTAGGGTTAATGACTCCTATGGATTATTTTGATAAACTTTTATTAGATGGAAAATAGTCCAAAATGTCTGTACTACCTTACATTATATTAAAATTTGTTTGATTTTGATATAATAAAAACATAAATTAAAAATAGTTTTTGACCCATAGCTTTTATTTTTTAAGAGTAATGGGTTTTTTACTTTATAAAGGAGTTTTTTTATGTTATTTGGAGAAGAAAAATATAAGGATGATTTACAAAAATATTTAAAGAAAATAAAAGATCAAAACAATGTGAAAGAATATCTTCAAACTCTTAGTTTAAAACTTGAGGAATTAGAAATCAAGAAACAAAATATTGCTGAAAAACAAGCAAGTTTTGAATTTGAAAGAAAACAACTAGAAGATATATTGAAGAAAGCTGAAAGTCAATTAAGAAATATCAAAGATAGTGAAGATAAAAGAACATTTGGCATTGGTTAGATAAGTTTACTTTCTTGTCTTCAAATCTGTACAAATTGGTTTGGAGACATTTTTAATCGTAAAATCATTCTATCATTATTTCATCAGTTAATAAATTTTCTTAATGCTTCTGTGAAATGTTTAATGCTATTAAACTTGTTACCAAACATAATTTTAAAATCTCTTTTGATTCATCGATTTAAACATTCACTTACTTGGTTGCCTTTAAATCCTGATAAACTTTTTGAATGAATTAAAGTTTTACTTTTATTAAAACTATTTGTAACTATTTTACTAGTATTACCTGAACCTAAATCAGACTGGATAAATGTTGCAAATATTTTATGTTCTTTACGACTTGCCTTTGTTACTTGATTAAGAACATTTAAAATGGTTATTGCATTTTCACTTTTATTAATTTTTCAACCAACTATAGCATTACTATTCATATCTGTAGCAATTTCTAATAATAATTTAGTTTTTTTATTATTAATAATTAATTCTTTAAATCAAGTACCATCGATGCCCACTTTTTCAAGATAAGTATTACTGGTAAAATTACGTTTTAATAAATCTTGGAAATTTGATTTTAAGGCATTAGATTTCGCTCTACGCTGTTTTTTGGGTTTGGTTAATAGTTTGTGTGATATTATTATCTTCTAATAACCTCATAATGCTGTTTTTACTGCATTTAAGATTGGTGTTGTTTTTCTTTAATTCTAATCTCACCTTTTCTAAACTAGTAATTTTAATTATTTTATCTTTGTTGCTAATAACAACAATTTTATTTAATTCTTTTAATAACTCATTATCAATTTTTGTTTGATATTTCTTTTTACCGTTTTTTATTCATTTATAATATGCAACTTTACTGAAAGGTAACAAACTAATTATGTCATTAATTCCATAATTTTTATTTCTATATTTATCAACTATTAAAAAACATTTACTTTTCAATAATTTACTATTTAAAATATTTTGATTGTTTTTTAATTCTTTATCACAGAATTGTTTTTGTCTTAAAAATTCATTTTTTATTTTTTCTTTTAGTAGTGACTTTTTGAGTTTTTTATTTTCAAGTTTTAAATTTTTATCTTTGATATTCACTTTATCTATTTGATGATTTGTTTGAAAAGTATGAATAGTAATTAATTTATTATTTTTTTGATATTTTTTTACTCAATTATAAATTAATGATCTGGTTGATAATTGATATTTGGTTTTAATATCAATGGTTTTTAATTTTTTAATCACTACATATTCATTTAAAACATCTAGTTTAATTTTTCTTGTATAAACTTTATATTTCATCTTTACTCCTTAACTATTAATTATTTAAACTAATCATACTGTCTAGATTAAAAATTATAGGAGTAAACTTAACTAACTTATGCCCTGATAAATTAAAAGCAGTTAATGAAAATATATATGCTTTAGAAGTTGAAAGCGAAGAAACTGGTAAAGATATAAAAAACAGAAATCTAGACACAGTAGATAACAGAAGAACCTTAGAAAGAATTAGAAATGAATTATTTAACGGACTTCTCCCCACATGTACTTGTGGAGGAAACAATGAAATTGAATGAGTTCAACAATGCTTTTCAAACAGAACAGGATTGTTTAAAATATATAGCAAGTTTGAAGAAAAACAAATGTATCATGTGTTCTTGAACAAGTTTGAATACTTCTAATTTAAGAAGAATAAGATGTTTGAAATGTCATCAAACATTTAGTATTCTTCATGGCACCATTTTTTACAAGTCACAAACACCTTTGAGATTTTGATTTTATCTCATCTTTAGATGAATAAACACCAAACATGGAATTACATCAACTGATGTTGCAAAAGAATTGGGTGTGACTTTGAAAACTGCTTGAAGAATGGGTCATGAAATCAGAAATCGTATTGCCAAACAAGAACATCAATTTATTGTTGAGGGCATAGTGCAAATGGATGAAATGTATCTTTCACATATGGGTTTTAAAAAACAAGGAAGATCTTTGATAAATAAAACATTAATTGTTGGGATTTATGAAAAAACAACCAATAATTTAATTGTGAAAGTAATCAAAAACGCAAAAAGTAAAAATCTTTTGCAGTTTGCAAGAAACCATATTTCTTCAAAGTGTGATGTACATACTGATTCTTGAAAAGGATATCGTGATTTCAAATCACTTTTCCCTAATCACAAAACAGTTAACCATCAAGATGGTTATGTTTCAAAAATTGGCGTAAATACCAATCAAATTGAATCAGTATGAAAACATATACGAAGAACATTTAAAACACATATCAAAGTTGCAAAACATCATGTTCATTTATATGCCAAAGAAGCTGCATATAAATTCAACAAGATACCTACTTTTGAAACTGTAATGCTATGTTTCATTTAAAAATGTGGGGAGAAGTCCGTAGATAGGCTTTTCTCAGCATTTATGCGATAAAATTTAAAAATAGTACATAAAGGGAGAAAAGCCTTATTTAATTTAAAAGAAATAATTCAAGAATCATCTTTTTTTAATGGTAGTTTAAAAGCATTAAAAGAAAATATGACAAAATTACAGGAAGAAAAAACTAAAATATTAAATTTAAAAAAAGAAATTTTAAAAAAAGAAGAATTGACATTGGAATTACAAAGTTTAGAAAATTTAATTGCATTAATAAAACAAAAATCAGAAATTGAATTAGAAATTGAAAGATTAGAAAAAAACAAGGAACAATTAACAACAGACATTGATGCAAATAACGGTCAAATGCAATCTATTTTGAATGATAATGAAAGTTCTAAAGAACAATTAATCACAAAAATAGATGAAATAAATTTAAATATTAAAACATTAAATGACAATATAGATGCAAAAACTAATTCAATTTCTTGTTTAGAAAAAGAAATTAAAAGTAATGAGGAAAATATTAGTTTAAAGCTAAAAGATTCAGAAAATATTTTTCAAAATATTATAGTTTTACAAGATTGAAGAAATAGTATTTGACGTCGTGTTATTGCAATATTAACTTTTGGCATTTTTTGTAGTTACAAAAGTGTTCAAAATAAAATAAATAAAGTGTCTGATAATCGAAGTAGTATAAATAAAGAAATTGCTGAGTTACAAATGGCAAATACAAACAAAATAAAACAAAAAAAACATTTGTCTGATGAAATATTAAAAAATAAAAAAGAGACAAATATATTAAAGGAAAATTGATTTTCATTAAAATCACAATTAAACAAAAAGAATAATACTAAAGAAATAGAAGATTTAAAAGTAACTAATAGTCAAAAACGATTTTTATTAGAAAATACAATACTAAAAATTAAACAACAAAGAGAAAACTTAAAAAATATTTCAATTGAAAATACGCAACCATTAACTGATTTAGAAATACTTCAAAAAGAAAAAAGTGATAAATTAAATTCATTAAATGCCATTAGTTTAGATAAACTTGATAAAGATATAGAAACAGTAATAGTAAGAGAAAGTGAATTAAAAATAAAAATTAATGAAAATAAATCATCTATTTCACATTCTAATTTAGATAATTTTAAGATAGAAGTAGAAATTGAAACAAAAAAACAACTTTTAGAAATAGAACCATTTACTAAAGTAAAGCCACTCTTAGAAAAGAGTAATTCTAACGATTCTGGTATTGATATAACAACAGAATCAATTAAAATGATAAGATCAGTTTAATTTATTAAGGTATTTAAATTAAATTTTATTTCTTTAAAAGATAAATATTTATAAAGTATTAATTGTTACTTTATTATTTATATTATTGACTGGGTTTTGTAATTCAAAGTTATTGATGTTCGTTACATCATTATTTGCTAATAAAGGAGTTCTTTTTTTAGATTTTGAAAATGATACTAGCATATTTTCTATTAATCCTTTAGTGGCATTTGTTATTTTTTTATTACCAAGTTGTGTTATGTTAAACTATGAATTAAAGATACAGAACCCATTATGAATACTACTAAATTATTTGGATTTAAAATAGTATTTAATTTATCCTTTATTGATTTTCCATTTCTTGTATTATCATAAAAAAATAAAATAGTTGATAAACTAAGACTAGTTAATAATATTCCGGTGGAACTAATTATAGTTCCAGTTATGAATTCTTTAAAATATTTACTGTTATTATTTTGAATAGGCATGTTTAGTTAACTCCTTGTTTTTTTATGCATAAAAATTATTTATTTTTAATGATTTACTTTAAAATAAAGAAAATTTAATTTTATAATTTCATTATATTATAATTCAAATTATTAATAAAATTTGAGAGTAAAATATATGTTAAATTTTTTTATAAAATTTAAGAAATAAAAGTATCTATTTTTCAAAAAATAATATGATATAATATGTGGGTGAAGGATATAGTGGAAAAGGTCTTTCATGTACTTATTTTCTAAGTTTGGTCAAAGATAGTGTGGAAATATATATTATTATAGTAATGTAGAGTTTATTAACTTTTATCTTTTAAAGATAAAAAAATATTAATTTTAAAAAAGAGTATTTAAATCAAATGTAGTCTAAAAGCAAAGAGGGGTATTGTCATGATTAAAATATATGTTTCGCCAAGTTGTTTGTCTTCAAAAAAAGTTATTCAATTTTTTGATAAACATAAAATTCCATATATTAAACGTAATATTATCCATAATCCATTGACCGATACTGAAATTAAATTATTATTAAGATTTGTACCAAATGGTGTTGGTGATATTATTTCAACAAGAGCAAAGTTTATTAAAACACATGCTATTAATATTGAAAAGTTAACAATGTTACAAGTTTTTGATTTAATTAAAACTTCACCAACTGTTTTAAAACGTCCAATTATTGTTCAAGAAAATAAACAACGTATTCAAATTGGTTATAATGAAGATGAGATTGAATTATTTTTACGTGGTTCTATTGAAAACGAATTTGAAGATTCTTGTGAAATATTTTAATTGAAATATGATTGGAATACATGATGAAAAATTATAAATTTACAATTATTGCTAATAAATATGAGAATTCTCAATCATTAGCTAAGGAATTAAGGGCCAAATTATTGGCCCTTAAAGCACTTGAAGATACTTCTTTTCCAGATATTGTTTTTATTATTGGTGGTGATGGAACATTTTTAAAAGCTGTTCATGATTATAATAATATACTCAATACTGTTAAGTTTGTTAGTTTTAAATGTGGTAATCTTGGTTTTTATGAAAATTTTTTAAACACAGAAGTTGACAAAGTATTAATGTGAATTGATAAAAATGATAATAATTTAATAGTAAATAAATTTTCATTATTAGAAGTAAATATTAATAATAAGATTTTATATGCTATTAATGAAGTTAAATTTGTTAATTTAACAACAACTCTTTCATGTCAAGTGTTAATTAATAATCAATTATTTGAAAACTTTCGTGGTTCTGGTTTAGTTATTGCAACAAGAACTGGTTCGACGGGTTTAATAAAATCGCTTGGTGGTGCTGTTTTAATTTCAAATCATAACTTAATGCAATTTCATGAAATTGCTCCAGTAGCTAATAATAGTTATCGCAGTTTAAATTCACCACTAATTTTGGATGAAAATCATGAAATTGCTTTGAAAAATATTCAAAAAGATAGTAAATTGAGCGATTTTGGAAAATTAATTGTTGATACTTTTGATTTTAATGATAAACTAAATGATAAGGTAACAATTAAATTATCAAAATTAACGTTACAAGTTTTAGAATATCGACTTAATCATTATTCTTTACTTGCTAAAATAAAAAAAGCTTTTATTCAAGAAGATTAAGAAAATATTTAAAAATATATTAATTAAGGAAGGTAATCATGCCAATTTGACAAATAGTATTATTAGTTATTGCATTGTTATTTGCTGTGGCTAGTATTGGGATTTGAATATGAAATGTTAGTACAGCTAAAAAATTACGCAATCAACAAGAAAGTAGTTTAAAACCCATTAATAAACCACAAAAATTCCCATTTAAATTACAAAATTTTATTGTTGATTTAGGAGGAATTGATAATATTAAAGGGACAACAGCAACAGCAAATAAAATTAAGGTAGAGATTATTGATCATTCAAAAATTAATTTTAATAATCTTAAAAAAATTAAAAATCGTGGTATTTTAGACCAAGACGATAGTGTTAGTTTAGTCTTAGGAACTTATTGTAATAATTTAAGTATTGCTATTAATGATCTTATTAAATTAAATAATGAGAAATAAGTTATTTTTTGTAATATCCATAAATACCATTAATTAAAACATAAGTGTTAGTATAGCCCAATTCTCTGAGTGTTAGTACAGCAGCAGTTGAACGATTTCCTGCATTACAAATAGTTATAATCACTTGATTTTTGCTTTCAATATATTTAATAGGATTTTTAATCAAATCATAGTAAGGAATATTAACAATATTAAGTTCACCATTATCATTTGTTATTTTTTTTAAAATTTGATATTCAGCAACATCACGAACATCAATAATTAAAGCTTTATTTTTAATTTTATCAAAGTCTTTATTTGAAATTGAAATTTCATTTTGTATTTTATGTTTAAACATAAGTTATGACCTCCTAAAATAAAATTGTTCTATAACTTATTTTAACATTTTATTATATTATAATGCTCATAGTTGCGACAAAAAATGGAAGCTAAGGAGTAAAATAATGTTAAAAGAAAAATTCCTTTTTAAAGAAGGAAAATATGAATTAATTGTTGAATTAGGTACAATGGCTAATTTAGCAGAAAAATCAGTAAAAATTACTTATGGAAATACAGTTGTATTAACAACTGTATCTTATAATGAAGTTATTAATAATCAAGATTTTTTTCCATTACAAATAGTTTTTCAAGAAAAGTTATATTCAGTTGGTAAGATTCCAGGTGGTTTTTTAAAGCGTGAAGGTCGACCTAGTGAATATGCAACACTATGTGCTAGATTAATTGATCGTTCAATCCGTCCATTATTTCCAAAAGCTTTTGTTAATGAAGTGCAAGTTGTAAATAATGTTTTTGCGTTAGATGATGCTTGTGATGTTAGAGTAAATGCAGCTTTTGGTACTTCACTTGCTTTAGGATTAAGTAGTTTGCCATTTCAGGGTCCTAGTGCTACTGTTGTTGTTGGTAAAATAAATGATGAACTTGTCCTTAATCCAACACAAGAGCAATTATTAAATTCAAAAATGGAATTAATTGTTGGTGGAACAAAAGATGCCATCAATATGGTTGAAGCAGGATGTCATGATATTTTAGAAAAAGATATGATTAAAGCATTAAAATTTGCACATGAACATATTATTAAATTAATAATTTTTCAAGAAAGTATCATTGAAAAATTAAAACCAAATAAATTTGAGCCACAGTTAGCATTAATTCCTGTTAATATTGAACAATTTGTTTCTACAAATTGTCAATCACAAATTAGTAAAATTAGTACTACTGTTGATAAAAAAAGTCGAAGCAACTTGATTAAAAATTTAGTTGAAGAAACATTTCAAAGTTTTAAAAATAAATTTAATCAAGAAGTTTTAAATGTTGGTGAAGAAACAACTATTGATAATTTACGCAAAAGTATTGATCAATTATTACAAAAAGCAATGCGTACTATGATTTTAAAAAATAATGTACGAGTTGATGGACGAAAAGCTGATGATATTAGAAAATTAACAAGTATGATTGATGTTTTACCTATTGTTCATGGTAGTGCAATGTTTACTCGTGGTGAAACACAAGTTTTATCAGTTTTAACTTTGGGTGCACTTGCTGAACATCAAATTATTGATGGATTAGGTAAAGAAGAGTATAAACGTTTTATTCATCATTATAATTTTCCTCCATTTTCTGTTGGTGAAACCGGAAGAATGGGTGTTCCTTCACGACGTGAGATTGGTCATGGCGCCCTTGGTGAAAAAGCATTATTACAAATTATTCCTCTTGAAAAAGATTTTCCTTATACAATTAGATTAGTATCAGAAGTATTAGCATCAAATGGTTCAACTTCACAAGCAGCAATTTGTGCTTCATCAATGGCATTAATGGCTGGTGGTGTACCGATTAGAGCTGCAATTGCTGGTATTGCCATGGGTTTAATTAAAGAAGAAAAAGATTTTACAATTTTAACTGATATTCAAGGATTAGAAGATCACTTAGGTGATATGGATTTTAAAGTGGCAGGAACAGCTAATGGTATTTGTGCTTTACAAATGGATATTAAAATTACTGGTATTGATTTTAATATTATTACACAAGCTTTGGAAAAAGCCAGAATTGCCAGATTACAAGTATTAGCAAACATGAATGAAGTAATTAAAAAACCTAGAACTACATTGGCACCTAATGCTCCAAAAATTATTCAAAAGTTAATTCCAATTGATAAAATTCGTGATATTATTGGTGTTGGTGGGAAAGTTATTAATAAAATTATTACCGACTGTGATAATGTTAAAATTGATATTGAAGATGATGGACGATTGATGATTTATCATAATGAACAATCAGCCATTGATAAAGCTTGACAAATTATTGAAAGTATTGTTAATCCTGTTCAAATTAAAATCGGTTCTGAATTTGATAGTAAAGTTGTAAAAATTGTTAATTTTGGTGTTTTTGTTAATTTACAAGATAAGATTGATGGTTTAATTCATATTTCAGAATTTTCAAAAAAATTTAATAAACGTATTGATAATTTAAATAATGTCGTTAAAATCAATGATATAATTAAAGTTCGAGTAATTAAAGTTGAAGATAATAATAAGCTTAGCTTAGAAATTATTGATAAATAATTTGAAACTATTTTTAATGAAAATTAATTACAGTTTTATTATTAAATTAGTGTTAAAATAATAATAACATAATATAGCAGCATCTTGGGAATTTAAGTTAAAGTTTTAATTTTTATGTTCTTCTAAGATATTAAATTTTATAAAATAAAAATAAAGAAAGTTGAAAACTGGTGAAAACATGGCAAAGATAAAAGTATTTGCTCTGGGTGGATTAGATGAACGTGGTAAAAACTTATATGTTGTTGAAGTAAATGATAAGATATTTGTATTTGATGCCGGCATTAGACTCCCAGAAAGAGAAATTTTAGGAATTGATATTATTATTCCAGATTATACATATTTAAAAGAAAATAAACATCGTATTCAAGGTATATTTATTTCAAAACCATCTGATGATGCTTTTGGAGCACTACCCTATATTTTAAAAGATTTTAATAAAATAAAACCCGAGTATAAAGTTCCAATCTTTACTAGTAAACTAACTGATTTTATGATTAAGCAGAAATTAGAACGTTTTCGTTTTATTAATCCAAATGAAATTATAATTAAAACTATTGAGCCTGAACAAAAAGTATCATTTGGTAATGTTGTTGTTAAAACATTTAAAACAACTACTTCAATTCCAGGTAGTTTAGGTTTTGTTCTAACTGTAAATAATGGTGAAAATATTAAATTAAATGAAACAATTGTTTATACGGGTGATTATATTTTTGATGGTGAACATCGTAGTGATTTTACTACTGATATTCAACATTTAGCTAGTGTTTCTAAGAATGATGTTTTATTATTAATTAGTGAAGCAACATGTGCCAATAGAAAAGCTTTTACAGCTCCTAAGCATAAAATTCAAACTATTATTGAGCCAGTATTAAAAGAAGCACCAGGAAGGGTTATTCTTGCATGTTATGATCAAGATTTATATCGTGTTAGTGAAATTCTTAATGCTATTAAAGAAACTGACTCTAAACGTAAAATTGCAGTTTATGGTGCAACTTTATATGATATTTTATTAAAAGTTAATGATTTAAATGCTTTCAATATTGATAAATCACAAATTATTAATTTAGCACAAACAATTGGCACTAAAGATACAGTAATTATTGTTACTGGTAGTGGTGAACGTTTATTTACTAGAATGAATAAAATTGCTATTGGTAATGATGATTATTTAAAACTTGAATCCCAAGATACAATAATTTTAGCAACTACACCAATTCCAGGAAATGAATTGGCTCATGCAGCCTTATTAGATGACTTAGCACGTACTGATGTTAAAGTTATTAATATATCAGAAAAACAAGCTTGAAGTTTAAATGCTTCTTATGAAGATATTAAGTTAATGGTTAATATTATTGAACCAAAATATTTTTTACCAGTTAAAGGTTTATATAAAGATTTTGTAGCAGCACAAGCAGCAGCCATTGATGCTGGTGTATTACATAACAATGCTTTAATTCATGATAATGGTGAAGTTATTACTTTTGAAAATGGTAAATTAATTGATAATTTTGTTAAACAGTATGTTGCACGTCCTTCTCGTTTTAATGATAAAAATGCTACTAATAAAACAACAGATAACTTAATAAAAACTGGTGATGTATATGTAGATGGTATTGGTGTTGGTGACATTGGTTCAATTGTTATTAGTGAAAGAAAACAATTACAACGTGATGGTATTTTAATTACAGGAGTAACAATAAATCGTAAAACTAAAGAAATTGTTTCTTTAATTGATGCACAAATGCGTGGTGTTGTTTACTTAACTAATAATGAAGAAATGTTGAAAAAATTGCAAAATATTATTATTAATGTTATTGAAAAATATAAAACTAATAATGCTTTTAGTCTTAGTGAAGTTAAAACTAAAATGAAAAATGACTTACAAGATTATATTAAAAAAGAAACTGGTAAGTTACCTATGATTTTAACAGTTGTTAATGAAATTTAAGGTTAATGATAATATCATTAACCTTAACTTATATAATTTTTTCATATTTAAACTAATTTTAAAATTTATATAATGTTTAGTAAATTAGAACCAGTTTAGAAAAATACTAAAAACTATTGAAAATCAATTTAAAATAATTTATAGTGCATTTAGTAAAAAAACATGAAAATTATTGCTGGAAAATTTGAAAGTAATAAAAAAATTTCTTCAACTGGTATATTAGTTTCGGTTGAAGAAATTTTTTATTTTATTAATTAAAAATCTAATAACTTTGTAAACTACTGGATGGGTTACACTTTATTGGACACTAATTACGTAGACAAGTGAACAAATTAGTGAAAAGAAAGGAATTATAATTATGACCAATATTAACTCATATACCGACGAATTTAAAAAGCAAATAGTAGCTTTATATCAAAGTGGTAAATAATCAATATCTTGCCTTGTTAAAGAGAGTATAATGTTACAAGAGCAGTTACTTATAAATGAATTAAGCAATTTACTAATTCAGGTAGTTTTAAAACTAAAGATAATCTTTCTGATTTAGAAAAACAATTAATTCAAGCAAATAAAGAATTAAAACAGTTATGAATGGAAAATGATATTTTAAAGCAAGCAGCACTAATAATAGGCAGAAAATAGAAATTATTGTTAAAAATAAATCTAAATATAAAATTCGCACAATGTGTCGTTTTTTAAAACTCTCTAAATCAACATATTATTTTAATTTAAAGAAAAAAAGAAAAAAATCAAAATAATATTTATGAACAAGCTGTTATTAGTGCTTTTAAAGAAAATAAAGAAGTTTATGGAACAATAAGATTAAAAGTCATACTAGCAAACCAAGAAATTTATTTATCACGCAGAAAAATTAAAAAAATTATGAATAAGCATAATTTAATATCAAAATACACTAAATTATCATTCAAAAATCATCATAATAAAGTTAATGATAGTCAAATAACCAATCTTGTTAATAGAAACTTTAATAATAGAATTAAAAATGAAGTTATTGTTAGTGATTTAACTTATGTTCAAGTTAAATGGTAAATGAAACTATATTTGCTTATTAATTGACCTATTTAACCGCGAAATTATTGGACATAGTGTTTGGAGTTAAAAAAGATGCATCATTAGTAAATCAAGCATTTATGCAATCAAATCGCTGTTTAAAAGATATTGAAATATTTCATAGTGATCGCGGCAATGAATTTAACAATAAAATGATTGATAAACTTTTATTAGCATTCAATATTAATCGTTCTTTAAGCAAAAAAGGCTGTCCTTATGATAATGCTGTTGCTGAAGCAACTTTCAAAACTTTTAAGACAGAATTTATTAATGATAGAAATTTTACATCATTAATCCAATTAAAATTAGAATTATTTGATTACATCAACTGATATAACAACATAAGAATTCACAGCACTCTAAACTACTTAACCCCCATCAAATACCAAGCACAAATGTCTACCAAAAAATAGTCCTAAAAAGTGTTGCCATTCCACTACATTATATAAATTAATAGAAAAATTTAAAATTTAAAAATTTCATGGATTATAATGTCCTTTACCTTTTATTTTTGCTGCATTTTCTGCTTCTGCACGTTCTCTTTTTGTCTTTCATCTTCTTCAGCTGCTCTGGCACGTTCTCTTAATTCTTTAGCTCGATCTTCTTTTAATTTTTCTTGAAAAATTTTTTCTCGTTTTGCTTCTCTTTCTATTCTTTGTTTTTCCATATATTCATTTGCTTCTTTTACACGTTGGCTTTCTTCTTCAGCTTTTCTATTTTTTTCTTCTCTTTCTTTTTTTTGTTTTTCTTTTCTTTTGGCTTTTAATCTAGAGCTTGGTCTCTTTCAATTTTTCGTAGTTGTTCTGCTTGTTTTTCGGCTTATCTTTGTCTTTCTTGTTCTTCTTTTTTATTTTTATTAAAACCCCACATTGTTTATCTCCCCTTTAAAATTAGAAAATAAAAACCTATTTTACTTTAAATAAAGCAACGGGTAAAACTTATGTTAAGTTTACAATGTTTATATAATATTATATAAATTAATTGTTAAATAAATATAAATAAGAAAAATGATTTATTTTAAATTTTTAAAGTCTAGAAAATAATGAACATGAAATGTAAATAATACATTTTTTATGATAAAAATATTAAAAAAATATTATTGTTTTTTGCAATAATAAATCAAAAATCGATTATAGAAAGATATTACATATATCAATTATGTTATACTATTTTTATAAGTTATTTTGTGGAGAATGTTAAGAGGTGATGTTCTTATGATTAAAAATGGCATTAAAATATCAAAATCTCAATCTCGTGGTGATGAAGTTGGGTTACTTTTTTTCTTATTAGTAATCTTCTTTTTTCTAATAGTTAGTTTAACTAGATTTTCAATAATTGGTAAAGTACTTGATGATTTTCTTTTTTCTTTTTTATTTGGATGAATGAAATATGCTGTTTATTTCTTTCTTTTTTTAATGATTATTCCTTTAGCTTTTGGTTATCGCATGCAATTTAAATTGAAGTATATTTTTGTTTATTTTTTATTTTTAGTGATTAGTTGTTGGACAACACAAACTTTAACTTTAATAATTTTAGGAAAGAATAATTTATGAACTAGTTATTATAATTTAAACCTATTAAATATTAGTGAAATATACGTTAAAACATGATGAAATACAAATGCTATAAATAATTATCTAGGTTTTTTTGCTTCACCAATTTCTTTTAAAGATTTTAGTGTTGAAACCTTTTTTCCAACATATGCTACTGGTGGCATTATTAGTAATGTTTTAATAGGTATTTTTAATTATGGTTTTTTTGTTACTAATTTAATTGCAAACTTTATTAGTATTTTTTCTTTAACTTGTTTATTTATTTTTAATAAACCTTTTATTTTCTTTAGCAAAATGAAACAAATTATTAAACAAATTATTATTAATAATAAAAATAAAAAGCAAAAAAATAAAATAAATGCTGATTTAAAACAAAAACATATTAAGTTAAAAAAAGAAAAATTATTAATTGATAAACAAGTTAAAAAAACTTTTAGAAAAGAAAATAGTTTTAATAAGGAATCAAAGAAGGAACCACCTATATCACCAGTAAAAAAAGCAAAAATAAAACAAAATGAAATAAAGCAAAATGAAATAAAGCAAAATGATAATAGTGACATTATCAATAAACCTTCTTCACCTATTGTTTATTTTAATGAGAATAGTTATTTAACCCCTTTTGGTAAAATTGACCCTGAAAAACAAAAAGATGTAATGAGTAATAGCAAAGGTACTCTGGTAGTTAAAAAGAGTTTAGAAGATAGTATTTTAAATCGTGAAATTCTGAATGATAACGAAACTATTATTAATAATGAATCATAAGTAATTAATAATGAATAAAATTAAGAGTTTACTTTAGGATAAAACATTATATTAATGTTAAAATCAAAGTATCTTTTAATTTGTTAATAAATTTAGGTGAACTAATGGCAGAAAAATCTTTACTAAAAATGAAAATTAAACTTTTACCTAATATTGCTGGATGTTATTTATTTAAAGATATACATAATAATTTGATTTATGTTGGTAAAGCTAATTCATTAAAAAAACGAGTAACTTCATATTTAAATAAAGCCAGTAATTTTAAAACAATGTTATTAGTTAATGATATTCATGATGTTGAATACATTACGACATCTAATGAAAAAGAGGCTTTAATTTTAGAACAAACATTGATTAAAAAACATCATCCTAAATATAATATTTTGTTAGCAGATGATAAAAAATATCCTTATATTCAAATTACTAATAATCGTGATCCACAATATCGTTATGTACGTAGTGCTACTAAAAAAGAGGGACATTATTATGGACCATTTCCCGATGGTACTGGTGCGCGTGAAATTTTAAAGTTATTGGAACGAATTTTTCCATTACGAAAATGTGCTGGTAATCTTGGTAAACCTTGTTTATATTATCATTTACAGCAATGTTCTGGCGCTTGTTTTAAATCAGTACCTATTACTTATTATGAAGATATGATTAGTAAAATTGATCAATTTTTCAAAGGGAATGTTACTGCTGTTAAAAAAATATTAATTAATAATATGAATATTAGTGTTGAAAACTTACAATTTGAAAATGCTAATCGTATTAAAATTTTGTTCTCAAAAATAGATTTATTTTTATCACAACAAGTTGTTGAGTTTCAAGATTATGGAAATCGCGATTTTATTAATTTTTTAATTGAAGATGAAATGGTTGTTTTAATTACTTTATTTTATCGTAATGGTAAATTGCAAGCTAAAGATGAACAAATAGTTCAAAATAATTACTTAGAAATTCAAGATTTAATTCGTAATTATTGTCAACAACTATATAGTAAAAATACATTGCCAAATGAAATATATTTACCATCAAATATTGATTTAAAACAATTAAAATTATTATTTCCACAAATAAAATTTATTAATCCAATTAAAGGAACAAAAGAACATATTTTAACATTGGCAAAAACCAATGCCATTTATGCATGAAATAATTATTTACAAACTAATCAGTTTAATGCACAGTTAAATATGATGAAAGTATTATCACAATGGTTAAAAATTCCTAATTTAAATCATTTAGAGGTTTTTGATGTTTCTAATCTTCAACAAAGTGCTAGTGTTGGCGCTATGATTGTTTATAAGAATGGTAATCCTAGTTTTAATGATTATCGCAAATTTTTATTAGATCCAAAAATTGTTGATGATTATCATCGTTTTTGTGAAATGATTTATCGTAGATATCATCACTTAGTTATTAATAACTTGTCACTTCCTGATTTAATTATTGTTGATGGTGGAAAACCACAAATTAGTGCTACATTAGAACAACTAACATTATTAAACTTAACAATTCCTATTATTGGATTAGTTAAAAATAAAAAACATCAAACTGATAAAATTATAAATGATAAAATGCAAATTATTAATATTCCTAAAACTGATGCTTGTTTTTTATTTTTGAGTAAATTACAAGATCAAGTTCATAATTATGCAATTAAATATCATAAAGCAAAACGAAGTCAATCAATGATAAGTAGTGTTTTATCATCAGTGCCAGGAATTGGTTTACAATTACAAAATAAAATATTACAGCAATTTCCAACTTGACAATTATTGCAAAATGCTACAAAAACAGAACTTTCATCATTAGTTAAATCAAAAGTAATTTTAGAAAAACTATGAAAAGAATTACATAGTTTTGAATAATATATTATTAAGAAATAAATAATAAAGTAAATAAGACATTTATCTAAGTTAGTAATGTAAAAATATCAAAAATTAGATAAAAATTATCTTAATATTTTAAGATATTAAAAATTTTAACGTATTGCTTTCATTTGTGAAAGAATTTTGCATTTGTAAATCGATACTACTAATATGTTCTCAACTCTCAATACTATTTTTATCTTTTGGCATATAATAGTCAATAATTTTTTTTCTATTTTCACTGGCATTTTTATTAATTTCTTTTTTTTCAATTGGATTTCAATTTGGAGATAAAGGAATTAATTGTTTTATAAATACTTTATTTTTATAAGTTAATTGATGTTCTTTTTTAATAGTCAAAGTATTTTTTGATTGTAATAACATACAAGCATGATTTCATGCCGAATTTCCCGAATTATCTTTATAATCAATATCAATTGGTCATTCATTTATTAAATAAGTTACTAATTTTTGTCAATCATTTAATACTGCTATATTTAATAATGAATAATTTTCTTTTCCAAACTTTAGAATATTAATAAAATCTTTTTTTAGAGAATGATTATTAAGTTCTGAATTAATATTTTTAAGTTTTTGATTTAAATTATGTTCATAGTTATCAATGATTTCAATAATTTCTTCTTGATTATTTTTTTCAAATTTCATTATCATTTTGATTATCTTTTATTTCATTAGTTTTTTTTTAGTTGTTCATTTAAAACATTATTAATGTTTAGTATCATTTCTTTAGCATTTATTAAATTTTCTGCTTTTAGTTGATTTATTTGCTCGATTATTCTTGCTATTTTTATATGGTTATTTTTATTGTCCATCATTAAAGTTGTATTACCATTTTGATTTGCATAATTAAGATTAGCGTTATTTTCTATTAAACTATTAACAATTTTTAAAAAACCATTTTCAGCAGCTAAGATTAAAGCGGTATCACCAACTTGATTTGTATGATTAACATTGGCGCCCTTTTTTATTAAAGCATTAGTAATTTCTAAAAAACCATTTTCAGCAGCTATCATTAAAGGACTGTAACCAGATTGATCTGAATAATTAACATTAACATTTTTTGCTAGTAAAGTGTTAACTATTCCCAAATAACCTTTTCAAGTACTTCATATTAAAGCTGTATTACTTTTTTCATTTACATAATACCAATATTAATTATGGATGGGTTACACTTTATTGGACACTAATTACGTAGACAAGTGAACAAATTAGTTAAAAGAAAGGAATTATAATTATGACCAATATTAACTCATATACCGACGAATTTAAAAAGCAAATAGTAGCTTTATATCAAAGTGGTAAATCAATATCTTGCCTTGTTAAAGAGTATAATGTTACAAGAGCAGTTACTTATAAATGAATTAAGCAATTTACTAATTCAGGTAGTTTTAAAACTAAAGATAATCTTTCTGATTTAGAAAAACAATTAATTCAAGCAAATAAAGAATTAAAACAGTTACGAATGGAAAATGATATTTTAAAGCAAGCAGCACTAATAATAGGCAGAAAATAGAAATTATTGTTAAAAATAAATCTAAATATAAAAGGCTTTTCTCCCTATATGTACTATTTTTAAATTTTATCACATAAATGCTGAGAAAAGCCTATCTACGGACTTCTCCCCACATTTTTAAATGAAACATAGCATTACAGCTTCAAAAGTAGGTATCTTGTTGAATTTATATGCAGCTTCTTTGGCATATAAATGAACATGATGTTTTGCAACTTTGATATGTGTTTTAAATGTTCTTCGTATATGTTTTCATACTGATTCAATTTGATTGGTATTTACGCCAATTTTTGAAACATAACCATCTTGATGGTTAACTGTTTTGTGATTAGGGAAAAGTGATTTGAAATCACGATATCCTTTTCAAGAATTAGTATGTACATCACACTTTGAAGAAATATGGTTTCTTGCAAACTGCAAAAGATTTTTACTTTTTGCGTTTTTGATTACTTTCACAATTAAATTACGGACTTCTCCCCACATTTTTAAATGAAACATAGCATTACAGTTTCAAAAGTAGGTATCTTGCTGAATTTATATGCAGCTTCTTTGGCATATAAATGAACATGATGTTTTGCAACTTTGATATGTGTTTTAAATGTTCTTCGTATATGTTTTCATACTGATTCAATTTGATTGGTATTTACGCCAATTTTTGAAACATAACCATCTTGATAGTTAACTGTTTTGTGATTAGGGAAAAGTGATTTGAAATCACGATATCCTTTTCAAGAATCAGTATGTATATCACACTTTGAAGAAATATGGTTTCTTGCAAACTGCAAAAGATTTTTACTTTTTGCGTTTTTGATTACTTTCACAATTAAATTATTGGTTGTTTTTTCATAAATCCCAACAATTAATGTTTTATTTATCAAAGATCTTCCTTGTTTTTTAAAACCCATATGTGAAAGATACATTTCATCCATTTGCACTATGCCCTCAACAATAAATTGATGTTCTTGTTTGGCAATACGATTTCTGATTTCATGACCCATTCTTCAAGCAGTTTTCAAAGTCACACCCAATTCTTTTGCAACATCAGTTGATGTAATTCCATGTTTGGTGTTTATTCATCTAAAGATGAGATAAAATCAAAATCTCAAAGGTGTTTGTAACTTGTAAAAAATGGTGCCATGAAGAATACTAAATGTTTGATGACATTTCAAACATCTTATTCTTCTTAAATTAGAAGTATTCAAACTTGTTCAAGAACACATGATACATTTGTTTTTCTTCAAACTTGCTATATATTTTAAACAATCCTGTTCTGTTTGAAAAGCATTGTTGAACTCATTCAATTTCATTGTTTCCTCCACAAGTACATGTGGGGAGAAGTCCGTATTTTAATTTAAAGAAAAAAGAAAAAAATCAAAATAATATTTATGAACAAGCTGTTATTAGTTCTTTTAAAGAAAATAAAGAAGTTTATGGAACAAGAAGATTAAAAGTCATACTAGCAAACCAAGAAATTTATTTATCACGCAGAAAAATTAAAGAAATTATGAATAAGCATAATTTAATATCAAAATACACTAAATTATCATTCAAAAATCATCATAATAAAGTCAATGATAGTCAAATAACCAATCTTGTTAATAGAAACTTTAATAATAGCATTAAAAATGAAGTTATTGTTAGTAATTTAACTTATGTTCAAGTTAATGGTAAATGAAACTATATTTGCTTATTAATTGACATATTTAACCGCGAAATTATTGGACATAGTGTTGGAGTTAAAAAAAAAGATGCATCATTAGTAAATCAAGCATTTATGCAATCAAATCGCTGTTTAAAAGATATTGAAATATTTCATAGTGATCGCGGCAATGAATTTAACAATAAAATGATTGATAAACTTTTATTAGCATTCAATATTAATCGTTCTTTAAGCAAAAAAGGCTGTCCTTATGATAATGCTGTTGCTGAAGCAACTTTCAAAACTTTTAAAACAGAATTTATTAATGATAGAAATTTTACATCATTAATCCAATTAAAATTATAATTATTTGATTACATCAACGGCGGATATAACAACATAAGAATTCACAGCACTCTAAACTACTTAACCCCCATCAAATACCAAGCACAAATGTCTACCAAAAAATAGTCATAAAAAGTGTTGCCATTCCACATAAGCCTTTACACCTACATCTGTCTGATTTATAGATTTAACATCATCCATGGCTTTTGTAACATATTTTCCTAAATATTTAATAACAAATTCATTCGTACCTTTTTTAACTACTTTTAAATCATTAAAACCATGATTTCATCATTCTGCTAACATACTTTTATATATCTTTCTATTAAAAATTACATGAAAATGAATAGCACCACGAGATTGATATTCATAAACATAAAAATAGTTTAATTCTCCTAAATTTTGAAAACGTTTAGGGTCATTTCATCACTTTTTTAATTTAATAAAAAATAAACCAATATCTTTTTTTGCTTTTTTAATATCTTGCATATTATTTTTATAAGTCAAAGTAACAAAACTTAACATTTTACTATTATAAAAATTATGTAATGCTTTTTGAATTAAATTAGTTTTAGTACGAGAAGTATTATTTCTCAATTTTTGTTTATTTCCAACATAACATTTACCTTTTTTATTTCCAACATTACTTAAAAAAGAAATAGGTAAAACAACATTTTTAACATAACAAGCATAAAAAATTTTTTTAACATAAAAATCTTGTTGAATATCCATATATAAAACTTCCGCGTTCTAGGTTTTTAAAAACCAATTTTATACATTTTAATAATAAACAAATCTTAACAGAAAAAATTATAAAAACAAATAATAAAAGAAAAACGATACTTAATTTATACTTAAAATTATTATTTTTACTATCAACTTAACCATTAATATCTTATAATAACATTTAGAATACTAAAATATAGTAAAGAATTTAGGAGAGAAAGATATGGAACTTACAATTAATATTTTATCTTGGATTGGAGCAATTTTAACTAGTATTGTTTTAATTCCTCAAAGTTTTAAAATAATTCGCACCAGAGATACAAAATCATTATCATTATATATGTATATTATTTTTGTACTATCAGCAATAACATGAATTATTTTTGCAATATTATCTAATCAACCTGCTATTATTACAACTAATACTATTGTATTATTTTTTGCAAGTATTATTTTAATTCTAAAAATTAATAATATTTTTAGAAAAAAAGAAAAACCATAGTTTCAATTAGCTAATAAGAATTAAAGGATTTTCATTAATATATTTAATTCATCATTTAAAACCATGACTACCATTTTCATCAATTACTAGATTAGTAGTAATTTTTCTATTAGTTAATATTTTTTTTAATTCAATAGTATTACTTTCATAATTTGTTACTAATTTGCCTTCAAAAAACTTTGGTTCTTTTTTTCCTACCCATAGTTCAACTGTTAAAGGTTGATTATTATTTAAAACTTTAGTTTTTAAATCTTCAATAATTTGTGAATTAAATCAAATTGCTGGCGAAAATAATAATAATTTTGTAAATTGTAATTTTGATAAATATAACATTTGTAAACAAAAATATGCTCCCAAAGAACAACCAATGGCATTTAAATTTTTAATTTTTAAATTAAACTTTTTAATAACAAATAGTATAACTTCATTAATAATAAATTCTAAGTAATTTTTACCATTACCACCAAGAAAATCAATGTTACTTTTTTTTAATTCAGGAAAATATTTTGTCATTAATATTTTTACATCATCATTGGTATAAGTTGCTAAATCATTAAAACGAGTCATATTATTGGTACTACAAATACCAATAAAAATACAATTACTATTATTTTCAAATAAAATATTACTATTACTATTAAGTAACATATCTTTACCATCAAAAACTAAATAAACTTTATAAGCAATATTTTGATCATAAATAGAAGGTAAAGCAATAATAATATCTTTATTAATATTTAAAAATTTACTTTTAATATTTTCAACTTTTACATCATAATTATTCATATTTTTTCTCCTTAATTTATTAATAATTTCCTAACAAAGAATAATTCATTATTCTAATATAAAAATTAAAATTAGTTTGTTCTAAGCGCATAGCACATTTAACCAATTCATCTAAAATTATCAACTTATTAGTAAATAAAGTTTCATATGAAAAAAAAGCTTTTAAATTTAAATCAGTACTATCTTTTGTCAGCAATGTTTTTCTAGTTTCTAAATCCAACAAGTAAAATAACATTAATAAACTTCCAAACTCATAATTATTTTTTATGTTTGTTTCATTCTTAGTTAAATTAATAAAAATATTACCACTAATATTTACCAATCTTTTAATTATTAGCAAACTTTCTTTTTTCAAATTAGAATTATTTATCAAAAAATCAGGTAATACTACTTTTGAAGTATCATCAAACCAAACTTTTATTTGGTCTTTACATCCAAGTAATAATAAAAGTTCCTTGACATTTTGATAATCATCTAACTGTTTTTCTTGACGCTTAAAAGTAGGAATTAAAGCAGAAATAGTTAATATAAAATTTGCAACTAATCTTAAATATTCTTTATAAGAAATTTTATTAAAATATAAATAAACACTTATTATTTTCATAAACATTAAATTTTGATTACTATTAAATATTAAGTTATAAGTATTACGATAATCTTTTGCTTTTAAATGACCTAATTTTTTTTTAATTTCGCGCTTAAAAAAATAATTACTTTTTAAAAGTAAAAGATGGTTAAATAATCGATATTCGGGAATCATTTTTTACTTCCAATCTAATTATATATTTTTAAATTTAATCTTAAAATAATTATAACATTGAAATAAATAAGTACATAATGTTACTTATTTATTATATTTAATTGCCAATAATATCATTGATAATTAATTATATTTAATATATAAAAATAAAAAGTTATTTTAAATGATAACTTTTTAAATTCATTTTTAACTAAAATCTTTTTTTCTTATAAAGAATTTATTGATTTCAAAGAAGAACTTAATTTTTTCTGCTTTATCTTCATTTGACAAACTAAAACAAGATTGATTTTTTTCAATATCTGTTTCAAAACCAAGATCACTATATTGACTATTAACTAACGCTTGAAATTAATTCTTTTTTACTAGAAAAAGGATTGTTTTCATCAAATTGCTTTGACATTTCATTTTCTGAAATAAAATTTAATTTATCAAAAATTTCTTCATTTTTTTCATTTGTAGTTTTATTAATGAAACTGACTTGTAAATTAATAATATTTTCAAAAATATTTAATTTTAAAACTTTAAGTGGTTTAATATTTTTTTCATTTTCATTTATTTCTTCTCTTAAATTTCTTGTTTTCAATTTTATTTCTTTAATTTTTTTATTAACTTTTTTGTTTCTAACATATTTAAAAATACCAAAAGTAATAGTATTTACAAAAGTTATTTGTCAATTTTTTTCTGCTTTTTTTTCTCTTAAATCTTGAATATCACGTTCAAGTCTATCAATTTTATCTAATATTTCTTTATTTTTTTCTTCAAAATCAAATATTTTTTTTTCTAAATTCTTAATTTGAATTGCTGAGAAACTAATACTATCAAATAATTCTGTATCACTATCTTCTTCAAAAGGATTTTTCTTAGATGGATATATAGAATGTTCTAATTCTTCAAAGTTTTTATTTTTTAAAATAAAATCTAATTGTTCAAATATTTCTTTATATCTCTTAACTTTATTTTCATATAACTGACCTTGTAAATCAATAATTTCTTTTAAAATATTTAATTTTGAATTTTTAAATGGTTGTGCATTTTTTTCATTTTCATCAATTTCTTCTATTAAAGTTTTTATATTTAATTCTGTTTCTTCAATTTGTTTATTAATATTTGAAAATAGTTGTATTTTTTTTGATTTTTTTAGTTTTTTTAAACGTTTAATTTTATTTTCTAAAGATTCAATTTGTTCAACTATTTCTTCACTTTTTTTCTCAATAAAAAATATTTCTTTATCCAATTTTTCTTTTGCTTTTTTTAATATATTAATTTTTTCGATTAACATTTTTTTCTCCTTTAAAAATTAAAAAACCCATTTACTTAAAATAAAGCAATAGGTTAAAAACTATATTTAGTTTATAAACTAAATTATACTTACTTTTTTATTTTTAATTATTATTTTTATTTTTTTTAATAATACTAATATGTTTTAAAAAAAGTATTTTAACTAGTTAAAATACTTTGTTGTAAAATAGGAGGTAATTTTGACTAAAACAACAACTTCCAAATATTTTAGCATCTTCTTCTTCCACTAATTTAGAAAGTACTTCAATATCACTATCATCATCTTCATTAAAACTACTATCCTTACTTGAAGATGTTATTGTAATTTCTTCTTCTTCTGGTATATATGATAATTGTCTTTCAAAATTGATACTGCTTGACTTTGAATATATTTTTACATTATCATTTTCTTGTTCTAACTCAGAAAGTACTTCAATATCACTATCATCATCTTCATTAAAACTACTATCCTTACTTGAAGATGTTATTGTAATTTCTTCTTCTTCTGGTATATCTGAAAATTGTCTTTCAAAATTGATACTGTTTGACTTTGAATATATTTTTACATTATCATTTTCTTGTTCTAACTCAGAAAGTACTTCAATATCACTATCATCATCTTCATTAAAACTACTATCCTTACTTGAAGATGTTATTGTAATTTCTTCTTCTTCTGGTATATCTGATAATTGTCTTTCAAAATTGATACTGCTTGACTTTGAATATATTTTTACATTATCATTTTCTTGTTCTAACTCAGAAAGTACTTCAATATCACTATCATCATCTTCATTAAAACTACTATCCTTACTTGAAGATGTTATTGTAATTTCTTCTTCTTCTGGTATATCTGAAAATTGTCTTTCAAAATTGATACTGTTTGACTTTGAATATATTTTTACATTATCATTTTCTTGTTCTAACTCAGAAAGTACTTCAATATCACTATCATCATCTTCATTAAAACTACTATCCTTACTTGAAGATGTTATTGTAATTTCTTCTTCTTCTGGTATATCTGATAATTGTCTTTCAAAATTGATACTGCTTGACTTTGAATATATTTTTACATTATCATTTTCTTGTTCTAACTCAGAAAGTACTTCAATATCACTATCATCATCTTCATTAAAACTACTATCCTTACTTGAAGATGTTATTGTAATTTCTTCTTCTTCTGGTATATCTGAAAATTGTCTTTCAAAATTGATACTGTTTGACTTTGAATATATTTTTACATTATCATTTTCTTGTTCTAACTCAGAAAGTACTTCAATATCACTATCATCATCTTCATTAAAACTACTATCCTTACTTGAAGATGTTATTGTAATTTCTTCTTCTTCTGGTATATCTGATAATTGTCTTTCAAAATTGATACTGCTTGACTTTGAATATATTTTTACATTATCATTTTCTTGTTCTAACTCAGAAAGTACTTCAATATCACTATCATCATCTTCATTAAAACTACTATCCTTACTTGAAGATGTTATTGTAATTTCTTCTTCTTCTGGTATATCTGAAAATTGTCTTTCAAAATTGATACTGTTTGACTTTGAATATATTTTTACATTATCATTTTCTTGTTCTAACTCAGAAAGTACTTCAATATCACTATCATCATCTTCATTAAAACTACTATCCTTACTTGAAGATGTTATTGTAATTTCTTCTTCTTCTGGTATATCTGATAATTGTCTTTCAAAATTGATACTGCTTGACTTTGAATATATTTTTACATTATCATTTTCTTGTTCTAACTCAGAAAGTACTTCAATATGACTATCATCATCTTCATTAAAACCACTATCTTTACTTAAAAATATATCATCTTCTTGCTCGGATTCAGAAAGTACTTCAATATCACTATCATCATCACTATTATATCCAGAAGAATTTTGTTCTAATGAAGAATCATTATTAATAGGAGCTAATATTTTTGCTATTTGATTTTTTAAATTATCTAACTGTTGAAAAAATTCTTTATTAATTTTAATTAATCGATTGTTAACAAAAAATAAGTTTTTTAAAAGAATATTAGTTTTTTTAATAATTTTTAATTTTTTAATTTTTAACAATTTAATAATATTTTTATTATTATTTATCCTTTGTTTCAAACATTCTCTATTAATTTTTATTTCTTTAATTTGCTTATCAATATTTTTGTTTTTATAATATTTAAAAATACCGAAAGTAAATACATTTAAAAAAGTTAGTTTTCAATTTTTTTGGTTTTTTTGTTTTTCTAGAACTTTAATATTTTTTTCTAATACTTTAATTTCTCCTATTAATTTTATATTTTTATCTTCTTCATCAAATATTTGTCCAGTTAATTCATTGATTTCTTCATCTAATGTAAAAAATTCCTCCTCTTCGATTAATGAAATATTTAATTTTAATTCTGTATTTTTTTTATCAATATAAGATATTTTTTCATCTAATTCATTAATTTCTTTATCTAATATTAAAAAAGATTCTTCTTTAGTTAATGGCATATATACTTCTCCTTGGAATGGCAACACTTTTTAGAACTATTTTTTGGTAGACATTTGTGCTTGGTATTTGATGGGGGTTAAGTAGTTTAGAGTGCTGTGAATTCTTATGTTGTTATATCAGTTGATGTAATCAAATAATTCTAATTTTAATTGGATTAATGATGTAAAATTTCTATCATTAATAAATTCTGTCTTAAAAGTTTTAAAAATTGCTTCAGCAACAGCATTATCATAAGGACAGCCTTTTTTGCTTAAAGAATGATTAATATTGAATGATAATAAAAGTTTATCAATCATTTTATTGTTAAATTCATTGCCGCGATCACTATGAAATATTTCAATATCTTTTAAACAGCGATTTGATTGCATAAATGCTTGATTTACTAATGATGCATCTTTTTTTTAACTCCAACACTATGTCCAATAATTTCGCGGTTAAATAGGTCAATTAATAAGCAAATATAGTTTCATTTACCATTAACTTGAACATAAGTTAAATCACTAACAATAACTTCATTTTTAATTCTATTATTAAAGTTTCTATTAACAAGATTGGTTATTTGACTATCATTAACTTTATTATGATGATTTTTGAATGATAATTTAGTGTATTTTGATATTAAATTATGCTTATTCATAATTTCTTTAATTTTTCTGCGTGATAAATAAATTTCTTGGTTTGCTAGTATGACTTTTAATCTTCTTGTTCCATAAACTTCTTTATTTTCTTTAAAAGCACTAATAACAGCTTGTTCATAAATATTATTTTGATTTTTTTCTTTTTTCTTTAAATTAAAATAAGGCTTTTCTCCCTTTATGTACTATTTTTAAATTTTATCACATAAATGTTGAGAAAAGCCTATCTACGGACTTCTCCCCACATTTTTAAATGAAACATAGCATTACAGTTTCAAAAGTAGGTATCTTGTTGAATTTATATGCAGCTTCTTTGGCATATAAATGAACATGATGTTTTGCAACTTTGATATGTGTTTTAAATGTTCTTCGTATATGTTTTCATAATGATTCAATTTGATTGGTATTTACGCCAATTTTTGAAACATAACCATCTTGATGGTTAACTGTTTTGTGATTAGGGAAAAGTGATTTGAAATCACGATATCCTTTTCAAGAATCAGTATGTACATCACACTTTGAAGAAATATGGTTTCTTGCAAACTGCAAAAGATTTTTACTTTTTGCGTTTTTGATTACTTTCACAATTAAATTATTGGTTGTTTTTTCATAAATCCCAACAATTAATGTTTTATTTATCAAAGATCTTCCTTGTTTTTTAAAACCCATATGTGAAAGATACATTTCATCCATTTGCACTATGCCCTCAACAATAAATTGATGTTCTTGTTTGGCAATACGATTTCTGATTTCATGACCCATTCTTCAAGCAGTTTTCAAAGTCACACCCAATTCTTTTGCAACATCAGTTGATGTAATTCCATGTTTGGTGTTTATTCATCTAAAGATGAGATAAAATCAAAATCTCAAAGGTGTTTGTGACTTGTAAAAAATGGTGCCATGAAGAATACTAAATGTTTGATGACATTTCAAACATCTTATTCTTCTTAAATTAGAAGTATTCAAACTTGTTCAAGAACACATGATACATTTGTTTTTCTTCAAACTTGCTATATATTTTAAACAATCCTGTTCTGTTTGAAAAGCATTGTTGAACTCATTCAATTTCATTGTTTCCTCCACAAGTACATGTGGGGAGAAGTCCGTAAAATAATATGTTGATTTAGAGAGTTTTAAAAAACGACACATTGTGCGAATTTTATATTTAGATTTATTTTTAACAATAATTTCTATTTTCTGCCTATTATTAGTGCTGCTTGCTTTAAAATATCATTTTCCATTCATAACTGTTTTAATTCTTTATTTGCTTGAATTAATTGTTTTTCTAAATCAGAAAGATTATCTTTAGTTTTAAAACTACCTGAATTAGTAAATTGCTTAATTCATTTATAAGTAACTGCTCTTGTAACATTATACTCTCTTTAACAAGGCAAGATATTGATTTACCACTTTGATATAAAGCTACTATTTGCTTTTTAAATTCGTCGGTATATGAGTTAATATTGGTCATAATTATAATTCCTTTCTTTTCACTAATTTGTTCACTTGTCTACTTAATTAGTGTCCAATAAAGTGTAACCCATCCACCTTTTTAACAACAAAAGAACCCATTTGCTTTAAAAAAACAATGGGTAAAAACTTATATTAAGTTTATCAATTAATAGGGGCTTTGCCCCTCGTTGCTTCGCAACTCACCCCAGTGGGGTAAACCCCACGGCCAACCAGAACCTTGGTTGGTTGGCACCGACCATTAATATAGGTTTATTTTATTTATATTTTTAGCAAAATTGACTTCTTCTAGATATATTTATTCTTAATCTTTGTTTCATATCATTTATTTGTCTTTCAAGAGAATTCTTTTTTTGTTTACCTTTGGTTAGTTCATTTTTTTCTTTATTTATTTGTCGATTTTTATGTCCCATTAATGCTCCTAATGACTTTAATTCTCTTCCATATTGAAGAGAATCAGTAGCACTAACACTTAATAATTTTGAATTTGTGGAAACACAATCATTTTCTATTTGCATTTTTTCATTTTCTAAAAATCTTAAATTACTTTCCATAATTGATATCTGTCTATCAATTTCTTGTAATTGTCTTTCAAGATTACGTATTTCATCTTCATCTTCTCTAATTTCTCTATCTAATTGATTTATTTTTTTTATATTTTCTTGATTCATATTTTTTTTCTTTTTTAAATTTAAATATGGCTTTTCTCAGCATTTATGTGATAAAATTTAAAATAGTACATAAAGGGAGAAAAGCCATGAAAAATTAAAATTTTTAACTAATAAAAATAAAAGTACACATGCTTCTATTTTAAATTATTTTGGTTTTAATGACTTTAACCATGAAACTTATTTTACTGATTTTGTAACAGAAAATAATGCTAATTTATATAATGCTCCACTAGAAATTAATAATGAAACTATTAAACAGTATTTAATTCAACAAGAATTTTATCGTAAAAATTGAAATTCTATTTTTAAATTAAGTAAATTAAGAATTAGTGGTTATTTAATTTATATTGCTAATGATGATTTATATTTTCAAGTAGTTGATATACAACAAAGAGTTTATGATATTACTGGCAAATTAATTCAATGTACTATTTTTTATGATAGTTATCAACAAAATGCGCAAATGGTAAGATTATTTGAAATATATACACTTAATAATGAACAAGTAACAATTAATCGTGCAATTTATAGTATTAGTGATAATAAAAAACAATTTCCATTAGATCTTAAAACATACATTAATAATTCAAAATTACAACAAAAACAAATGCTAAATATTAATTATATTCCAATAGCAATTATGCGAAATAAAGCAAATGAGCAAGCAGATTGTAATAAAGTCATGGATAAAATTAAAGCACTAGATGTTATTTATGAACAAATTATTTTAGATACCATTTTAAATTCACCTAAATTTATATTTAGTCAAACTTATGGTAATGTTCAATCAGCATTAGAAGAAGCAGTAAGAACTTTGGTTACTAAAAACTACATATTTAAAAGTGGTGGAGATAATAATGAACAAAAAGAAAATATCAATATGACAAATAGTAATTTTAAAGGTAAGAATTTAACTGATATATACGATTGAAATGTTAATGAAATATTTAAACGCTGTGGTATCCATATACCAAGTCAAAAGAAATCAGCACAACAATCAGTTCCCGAAAGTACAGCAGTAAATATTTCAACTATTAATTATATCGAACAAAAATTATGATAATTTAATATTGATATTCTTAAATTTATTCAAATATTAGTTAGAGTTGATAAAAACTTACTAACTAGTAAAAGATTTGAAATTAAAGATGAAGAAGCAATTAATAATTTAACAGTTAAATTACAATTATTTAATCCCGAAAATAACCAATTAATAGGATGGATGGGTTACACTTTATTGGACACTAATTACGTAGACAAGTGAACAAATTAGTGAAAAGAAAGGAATTATAATAGTTGATAAATATAGAAATAAAAATTATGGAATTAATGACATAATTAGTTTGTTACCTATCAGTAAAGTTGCATATTATAAATGAATAAAAAACGGTAAAAAGAAATATCAAACAAAAATTGATAATGAGTTATTAAAAGAATTAAATAAAATTGTTGTTATTAGCAACAAAGATAAAATAATTAAAATTACTAGTTTAGAAAAGGTAAGATTAGAATTAAAGAAAAACAACACCAATCTTAAATGCAGTAAAAACAGCATTATGAGGTTATTAGAAGATAATAATATCACAAACTATTAACCAAACCCAAAAAACAGCGTAGAGCGAAATCTAATGCCTTAAAATCAAATTTCCAAGATTTATTAAAACGTAATTTTACCAGTAATACTTATCTTGAAAAAGTTGGCATCGATGGTACTTGATTTAAAGAATTAATTATTAATAATAAAAAAACTAAATTATTATTAGAAATTGCTACAGATATGAATAGTAATGCTATAGTTGGTTGAAAAATTAATAAAAGTGAAAATGCAATAACCATTTTAAATGTTCTTAATCAAGTAACAAAGGCAAGTCGTAAAGAACATAAAATATTTGCAACATTTATCCAATCTGATTTAGGTTCAGGTAATACTAGTAAAATAGTTACAAATAGTTTTAATAAAAGTAAAACTTTAATTCATTCAAAAAGTTTATCAGGATTTAAAGGCAACCAAGTAAGTGAATGTTTAAATCGATGAATCAAAAGAGATTTTAAAATTATGTTTGGTAACAAGTTTAATAGCATTAAACATTTCACAGAAGCATTAAGAAAATTTATTAACTGATGAAATAATGATAGAATGATTTTACGATTAAAAATGTCTCCAAACCAATTTGTACAGATTTGAAGACAAGAAAGTAAACTTATCTAACCAATGCCAATGATATTTTAAAGCAAGCAGCACTAATAATAGGCAGAAAATAGAAATTATTGTTAAAAATAAATCTAAATATAAAATTCGTACAATGTGTCGTTTTTTAAAACTCTCTAAATCAACATATTATTTTAATTTAAAGAAAAAAGAAAAAAATCAAAATAATATTTATGAACAAGCTGTTATTAGTGCTTTTAAAGAAAATAAAGAAGTTTATGGAACAAGAAGATTAAAAGTCATACTAGCAAACCAAGAAATTTATTTATCACGCAGAAAAATTAAAGAAATTATGAATAAGCATAATTTAATATCAAAATACACTAAATTATCATTCAAAAATCATCATAATAAAGTTAATGATAGTCAAATAACCAATCTTGTTAATAGAAACTTTAATAATAAAATTAAAAATGAAGTTATTGTTAGTGATTTAACTTATGTTCAAGTTAATGGTAAATGAAACTATATTTGCTTATTAATTGACCTATTTAACCGCGAAATTATTGGACATAGTGTTGGAATTAAAAAAGATGCATCATTAGTAAATCAAGCATTTATGCAATCAAATCACTGTTTAAAAGATATTGAAATATTTCATAGTGATCGCGGCAATGAATTTAACAATAAAATGATTGATAAACTTTTATTAGCATTCAATATTAATCGTTCTTTAAGCAAAAAAGGCTGTCCTTATGATAATGCTATTGCTGAAGCAACTTTCAAAACTTTTAAGACAGAATTTATTAATGATAGAAATTTTACATCATTAATCCAATTAAAATTAGAATTATTTGATTACATCAACTGATATAACAACATAAGAATTCACAGCACTCTAAACTACTTAACCCCCATCAAATACCAAGCACAAATGTCTACCAAAAAATAGTCCTAAAAAAGGTTGCCATTCCAAATCCCAAAATTAAATAAAATACAAAACTAACATTTATTAAAGCAAGAATAGGCAAAGGTAAAGTGTATAAAATATCATAAAAAAACGACTTAATAAAAAGTGTCACAGTATGTAATCCAGCAAAAGAACTTAAATACTGCATATAAATAGTTTGTACCAAAGTATTAACAACTGGTAAAAGTCTCCCCAATAAAGGTAAAACAAAAACCAAACTAAAAAATAACTTTACCATTTGCTTACTCCTTTCTAATTACTAATGAGTTCCATGGATAATATGACCAACAAACTGCTTAATAAATACAAGAACCATAAATACAATTGAAATTAACACTGGTCAATTTGTAAGTGTTCCACCATCGCCAGTTGTAAATACTCAACCAAAAATATAAGTAAAAGCATTTAATAATTGTTGTCCTACACCACCAATCATATTTAATAATGCTGATAATCCAGCGGGCATATTAATCACCCCCTTTCTCTAATTCTCTTTGTTGTTTTTCCATTTCTAATTTACGTTTCTTTTTTTCAAAATCTTTACGACAAAAAATACAATCGGGTTCACTATCATTATCTTTTATATGTTTTTTATGTTTAAATCTTTGTATACCTTCACGTATTCAATTTCTACAAAACCAAATAATTAAACAAAAACCACCAATATATAACACATATTTTATAATTTCTTTCATATCCATTATTTAACACTTCCTTTTTTTCTTTTTTTAAAAAAATCAATTAAACTAAATAATTCATAAACAATTACTAAAACAAAAAGTAAAATATTAATGCCTAAATCTAAACCAATAAAAAAATCAAAATTACCATTTATAATATTATGTATTTCAGCAACAGTTCAAACCATAAAAAAGAAACCAACAATAAAACAAAAAACATGAAATTTAGTAGTGTCCTATCACTTTTTTTTAATTTCTTTATTTTCCATTATTAAACACCACCTAATGTATAAGCATAAGAATAATCCCAGTTTAAACTTGCTCTATCTAAATTAATCTCAGACATGCTATCATTTAAATCAACTTCAACCATACCATTATCTGTACTTTGATAATCACTAACACTATCATTAATAAGTCTTGCTCTTTCATTAGTAAATACTTCTTGCATTTGCATAACATTATTAGTACTTCCAAAAGGTAACAATAAAGTATTAATAATTTCACTTGCACCAGCAACTATTGTAGGAGTAGCAAAATAATTATTAAAATCATTATTAATACCCATTGCAACACCACTACTAATCAAACAACCACCAGTTCCCATATTTGCTATTTTTCTTATATTTTGAAACCTATTAGGTATTAAATCAGTTAAACCACTAATAACATTCGCTATACCAAAACTATTTAAAGATATATAAGTATCTCAATCTACAAAAGGAACATCAATTATTGGTTTAACAGTTGTAAATGGTGGATATGTTGGTCTTGGTGGTTCAGTAGGGCATGGTGGTCAAAAACACGGTTCATCTCTCAATACAAATAATGAAACAGATTTATCTACATATTGAACAAATTTAGCATAATTAATTAAACCAATTGTTCCTAAACCTAAAAATATCTTTTTATAACTATTAATCACTTTATTTTTAGTAGTTGGTCTTTGATTAATATTCCATATATCAATTCCTAACTTTTTACTAAATAATAATGAATTAATAGAACCTAATATTGGGTCTTTTAAATACTGACCATAATAAGCACTAACTCCTACCATAGCACTTAATGGACTTAATCCAGTTCTTAAAATTTTAGTTAAAGTATAATTACTAGTTTGTTCTAAATCATTAGGCATAAATAAAACTCCTTACTTTATATACTAGTAAGGAGCTTATTTATGAATTATAATCTAATCCATTGGGGCTTAATGAAAAATATATAATCCATATATAAGCCCCTTATTTGATTTTTATTTATTTCTTTTATTCTCTTTTCTTATTCGTTCCATTTCATTAGCAACTCTATAACACATTTCACAACCAAATACTATTTCATAAGTTCAATCACTACACTTATGTCTCATAATTAAAGTTACTTTCTTGTTGTCTCATTGATTTATTTAAAGCAATATCTAATATACAATTTGGACAATAATATTTTCTAGTATATAAGTTTTGCAAAACTCTTTTAGGACAAATAACTTGGTCACAAAGTTTACATATATAAATTGCTAAATGAAATGCTTGCTCACATGAACAATTATCATTTTTAACCATAATTTAAAATTAACTCCTAACATATTAATAATTATTTAAAATTACCCTTTTAATAAATAACTATTTTCAATTAGAAAGTTTTTTAATATTACCGCTTAAATCAAGTTCCAGTGAATAAAAATTACCAACTTTTAAATCAACAGTAGATAAACAATTATTAAAATCACTAGCAAATTCCGGATTATATCATTTATCACGTGTTTGACCAGTTGGCACGCTTGTTTGTTTATTTATTTCTACAAATTTCAAAACATCAAACTTCAATGTTTGACCTTTATTATTTTTATCGGGAATAATACGCCCTTTTTCAATATTAACTAATTGAACTTTAAACATAAAAAAACTTAACCTTCGCAATTCATTAAAATTTAATTTAATAAGTTAAGCATAGTAGGGTAAACCTATACTTACTATTAATATATCATAAAAATATAAAATTTCAATAAAAATAAAAAATTTTGTTGTAGATTAGACACACTTTTTGGACTAATAAAAGTTTTTATAACTTTATATTATTAGTTGAGGTGTAGTTTAAAATGAAATATTTAATTAATAGTGCTGATTTTACTAAATTTGATTATAAATTTAACAAGTTTGTAGAAAAGTATAAAAATGATAAAAATATTAATAAAGTTAATATTTATTATCGTAAATTTAAAAAATTTTGTTTTTTATTTAAAAATAAAAATACTTGTAAAGAAATAATTTCTCAATTACATATGCCAAAACAAACTTTTTATTATTGAGCTAAACGTTTTTATGATATTTTCTACAAAAATAAACCTTTTGAAGAATTATTATTTAAATCAACAAAACCTAAAAATATTAAATATTTGTATAATTTGGAATTATCAGAAAAATTTATAAATTATTTTGTTCAGTATAAAGAAGAATTTGGTATAGGTGCTTTTCAATTTTGTTATTTAATAAGACATATTGATGATATTAGGTTTAATTTTTTGCCAAAACCTTCGGTTAAAACTATATATCGTTGATTAAAACGTTTTGGTTTTTATTCACAAAAAACTATTAAGAAAAAACGGCATAAGTTAGTTAAGTTTACTCCTATAATTTTTAATCTAGACAGTATGATTAGTTTAAATAATTAATAGTTAAGGAGTAAAGATGAAATATAAAGTTTATACAAGAAAAATTAAACTAGATGTTTTAAATGAATATGTAGTGATTAAAAAATTAAAAACCATTGATATTAAAACCAAATATCAATTATCAACCAGATCATTAATTTATAATTGAGTAAAAAAATATCAAAAAAATAATAAATTAAGGCTTTTCTCCCTTTATGTACTATTTTTAAATTTTATCACATAAATGTTGAGAAAAGCCTATCTACGGACTTCTCCCCACATTTTTAAATGAAACATAGCATTTACAGTTTCAAAAGTAGGTATCTTGTTGAATTTATATGCAGCTTCTCTGGCATATAAATGAACATGATGTTTTGCAACTTTGATATGTGTTTTAAATGTTCTTCGTATATGTTTTCATACTGATTCAATTTGATTGGTATTTACGCCAATTTTTGAAACATAACCATCTTGATGGTTAACTGTTTTGTGATTAGGGAAAAGTGATTTGAAATCACGATATCCTTTTCAAGAATCAGTATGTACATCACACTTTGAAGAAATATGGTTTCTTCCAAACTGCAAAAGATTTTTACTTTTTGCGTTTTTGATTACTTTCACAATTAAATTATTGGTTGTTTTTTCATAAATCCCAACAATTAATGTTTTATTTATCAAAGATCTTCCTTGTTTTTTAAAACCCATATGTGAAAGATACATTTCATCCATTTGCGCTATGCCCTCAACAATAAATTGATGTTCTTGTTTGGCAATACGATTTCTGATTTCATGACCCATTCTTCAAGCAGTTTTCAAAGTCACACCCAATTCTTTTGCAACATCAGTTGATGTAATTCCATGTTTGGTGTTTATTCATCTAAAGATGAGATAAAATCAAAATCTCAAAGGTGTTTGTGACTTGTAAAAAATGGTGCCATGAAGAATACTAAATGTTTGATGACATTTCAAACATCTTATTCTTCTTAAATTAGAAGTATTCAAACTTGTTCAAGAACACATGATACATTTGTTTTTCTTCAAACTTGCTATATATTTTAAACAATCCTGTTCTGTTTGAAAAGCATTGTTGAACTCATTCAATTTCATTGTTTCCTCCACAAGTACATGTGGGGAGAAGTCCGTTATTGATTTTATTGATGAAAAAACTCGAATTACTTATTGTTATCCATCTGAACAAGCACAAACCAGAGATATTGTAAATGCTACTAAAAATGCTTTAAATTTTTATGAAAAATTGGGAATTAAAATTAAAAGAATTAGAACTGATAATGGTAGTCAATATGTTAATACATCTTGTGGAAAACCACAAAGGAATCGTTGATTTACAAATTTTTGTAATAAAAAAGGTATAGTTCATGAAACTACACCGTTTAGATCACCACAGAGTAATGGTAAGATTGAAAGATTTCATAGAAATTGAAGTAATTTATTTGAAATAAAACCATATTTAAATAGTGATTTTAGTTTATTTCAAAAATTAGTTAATTCTTTTCAAGAATATTATAACAATTCTAAACCACATAAATCATTAGGGTTAATGACTCCTATGGATTATTTTGATAAACTTTTATTAGATGGAAAATAGTCCAAAATGTCTGTACTACCTTACAAATAAAAAATTTTGTCATTATTTAGTAATAATGGTTCTTTTTTAATATTGCTTTCTAAATTTTTGGTAATTTTAATTCATTAATATATCTATTTGTTGATGGTTGATTTAACAAGTCAATATAATCTATATCATTACTTTGTAAATTTTTATTTATATTAATAATTTCTTTTTTTCAATGAATTTCTTTTCATTTTTCAATTTTTATTTTTTTTTGTTGACATGCAATATCTGCTAATAGTTCTAAATTTTCTAAATTTTCTTGTTTATTTAATCATTCTTTTACCTTATCAAAAGAATTTAATTTTGCTTGCTCTTTTTCTATAAAATTAAACAAATTATTAAACTTTTTATTAATAATTCGTTTTCAAATTATATTTTTCTTTTTATCTTTCATACAAACTATCCTTTCAAAATAAAAACCCATCTACTTTTAAATAAAGTAATGGGTTAAAAACTATAATAAAAATGAACATTAATAAGAATTGCGATAATTACCAATGTTCATTAACCATTATATATATATATATATATATATACAAGTAAAATTATAAAAAAATTAGTTTTTTTTCTAATGCAAAACTTTTTTCTTAAAATCTATTTTTTCAACTTTATTACCAAAAACTTTCTCCACCCAAGTCAAAACATCTTTATCTCTTTGAATTAAATAACCAATTTCACTGGTTCGTAAATAATATTTATGCGATAAAGCACTTAAATATACATATCGTTCATAATCTTCATACTCTTTAAAATTATCATTTACAACAGTAATTTCAATAATACCACCAATCATAACAGATTACCATTACTATCTTTTTGGGTTTTAAAATAAAATACATTTGTTGCATTAAAACTTGCTTTAATTATATCTCGAATTGTCAATTTCTTAATACCACGAACTATAATAGGATTTTTACAATTACGACTAAAAGCATATGCTTTTATACCGACATCTTCTTGATTTAAAGATTTAGCATCATCTAATGATTTTGTAACATATTTACCTAAATATTTAATAACAAACTCATTTGTACCTTTACGAACAACTCTTAAATCAATACCCTTAGCATTTCCAGCATGTGGTCATCAATCACGTATCATAATTATAAGGTATCTTTCTATTAAAAATTATATGAAAATGAACTGCTCCACGGTCTTGATATTCATAAACATACATATATTTTAATTCACCCATATATTTAGCACGCTTAGGGTCATTTCATCATTTCTTTAATTTAAGAAAAAATAAACGAATATCTTTTTTTGATTGTTTAACATCTTGCATATTTTCAGCATAAGTTAAAGTAACAAAACTTAACATATTACTATTATAAAAATTATGTAATGCTTTTTGAATTAAATTAGTTTTAGTACGACAGTACTATTTCTTAATTTTTGCTTATTACCAACATAACATTTACCTTTCTTATTTCCAATATTATTTAAAAAAGAAATAGGTAAAATTACATTTTTAACATAACAAGCATAAAAAATTTTTTTAACATAAAAATCTTGTTGAATATCCATATAAAATTTCGCAATTCTAGGTTTTAAAAAACCAATTTTATATATTTTAATAACAAACAAATCTTAACATAAAAAATTATAAAAATAAATATAAAACAAAAACGTTACTTAACTTAACTATATTATACTTTATTTTTTTATTTTTTAACTATTAATTTTAAAGAAATAGTTATATTGAACAAAAATATTTGATTATAAAATAAAAACTATCTTTAAAATAACATAATATATTTATATTAGAAATATAGTTATTAACTAAATTCAATCATATACTAGTTATAATTACTTATTTATTTTATCTAAAACACCATTAATGTATTTATAAGCATCATTTGGACAATAAGCTTTAGTTATAATAATAGCTTCATTAATAATAATTTTTTTATCTGTTTTAGTATGGACAATTTCATACACTGCTAAAATTAAAATTGCTTGTTCAATTGGTTTTAAATTTTCAAAATCTCATCCTTGCTTTAAATTTTTATTAATTAAATCTATTAAATCATATTCATAATCAATTATTTTATTTAATATCTCGCATTGTTCAGTAATTAAACTCTTACCTTCTTCTTCAAAAAGAAATTGTTTAAACGCTTGTTGTGATTGGCCTTCAAGGAAATATTGATATAATACTTCCATCATGCCAAGTCTTTTATAATGCTGGGTTATCTTCTTTTGTTCTTGCATTGTTGATTTCTACTTCCTTAGTTTGAGCAATAAATATTATATGAATATTTAATAAAAATAAATTTAAAGCTGATTCAGTACGTCTTAAAATTAAATTATTAATTTTATTTTTTAAATTTACTAAATCTTCATTTGGATTAACAATTAATTTTATTCGCACAACAATATTATTATTAATAGCAGTAATATCCTTTGTTTCTAACATTAGAACTTCAACATCTTCTAATGTTAATTGATAGTTATCATTAATTAATAACATATAAATAAATTTTTTAATAACTAACGAAGATAATTTTAATGTTCCAACTTTACTTTCTTCAATAAGTATTTCCATAATATTCACCTTTCTTAAGCGCGAGTTTTGTATTTTCCTTCATCTGTACTTACTACAATTTTATCACCATTATTAATAAACATTGGTACTTGTAATTGTAAACCAGTTTCTAAAATAGCTTTTTTTGTCGTATTAAAAACACTATTTCCCTTTACTCCTGGTGGAGCATCAACAACCGCTAATACTACCGAAGGAGGTAAATCAATACCTAATATTTCTAAATTTTTATAAACCCTTAATGATACTTCATTACCAGGAACTAAAAATTTTTTTTCTCATGATAAGCGTGATTGATCAATCCTAATTTCATTATAATCTTCATTATCCATAAAAACTGAATACATACCATCATCATAACTATAAATTGCTGGTCGTTTATCAATAATAGCTGGATAAACTGTATCACCACCAGTAAAAGTAATACTAATAATAGCTTGTGTTCTTAAATTTTTTGCTTTTACTTTCACATGTGCTTGACCACGTCCACTTTTAGAATGTGCTGACTCAATAACTATTAAAATATCAGTTTTATTATGTAAGAAAGTAATTCCTGGTTTAAAATCATTAACGTTAATCATTTTTATTTTTTCTCCTTTCAAATATCAATTTCACGAGATGATTTTGTTAAAATTTGATAACCATCTTTGGTAACTAAAATATCATCTTCAATTCTAACACCACCTAAATTAGGAATATAAATACCTGGTTCAACAGTAATAACCATTCCCGGAACTAAAATAGTAGATTCGTTTTTAATAACTCAAGGTGCTTCATGAATTTCAATGCCAAGCCCATGACCAGTACCATGAGTAAAATATTGTTCATAACCCTTTTCTTTAATGTATTCTCTACAAATATTATCAATTTCACCAATAGCTATACCTGGCTTTACAGCCTTAATTCCTGCCATTTGTGCTGATTTAACTATTTCATGAATTTCAATTAATTTTGGATTAACTTTACCAATCGCAAAAGTTCTAGTCATATCTGAACAAAAACCTTCATACACACAACCAAAATCACAAGTAATTAACTCATTATTGCCAATTTTTTTATTACTAGCTTTACCATGAGGCATTGCTCCTCTTTCTCCAGAAGCAACAATAGTATCAAATGATGCTTTTGTTGCACCATTTTTAACAAATGAACGCAATATTATATCTTCAACATCTTTTTCACTAACACCTGGTCGAATAAAATTTAAAACTTCATTAAAAGCCAAATCACCAATAGCACAAGCTTTTGCAATTCGTGCAATTTCGATTTCATCTTTAATCATTCTTAATGAACTAACATAAATTGGAACAAATTCAATATCTTTAATTTCTTGCTTTCAACTTTCTAGTTGAGCAATAGTAATATATTCTGCTTCAAAGCCAATTTTTTTAATTTTTTGTGATTTTAATAAATCTTTCAATGAAGAAAAAATATTACTAAATTGAATGCATTTAACATTTTTGGCATTTTCTTTTCCCTCAGTAATATATCTTCCATCTAATAATAAATTTGCATCATTTTTGCTAATCAATAAATAACCTAACGTTGAAATAAAATCACTATATCAAAAGCGATTTTCGGGAGAGTAAAATAACATAGCATCTATTTTATTTTTGGTTAATATTGTTTCAATAATTTCTTTTTTATTTAAATTTTTCATTTTAAATTCAATCCTTTTAATAAATCATTAATTAATAACTAAGTATATTGTACTGCAAATTAAAGAAAAGAAATAAGTAAAACTTATTTCTTTTCTTTATGTAGTGTATGTTGATTACAACGAGAACAATGTTTTTTTGTTTCTAATTTTTCAGGCTTAGTTTTTTTATTACGATCAGCAATATAATTTTCTTCTTTGCAAACTTCACATCTTAAAGTTAATCCATCACGCATTGTGCGCCTCCTTAATAATAATTGAGTTATATACAATACAATATTATTGCATAATTAAATAGTTAGTTCAATTAAATAAAGGAATTATTTTGTAGGTTAGACACACTTTTTGGACTAATAAAAGTTTTTATAACTTTATATTATTAGTTGAGGTGTAGTTTAAAATGAAATATTTAATTAATAGTGCTGATTTTACTAAATTTGATTATAAATTTAACAAGTTTGTAGAAAAGTATAAAAATGATAAAAATATTAATAAAGTTAATATTTATTATCGTAAATTTAGAAAATTTTGTTTTATTTTTAAAAATAAAAATTCTTGTAAAGAAATAATTTCTCAATTACATATGCCAAAGCAAACTTTTTATTATTGAGCTAAACGTTTTTATGATATTTTCTACAAAAATAAACCTTTTGAAGAATTATTATTTAAATCAACAAAACCTAAAAATATTAAATATTTGTATAATTTGGAATTATCAGAAAAATTTATAAATTATTTTGCTCAGTATAAAGAAGAGTTTGGTATAGGTGCTTTTCAATTTTGTTATTTAATAAGACATATTGATGATATTAGGTTTAATTTTTTGCCAAAACCTTCGGTTAAAACTATATATCGTTGATTAAAACGTTTTGGTTTTTATTCACAAAAAACTATTAAAAAAAACATTTGAGATATGAAGTAAAAGAAACTGGATTATTGCAGACTGATATTAAAGTAGTATCAGATTATATAACAGGAAGTAAAAGATGATATATTATTGATTTTATTGATGAAAAAACTCGAATTACTTATTGTTATCCATCTGAACAAGAACAAACCAGAGATATTGTAAATGCTACTAAAAATGCTTTAAATTTTTATGAAAAATTGGGAATTAAAATTAAAAGAATTAGAACTGATAATGGTAGTCAATATGTTAATATATCTTGTGGAAAACCACAAAGGAATCGTTGATTTACAAATTTTTGTAATAAAAAAGGTATAGTTCATGAAACTACACCGTTTAGATCACCACAGAGTAATGGTAAGATTGAAAGATTTCATAGAAATTGAAGTAATTTATTTGAAATAAAACCATATTTAAATAGTGATTTTAGTTTATTTCAAAAATTAGTTAATTCTTTTCAAGAATATTATAACAATTCTAAACAACATAAATCATTAGGGTTAATGACTCCTATGGATTATTTTGATAAACTTTTATTAGATGGAAAATAGTCCAAAATGTCTGTACTACCTTACAAATACTTACTTTAATAAGTTTTAATTTATTTTTAGTTTTTTTGAACTTAAGTTATTATTTTATAATAACTGGATGGCGATATTTATTTGATAGCATTTAAAATTAACCATTTTTGTATACATGTCAATATTATATGTTCTATCACCAATCATTTTTTTAAAATTTGTTTAATATTAGTTTCAGTAAAGCAACCAATATTATCAACTAATGCTTGGTTTAATATGCCATCTTTTGCATTAATAAAATAACCAACTTTTAATTTTTTATATTGTAAAGTTAATGATTGTAAAAAATCAATTAATTCATAATATTGACCTTTAGAAAATAAATTTATTGCATTTTCATAGAGAAAACCTATACGTTATATTAATTCGTCCGTCTTTATAAAAAAATGGTTTTTGTTTATTCATATTTATACCTCCTACTTAACCTAATATTTAAAATACAGTCATAACAAATTGCTTTACTATTTTTATCTCTTAAAAATATTTTCTTGTTTTTATATCATTAGTATTAAAGAATAAATAATCTAATTTATTTTGTTTACATGTTCAACAAAAATACTTTTTCATTATGTGTTGAAATTTCCTTATACGAAGTAACTATACAATTAATTGGTAAATCATCATGTTTATATGGATTATTTATCGGACTTCTCCCCACATGTACTTGTGGAGGAAACAATGAAATTGAATGAGTTCAACAATGCTTTTCAAACAGAACAGGATTGTTTAAAATATATAGCAAGTTTGAAGAAAAACAAATGTATCATGTGTTCTTGAACAAGTTTGAATACTTCTAATTTAAGAAGAATAAGATGTTTGAAATGTCATCAAACATGGCATAAGTTAGTTAAGTTTACTCCTATAATTTTTAATCTAGACAGTATGATTAGTTTAAATAATTAATAGTTAAGGAGTAAAGATGAAATATAAAGTTTATACAAGAAAAATTAAACTAGATGTTTTAAATGAATATGTAGTGATTAAAAAATTAAAAACCATTGATATTAAAACCAAATATCAATTATCAACAAGATCATTAATTTATAATTGAGTAAAAAAATATCAAAAAAATAATAAATTAAGGCTTTTCTCCCCTTATGTACTATTTTTAAATTTTATCACATAAATGCTGAGAAAAGCCTATCTACGGACTTCTCCCCACATTTTTAAATGAAACATAGCATTACAGTTTCAAAAGTAGGTATCTTGTTGAATTTATATGCAGCTTCTTTGGCATATAAATGAACATGATGTTTTGCAACTTTGATATGTGTTTTAAATGTTCTTCGTATATGTTTTCATACTGATTCAATTTGATTGGTATTTACGCCAATTTTTGAAACATAACCATCTTGATGGTTAACTGTTTTGTGATTAGGGAAAAGTGATTTGAAATCACGATATCCTTTTCAAGAATTAGTATGTACATCACACTTTGAAGAAATATGGTTTCTTGCAAACTGCAAAAGATTTTTACTTTTTGCGTTTTTGATTACTTTCACAATTAAATTATTGGTTGTTTTTTCATAAATCCCAACAATTAATGTTTTATTTATCAAAGATCTTCCTTGTTTTTTAAAACCCATATGTGAAAGATACATTTCATCCATTTGCACTATGCCCTCAACAATAAATTGATGTTCTTGTTTGGCAATACGATTTCTGACTTCATGACCCATTCTTCAAGCAGTTTTCAAAGTCACACCCAATTCTTTTGCAACATCAGTTGATGTAATTCCATGTTTGGTGTTTATTCATCTAAAGATGAGATAAAATCAAAATCTCAAAGGTGTTTGTGATTTGTAAAAAATGGTGCCATGAAGAATACTAAATGTTTGATGACATTTCAAACATCTTATTCTTCTTAAATTAGAAGTATTCAAACTTGTTCAAGAACACATGATACATTTGTTTTTCTTCAAACTTGCTATATATTTTAAACAATCCTGTTCTGTTTGAAAAGCATTGTTGAACTCATTCAATTTCATTGTTTCCTCCACAAGTACATGTGGGGAGAAGTCCGTAAATTAATTACTATTCATACTTTTCAAACAAATCATCAAATAGATAAAGTGAATATCAAAGATAAAAATTTAAAACTTGAAAATAAAAAACTCAAAAAGTCACTACTAAAAGAAAAAATAAAAAATGAATTTTTAAGACAAAAACAATCCTGTGATAAAGAATTAAAAAACAATCAAAATATTTTAAATAGTAAATTATTGAAAAGTAAATGTTTTTTAATAGTTGATAAATATAGAAATAAAAATTATGGAATTAATGACATAATTAGTTTGTTACCTATCAGTAAAGTTGCATATTATAAATGAATAAAAAATGGTAAAAAGAAATATCAAACAAAAATTGATAATGAGTTATTAAAAGAATTAAATAAAATTGTTGTTATTAGCAACAAAGATAAAATAATTAAAATTACTAGTTTAGAAAAGGTGAGATTAGAATTAAAGAAAAACAACACCAATCTTAAATGCAGTAAAAACAGCATTATGAGGTTATTAGAAGATAATAATATTACCAAACTATTAACCAAACCCAAAAAATAGCGTAGAGCGAAATCTAATGCCTTAAAATCAAATTTCCAAGATTTATTAAAACGTAATTTTACCAGTAATACTTATCTTGAAAAAGTTGGCATCGATGGTACTTGATTTAAAGAATTAATTATTAATAATAAAAAAACTAAATTATTATTAGAAATTGCTACAGATATGAATAGTAATGCTATAGTTGGTTGAAAAATTAATGGCTTTTCTCCCTTTATGTACTATTTTTAAATTTTATCACATAAATGCTGAGAAAAGCCTATCTACGAACTTCTCCCCACATTTTTAAATGAAACATAGCATTACAGTTTCAAAAGTAGGTATCTTGTTGAATTTATATGCAGCTTCTTTGGCATATAAATGAACATGATGTTTTGCAACTTTGATATGTGTTTTAAATGTTCTTCGTATATGTTTTCATACTGATTCAATTTGATTGGTATTTACGCCAATTTTTGAAACATAACCATCTTGATGGTTAACTGTTTTGTGATTAGGGAAAAGTGATTTGAAATCACGATATCCTTTTCAAGAATCAGTATGTACATCACACTTTGAAGAAATATGGTTTCTTGCAAACTGCAAAAGATTTTTACTTTTTGCGTTTTTGATTACTTTCACAATTAAATTATTGGTTGTTTTTTCATAAATCCCAACAATTAATGTTTTATTTATCAAAGATCTTCCTTGTTTTTTAAAACCCATATGTGAAAGATACATTTCATCCATTTGCACTATGCCCTCAACAATAAATTGATGTTCTTGTTTGGCAATACGATTTCTGACTTCATGACCCATTCTTCAAGCAGTTTTCAAAGTCACACCCAATTCTTTTGCAACATCAGTTGATGTAATTCCATGTTTGGTGTTTATTCATCTAAAGATGAGATAAAATCAAAATCTCAAAGGTGTTTGTGACTTGTAAAAAATGGTGCCATGAAGAATACTAAATGTTTGATAACATTTCAAACATCTTATTCTTCTTAAATTAGAAGTATTCAAACTTGTTCAAGAACACATGATACATTTGTTTTTCTTCAAACTTGCTATATATTTTAAACAATCCTGTTCTGTTTGAAAAGCATTGTTGAACTCATTCAATTTCATTGTTTCCTCCACAAGTACATGTGGGGAGAAGTCCGAAATTAATAAAAGTGAAAATGCAATAACCATTTTAAATGTTCTTAATCAAGTAACAAAGGCAAGTCGTAAAGAACATAAAATATTTGCAACATTTATCCAGTCTGATTTAGGTTCAGGTAATGCTAGTAAAATAGTTACAAATAGTTTTAATAAAAGTAAAACTTTAATTCATTCAAAAAGTTTATCGGGATTTAAAGGCAACCAAGTAAGTGAATGTTTAAATCGCTGAATCAAAAGAGATTTTAAAATTATGTTTGGTAACAAGTTTAATAGCATTAAACATTTCACAGAAGCATTAAGAAAATTTATTAACTGATGAAATAATGATAGAATGATTTTACGATTAAAAATGTCTCCAAACCAATTTGTACAGATTTGAAGACAAGAAAGTAAACTTATCTAACCAATGCCCATTTAGTATTCTTCATGGCACCATTTTTTACAAGTCACAAACACCTTTGAGATTTTGATTTTATCTCATCTTTAGATGAATAAACACCAAACATGGAATTACATCAACTGATGTTGCAAAAGAATTGGGTGTGACTTTGAAAACTGCTTGAAGAATGGGTCATGAAATCAGAAATCGTATTGCCAAACAAGAACATCAATTTATTGTTGAGGGCATAGTGCAAATGGATGAAATGTATCTTTCACATATGGGTTTTAAAAAACAAGGAAGATCTTTGATAAATAAAACATTAATTGTTGGGATTTATGAAAAAACAACCAATAATTTAATTGTGAAAGTAATCAAAAACGCAAAAAGTAAAAATCTTTTGCAGTTTGCAAGAAACCATATTTCTTCAAAGTGTGATGTACATACTGATTCTTGAAAAGGATATCGTGATTTCAAATCACTTTTCCCTAATCACAAAACAGTTAACCATCAAGATGGTTATGTTTCAAAAATTGGCGTAAATACCAATCAAATTGAATCAGTATGAAAACATATACGAAGAACATTTAAAACACATATCAAAGTTGCAAAACATCATGTTCATTTATATGCCAAAGAAGCTGCATATAAATTCAACAAGATACCTACTTTTGAAACTGTAATGCTATGTTTCATTTAAAAATGTGGGGAGAAGTCCGTAGATAGGCTTTTCTCAACATTTATGTGATAAAATTTAAAAATAGTACATAAAGGGAGAAAAGCCTTATTTATTTTAAAACCTTTTCTGTTTTCTTCTCACATAATGTTATATTTAAACCAAGGATTAGTAATTTTAGTTTTGTTATCTGTTATTTCACCTATAAATCAACTATTATGTTGTTCATAAAATGTTAGTGGTTCAAGTTTTATATCATTAAGATAATATTCTTTTGGAGCAGTTGGTTTATTAACAGTTATTTTTTGGTCTTTAATATATGGTTCTAATAATTTTATTAATTCATTACCACTTAATTCTCTTTTAATATTTTCTAAATTAAAAACTCAATATGTGTAACTGTTATCAACAATAAAAGAATTATTTTTAATCATTCATTTTGGAAACGATAATTTATATTCAACATAATCAATAAGAATAGATTGTGGTTTATCTTTAACAATTTGTTCTTTTTTAAATTCTATTTGCATAATAATCCTTTCCTAATATGTTCTTTTGCTTCTAGCATAAAGAACATATATTTTGATTTTTAGATTATTAATAATACTACTATTCGTTTTATTCATTCCAGAAATTCTGGGATCAAAAATTTTTTCAAAAAAAATAAAAAATAAAACCAAAACTTGCTCACTGGAAAGTGGCAAGGTTGGTTAAATGAAGAATAATAGTATGTTCCCCCACGGGGGTCTATATATACTAGTTTCCAATTCGCTCCCACCCCAAGAATTACCATTAAATGGTTAGTATATTTTATTAGGCATCATCCACTTATTATTTATTAATGCAAGTCCACATGCTAGCTACTATTTTTAACAACTGTGTTGTAGTTCACTGTTTTAGTTCCTTAACACGTGTTGATAATAGTGTTAAAGACGGTTATTAAAAATTTTAAAATTTTACAATTACACAAAAAAAAGACAAGATTTTTATTCTCGTCTTTTATCATTTATTTTTAATTTAAGGGTTTAAAAAAGAAAGGAGCTATTTTTAAAACTTTTTAGTTATCGACATCTTCGCCACGTTCCTCTTTTATTTAATAGCAGCAAAAGCTGTTTCTAAAGTTTCTTTAATAATTGCACAAGATTTATCAAATGCCGTTTGCTCTTCTTTCGTTAATGGTAACTGAACTACTCTTTTTCAACCTTTTTCGTAAAGTATTGTTGGTACACCAATATAAAAACCTTGCTGTCCATATTCTCCTTGTAAATAAGCACCTGCTACTAAAACGTGATTTTGTCCTTCAAGGATATTTCTTACTAATAATGCCAATGCTGCACCAATACCATAAAAAGTTGCACGTTTTAATTTAATAATTTTATAAGCTCTTTGTTTTACTTCTTTTCTTAATTCTTCTAAATCTTTTTCTTTAATTCTACCTTCAGTAATTTGTTGATAAATAGTTTTATTACCTATCGAAACCGAACTTCAAGGAATCATTGAAGAATCACCATGTTCACCAATTACATAAGCAGCAACTGACTTTGGATTAACTGCAATTTTTTCTCCAATTAAATATTGTAAACGTAAGGTATCTAAAATTGTACCAGAACCTAATACTTGATGATAATCAAATTGTGTAATTTTTTGATAAACAGTTGTCATTATATCAACAGGATTAGATGCAATAATAGTAATACCTTTAAATCCTGATTTTTTAATTTCTAAAGCAATGCTCTTCATAATTTTGGCATTATCTGCTACCATATTTAATCTTATTTCGCCATCTTTTTGTGGTCTTCCAGCAGTAATAACAATAATATCAGCATCTTTACAATCGCTGTAATTTCCAGCCTTAATTGAAATAAAAGGATGATCTAAAGCTGCTTGACAATCAGCAAAATCAATCGCATTACCTTCAGCTATACCTTCAAAAGCATCAATTAATACATATTCTTGGGCTAAACCTTGATTAATGGCACTGTAAATAAAACTACTACCAACAGCTCCACATCCAACAAGGACAATTTTTCGTTTTGCCATATTTACCTCCATATTTTTTGCATTTCATGTAACAGTACTTTATCCCCGGCACTATTTTAATAACTTACTTTTTAAAATAAAAGTTACAATGATATGTAATATTTTTATTATGCTTTTTATATAAGAATGTTAAAAAAATAAAAATCTAATTAACAAGGACAAAAATTTATTACATTTTTATCTTACCACTATTTTTTCTTTTAAATTTTTGTTTTTCAATTAATAACAATCCCTTTTGGTCTAGTAAAAGCAAGTAACGAAGGACGAATACCCTGTACGCCAAGACCTGAATCCTTAACACCAACAAAAGAAAAGTGATCGGGACCACGTTGTGACTGATCGTTAATATTAACACTTCCAACTTCTAATAATTTAGCAATACTCATTGCACTATTAATATTAGTAGTAAAAACAGAAGCTTGTAAACCATATTGTGAATCATTTGCAATATTAATTGCTTCTTTTACTTCATCAAAAATAATAATCGGCAACAATGGCGCAAAAGGTTCTTCTCATGCTAAATTCATTTTTGTTGTTACGTCAGTAATAATAGTTGGTCACATTAAATTTTCTTTAAATTTATTACCAATTAAACAATTGGCTCCTTTATCTAAAGCATCTTTAATTAATTTTTTAGCATTATCAACTGTTGGTTGATCAATAACAGGAGTAATATCACAATCATCTGTGGGCAAACCAACAGTTAATTTTTCAAGTTTTTCTTTTAAAATTGGAATTAATTTGCCACTAATTGTTCTTTGTACTAACACTCTTTTAATAGCAGTACAGCGTTGTCCTGAATAACTAAATGCACCTTTAATGATTTTGGTTGCTGTATCTTCAAGATCAGCATCATTAAGCACTATTGCTGGATCTTTACCTCCTAATTCTAAAATCAAATCAGCTTTTAAAGATTTCTGTGAAATACGATTACCAACAACAGCACTACCAGTAAAAGAAATAACATTAATTGCTTCATTTTCAACTAAACTATCACCAATTTCACTACCTTTACCACTTATAGCATTAAAAACACCATTAGGAATGTTAGCTTCTTTGGCTAATTTAGCTAAATGTAATCCCACCAATGATCCTTGTGTTGCAGGTTTAAAAACAACACTATTACCCGTCACAAGTGCTGGAAATATTTTAGAGACTGATAAATTTATCGGATAATTAAAAGGGGAAATAGCAAGAACAATTCCTTTTGGTACGTATTCAAAAATAGCTAATTTGTTCATACTTCCTCAACTATCACCTGTATAAGATTCAGGATGAAGACGTAATGCTTCTTGTAAAGTATATTCAATATATTCAACTGTTCTATCAATTTCACTGCAAGCCGCTTTTGTGCCTTTAGCAATTTCATTGATCATTAATTCAGCAAGTATTAATTTATCGCGAATAATTAATTGTTTTCAAGAATTTAAAAAAGAAATTCTTTTTAAAATAGGCATTTGTTCTCAATTTTTTTGAGCAAATTTTGCAGATTCATATACTTTTTTAATTTCAACTTTAGTTAAGGCAGGAACTTGACCTGCTATTTTATTAGTAGTGGGGTTGATAACTGATATTCAATTACCATTTTCATATAACTCACCATTAATTAGAGATTGATATTTAATAATATTATTTGTCATCTATACTTCCTCCTTAAATCACTACTATAATAATTATAGCATTGATATAAGTCCTATCCTATTCACTCTTAACTAAAATTATTATTTAAATTTATATTATGAAAATCAAAAAAACTAATTCTTTAAAAAAGTTCATAATTTTCAATAAAAAAGTTTATTTTAAATACCATTGTTGCTTTCTTTTGTATCAAAATTTTCTGATATTGATGATATATCAGTATCAATAACATCAGTTTTTAAATCAATCACTAAATTATTACCACCAGCAATAATATCATCAGCAACTACTTTGCCAGTTCCTTCATTTACCTTGCTAAGATTAATGTCACTTGCTTTAATCACTAATCATTTTTCTTTTTTCGTTAATATATTAATAAAAGATGTTGCTGGTGATAAGAAAGTTTTAATAATACTAATACTTTTACTTTTAGGAACTTTTATTACTTTATTACCTTTTGTTGTTCGTGAAGTTTGGTCAATAGTATTGAATAACATTCGTTTAATTGTTCCAACTGATGTTAACATTGCATAAATATCATTACTATTACCACAAGCCATTCCTACCACTTCATCTTCTTCAGAATTAATTTTCAAAGCTTTAACACCTGTTGCAGTTTTAGTTAATAATGGAACTTTCGTTTCTAAATATTTTAAAGTCATACCCTTGCGAGTACTAATAACAATAAAATCATGACCGGTACTACTATTAACACTAATAACACTATCGTTCTCTTTTAATTTAACATATTTGGCGGTTTTATTAAATCTAGTAGTTGCTAACTCTAAAAGTGGCATTCTTTTAATTAAACCATATCTAGTAGCGACTACTATATTTACATTTGGCTGTTCAAAACTATTAACTTGCGCAACACTAATAATTTTTTCATTTCCTTCAAGTTTACATAACTTATTAACATGAATACCATTATCTTTCCATTTATTTTCTTCTAATTTAAAAATTGGTATTAAAAAATAATTACCTTTATTTGTAAAAAATAATAAATTATTAAAATTATTGAACATTGCTCCACCAATAATAACATCATTTGGCTTACGTCCAAAATCTTGATAATCAAGATTTTGTAAAAATACTTTACTACTTATTACCTTAATTCAACCATCATAACTAATACTAACAAATACATTTTCTTGTCGCAATGTTGCTTTTTCATCAATTGTAATTTCAGAAATTTCACCTTGAATTTGTGATTTTCTTAATCCAGAAAAATGAGAATTAATTTGTTCTAACTCAGTAATAATAACTTGACGTAGTGAATTTTCATTATTAAGAATTTCTTGTAAAACAATAATTTTACTTTCAATATCTGCTTTTTCTAAAACTAATGATTGAATATCAGTAGCAGTTAAACGATACAAACGCAATTGTACAATTGCTTCTGCTTGAATATCAGTAAAATTAAAAGCTGATATTAAATTTAATTTTGCTTGCATACGGTCAGTTGATGTTCTAATAATTTTAATTACTTTATCAACTTCACTTAATGCAATAACTAAACCATTAACAATCTCTAATCTTCGTTCTAATTGTGCTAAGTCATATTGTGAACGCTTAGTAACAACATCAATTTGATGATTAATATAAAAATCTAACATATTAATTAAACTCATTTGTACTGGTTTTTTGTTAGCGATTGCTACTAAATTAAAGTTATAATAAATTTGTAAATTGGTATTTTTAAATAAATAATTTAAAATTTCTTGCGGTTTACTATCTTCTACTAAATCAACAACTATTCGTAAACCAAAACGATCCGTTTCATCACGTACTTCTTTAATACCATGAATTTTTGCTAATGTTTTAACATCATCAATTTTTTTAATCAAATCTTGTTTAATAACTTCAAATGGAATTTCGGTAATAATTATTTGTGGAATTTCACCTTCATTATTAACATGAGTTTTAGCACGAATTGCAATTCGTCCTTTACCAGAACGATAAGCTTCTTTAATACCTTTAATACCTTGAATAATTCCTCCGGTTGGAAAGTCAGGACCCTTAATAACACGCATTAATTCGCTTAAATTACATTGTGGATTATTAATTCTCATGACAATTGCATTAATTACTTCTTGTAAATTATGAGGTGGAATATTAGTTGCCATTCCAACAGCAATTCCAGAAGCACCATTTACTAATAAATTTGGAAAATAGGCAGGTAAAACTGTTGGTTCTGTTTCTGATTCATCAAAATTTTTAATTAAACTAACAGTATTTTTCTTAATATCCTTCAATAATAATTCTGAAATTAATGATAAACGCGCTTCTGTATATCGCATCGCAGCAGGATTATCACCATCAATTGAACCTTTATTACCATGCATTTGTACTAATGGTCATGCTACCTTTCACTCTTGTGCCATTCTACACATCGCAGCATAAACCGCTGTATCACCATGAGGATGATATTTACCAATTACTTCTCCAACAACACGAGCTGCTTTTTTATATGCTTTATCATTGGTTAAACCCAAATCATTCATAGCATGCAAAATTCGACGTTGAACTGGTTTCAAACCATCACGGATATCGGGCAATGCTCGTTCTAAAATAATATATTTGGCATATCGACCAAAACGTTCTGCAACAATATCATCAATAGGATAAGATAAAATTTGTTCATTATTTTGTTGAATCTCTTCTTTACTATTCATAACTTATAAACTCCTTTTTCTTAATAATCACTAGCTTCAAAAGAAATATTTTCTTCAATTCATTTTCGTCTTTTTTCTGGTTTATCACCCATTAATATTTGAATTTCTGTTTCTGCTGATAGAGCATCCTCAATAGTAATTTTAATTAATTGACGGACATTTGGATCCATAGTTGTTTCTCATAATTGTTCAGCATTCATTTCTCCTAAACCTTTATAACGTTGCAGGTCATATTTACCTTTAATTGTTTCAACTTTATCTTTTAATTCTAACTCATTTCAAACATATACATGTTTCTCTTGCTCTTCTTCTTTAAAAGAAATTTTAAATAAAGGCGGTAATGCAATATAAATATTACCCGAAGTAATTAAATCTCGCATATAACGATAGAAAAAAGTTAGTAATAAAATTTGAATATGGGCACCATCAGTATCGGCATCAGTCATAATAATGACTTTATTATAATTACAATTTTCAATACTAAATTCGTTACCAACACCAGCACCAATCGCATTAATAATCATACTAATTTCCTCATTATTAAAAAGATCAATTACTTTAGTTTTTTCGGCATTAATTACTTTTCCTTTTAACGGCAATATCGCTTGGAACTTACGATCACGACCTGACTTGGCACTGCCACCAGCGGAATCTCCTTCCACTAAAAATAATTCATTAATATTAGGATTTTTACTTTGTGCAGGCACCAATTTACCTACTAAAAATTTTTGCGTATCTTTACTTTTATTACGCAATGATTCACGTTCTTTTCTTAAAGTATTACGAATATCACGAGCCTTAATGGCTTTATCAATAATTTTTTTAGCAGCATCACTATTTTCGTGAAGTCAAAATGAAAATCTTTCATTAACAATATTATCAACAACAATTCTTGCTTCGGGCGTTCCTAATTTACCTTTTGTTTGACCTTCATATTGAATTAAATTTTCAGGAATACGCAACGAAACAATAGCAACCAAACCTTCTCGCAAATCATTACCTTCTAAATTTTTATCTTTTGCTTTTAATAATTCTTGTTTTCTTGCATATTCATTAATAGCTTTCGTTAAACCACTTTTAAAACCAACTAAATGACTTCCACCATCAACAGTTTTAACATTATTGGCAAACCCTACTAACGTTTCACTATAATCTTCCGTATATTGTAATACAATTTCAACGTCAATATTATTTTGTTTACCTTTTAAACTAACAATTGGTGATAAATTTTTTTTATCTTTATTTAAATATTGCATGAAAGCAACTAAGCCATTTTCATAATGAAAAGTTTCTTCAGTACCTGTCCTCTTATCAATTAATTGAATACTTAAATCATTAATTAAAAAAGCACTTTCACGTAAATGTTGTTCAAATAAATGAACATTTCAATCACAACCTAGAAAAACACGATGAAAATCAGGTAAAAATTGTACCCTAGTTCCTGTTTTATAAGTGCTACCAATCATTTTTAAACTTTGATCAATCTTACCACCATTTTTAAATTTAATTTCATGAATTTTTTTATCACGATGAATAGTAACAATCATTCAATTACTTAAAGCATTTACTACCGAAGCACCAACACCATGTAAACCACCCGAGGTTTTATAACTATTAGTGTCAAATTTTCCACCAGCATGTAAAACCGTATAAATAACTTCGGGAGTACTTTTTTTTGAAGCATGCATACCAGTTGGAACACCACGACCATTGTCTTCAACAGTAACTGACTTATCAACATTAATAGTAACAACAATAATAGTACAAAAGCCAGCTAATGCTTCGTCAATACCATTATCAACAATTTCTCAAACTAGATGATGAAGACCACGATTATCAGTAGAACCAATATACATTCCAGGTCTTTTTCTAACTGCTTCTAGACCTTCTAAAATTTGAATTGATGATTCATTATAAACACTGCTTTTTGGTTTATTTGCCATGAAAAAAACTCCTTACTACAATTTATTTCATTTTCATTTTATCATATATTTACTTATTTAAAGATAATGTCGATAAAAGAACTAAATCAATTTTATAATTTAAAGTTAAAGGTTTCTATAGAAAATTTAATATAATACATTTAAAATAAATATGGCTTTTCTCCCTTTATGTACTATTTTTAAATTTTATCACATAAATTCTGAGAAAAGCCTATCTACGGACTTCTCCCCACATTTTTAAATGAAACATAGCATTACAGTTCCAAAAGTAGGTATCTTGTTGAATTTATATGCAGCTTCTTTGGCATATAAATGAACATGATGTTTTGCAACTTTGATATGTGTTTTAAATGTTCTTCGTATATGTTTTCATACTGATTCAATTTGATTGGTATTTACGCCAATTTTTGAAACATAACCATCTTGATGGTTAACTGTTTTGTGATTAGGGAAAAGTGATTTGAAATCACGATATCCTTTTCAAGAATCAGTATGTACATCACACTTTGAAGAAATATGGTTTCTTGCAAACTGCAAAAGATTTTTACTTTTTGTGTTTTTGATTACTTTCACAATTAAATTATTGGTTGTTTTTTCATAAATCCCAACAATTAATGTTTTATTTATCAAAGATCTTCCTTGTTTTTTAAAAACCATATGTGAAAGATACATTTCATCCATTTGCACTATGCCTCAACAATAAATTGATGTTCTTGTTTGGCAATACGATTTCTGATTTCATGACCCATTCTTCAAGCAGTTTTCAAAGTCACACCCAATTCTTTTGCAACATCAGTTGATGTAATTCCATGTTTGGTGTTTATTCATCTAAAGATGAGATAAAATCAAAATCTCAAAGGTGTTTGTGACTTGTAAAAAATGGTGCCATGAAGAATACTAAATGTTTGATGACATTTCAAACATCTTATTCTTCTTAAATTAGAAGTATTCAAACTTGTTCAAGAACACATGATACATTTGTTTTTCTTCAAACTTGCTATATATTTTAAACAATCCTGTTCTGTTTGAAAAGCATTGTTGAACTCATTCAATTTCATTGTTTCCTCCACATGTACTTGTGGGGAGAAGTCCGATAAATATTTATCTAATAATTTTTAAGGCTTTTCTCCCTTTATGTACTATTTTTAAATTTTATCACATAAATGCTGAGAAAAGCCTATCTACGGACTTCTCCCCACATTTTTAAATGAAACATAGCATTACAGTTTCAAAAGTAGGTATCTTGTTGAATTTATATGCAGCTTCTTTGGCATATAAATGAACATGATGTTTTGCAACTTTGATATGTGTTTTAAATGTTCTTCGTATATGTTTTCATACTGATTCAATTTGATTGGTATTTACGCCAATTTTTGAAACATAACCATCTTGATGGTTAACTGTTTTGTGATTAGGGAAAAGTGATTTGAAATCACGATATCCTTTTCAAGAATCAGTATGTACATCACACTTTGAAGAAATATGGTTTCTTGCAAACTGCAAAAGATTTTTACTTTTTGCGTTTTTGATTACTTTCACAATTAAATTATTGGTTGTTTTTTCATAAATCCCAACAATTAATGTTTTATTTATCAAAGATATTCCTTGTTTTTTAAAACCCATATGTGAAAGATACATTTCATCCATTTGCACTATGCCCTCAACAATAAATTGATGTTCTTGTTTGGCAATACGATTTCTGATTTCATGACCCATTCTTCAAGCAGTTTTCAAAGTCACACCCAATTCTTTTGCAACATCAGTTGATGTAATTCCATGTTTGGTGTTTATTCATCTAAAGATGAGATAAAATCAAAATCTCAAAGGTGTTTGTGACTTGTAAAAAATGGTGCCATGAAGAATACTAAATGTTTGATGACATTTCAAACATCTTATTCTTCTTAAACTTAGAAGTATTCAAACTTGTTCAAGAACACATGATACATTTGTTTTTCTTCAAACTTGCTATATATTTTAAACAATCTTGTTCTGTTTGAAAAGCATTGTTGAACTCATTCAATTTCATTGTTTCCTCCACAAGTACATGTGGGGAGAAGTCCGATTTTTAATTATTAATAAAACAGTTATAAAAATAAATATAATAATCTTATAAAGATTATAGAATTTTATCGCTTACTTATTTTAATATTTACAAAGTAAATGGGTTTTTATTGTTAAAGTAGTAAAAAAAATGAATGATGATTTAAATTAAAAATTAATAAATAGTGCTTGAAATGGTGATTTAGATACAATTAATATTTTACTGACAAATAATGGTGCTGATGTTAATTATTTAACTATAAATAATTTTAGTGCTTTAACACTAGCCGCATGAAATGGACACTTAAATATTGTTAAAACTTTACTAGAAAATGTTACTAATATAAATCATGCTAATATATTTGGTTAACGTGTTAGTTGATATGATGTTTTTGGTCATTTGCGTAATGCTTTTAGATGAGTGCTTTATGGAGTAGTTGGTAAGGTTTTACCGGTGGAACCATTAAGACAATTTCTTTTTACAACAGATAGTTTATTACGACACATTTTTTCAGATACGATTAGTACTGCTTTAAATGTTGATATTGTTAGTGGAATAGAAAATATTATACCTTTATGATTGTTTGTTAGAGCAATTAGTTTAATTGTAGGTTAGGAGTTTATTATGCCTTGATATGGTTATGTGTTATTAGTTATAGTTTTAATTATGATTATTTATCCAATTTGTATAACTATTCGTAATGTTAAAATTTTAAAAAGAGTTGGTAGTTATATTATTTCAGCACCTCCAAGAACTGGTAAATCTGCTCTTGCTTGTTGTTTAGCACAAACTCATAAAAAACGAGTAGTTAGTCCCTTTCCTATTAAATTAAAAAATGGTTATTCTTATTTGGTTAATTATAATGATGTTTTTACTTTTAATCAGTTAGCAAGTAATTATGCTTTTGAGGAACAAGATTTAATAATTTTAGATGAATTAGCATTAAAGATAAATTCTAATGATTTAGAAATGCAGTTTAAAAATCAACAAGAAAGTTTAGGACAATTTTGTAAATTAATAGGTCATATGTTTAATGGTACAATGTATTTGATTGAACAACACCCTAATAGAATACCAGTACAAGCAAGAGAAAAAGTAGAGTATGTTGTGCAAGTTAAACGTATGCGTTTTTTGGGCTTTGTTGTTATATTTAATCTTAATTTATATACTAATATTGACGATTATAATAAAGTAGTGTTTTCACGTCGTAGAACAAAGAAAATGATTAAAAAAGGTATAATACCTCCAAGTTATAGTGGTGAAGCAATGGCTATGACTTTATTTTTTCCTAGACATTGATTAAAGAGGTATAATTCACGTGCTTTACATTATGTGCATGAACTTAAAAGTGAATTATCACCTAAGAAATATCTTAAAGAAGCAACTAGTATTTATATGACTTATAGTGATATTAAGTTTGCTGGTTTAGATAAAATAGATAATATTTTAAAAAAGAAAGATAAATCTAAAAATAAAGATAAATAAAAATGATTATAGTCCCAGTGAACCTACTGGGACTATAATTTGGGTGAGCCACGTAGTGGCGAGGGACGTAGTCCCTATATACTTGAAAATATTAAGGAGGAAAAAATAATGAAGAGTGATGAATCTCATAAACGATTATCGTTAAAAGAATTTGTTTGATTAGGTTTTAATTATACAGTAGGAATTGGTTTTATTGGTAATTTTGCAATATTATCTAATATTGGAAAAAAACCTAACTCAATTGGAATTAATGCAATATGAGTATATTTATTAATTGGTTTTGTGGCGGGTAACTGTGCATGAGCTTTTGCAAAATTATCTAGAATTCATAATTCTGATAATAATGTTGGTGCATATATCTATGTTAGGACAACTTTTGGTAGATTCTGAGGCTGATTAGTAGGTTTTATGCAATATGCTTGTTTACCATTTGTTGTGACAATTCAAGTAATGATGTTAATTAGAGGAACTTTTTCTCCAGAATTTATTAGTAATGGTCAACCACAATGATATAGTGCTAATTGAGGACCATTTTCTGATTTATATTTAGATTTCATTGGAATTTTTATTTATATGATTTTAGCTTCTGTTATTTTTGCTGGGATTAAAATATATAAAAAATGGCACATACAACATCAATTATTAAGTGATTAACACCCGGATTTTTAGTTATTGCTGGAATTAGTTTAGCAATAACTAATGGTTCATCAAATTGAAATTACTGAACTACTGAGAGTACATTTTCTTTTGCTGGATTTATGAATACTTTTACTTCATGTTTCTTTTTCTTTGCTGGTTTTGAAATTTTTTCAACAGCAGGTAAAAACGTTAATAACCCTGAAAAAAATATTGGTAAAGGTATTACTTTAATTATGATAATTATGACAGTTTTCTATGTTGTTATTTCATTAGTTTTCTTTTTAGGATATAGCGTTTTTGTGCAAAATATGAATATGGGTGCGTGAAGTCCTTTTACAAGCAAAATAATTATCTATGGTGGTCCAATTATAATGATTATTAGTGGGTTAGCTTTAAAAATTAATATCGCAATGCAAAATGCTTTATATGGTGGTACCACATTACAGCCACTTTCTAAAGAAGGATATATTTCTAATAAGTTATTTAATTTAAATAAATGGAATTCCTGTTAAAGCAGCAGTTATTAATTTAATAGTAACATCTGTTATGTTAATTTTATGATTAGTTATTCCTGATTTGATTAAAGGAATTTGGTTAGTTTCACATCCTGATCAACAATATTCATCAGCTTTTAATGTTGCTAATTTGTCATCAGCTTTTTCTGTAATTACAATGTTTATTTATATCATGGTTTTAATTACAGTATTAAAATTAGCATTAGATAAAAAATTAAAACTGAATTTATATGAAAAAATTACTTTTCCATTTATTTTAGTAACTTTAGGTTTAATGTTCGTTTGACATTATTATTCTATTATTTATGATGCAGTTACAGCAACTGATTCAAGTGCAATAGTTGCTATGGTTATTGAATTAGTATTTATTTTAAGTAATGTGTTTTTGCAATAACTTGATACTTTGCTTATTATTCTAAAAAATATAAACTTCGTTTAAAAACAAATCCTAATTTACAAGTATAATTGAATAGTGAATTTACTTTTAATTTAGAACATCAACCAAAATTAGCAAAATGTAATAGTTAACAAAAAATAAGTTACTCTATAGAGTAACTTATTTTTTTATTAAATTAGTTTTTTTCTCTTTGTTATTTATTTCTTCTCTTAAATTATTAATTATTTTGCGTTCTTGTTCTCAATTTATTTTATTTGATTTCTTTCTTCAAGTGTTTTCTTAAATTCATATTGATGTTTATTTATTCATTCATTAACTTTTTGCATTTTTTCTCCTTATTAAAATGTAAAGGTATTTATTTAAAATAATTAAACTTATATTAAGTTTATAAATAATTATACTATGAGAAATTAAAAAGATTAGAAATTTTATAGTTAAATTTTTTTTTATTTTATAAAAAATTTTTTAAATGTGATAAATCTATTTCTTTTTCATAAAGATTTTGAATACCAATTTTATATTTATTTAAAATTGAACTAAGATTATCAATTTTTTCTTGTGTATCTAAGCGAATTAAGATTTCATTTAAATCTTTAAGATATTTAAATTGATATTGATATTTTGTTAATATAGTGGCTGTTAATGGTAAATTGTTGGTAGTCAAAATAAAAATTTTGCCAACATCAAATTTTGCTATTGGTCCACTATAAAGCATTTTTCCCAAATCAATAATAGTACAATCATCAATAATATCTTTAACCTCGTTAATCATATGAGTTGTTAAGAAAATAGTTTTACCTTCTGCTTTTAATCTTTTTAATACATTTGTAAAATATTTTCGTGACTCTGAATCTAAGTTTGCACCAGGTTCATCAAGAATTACTAGTTCTGGATCATGTGCTAAGGCTTGAATTAGCATAATTCTATTTTTCATTCCTGAAGAGAAAGAATTTAAACCCTTATTACGATGTTCTCATAAATTAAAATTATTTAATAATTTTTGTAAATTAACTTCTAGAGCACTATCGGTAATAGTAGTTGTTTGTCCTAAATATTTTAGAAAATTATAAGCTGTTAAACCTTGTGGAAAGTTTTCTAAATTTAAGGAATAACCTAAGCTTAATTTTGATTTTGCACTTCCTGCTTTGTAATCATTAACCTTAATTGTACCACTGTATCTGTTACTAGGCATTGCACCAATGATAGACTTTAATAAAACAGATTTTCCGCTACCAGATTGACCAACCAAAGCATGAATACTTCCTTTAAATACAGTAAAATTTATATTACTAATATTAAACTTTTTAAATTTTTTGTTATAGTTTCTGACACTAATCATAATGTCTTCTGTAGTTTCCATAATAAGTTTTCTCCTAACTAACAATTTTTCGATTATACATTAAATTAGAAAGTAAGAATAAAAAGATAGAAAATCCACAATATATTTCAAGAACTGATTTATTATTTTGAAAATAATCAATGTTATCGGTTTTTATTTTTTTATTATTTAATGTTAGTTTAAAATCAGGATAACTAAATAAAGTATTTTTTTGTGTATCAAAATCGATACTAGATGTTGCATAAGGTTCAAATCAAAAATCACCATAGTAGTCCATAAAATAAGTCCAAATTTGATTTCAATGTTCAATAAAATTTATTGCATTGATAAATTGATAACTACTTGCAATACTAATGTAATTTTTATAATTTTTATCATTAGTAATAGAATTATTAGTAATCTGACGATAAGTATGAATTTGATTATAAATATATTCTTCGGTTGTTCTAACTAAAAAATAAACAGGATTATAAAAAATTTTATTAAATTCATTACGAAAATCAAATTTATATGCATATGTATCAATAAAAATATTTTTAATTTCCTTGGGTGATAGTGGAACGGGGTTTTCTAATATTGGACCTATAATTTGTATATAAGTATTATTAATATCAGTATCGTATGTTAATAGTGAAGGTGCTTTACCACTTTGCAGGTCCATAAATGAATCAATATTATATTTTTTATCATAATCATTAATTATATTAATTAAGTCTTCTGTAATTTGATTATTATCAATATTGTTTTTTAATTCATCTAAGTTTTTAAAATAACTATTAAAAGTAATTTTCATAAATATATCTTTATTTTGAAATTCAATTGGTTTTCAAGAGGTTATTTTACCACTAAGAGTTTTAACGGTAGGATTTGTTTTAATAAATCCTAATTTTTGATAAAAATCAATACGCTTATTAATAACATTATTTTCTTTAATATCCTTTAATTCTTGATCACTAAGATTAGAATAAAAATCAAAAATAGCTTTTGTTAAACTTGGATATTTAATTAATCCTTTTTCTAAATTTTGTTTAAATAAAATTGCTTCTTTGATTTCACTAACAGTATATTGGATATTATTTTCAAAATTAATTTTAATAATGTCACTATTTATTTTGGTTAATGAGTAAGGCAAACCACCTAATAAAAATAGACTACAGAAAATAACAAAAATTAAAAAAACTGTTTGTGATGGAGTAAAAGCTAACATTGTTACTACACCAACAGTAACTAAAGCAGCAAATAAAGAGCAAAAGCCAAAAAACTTTAGGATCGTTAATACGTAAAAAGTTAAATAAGAAACTTTTATAATAATTCCGCAAATCCCTCCAAATATTAATAAAGCAATAATATTTATGAAAATAAAAGTTAAACTCATAAAAAATAAAGCAGCGTATTGAGTTAAAATAATAACATTTCTTGTATAAGGTTTAGTAAGTAATAATAAGAAAGAACTATCTTCAAATTGAGTACCAAAAATTTTTATAGCATTTAATAAAATAAAAATAAATAAAAATATACTATAAAAAATCATAATATAATATTGTAAATCAATAATAAAATCTTCTATTGATAAATTTAAAAAAAACAAAACACTAATGCTCAATGCCGAAATTACTATTGAAAATAAAAATAAAAATGCTGTAATAAAACTGTAACTAATTTTAATTATAATTAATCTAAATAACTTAAATCAACTTGCCTTTTTGGTTTTAGTTTTTTCTATAGTTTTCATTGTGGTTTCTAGTAATCTGTCCATTATTTTTTTCTCCTTTACATATTATCAATTATAATCAATTATTTTTTTTGTTTATAAAATATAATTTAATGAAAATGAAAAATTATTTTTGGCTTTTCTCCCTTTATGTACTATTTTTAAATTTTATCACATAAATGCTGAGAAAAGCCTATCTACGGACTTCTCCCCACATTTTTAAATGAAACATAGCATTACAGTTTCAAAAGTAGGTATCTTGTTGAATTTATATGCAGCTTCTTTGGCATATAAATGAACATGATGTTTTGCAACTTTGATATGTGTTTTAAATGTTCTTCGTATATGTTTTCATACTGATTCAATTTGGTTGGTATTTACGCCAATTTTTGAAACATAATCATCTTGATGGTTAACTGTTTTGTGATTAGGGAAAAGTGATTTGAAATCACGATATCCTTTTCAAGAATCAGTATGTACATCACACTTTGAAGAAATATGGTTTCTTGCAAACTGCAAAAGATTTTTACTTTTTGCATTTTTGATTACTTTCACAATTAAATTATTGGTTGTTTTTTCATAAATCCCAACAATTAATGTTTTATTTATCAAAGATATTCCTTGTTTTTTAAAACCCATATGTGAAAGATACATTTCATCCATTTGCACTATGCCCTCAACAATAAATTGATGTTCTTGTTTGGCAATACGATTTCTGATTTCATGACCCATTCTTCAAGCAGTTTTCAAAGTCACACCCAATTCTTTTGCAACATCAGTTGATGTAATTCCATATTTGATGTTTATTCATCTAAAGATGAGATAAAATCAAAATCTCAAAGGTGTTTGTAACTTGTAAAAAATGGTGCCATGAAGAATACTAAATGTTTGATGACATTTCAAACATCTTATTCTTCTTAAATTAGAAGTATTCAAACTTGTTCAAGAACACATGATACATTTGTTTTTCTTCAAACTTGCTATATATTTTAAACAATCCTGTTCTGTTTGAAAAGCATTGTTGAACTCATTCAATTTCATTGTTTCCTCCACAAGTACATGTGGGGAGAAGTCCGTTATTTTTTATTAAACTGTATAAAAAAAGAACTATTATTTGAACATTTTAATTATAAGTAATAAAATTTAACAAATTTTGATATAAAAGATAATCTAATAATTATGATTACAATGCTTATTTTTTGATTATTAAATTAAACTTGATTTTTTTATAAACTTATTAGTTTACTGAAATATTAAACTTAATATATTCACAACATTTTAATTATAAATATTATAAAATATACTAAAACTTTAATAAAAGATATTAAATAAAAGATATTAAAAGAAATTTTAGGAGGGTACTAGAAGTGAAGGGAATATTAAAATTATTAGCAATTTTTGGATTAACAGCGCCATTAGCAGTAAATGTAGTGGCATGTGGAAATGGTAATAGTTCTGATACTGATGATGAAGTATCGGAAAATGCTGATGTACAAGAATTATTAAAAAAAGCTAAAGAGCAAATTAGTTTAGGACTTGCAAATTTAATTAGTGAATATAAGAATTTAACTTTTAAAGATGAATTTGGTGAATTTGGAAAAGATATTACTAATAATTTAAATAGTTTATCTAAAGATAGTGACAGTCTGGTTGATAATAAAATAAAAGATATATTTTTAACTAGGATTCAAGAAGATATTACAAATTTTATTATTGAGGATTATTTATTACAACAATCTGATTTAAAACCATTATTTAATAATATAACTACTAATGAAATTTTAAAAATTGATTTTAATGGAACAACAATGACAAATAAACAATTCAATTGAACTAAGGAAAAAGCTGATTTTGGTATTGAAAATTATGATCCAGCAACGTATAAGATAACAATGTGATATAAACTTACTGCAGATTTAAAATTAAAATTATCTTATAAAGATGAAAGTAACAAAAAGACAGAAATTGAAGTATCTAATATTTTTGATTTTAATTACGCTAATACTGGCGCTAATTTAAAATCTTTAATTGAAGCTTCAACTGGTAATGTAACAAAAGTATTAAGAGATTTTATGATACAAATGGAAAACACCACTACTCATAGTGAAAGTTTATTACAAAAAGCAAAAGAATTAATTACTAAAAAACTTAATAACAATATAGTTAATATTACTAAAGTTGATATTAATGCTCAATCAGAAGTTCTTCAAAAAAATGATGTTTATGCTAGTGGCGATCATATGTATGAAGCGCTTACTAAACCTACAATTGATGAAGCAATTGATTCTTTGAAAAATTATTTATCACCAACAGCAACAGCTTTTTCAAATGAGATTACTAAGTGACTTGTTGGAAAACAAGGAGTGCCTGAAGAAAGTAAAAAGAAAATTAATGCTTTTGGAAAAATCACTATTAGTGATTGAAGCATTTCAGGATTAAGATTAACACCAATGCCTTTAGATTTTATTAATATTAGCCCTAATCAAACGCAAGGTGAATGAGCAGAGCAAACAGCAACAGCATTAGGTAAAATATTTTATACAAAAAGTGCATTTGCTGAAGGGCGTATTGATATAACTACTGATAATAATTTAACAATATATATGAATCCCAGAGATTTTGATGATTTTGTTCAAAATAATAAAACAATGAGTGATATTAGTGACTATATTAGTTCAAAAATAAATTCTAAAGCTACAACCGAAGATCTTATTAAAGGTGATATTTCAGTTACTTTAAATGGTCTTTGAAAAGGAGCAAAAAATCCGACTTTAAGTGATAGAACTAGTGTGGAAAAAGTAGATGATAATACATTTAAAGTTAAAAGAAATGCGGGTGGTATGCATGGTTATAATTATTTAATTATTCGTTATGCAAACACTAGTTTTTTAACTGGAATGATTAAGAATCATAAAAATAATCATATTTTATTTGATAATTGAATTATTAAAAAAGCAGATACTGATGTTTGATAATTTATATTATTTTTCAAAATTTTTTGTTATGATAAAAAATTTCTAATATAATTTAAATTTTTAATTTTAATAAATTTAAAAATTTGTATAGTATTTTAATTATTTTTTTTATATTTTCATTTCTATAAATTTATCTTTACATTTAATTAAAAATAGTGTATTATATTTAAGTTGTTGATTAATTCGCAATTTTCTTTTAAGATATGATTGATAAAAAGATATCAAAAAGTTGTTAATGATGTCAAAGAAATAAATAATATCATGAAATTATTTGACAACTTTTAATTTTAGAAAAATTAGATGAATTAATACTTTAAAATGTAAGTAAGTATATTATATATAAATAATAAATAAAACTAATCCTTTTTTAAAATAATCCTCTTTTAGAGGTTATTTTTCAGGTTATAATTATCATTTTTTCTAAATTTATTCAAAATTTATTTTTAAGGAGAAATATATGAGTTTTACAGAACTAAATTTAAAACAAGAATTAACTGCTGCTATTGCTAAATGAGGTTATAGTACCCCAACACCAATTCAAAAGAAGACAATTCCACTTTCTTTACAAAAAAAAGATATTATTGGAAAAAGTCATACCGGAACCGGAAAAACTGCTGCCTTTGTCTTACCTATATTACATAATTTAGATATAAAATTATATCGTAATCAAGCCATTATTGTTTGTCCAACTAGAGAATTGGCAATCCAAGTTTCTAAACAAGTAAAAAAATATGCTTATTTTTTAAATGGTGTTAATGTTGCTTTATTATGTGGTGGTGTTAATATTAGAAATCAATTATATGATTTAAGAACTAGTAATATAGTTGTTGGAACACCAGGAAGAATTACTGATCATATTAATCGTGGTAGTTTAAGATTAAATTCAATTAAAACATTAGTTTTAGATGAAGCAGATGAAATGTTAAAAATGGGATTTAAAAAAGATATTGATTTCTTATTTGAGAATTCACCACAAAATATTCAAACTGTCCTTTTTTCAGCAACAATGTCAAAACCAGTTTTAAAAATTGCTGATGATTATCAAAATAATCCAGTTAGTATTACTGTTGAAGATGAAAGTCAAAAATTACAACAAGCAAATATTAAACAATATTATTTTGATTGTCGTAATATAACAAAAGAAACTGCATTAGTTGCTTTATATCAAAAATTACAACCACAATTAAGTATGGTTTTTTCAAATACAAAAGCTTTTACTAACAAAATTGCACAATTATTAGAACAAAATAATATTAAATGTGCTGTTATTAACGGTGATAAAAGTCAAAGAGAACGTATGGAAGCAATGAAACAATTTAAAAATGGTAAGTTTAGAGTATTAATTGCTACTGATGTTGTTGCTAGAGGAATTGACATTAATGGCATTGATTATGTTTTTAATTATGATATTCCACGTGAATATGAATACTATACTCATCGTATTGGTAGAACAGCTCGTGCTGGAGCACAAGGAACTGCTATTACTTTAGTAAGTAATAGAGTTCAATATAATGAAATTCAAGAAATTCAATATTATCAAAATCATGAAATTACTTTACTAGATACTACAGATTGAGATTTACCTAAAAATGTTGTTAAAGTACCGACTAAATTAAATTTTTCATCTCATAACAATAGAAATGATTTTAAACGTAATGTTGATAATAATTCAAAATGAAAAAGAAAACCAAAATATTAAAATTATTCATTTTTATAAAAAAAATCACTTAATTATTAAGTGATTTTTTCTTTAAATATTAATTTTATAAAGTTTTTTTATTTTCATTTTTTTTCTTATTTTCGATTTCTTGTTGTTGTCTTTCTTTTTCATCTTTTTCGGCTTCTTTTCTTATTTTATTAGCTGCAAATTTTTCTTTTATTTTTGCTATTTCTTTTTCTCTTTTATTTTTTTCATCCATAAAAATCCCTTTCTCGCTACTTTTTTGGCATATTTATTCTTATACATCTAAAATACCCAAAATCAGTATACATTTTTTAGAAAAAAAATAAGGGAGATTGTCAAAAATCCGGAATAAATTAATTCAGACAGTCTTATTATAATTTTAGACAAGAAATAATTTGGATTTTTATGAAATTGTAAATTTATTTTACTACTATTTTTAAAATATTACAACTAAGATACTTATAATGAATTTTATTAAATGCTAAAATTAGTGCATAAATTTAAGGAGATTATAAAGATGAACATTAAATTACTTAAAAAATTACAGTTATTAACTGTATCATTATTTATCATAACTATTCTAATTACTGTTATAGGATTATTTTTAATCAATTATTCTATTTATTGTGATTATCATGTTTTTAATCCAGTAAAAGAAAAATATGTATGTGTAAATGTAAATGGATTTGAATTTTTAAATCATTGTAATATAAACTATATTTTAAGTCATTCTGCAAATTATATTTGTTGACTTAGCAAAAATAATGAAAATTATTATAATTGAATTCATTTACAAATTGGAGTTATTTTTTGCACAATTTTAGTTCCAATTTTAATTTCTATAACTATGTTATTTATTTTCTTAATTATTGGTTTAAAAATAAAAATAAAAAATAATAATTTTTGAGATGCAATCCAAAAATGTGAAATTATAAGCAACTACTATATTCATTAAAACTATGTTTCTAAATTTATCTTATTACATTTAAAAATAACCATTTTTATATAAATCAAAATATTATATTTTCTATTACCAAGCATTTCTTTTAAAACATGTCAAATATTAATTTCAGTATAACAACCTTTATTTCATTTTGCTCCTTGATTTTCAATACCTTGTTTATTATTTTTAAAATATTTTTTCTTTATTTTTTTATGATTATCTAATTCTTTATATAAATAATCAATTAATTGTTCATATTGACCATTGTTAATTAAATTTTTACAATGATTATATTCGTTTAAATATTTTCCTTTATTTCCAACCATTACTCCAAGATATAATGTTCTAATTAAATGAAATTTATCTAAAACAAACTCTGCACCTAAATAATCAGCAATTTCTTTAATTCATCCTGCACTATCACCACAAATAATAATTTTGGCTTGTTCAATGTTTTCATAAAATTTTTGACAATGTTCTTTAACAAATTCAGCAGTCTTTTTAACTCCAATTTTTGTTTTTGTTGGTCTTATAATTGCCTTTACTCTTTTATTTTGTACTTTATGATTAATATTATCTGTATATGTTACTATTAATCTCATAGAGTGTTTTGTACCTTTACGTTTAAAATCTCAAAACTTTCGATGTCCATCATCAATTGCTACAAAAATAGGTTGATTTTTTTCTAATTTTACTTTTACTGGATTTGCTTCAATTATTTCTAAATTTTTAAAAACTCTATGAACACTACTAATACTAATACCTGCTTTTTTACAAATAGCACAAATATCACGATATCTTTTTCCATCTGCAAAATTTTCAATAATAGTATCTTCAATATCTTCACCAATTCTTTTATACTTAGGTAATTGAAGTATTTCATCAACTAAACATACTCGAGTTAATTTTTGTAATTCTTCATCAAAATATTCATAAATTCTTCTTTTATAAGTTACTAATCCATACATTGTCTTTCTTGTTCGATATTGATAATCGACAATTTTATATTTCTTTTTATCTCTTGTATTTTTTATTCTTCAATCTCATTTTTCTCATTTCTTTGTTATATGTTCTAAAATTAATTTATCAATTTTAGGATATTGTTCTTTATAAGTTCATCGATAATTAAAATCCATGTTTTTTCTCCTAAGCATTTTTTAAAATTCTAAATTTATTGTAAATATATTTAAAAAATTAATTTACTTGTTTATTATATACATTTATAAGTGTAATTTTAAATAAAATAAAAAATATTTTAAAAAATGCTTTCATATTTAGTAAATAATCAATAAGTAATATATAGTTAATAGTTATAGGTATCATAAAATAAACGCCTTGCATTTAGGCGTTATTTTGCATTTAAAAGCATACTTGTAAAAATAATCAAAAATAGTACAATTTATAAGTAAAATCAAGGAAAAAAGGAGAAATTTATTATGAAAACATCTAAAAATAATACAACAACATGATATGTAGATAATATAAATGGAATTAGACAATCAATAACTTATAATGAAGAAGTATGAGAAAATATAAATTTAAATGAAATAATAGAAGATAAAAAAATAAAAAATAATAATAAAAAACAAAATATTAAAAAAAATAAATGTTGTTCAAAACGTTGTACAATTTTATAAAAATAAATAAATTTAAAGGAGAAAATTATTATGAAAACATGAATAAAAACAAATTTAAGTAAAATAACATTAGCATTAGCACTAATTGGTGCAGTTAGTGGAGTAACTGGTTTAATAATTGGTTCAATAGCACAAAATAAAACTAATGGTTATCAATCATATTTAGGACATGACTATACAGTCTACTGGGGGGGCTGGAACAACTATATGAGAAAGAAAAACTAATGATAAACACATAATAGATTTGTATTTTGATAAAGATAAACGTATTAATACAGATTTAAAATGAGATGGTCAATATCCAAAAGGATATTTTAATTGATAATTAAATTTCCAAATTAATGTATGAAATATTATCGTTATATTTATCAAATAAATTAATATTAGTTAAACTTATTTCTTGTTTATCGGTTATTAAAATTAAATCATAATTTCCGGCACCAAATATACCACTAATTTCAATCCGATTTAAGTTATTAATCGGATTTTCAATTTGTAATTCAAATTCATTATTATTGTCAATTTGTGATATTTCTTTATAAAATTCTAGTTTTGAAAATAATTGTGATTTATTAGAACCATATAAATTTAAAGCATTTTTTATTTTATTTTTATCAATAATTGTTCTTGTAAAGTACTTTCCATATTCACCATTACCTAATGTTCAATCTTCCGGAATTAATGAAGGAATATTATTACTTTCAAGTTCATTAGTTATAGATAGTCAGTTAAATTGATTATCATCAAGTTTGAATAATTCGTTTTGACTAATATCATTATTTTTTAATTTAATATTATTTATATCTGCAAAATCAAAATATTTAGATTTTAAGACCACTTTTATATCTTTAAATTCTCAAACTTTATCTGGTGTAGAATGTATAGGATTTGAGTTTAGTTCAAAATAATATGGTAATAATAGTTTATAATCATCGTTTAAACCTTTATTAATTGATAAGTTTGAATAAATATTAGTTGATATCATAATCACTATTTGTTTAAATATTTGAATTTGTGGTAAATTCACATAATTTGGATAATCTAATTTTCATTGTTTGAATAAATTAGTAATACCATCCTCAGGTTTTTGTCCTTCAAATTTAGCACGTAGTTTTGTAATATCAAAATTTTCATCACCTTGTTTAAAAGATATTCCATCAAAATTTCTGTTATAAGTATATGTATAAGTTAGCATATCTAATAATACTTTTTGTAAACTATCAATTGGTGGTCTATCTTTTATTTCTAGTTCAACATCATGAAATTTATTAGTTGTAGCAATAAATAAATTATAGTCACCTGCTAAAAATCATGATTCTAATTTTTTATCTTTTAATTCTAATTCATCAGATAATGGTCATACTTTTAAATTTTTAGAAACATCATAACCTAATTTAGCATTAGTTACTCTTGCATTATTAATAATTTCTTTTCTTGTTTCGCTTCCGCCACCAATAGCAATTAAATCTAAAACTGATTTTTCTTGTCCTATAAATTGTTTTGCTAAATTTCAAGGTAATATTTGTTCACTAAATCATTGTTGTAATATTCTAACTTTTGGTTGAGTTTCAATAGGCATTGATAACAAGGGAAATGCTATCTTATCTTTAACAAATAATTTAGGGTATACTTCCCCCCATATTGTCAACTTCACCAAGTACTTTTATATTGCCAAAAATCATGCTTCTAGGGGCTTTAATTTTTAAACCAATTACTTTGGTATCTTTATCTAATGGTTTTTGTAATTTAATAATGATTGGATAACCATCTCTTGTTTTAAAATCTTTAATTTTAATAATAGTAATACTTTTAGTACTTCTTGTTTTTGGATTTTGATAAGATTGTGAATAATTATTAATGATATATAAATTATCAATATTATTTTCAGTTAATGGTTCATTAATAGAAACAGCATATAACTTAAATTGATTTAATAAATTTATTTCTTGAAATATTAAGTTTTTAATATCAGTCATACTATATTCAATTTTATTATCATTAATATTTGTACTTGCTCTTTGATTTAATTGCATAGTAAAGTCAGATGTTTCAACAGCAGTAGTTTTTAATACTTTATCAATATCAATAAAACCAATTTTAATAGTATTTGCTGAAAATCTTAAATTATTATTTTCATTATTTTTAAATAAACGTTCAATTTCATAAATATATATAGTTCTCTTTTTAAATTCATCGTATGCTCTATTAATATCTGGGTCACTAGTTGCTCTCATCATATTAGTAAAATCATAAGGAATATTATCAATTAAATAATCATTTTCTATTTCTGCTTGATTAAGTTTAATTTGTTTCTGTTTCTGTGGAAACTTGGTTTGTGGTTTGTTGTTGTCCATTGTTTTCTCCTATTAATTGATTATTTTCGGGATTAAATAATTTTAATTTAACAGTTAAATTATTAATTTCTTGGTCATCATTTATATTAAATGTTTGACTATTTAATAAATCTTTATCTAAACTTACTAATAATTGAATAAATTTAAGAATATCAATATTAAATTGTCATAATTTTTGTTCAATATAGTTAATAGTTGAAATATTTACAGCTGTACTTTCGGGAACTGATTGTTGTGCAGATTTCTTTTGACTTGGTATATGAATACCACAACGTTTAAATATTTCATTAACATTTCAGTCGTATATATCAGTTAAATTTTTACCTTTAAAATTACTATTTGTCATATTGATATTTTCTTTTTGTTCATTATTATCTCCACCACTTTTAAATATGTAGTTTTTAGTTACTAAAGTTCTAACAGCATCTTCCATTAAAGATTGTATATTACCATAAGTTTGGTTAAAAATAAATTTTGGTGAGTTTAAAATACTATCTAAAACAATTTGTTCATAAATAACATCTAATGCTTTAATTTTATCCATTACTTTATCACAATCTGCTAATTCATTTGCTTTATTTCTCATAATTGCTATTGGTATATAATTAATATTTACTGTTTGTTCTTGTTCTAAATTTGGATTATTAGTATATGTTTTAAAATCTAATGGAAATTGTTTTTTATTATCACTAATACTATAAATTGCACGATTAATAGTAACTTGTTCATTATTTAATGTATAAACTTCAAATAATCTTACAGTTTGTGCATTTTGCTCATAATTATCATAAAAAATAGTACATTGAATTAATTTACCAGTAATATCATAAATCCTTTGTTGTATATCTACTACTTGAAAATATAAATTATCATTTGCAATATAAATTAAATAACCACTAATTCCTAATTTACTTAACTTAAAAATAGAATTTCAATTTTTTCTATAAAATTCTTGTTGAATTAAATATTTTTTAATAATTTCATTATTAATTTCTAATGGTGCATTATATAAATTAGCATTATTTTCTGCTACAAAATCAGTAAAATAAGTTTCATGGTTAAAATCATTAAAACCAAAATAATTTAAAATTGAAGCATGTGTACTTTTATTTTTATTAGTTAAAAATTTTAATTTTTCATTTTGATTATCACCAATATTTGTTTTTTCTTTTCTTTTAAATAGACCTAACATAATATTCGCCACCTTTATTTAAAATATTTGATTAATTTTTAATATAATTTTTACAATAATAAATATAATTAAACCTGCTGTTGCTGATGATAATATAACTCCAATTAAACCTAAAATAATTTTTATAATTTTAAAAAACATAATTTTATTCCTGTAATTCTTGTAATTTTCAAATATTTAATTGTTTTTGATTTTGAAAATATATTCTTTTTTTATTAATAATTAATAATGATGATTCAAATTTTCCACCAATTCCTACACTAGATATATTAACCAATAAATCACTATAATTAGTTTCTGGTGTCATAATTCAATAAAATTCTTTTATTAAACAAGGATATTTACTTGGTTTACTTATCATAATACTATTATCATAAAATATTCTATAATAAGTATTATTTTTTAATTCATATTTATTTTCATATCCTTTACTATCTGCAAATGCTACCTCTTTTCATTTAGGACATGGACAAGGAGTTGGTGGTGTTGGATTTTCTTTTAAATTAATTTCTCATTCATTTTCTCTAATTTCATTTGTTAATAAAGTTTTTGAATCAATTTTTATAGGTTTTTCTATATTTATTAATTCTGGGGATTTTATTTCTAAAGTATTACTTTTAATTTCATATAAATCTTCTGCTTTTAATTCTTTTAATCTATATATTGCTCCACCACTATCTCCACCATTAAGAAGTAATGTTCATTTATCTTTACCATCAATATACTCTGATTTCATATCTAATGTAGCATCACTATTACCTATTTTTCTTGTAGTAATACGATAAGTACCTGTACCAATAGCATTTGCTGGTGTAAAAAATATAACTTCTTTATAATCATTTTGTAAAGGAACACTTGTTTCAGTAATTAAAAATACACGATAAAGAGCATTTAAACTAGGTGAAAAATTACTTCATGTTCTATCATCAATTCTTTCACCTATTATTTTTCATATAACAAATTTTCTAATTAAATTTTCTAATTCTGTGATATTAGTTTTATTTTCATTAATTGCAGTTACAATAGTTTTATTTGTTGTTTGTAAAGCATCATCATTTACATTTTGTTTTTTAATTAATAAAGAATTAGTTTCTTGTTTCGTATAGTAATCATTATCATTATTAGGTTCTGCTATAAATTCAGTTGGTTTTCCCTTTCCAATATATTGGTATAATGAAATAGAAGCACCTTGATAATTAACATCATTAGAAGTTACAGTAATATCATTTAATTCCTTAGTAAATAATAATTGTATTTTAACATTATCATTTACATTCAATTCATCCAACTTAATAGTTTTTTGTGTTGTTCTTTGAATTTCACCACTTAAATTAAATATAGTTTTTTATCACTATATATATAATTATCAGTAGGCGTACTAGGTGGTTGATAAATATAACCTCATATTGCTAAATATATTTTTCCAAATTCATTGGTAGGAATAAAAGGAGACATTTTTTTTCATAAAGGACTAGTTTCAATATTAAATCAATTATTTTTAATATCATCAATATTTTGTTTATTAATATCAACTTTATTTTCTAATAATTTAATATTATTCTCATTTGTAGTAATTCGTTTTTGTTGTTTAGCAGAGAAATCACATGTTGCAGCATGAGTAAAATCACCAATTTGTGGGTTATTTTGTAATGCTTCGGGTGGCAATGTTCCAATTTCATCAGGTCAATCTAAAATCATTGTTTCAGTTTTTGGGTCATATTCAGTTGCCACATAACCTTTATTTATAAAATTTGTAACACGACCCCTATATATCTCATTTTCATTATCATCAATTAAATCATCATATAACTTCATTTGTTTTGATAATGTAAATTCTTTTTGTTCTTTAATTAATTCATCAACTTGATTTCTAGTATAAAATGCTTTTAAATCAATTTTTTTAATATCTATTTCATCATCTTGACTATAACTTAAAAATACTTGCTTTAATTCTGTTAATCTTGCTCATATTTTCATTCTACTAGGTGCTAAATCTCAAACATTAATTGTAGGAATACTATTTGCACTAAATTGAGTACCATTATTAAATTGAATAGTAGCATCAACATTAAATTCAATGGGTGTACGATTAAATACTCAATGTTCTACCATAACATAAACCATATCTCTTAATGTTTCTTTAATTAATTCATCTTTAAAACTATCAAAAGGAAATTTAAATAAAATAAAATCAAGATAAGCATTAATATCATTTTGAGCGCGAATAGCAAAAGTTGTAAATCAATCATTAACATTAGGCCATGTATTTATATATTGTTGTGGTGTTTCTATAATTTTTCCAGTTAATGGATATCAGTTATTATAATTTTCAAGACTGACATCAGTTCAAAGTTTATTAATCATAATTTATCATTCCTTAAAAAATGCTTTTTTATAATGTTTAGTTTTTGTTTTAGTTTTTCTATGTGCAATATGAATAACTTCTTTTTGTAATTTCTTTTTACCTTTTTCTACAACTTGACTATATGCAAATTTTTCTAAATGATGTAATAGTCCAGTACCAAATAAAGTATTAACTGAAAATTTTAAACCAACACTTTTAAATAATTTATTAATATTTTCAATAGGATTATTAATAACATTTACAACTTTATGATAAGTTCTTACGATTCTAAATATTTCTCTATAAACTTTAAAACTATCTCTAATTACTTGTTGAACAACTGGTGGAGCAAATGCTATTGCTTTTAATCATTTATTTTGATTAACTCCATAACCAATATATCAACCACTATATCATCTATATCAATGAAACGGGTGTATTTGAGTAACAAAAGTTTCTGCTTTAAGAATACTATCAACAACTGTAATTGGTTTATACTTAGGATTACGATGATAAATAGTAATTGCACATTTATCTAATGATAAAGGTTGAATTTTACAACCCATAAATACTGGGGAATTTAATGGAATTAATTGTGCATGTTTAATTGCTCTTTTTTCTGCACTAGTAAATAAATCAGTTGCTTTTTCTTTTAATTTATTAATTTTTTCAAATGCTTGTTGTTCTAACTTTTCAAATTTTTCTTGTAATTTATATATACTTTCTCGTAATTTTTCAAAATATGGTGTATCTTTTCAAAATTTATTTAAACCTTTTTTTAAATAAAATCTAATATCAAAATACTTAAAAATTTTATTTGCATTTAAAACTATTTTATGAATTGAACTATTTTTAAAATTAAATTTAATAGCATTTGCACGAATTTTTTGTAAATCTAAAATTAAAGTTTTTCCAAATCTATTTTCTGTATGGATTGTATGTACTAAATTTAATCAATCATGTTGGTTCATAGATAGTACTTTTTTTTAAATCAGTATTATATTTTTTTAAAAAATTATTTGCTTTTTCAATATCTTTAATTTTAAATTTAGGAGTTAATTGAGGACTTAATTTTATTAATGTATTTTGTAATGATAAATATTCTTTTATTTGTTGTGGTTTTAAACATTTAAAATTATTTTTAAATTGTCTTTCAGCAACATATCCTAAATTTTGTATTATTGTTTCACGATTAGGAGCAAAACTATAATTAAATAAATAACGTTTATTACCAATAATTTTATCTGTTAAAATTTCTTTTCCACTTACTTGACTAATAATTTCTTGTAAATTTTTGGCTTCTTTAACACCAATTTGTTCTAATGTTTTAGTTTTTTGTGCTAACTTAATAAATTTAGTAGTACGATAACCACGACTAATTTTATTAATTCCAGCAAATGCTGGTAATATATTAAAAAAAGTATTTAATGGTGTTACATTTCCTTTTAAATAATCATAAACTTGATTAATAGTAAAATCAGTTAAAAACTCTACACCAACAGCACTAATACTAGCAATTAAATCACTTGCACCTAATCCAAGGGCTACACTTTCACTTAATCCACCAGTAAAAGGAGCAAGTGCTACTGCTATAACTTGTACACCAATCATTTCTAAAATTTCTCATCAAAAACTTTTATTTTCTTGTTGGTTACTTGTTCTAGTATGTTTTGGTTTATTTATGTTTAAAAGTGTTGCTGTACTAGTTGTACCGATTGGCATGATATTAATTTCCTTTATTTAAGAGTTATTTTAATTGGATTTGTTGTTCCTTTATAATTTAAGTCATTAACATTTGCAGTAATAGTTATATACAAATCACCTGCTTTTTGTTTTTGATTACTTACATTAGTTTTTCCTTGTGCATCACTAAAATATTTAATAGTTGGATTTGTTAAATTTGGATTTAATGATTTAAGTTCATTAGTAGTTTTTATTTGTGTGTTTAATTCATTGTTATTGTTATTAACATTTGCAGTAATATCAGTTGTTAAACTTGTAATTTTAGTTTTTAAATCAGTTTTTTCTGTTTTAATAACTCCACATAACATTCAACGTGAAGTTGTTTCATTATTAGAAATATATGGGGTTGCTTCTCCAACAACTTCACCAGCAACTTTATATGCTCTTCCTGCTTTATCATCTTTAATAAAATCTACATAAATAACTGTATTTTCTATCATGTATCTTTTCATCGCTCTTGGTGTTGCTAAAACAAAGGTCATTAATTGTTGTTCATTTTTATCATTAGTAAAAATCATATAGTCATCAAGAACGATTTCACATAATACGCCTTTTACATATAAATTATTTCCATTTAAACGTAATTGTTGTGCCAACTGATTATCGGTAATTAAACCTTTATTATCTGCTAAATAAACTAAACTATCATAAAGACCATTAGTAATAAAAAATTTACTATTTGCAATGTTTCTAAATTGAAACAAAGTATTTCAAGCAGATAACATCGATTTTAAATAGCCTACTGGTGTTGTATCTTCAATATCGATTTTAGTAGCAAATTTTGCAATTGCTTGTGTATCATCAATTGCCAATTTATCTGCTAAATCATTTGCAACTTCATATTGCATACTATCTAATAAATTTTGTCCATTATTTGCTTTTAAATCTACATCTGCAATAATTTCTCCTGCAAGATATTTTTTAGTTATTTTTTTACTAATTTTATCTGTATCAACATATGGTAATTCATATCTTTTACTTTTATCATCCCAAGCAATAATTTTTACTTCCGGTTTTTTTGGTTTTTTAACAATAAACTCAATATTTACTGAGTCAACAATTTCAGTAGGAAAAAAGTTTGCCCATGGACTATTTGAAATTTTAAAAAACTCTATAAATTCTGGTGCTTCTACTAATCTCTCTGTATTGTCTAAATTTTGATTAAATGGTACTGACATTTTATTTCTTCCTTTCGTTTATAAATAATTTTTCTTTTTATAATTAATTAAAAAATTTTCTTTATCATTTGATTTATTATTAATAATTATTTGTTTATTGCCACCTGTATTAATTGTTTGTTTAAATACTGGTTGTTCTTTAACCATTTTTTTAATAGTTTCTTCAATTTTTGAATTTTCTAAATTATTAGTTTTAAATTTTAAATAATCATAAAATTCAGTTTTAACTTGATATTTTTTAAATATATTAATCATTTCTTTTTCTTTAATTTCTTGATTAAGTTTATTTAACTTATTTTCTGCTTCATTAACTTTATTTTCTATTTCTTGTTGAGCATTGTTTTCAGTTAAAGGTTCAGTTGTTTGTTGAACATTATTTTCATTTTCTAACATTTACATCACCACTTTATTATTTATTTTATTTATTAATCTTTTCATTAAGTTTTGCTAATTTTTTTTGATGTTTAATAATTTTGTTATTTGCTCTAACATGCTTTGGTGTAGTCATAAATCGTTTTAATAAAACAATAATTTCTCGACAAATTAATATACCTGTGCTTATTCCAATTGTTTCAAGTGCTTTTAAAAATTCTTGCATTTCAATATTTTCCTTTCAATTATTTTATTTTATAAATTGATATGATTATAATCTCAATTTAGTGATATTTCGCTTATATTATCACTACCATATTGACTAGTTGTTTCACTATTAATAGTAAATCTAGTATCATTATTAATTAATCTTGCTCTTTCATCAGTAAATACTTCTTGTAATTCTTGATTATGATTAGTTATTTCCATAGGTAATAAATTATGTATAATTTCACTTGTACCAGCAACAATAGTAGGAACAGCATAAGCATTACTAAAATCATTATTAATACCCATTGCTACACCACTTGATATTAAACAACCACCAGTTGCCATATTACAAATCTTTCTTATTGCTTCAAATTTATTAGGTATTAATTCTGTTAATCCCGCAATAAGATTTGAAATACCATAAGCATTTAATGAAATATAAGTATCTCAATCCATTAATTACTGATTATCTTGTTTATCTAATAATAATCATGGTGGACCTTCTGTTGTAGTTGTAGTAGTTATTGGAATTGGTGTTGTTGGAATAATAGGATTAATATTATTTTCAGTTCATTTACTATAATTTGCTAAACCAATTGTTCCTAAACCTAGTAATATTTTTTTACTACTATTAATTAATTTAGTTTTAATATTTGGTCTTTGATTTAAATTTCATATATCTAAACCTAATTTTTTACCAAATAATAATGAATTAATACTACCTAACACTGGATTATCTATAAGTTGACCATAATAAGCACTTATACCAATCATTGCACAAATTGGACTTATTCCAGTTCTAATTAATTTAGTTAAAGTATAATTTGATTGTGTATTTTCGTTTGGCATTTTATTCTCCTTTAATTTCTAATTTTTTAACTGTTACTTTAATTCAACCTTGATAAACATCATTATCACCAACTATTAATGCAACATTACTTTCGGGGTCAGAAACAATTATGTGTTTTGATTTAACATTTGGGTATTGTCTTAAAATAATTGCTCTAATATCATTACTTGTATGAATTGCTTTTGAAAATGGTGATAATATTTCAATTTCATCTTTATTTTCAAACAAAGTAGGCAATATTATCATTAGTCAAATTCACCCTTTTTTATAGAATCTATAATACTAATAATTACTGCTTTTGCTCATCAATTATCACCAGTAAGTTTTAAATATTCATCTAATTTTTTAACTAATTTTTCTTTTTGCATTAATCAAATTCTCCTTTAATAATTCTTTCAATAATACATTTTGCATCCATTAAAAGATTTGCAATTAAACGTTCATTTAATCTTATGTCTTCTAAATCTTTTTCATGTTGTTTTAATTTATCATTATAATATTCAAGTAATTTTTCTTTATTCATAATTTAATCTCTCTTTCCTAACTCTTTTATTTTGTTTTTGCTTACATAAGTTATTACATTTATGGGCATAAACTCTACCTAACCACATTTATTATTTTTTTTAATTTTTATTATCATTATTTTTAAAACAATTTTGACAATTTGGTCAATTATAATTTTCTTTACAATTATAGATTAGACACACTTTTTGGACTAATAAAAGTTTTTATAACTTTATATTATTAGTTGAGGTGTAGTTTAAAATGAAATATTTAATTAATAGTGCTGATTTTACTAAATTTGATTATAAATTTAACAAGTTTGTAGAAAAGTATAAAAATGATAAAAATATTAATAAAGTTAATATTTATTATCGTAAATTTAGAAAATTTTGTTTTATTTTTAAAAATAAAAATTCTAGTAAAGAAATAATTTCTCAATTACATATGCCAAAGCAAACTTTTTATTATTGAGCTAAACGTTTTTATGATATTTTCTACAAAAATAAACCTTTTGAAGAATTATTATTTAAATCAACAAAACCTAAAAATATTAAATATTTGTATAATTTGGAATTATCAGAAAAATTTATAAATTATTTTGTTCAGTATAAAGAAGAGTTTGGTATAGGTGCTTTTCAATTTTGTTATTTAATAAGAAATATTGATGATATTAGGTTTAATTTTTTGCCAAAACCTTTTCGGTTAAAACTATATATCGTTGATTAAAACGTTTTGGTTTTTATTCACAAAAAACTATTAAGAAAAAACATTTGAGATATGAAGTAAAAGAAACTGGATTATTGCAGACTGATATTAAAGTAGTATCAGATTATATAACAGGAAGTAAAAGATGATATATTATTGATTTTATTGATGAAAAAACTCGAATTACTTATTGTTATCCATCTGAACAAGCACAAACCAGAGATATTGTAAATGCTACTAAAAATGCTTTAAATTTTTATGAAAAATTGGGAATTAAAATTAAAAGAATTAGAACTGATAATGGTAGTCAATATGTTAATACATCTTGTGAAAAACCACAAAGGAATCGTTGATTTACAAATTTTTGTAATAAAAAAGGTATAGTTCATGAAACTACACCGTTTAGATCACCACAGAGTAATGGTAAGATTGAAAGATTTCATAGAAATTGAAGTAATTTATTTGAAATAAAACCATATTTAAATAGTGATTTTAGTTTATTTCAAAAATTAGTTAATTCTTTTCAAGAATATTATAACAATTCTAAACCACATAAATCATTAGGGTTAATGACTCCTATGGATTATTTTGATAAACTTTTATTAGATGGAAAATAGTCCAAAATGTTTGTACTACCTTACAAATTTTCTTTACAATCTTTACATATTTTCATTATTATTCTCCTTTGGATGTTGAAATTGAACAGCTTTACAATTATCACATCTAAATACTAATTCAATACTCACATCTTCATGTTCACATTTATTCATTATTAAATTCACCATTAATTATTTTTTGTAATAAAATATCAAGTACTAAATCTATTTCTGTACCATTATAGAATTTTTGTTGTTTTTTAATATAATTAATTAATTTTTCTTTATTCATTATTTATTCCTTTTATTTTTTAAATCATTTAACATTAATTGAACAAAATGCACGATTTTTAGGAATGTTTAAAGTGTTAAAAATTTCACCAGTTACTATAATTTCATCGTTTTTGTTTAATAAAATACATCGCTTATAAAGTTTTGGTTTATTAAAAATTAAAGTAACATAGTTTAATCCATTTCATTGACCACGAACACTATAATATAATTCCTTATTACCTTTTTCGTAATATTTTCCTTCAATAGTGTTACTAAGTTTTACTGTTAATTTGACATAATTGGCTTTCTCTTTCATTTTTATAATTCCTTAAATAATATTGAATGTGCTTATATGCATCATGTTCATGTTTTGTAAATTTTATATTTCCTTTATAATTTTCTATTTTAGTTTTATTTTTTGGTTCGCTTTCTTGAAAATCTCAATTCATAACGTCTTCTACTAATACCATTAATGCACCAATAATTTTAGGAGTTGCTAATGGATTAGTTAATAATTGTTTTGAACTTAAAAAGAAATTTTCTACAATAACTAATATTTTTTTATTATTAGAATGTTTTTTAATTAATAAAAAGTATTCTTTATACAAATTTTTGCTTTCTAAAACAGTTTTTGTTTTAAATGTTTCATTAAAGATAATATTATTCATTTCATTTGAATATATAACGATTCCATTACTACCAATACCAGCAGGGTCAATACCAATAATTAAGTCATATTGCATTAATTAAGTTAACCTCTAATAACTGTTTTAATAATTTCTAAATCACAATTACATCAACAATATTTACATTCTTCAATAAATTCTTTATGACCACAAACTAAATTATCTTTTTGTAAACTATCAATAAGTTTAATTAATCCTACTCTATATTCAATATCATCACTATCCGTTATGCAAATCGTTCCTCTTTTAGTTAAATATTCTTTATCCATATTTATACCTCCTACTTAACCTAACATTTAAAGTACAGTCATAACAAATTGCTTTACTATTTTTATCTCTTAAAAAATATTTTCTTGTTTTTATATCATTAGTATTAAAGAATAAATAATCTAATTTATTTTGTTTACATGTTCAACAAAAATACTTTTTCATTATGAGTTGAAATTTCCTTATAAGAAGTAACTATATAATTAATTGGTAAATCATCATGTTTATATGGATTATTTATTTTAAAAACTTTTCTGTTTTCTTCTCACGTAATGTTATATTTAAAACAAGGATTAGTAATTTTAGTTTTGTTATCTGTAATTTCGCCCATAAATCAACTATTATGCTGTTCATAAAATGTTAATGGTTCAAGTTTTATATCATTAAGATAATATTCTTTTGGAGTCGTTGGTTTATTAACAGTTATTTTTTTGTCTTTAATATATGGTTCTAATAATTTTATTAATTCATTACCACTTAATTCTCTTTTAATATTTTCTAAATTAAAAACTCAATATGTGTAACTTTTATCAATAATAAAAGAATTATTTTTAATCATTCATTTTGGAATCGATAATTTATATTCAACATAATCAATAAGAATAGATTGTGGTTTATCTTTAACAATTTGTTCTTTTTTAAATTCTATTTGCATAATAATCCTTTCCTAATATGTTCTGTTGCTTCTAGCATACAGAACATATAATTTGATTTTTAGATTATTAATAATACTACTATTCGTTTTATTCATTCCATCAATTCTGGGCTCAAAAATAAATTGTGAAATTTTAAAAAACATTGAGGCATTCGATTCAATGTTTATTTAATTTGCGTTTAGCAAATTAATATTTTAATTGAACCGGCACCGCTCAATTTTTTTTACAAGTTTGAAATGTATTTTCTCGCCCAAAAATTTTTCAAAAAAAAAATAAAAAATAAAACCAACACTTGCTCACTGGGGAGTGGCAAGGTTGGTTAAATAAAGAATAGAATTAATACAATAGGTCCCTACAACAGGTCTATATACACTAGTTTCCAATTCGCTCCCACCCCAAGAATTACCATTACTGGTTAGTATATTTTATTAGGCATCATCCACTTCTTACTTATCCATGCAAGTCCACATGCTAGCCACTATTTTGAACAACTGTGTTGTGGTTCACTTTTTTAATTCCTTAACACGTGTTGATAATAGTATTAAAGAAAATTATTAAAAATTTTAAAATTTTACAATTACAAAAAAAGACAAGATTATTTCTTGTCTTTTTCCTTAATAACTTTGATAATAATTTTTATTTTTTTTAAATGTATATTTTTTAAAATACGTCGAATATAAATTTAAAAATTTAAGGGTTAAAGAGAGTAATTTTGTCTAATTTTCATTATTTTTCAAATAATTCATTTTTGGAAATAAGTTACTAATGTAATAATTAATTATTTCGTTGTAAGGTAGTACAGACATTTTGGACTATTTTCCATCTAATAAAAGTTTATCAAAATAATCCATAGGAGTCATTAACCCTAATGATTTATGTGGTTTAGAATTGTTATAATATTCTTGAAAAGAATTAACTAATTTTTGAAATAAACTAAAATCACTATTTAAATATGGTTTTATTTCAAAAAAATTACTTCAATTTCTATGAAATCTTTCAATCTTACCATTACTCTGTGGTGATCTAAACGGTGTAGTTTCATGAACTATACCTTTTTTATTACAAAAATTTGTAAATCAACGATTCCTTTGTGGTTTTCCACAAGATGTATTAACATATTGACTACCATTATCAGTTCTAATTCTTTTAATTTTAATTCCCAATTTTTCATAAAAATTTAAAGCATTTTTAGTAGCATTTACAATATCTCTGGTTTGTGCTTGTTCAGATGGATAACAATAAGTAATTCGAGTTTTTTCATCAATAAAATCAATAATATATCATCTTTTACTTCCTGTTATATAATCTGATACTACTTTAATATCAGTCTGCAATAATCGAGTTTCTTTTACTTCATATCTCAAATGTTTTTTTCTTAATAGTTTTTTGTGAATAAAAACCAAAACGTTTTAATCAACGATATATAGTTTTAACCGAAGGTTTTGGCAAAAAATTAAACCTAATATCATCAATATGTCTTATTAAATAACAAAATTGAAAAGCACCTATACCAAACTCTTCTTTATACTGAACAAAATAATTTATAAATTTTTCTGATAATTCCAAATTATACAAATATTTAATATTTTTAGGTTTTGTGGATTTAAATAATAATTCTTCAAAAGGTTTATTTTTGTAGAAAATATCATAAAAACGTTTAGCTCAATAATAAAAGGTTTGCTTTGGCATATGTAATTGAGAAATTATTTCTTTACAAGAATTTTTATTTTTAAAAATAAAACAAAATTTTCTAAATTTACGATAATAAATATTAACTTTATTAATATTTTTATCATTTTTATACTTTTCTACAAACTTGTTAAATTTATAATCAAATTTAGTAAAATCAGCACTATTAATTAAATATTTCATTTTAAACTACACCTCAACTAATAATATAAAGTTATAAAAACTTTTATTAGTCCAAAAAGTGTGTCTAATCTACATAATTAATTATTTCGTAAATTTGACAACCGTCCAAAAATAAATATAAAATATTAAAAAAGTCACTCTTTTAAAAAGAGTGACTAAAAATTAAATTTAAATAGTGCTTTTAATTGAATGGCATTGGATAGTATATTCCTGTACTTGTTGATGGTTGGTTATTTATATCATTTGCAAATTCATATGGATTGTCAATAGGAAATTCTTCTATTGATGTTTCGTCATCAGTTTCTTTTCCATTTGATGATTTTTCTGATTGTATTTGTTGTGATAAAACTTCTTCAATACCAGAATCTTCAAATTCTTCTTCTTGATATTTTTTAAACAATTCATCAAAAGTTGTGAATTTCCCATTGTTTTCTAATTTTTCTAAATGTTTTTCAAGAAAAACTGATTCTTTTTTAGTAAATCCACAACAACTAGTTAATATTTCTGTTATTTTTTTATAGTTATTGGTTGATTAAATACATCTTTATAAAAATCAGAAATAGCAAAAGCAATCATATCAATTGGTGTTACACCAATTGAAAATCCTAATGTTGTTCATCTAACAAATTTTTCATAAAATAATTTTGTGGCTTTTTGAAATCCATATTCAGTAACTAAAGCAGCTTCTGTTTTAACAGCATTAACAGTACAAGTGACTGATAAAAATAAAGGGATTGCCATTAATATTTTTTTATATCTAGTTTGTTTTTCAACTCATTTTGAAAGTTTTTCAGGACAAAGATTAGTTGGAATTCCTAAGTTTATTAAACTCGATTTAAAAATATTATTAATTGGTCTCATAACAAAATAACGACTTATATTTGCTGCTAAAGCACCTGTAGTAAAAATGTCTTTCGTGATTCAATCATGTAAATTAAAATCTTCTTTAGAATTATTTTCTGATGAACCAGTTAGGAATAATATGACTACCTGCTCATGTTAGTGTTTCTAAAATTAAATTAACTAAAAGATTATGTCCTCAATTAGTTACTAATGCTATTGGTTTATTATTTTGTTGTTCAATAGTTTTAATTGTTTTATTTGCTAAAGATATTACTTGTTTAATTTCAATATCATTATTAGCATTATTATTTTCTGTTTGTGAATTAATAATTAGTTTTTTAATTCGTTCAATTTCTTTTTTAAAATTTGGATGATATTCAAATTCTGTTTCTACACAATTTTCAATTTGATTAAATTTCTGTATTAAATCATTAAGTATGGAAATATTTGAAAAATATTTCATTAATTTTTGATGGTCTTCTTCAAATAAAAGTGTTTCAAATATTTCTTTATATTTTTCAAAGTCACTGGTATTAAATTAATTGATTTCAATGGGATTTGTTTTGTTTTTTTAATAAAAAAAACATCTCGTGATCAACTTGAAGCTGCTGAAGTGAAAAATGTGCCAAGTGCAGTATCAAGTAATACCATAACATAATTTTGTCAATTTCAAAATATAGCATCAATATAATCTTGGGATGTATGTTCTTTACCATCAATGGGAAAATTAGAAACTACTCTTTGTAAATTTTTACCAGTAAGTCCAATATAAATTTCTAATAATCCTAAAAATTTATATGCAATATTTCTTATTATTCCTGGTTTTGTTTGATCAATAAAATTTTGTATTATTGTTAAATATTTATATAATTTTAATAAAACATTTAAATCTCTATTATTAGAATATTCTTTAAATAATTTTAATTGTTCATTAAGTGAGTTGGTATTTGCTATAAATTTATTAAGATTTATAGTAATACCTTCTAAGAATTTTTCTTCAAGTGATAATTTTCTTTCTTTTTTTTGAAAAGTTTCTAAATTTAACGTATCGTTAATATATTCATTAACATCATTGTATTCTTTTTTATATATTTCTATTGTATTTTTATTAAAATTTATTTTTAATAATTCTAAAACTAACGTTTTGGAATGGCAACACTTTTTAGGGCTATTTTTTTGGTAGACATTTGTGCTTGGTATTTGATGGGGGTTAAGTAGTTTAGAGTGCTGTGAATTCTTATATTGTTATATCAGTTGATGTAATCAAATAAGGCTTTTCTCAGCATTTATGCGATAAAATTTAAAAATAGTACATAAAGGGAGAAAAGCCATTTATATATTATTAATAATCATTCACAACCTTATCAAAATCCAAAAACAAGAAGTACTAAAAGTATAACTATTATTAAAATTAAAGATTTTAAAACAAGAGATGGTTATCCAATCATTATTAAATTACAAAAACCATTAGACAAAGATACCAAAGTAACTGGCTTAAAAATTAAAGCCCCTAGAAGCATGATTTTTGGCAATATAAAGGTACTTAGTGAAGTTGATAATATGGAGAAGTATACCCAAACAAAACCCAAAATTATTTGTTAAAGATAAGATAGCATTTCCGCTATTATCCATGCCTATTGAAAATCAACCAAAAGTTAGAATATTACAACAATGATTTAGTGAACAAATTTTACCTTGAAATTTAGCAAAGCAATTTATTGGACAAGAAAAATCGGTTTTAGATTTAATTGCTATTGGTGGTGGTAGAGAAACAAGAAAAGAAATTATTAATAATGCAAGAGTAACTAATGCTTGATTAGGATCTTTTTTAAGTTCTATTTATTTTCATGAATGACCATTACCTAATGAAAAAAAACTTAAAGATAAAGAAGTATGAAAAATTCATGATGTTTTAGGAAAAGAATATGTCAGTATTGCTACAAATGATAAATTTAAAGATGTAGAATTAGAAATAAAAGATAAGCCACCAGTTGATAGTTTACAAAAAGTATTATTAGATATGTTAACTTATACATATAACTATAATAGAAATTTTGATGGATTTGCACCAAGTGCTTTAACTACCAAAATTGCGGAATTACGTGCAAAATTTGAGGGGCAAAAACCAGATGATGTTATTACTAATTTATTTAAACAATGAAAATTAGATTATCCAAACTATTTAAATTTACAACAAGTAAAAATATTTAAACAAATAGTTATTATGTTATCAAATAATATTTATTCTAATATGTCTATTAATAAAGGTTTGAATGATGGTAACAAAATACTCTTACCTTATTATTTTGAACTAAAATCTAATCCGATACATCCTAATAAAGATGAAATTTGACAATTCAAAGATGCAAAAGTTATATTAAAATCTGAGTATTTTGATTTTACAGACGTGAATAACATTAAATTAAAAAAGGCTTTTCTCAGCATTTATGCGATAAAATTTAAAATAGTACATAAAGGGAGAAAAGCCAAATTTTATTTATTAAAATATCCATCAGGATAAATACCATTTCATTTTGTATCACCTTGATGTTTTTGCTTAATTCCAAAATATAAATCTATTTTATGACTATCATCTCTTGGATGCTCTCATATAGTTGCCGCCCCCCCAAGTTACTGTATAATCTCAGTTTAAAAATGACTGATATCCATTAGTTTGATTATGTGCTATTGAACCAATTATTAATCCTATTGTTCCAGTTGTTGCACCAGTTAATGCTAATGCTAATGTTATTTTACTTAAATTTGTTTTTATTCATGTTTTCATATTAAATTTCTCCTTATTTTTTATTTAATTTATGAAAAGTTCTATATCATCTATCTCGTCATCATTTTGCATTTTTTTAACTTTTTCTAATCATTCGGGTGCTAATTTATATTCAAGTTCATCTGCATGTTCTTTGCATAAAAAAACATCCATTACTTTTTCTTCATTAACTCTTAATTGATTAATATTATTTGATATATTATTGCATCCTTTTCTTTGACAAATTATAATTTCTTCATCAAAATTATCATTCATGATTTTAAATTATTTTTGCTTACTTTTTATTTTTTTTCGAACTTTACTTCTTTTTTTTACTCATAAATTCTCCTTTTTTCCTTTATTTTACTTCTAAATTGTACTATTTTTCATGGTTTTTACAAGTATGCTTTTAAATACAAAATAACGCCTAAATACAAGACGTTTATTTTATGATACCTATACTACTCTATTAATGATATGTTACTTGTTTATTATATTGCAAATGTGAAGATGCTTTTTTTTGAAGAAGCATTATTTTTACCCCTAATTACATTTTTGTACGGATACAATGCATAAAATAATGCATCGTAAGGGTCTTGGTACATATTCTTGTCAGGAATGTTAGTTTTTGTTTGGTCATAACGTAATTCTTCTAAACATTGAGTAGTTTTTGGAAATCATCTTTATTTGCATAAAAGTTTCCATAACTCATAATATTACGCATTCAAACTACTCTATTAGTTAATCCTGCTTCTTGATTTAAATTTGAAGCATGTTTAATAGCAGTTTGTGTTATTAAAATAGTATTATGTTCATCTATTAACTTTTGATTTAATCAATCAATAGCAGTTCTTGCTTTATCATCATAAAAGTAAACGGTTTGCGCAAAATCTTCAAAATTATCCATTAATCCTAAAACTTCATTGACATAAGCACTAATTTTTTCATTTTCATTTATAAAGTCATTAGGTGTAACTACTAATTCACAAATAATATAAGCATCATAATATCCAGTATTATTATATTCTTGAAAAACAACTATCATAAAAATACAGTATGGTCTTTATGTCCAGTTGCTCAATCCACACCAACACTATAAAAATCAAATTTATACATATATTTTTCTTGATTATAAAATTGTTTTAAATCATATTTTTGTCAATATTTTAATGTTTTTTGAAATGGGAAAATTGTTGCATAGCTATCTAAAAATTCAAAACCATAATAAACAGTATTAAATTCATCAGGATTTTTCTTTTTTAATTCCAAAATTAATTTTCGGACTTCTCCCCACATGTACTTGTGGAGGAAACAATGAAATTGAATGAGTTCAACAATGCTTTTCAAACAGAACAGGATTGTTTAAAATATATAGCAAGTTTGAAGAAAAACAAATGTATCATGTGTTCTTGAACAAGTTTGAATACTTCTAATTTAAGAAGAATAAGATGTTTGAAATGTCATCAAACATTTAGTATTCTTCATGGCACCATTTTTTACAAGTCACAAACACCTTTGAGATTTTGATTTTATCTCATCTTTAGATGAATAAACACCAAACATGGAATTACATCAACTGATGTTGCAAAAGAATTGGGTGTGACTTTGAAAACTGCTTGAAGAATGGGTCATGAAATCAGAAATCGTATTGCCAAACAAGAACATCAATTTATTGTTGAGGGCATAGTGCAAATGGATGAAATGTATCTTTCACATATGGGTTTTAAAAAACAAGGAAGATCTTTGATAAATAAAACATTAATTGTTGGGATTTATGAAAAAACAATCAATAATTTAATTGTGAAAGTAATCAAAAACGCAAAAAGTAAAAATCTTTTGCAGTTTGCAAGAAACCATATTTCTTCAAAGTGTGATGTACATACTGATTCTTGAAAAGGATATCGTGATTTCAAATCACTTTTCCCTAATCACAAAACAGTTAACCATCAAGATGGTTATGTTTCAAAAATTGGCGTAAATACCAATCAAATTGAATCAGTATGAAAACATATACGAAGAACATTTAAAACACATATCAAAGTTGCAAAACATCATGTTCATTTATATGCCAAAGAAGCTGCATATAAATTCAACAAGATACCTACTTTTGAAGCTGTAATGCTATGTTTCATTTAAAAATGTGGGGAGAAGTCCGTAGATAGGCTTTTCTCAGCATTTATGTGATAAAATTTAAAAATAGTACATAAAGGGAGAAAAGCCTTAATTTTTTAGTTACTGGTTCTAATTTATTTCAAAATGGCAATAATGTAAATCTTAAAATAAATAACCCTAAACCCGAAAATGCTTCAGTGTCTTCATAATAAATCTTACCAATTTTTTTTAGAGTATCTGTCACTTTATCATTTAATGGTAAATATGGTGTACAATAGAGCAAATAAAATGGATGGTATTTATCATAAGGATTACAAGTAAAAGCAATAAAGTGATTTTTATAAAAATAACGAGTAATTTTTTGACCATAAATTGGACTAAATACATTTCTATCAGTAAATGTTCAACTTCAGTCTTTAATTGGTTGATTTGATACTTTAATACGATTACTTCGAAACATTGATAATTTTTTAAACGCTCATAACGTTGAGTTAATTGCTTTTCACTTAATGTTTCTTTTTCTTCTGCCATAATGATTTCATCTGTTCTAGAAAATAAATAACTTGAACCACCAACTGCTTTACCAAAAATTTTATTACCATTAGCATAACCAATAAAATCAATTTGTTGATTATTGGGAAAAATAATACATCCACCATCCTTAGTTATTTTTCACTTAATACCATGTGGATTATTCACTCCTAAATGAATATCGTAGTTATCTGCTAAATATTGACAAACATCCATTAAAGACCCAATAGTGGTTTCATTATGGGTATTTTCATACCGTCTTACTTCTTGAACACTACTATCACTAAAATTACAACATATAAATAAATCAAATGCTAAATAATTTCATGTTTTTCTTGTTAATCGTGCTGTTGGAACAAAACGATAAAAGCAATTAGTTGTGAAAAATTCTGCTCATTCATCACCAACAAATTCTTTAAAAATATCTCACGTAAAACCATAATTATTATCACTAAAATTAAGATTATATTTTTTATTCAATTGTGCATAACTAGTAATAAAAGCCATATTTACTCCTTATTTTTTAAAAAAATTAAACTTAAATTATTAACAAACAAAATTTAGAAAGGAACATTAAAAATGTTTATATTACCATTCTCTAATCATTTTGATTGAGACAAACATGATTTTAATCAAGATGAATTAAATTTAAAACAAACAGAAGAATTATTTGCAAAAATAGATGAACAACTATGAAATGAATGTGATAAATCTGTATATAAATCATATAGATTTAGAAAACGAAAATTAAAAGCAAAAAAAGGTTTATTAACTTATAAACGACGTATTTGTACATATTATAACCCAAAAACGAAAAAAAATGAATATGTTTCATTGCTAGATAATTATCTTGGGGTTAAAAAATATAGCAAACTTGCACCAAATGTTATTAAGCAAATTTTAAAATATTTTGCTGATGGTAAAAAATATCGTGATGTTTGTGATACTTTTATTGAAGATTTAATAGGTACTAGTACATAGGTACTAGTACAGTTTGTAGAACATATCAAAAATTTCAATTACCAAAAGCTAATATCCCTAAAATAGTATTACAACAAAATCAAACTTTATACATAAATATTGATGATGGACATCGAAAATTTAAGTTTAATGAAAAACACAATACTAAAAATTGTAAAAAATGTTCTATGAGATTATTAGTATTTTGTACTGGTAAAAAGAAAAATGGAAAATTAATTAATAAAAGAGCTGTATGTAAAATAAGAGTATCAAAAACAGAAATTGGTGCAGAAAAAACAGCTAAATTAATTCAAACATATGGTAATTTATATTTTGAAAACTTTGACCAAGCAAATTTAATAGCTTGTGGAGATAGTACAAAATGAATTAGAAAAACTGCTACAATTTTAAATGCTAAATTTATTTTGGATAAATTTCATGCTTTTCATGTTTTATTTCTTGGTATAATGGCAGGTAGAAGAAAAAATAAAATTGCTAAATTACACTATGAAAATGCAATAAATTTATTTGCAAAAGGTCAATATGATGAACTAATTGATTTTTTACAATCATTAACTTTACAATATAAAAAATTAAAAGTTGGTTATTTTATTAATGCCAAAGATGGTGTATTAAATCAATCATTAGTTGAAAATATTGGTTGCTTTACTGAAACTAATATTAAACAAATTTTAAAGCATATGATTGGTGATAGAACTTATAATATTGATATGGATAAAAAAATAGTTAATTTTAAATGCTATCAAATAAATACCGCTATCCAGTTATTATAAAATAAAAACTTTAAATTAAAAAACTAAAAATAAAATAAAACTTATTAAAGTAACTATTAATAAGAATTTTTTGAATTATAAAAGTAAGTATTATTGTTGACTAATATTTTACAAGTGTTAAGATTAACACACAATTGCATATTGAAGTCTAAATTATTCTCGTCTAATCTTATAATTTAAAGACAATAATTGAATGTTATAGACAACATCGGTATGCTCCCCATTTATTTAATAGTTTTTAATATAGTTAATAAAAATTAAGTTTTAATTATTTATTTAAAAAATTCAGTAAATGATTTTTTGCTATGACGTTCAAGAAATTTATTAAATTCAATTGTTTTTTCATTTTTAATTTTTTCTAAAAATATATTAACTTCTTTTCCAGTACCTAATGGAATTGTATTAGTGTCAATACCTTTTATTTTTTTAATTTCTTCCAAAAATAAATAACGACTAATAATAGTACTACAAGCGATAGCTAAATACTTACTTTCTGCATTAGTAACAAATTGAACTTTATCTTTAATAATTTTATTACGATTATCTTTCATATTTTCAATGTATTTATAATATGTATATTCATTAATATATTGATCAATAACTATAGTATCATATTGAATTCTATGTTGTAACATACGAACTAATGCTTGATTTTCTCCTCAGGTTTTAATAATATTGGGGCTATAACCCGCATCAATTCATTGATTATATTTACGATTGTTAATGATTACTGACTCAAAAATAATTGTTTTCATAATATCTTGTGCTAATTCAATAAATTTACTTTGTGACAAGTCTTTATAATCGTGAATGTTAAGTAAACGTAATTTTTCTAAATTACCCGAACCAATATAAGAACTAATAATAACAAGTGGACCAAAAAAATTATTAATACCAAATTCAGCATTGCCAATGACTGGTGATTGATTTTCATCAAGTTGATTTCAAATACTACGATATTCTGCAATAATATCCTCTTTAGTACCTTTAAAAATAACTTTTTCTTGATAAATTTCAATTGTTATATTATGATATTGAAATAATTCATAACTATTATTTTTATTATCAACTTTATAGCTTTGGTAGTGTTCTTTAATTAATGATTTTTGTTTTTGATTTAAGTAAAATGTCATTAATATACCACCATCTTTTCAAAATTTATTTGATTTATTAAAATTAATATCACACTTTCTTTCATATTAATTATATAATAAAAACAAGGATTTTAGGGTTTTAACCTTTTATTTTATATAAGGAGTTAACAATGCGTAGTGTAGGTATAGATATTATTGAAGTAAATCGAATAGAAAATATTGAAGAGCTTGCTAAAAGAATTTTAAGTAAGAAAGAAATTATACTTTTTAATCAATATCCTTTACAACGTCAACAGGAATTTTTGGCAGGAAGATGAGCATTAAAAGAAGCAATTTTTAAGGCATTACCACAAGAAAAGTTAACATTTAAAAATATTGATATTAGTTATAATCAATATAATCAGCCAATAACTATTATCAAAAATTATCAATTACTTTTATCTTTATCACATAATCAAACTAATGCAATTGCCATTGCAATTGTTATTTAATAAAAAGAAAGTAAGGTGTTTTGTTAAAATGTATATGATTGATTTAATTGCTAAAAAGAAATTAGGACAAAGTTTAAACAAAGAGGAACTAAAATTTTTAACAGAAGGTATTGCCAACGAAACAATACCAGACTATCAAATTAGCGCTTGAGCAATGGCTGTTTATTTTCAGGGAATGACTAATGATGAATTAGTAGAATATACAAAAGCCATTATTAATACTGGTGAAACTATGAATTTATCACAAATTACTGGTTTTAGTATTGATAAACATTCAACTGGTGGTGTTGGTGATAAAACTAGTTTAGTATTTGGTCCATTAGCTGCTGCTTGTGGCTTAAAGGTTGCAAAGATTTCTGGAAGAGGATTGGGTATTACTGGTGGTACTATTGATAAACTGGAAATAATTCCAAATTTTAAATGTGATTTGGCAATATCAGATTTTATTAAAGTTGTTAATAAAGTTGGTATGAGTATTATTAGTCAAACTAGTAATTTAGTGCCTGCTGATAAAAAATTATATGCATTACGTGATGTTTCAGGAACAGTTGATTCATTACCATTAATTGCTGCTAGTGTTATGTCTAAAAAAATAGCAATGGGTGCTGATTTAATTTTACTAGACATTAAATGCGGAAAAGGTGCCTTTGTTCAGGATATAGTAACTGCAAGAGAGTTAGCAAAATTAATGGTACATATTGGTAAAGCTTTTAATAAAAAAATTTATGCTATTATTAGTGATATGAATAAGCCTTTAGGACAAACAATTGGTAATGCACTAGAATTACAAGAAGTTATTTTAAGTTTAAAAAATAAAGGACCAGAAGATTTGAAAATTCTTGTTAGCAATTTAGTAGCTTTAGCCTTATTGGGAGCTAAAAACGTAAAAACCTTAAAAGAGGGTATTGATAAAGCTAATGCTATGTTTACTAGTGAAAAACCACTACAAATTTTTTATGATTTTGTTAAAAGTCAAGGTGGAGATACTAAATATCTTGATAATATTGATAAATTACCACCAGCTAAATATATTATTAAAGTTAAGGCACAATTATCGGGCTATTTAGATTTTACTAATAATTATGCTTTAGGTGAATTATCAGTAATATTAGGAGCAGGAAGAACTACTAAAACTGATATCATTGATCCAGTGGCAGGAATTTATTTGAAACAAATTCATGGTCAAAAAGTTGAAAAAAATAGTGTAATTATGGAACTCCATACTAATAAAGATCAACATTTTCATCAACAATTTTTAGATTTGGCAATTTCTACATTTCAGATTACTAATAAAAAATACGATATTAAACCAATAATTTTAGAAATAATAATGTAATTTAGTTTAAAATTGTTTATAATGTTATAGTATTTTAAAAATATTAATTAAATGAAATGATAAGGAGCGTTTTTGTGAAATCTTTATTAAAATTACTGGGCACACTTGCTTTAGCAACAACACCAGTGGTAACAGTTGTTGCTTGTGGTAGTGAAAATAATCAAATGACTCCAAGGGATATTCTTAATTTTGCTGCCTCTTTTATTACTGATAGTAATCTGAAAATTAAAGATGATCTTAATTTATCAGATGATACCAATATAGGAGAAATGAAAGGTAAAATTTTTAGCGAATTAGATACTTCTGTGCAAACCGCCATTGGTAATTTTTTCTCTAGTAAACTTAAAGAAAGTACCAATGAACATCCAACAAATTGATATCACCCTGATGCACATGTCAAAATTATGGACTATGTTCCAAAAAAAGATAATGATAATGATGAAAAGGACAAACCTAAGTTTGTTTTACCAACTGGTAGTGAATTAGTCAATGGTCATTTATGAGTAAAAGCGGAAATCTCTTATTTAAATTTACCATCAGTTACTAAAGATATTAAAATTACAATTAGTAATGATACAAGTCATACTAGTGATCAAAAAAAAGCTGATGCAATTAGAGACTTTATTAATGAAGAAATTACTAAAGGTAATCTAAATATTAATGTTGAAAATTTACCAATTGATGGAAAAATTGATGGACCCTCAAAAGAAGATATTTCTAGAACTCAGTTATCATATATCAAACAAAATTTAAATGTTGCTATTAAAGATAAAGTTCAATATTATGGTTTAAGTTTAGGTTTTAAATTTTCAGGTGATTTTTCAAGTGATGCTAAATCAACTTTATTTAAAATGACAAACCCAACTACTAAATTAATAGAATTAAAAAATAAATTAGAAGAAGTTAATAAAGAAATTAAAAATTGTAGTGATAGTGAAAAATTGAAAGAATTAAAAGTTAAATTAGAAAAAGCTAATAAAAAAGCATCAGATTTAAAAAAAGAAATTGATAATTGTGCTGATAAAGGAAAAGAAATTATATTTAATGGTAATGTTAGTAATATTACTATTGATTTCTTAGTTGGTAATGATGGTAAATCTAGTTTTAATACTGGTGATATTCAAAGTACTACTGCTATTAAGATTAACCAAACTTTTGTTGATGCAACAACACAAATTTCAAAAATATTTTGTGAGTGAACAGTTGATACAGTACAGGAATTACCAAAAGCTTCAGACAAGTATTCAGATTATGACAAAGATGGAAAAATAAAAAAACAAGTTATAACAAATGGTTATTTTGCTAATATTAATAAAATTTATAGTATTCTTGTTCCCAAATGAAATGATAGTGTAATAACTATTACTAATCCTGAAAGTGGATTTAATCTTAACCCTAACGAAAAAAATGGTTATTTTAATTTAAACTTTAAATTAGAATATGATCTAAGTAAAGGCTTTCCAGATATAAAGACAACTTCAAAATTTGAAATATCTGCTGAAAATATTCATATTATATTACGTGAAGTTAAATAATAATATTTAAATATATAATAACTTTTAAAACTTATTTTAATCATTAAAAAATTAAAAATAAGTTTTTTTTATTTATTAAAGATTAATCAAGTACTATTAAATTAAGTTATAATTAATATTAATAAGTATAAAATGATATTGAGGGAACGAGAATAATGTTACAACCAGTAATTACAATTGAATCTTTTCAAGGATCAATGGATTTGCTTTTGCATTTAATTAAAGAAAAAAATATTAATATTTTAGATTTAAATCTAAATGATGTTACTAATCAATATGTTCACTTTATTAATGAAGAATTAATTAAAAACATTGATTTAGTAAGTGAATATTTACCGATTGCTGCTTATTTATTAGAATTGCAATCAAAACAATTATTACCAAAACAAGAACTAGTAGTAGATAGTGCTTATGAAAATGAAGTTAATCGTCAAAAATTAATTGCTCGTTTATTAGAATATAAAAAATTTAAAGAAATAAGTAATTATTTTAAAGAACAGGCTGTATATAGAACCCAATTATTAACAAAAGCACCTAGTGATTTAAAAACATATTTAGTTGATGAAATTACACCAATTTTGGTAAAAAATAATGTTAATAAACTAACACAAGCAATGTTAAACTTATTTAATAGACTACAAAATGAAAATAAATTACCAGTTAATTTAGCATTAAACTTAATTTCAGCTGAAGATCGAGGTAAAGAAATTAAACAGTTACTGAAAAAAAATCCCAAGCAACACTTTACTTTAGAACAATTATTTTTTACTAAAACATTAACTTTACATTATTTTATTATTACTTTTATTGCAATTTTAGATCTTGCAAATCATCAAATGTTACATATTATACAAACTAATACTTTTACTGAAATTACAGTAATTTATCGAGGTGAGAAAAATGAATAATAGCAATTGAAAAACAAACGAAAGATTAGCAGTTTTACAAGGTTTATTATTTATTGCTGGCAATGAAGGTCTTGATTTATTAACACTTGCTGAATATTTAGAATTAACAAAAAAACCAAAAACTGTTGAAAATTTAATTGCATCTTTACAAATGAAATTAAATGATGATGATACCAGTGGTTTAAGTTTAATTAAAGTTGGTAATATTTATAAATTAACAACAAAACCTATTCATTATAATCGCTATCAAGTATTAAAACAACAACCTTTAATACGTTTATCACAAGCAGCTTTAGAAACACTAGCTATTATTGCTTATAATCATCCAGTTACTAAACCACAAATTGAAGATATTCGTGGTGTAAATTGTGATTCTATTATTTTTAAACTAAAAAGTTTAAATTTAATTACCGAGATTGGTCGTAGTGAATTACCAGGAAAACCAATTTTATATGATTTAACTGATGAATTTATGGATCATTTTAATATCGAATCTTTAACTCAATTACCAACTTTGCCTCAATTTAATAACCAAAATGATGAACAAGAAATCTACAACTTTACTAATGAATAATGATTTAGAACGCTTGCAAAAAGTTATTGCTAATTCTGGAGTATGTTCACGACGAAAAGCAGAATTACTAATTATTAATGGGCAAGTAACAGTTAATGGGCAAATTATTACAACGTTAGGTTTTAAAGTTACAAGTAGTGATGTTATTAAAGTTAATAATCAAATTATTAAGCAATCTAATCATATTTATTTAGCATTTTATAAACCACCTAATTGTTTAACAACAGTAAGTGATCCTAAAAATAGACCAACGGTAATGAATTATTTTACTAATATTAATAGTAAAATTTACCCAGTCGGTCGTTTAGATTTTGATACTTCAGGTTTGTTGTTAATGACTAATGATGGTGAATTTACTAATTCTATTATTCATCCTCGTTATAAAATAGATAAGGTATATGAAGTATTGGCAAGTGGTATTTTGTCATCAAATGCTATTAAAAAACTACAAGACGGTATTATTTTATCAACTTCATTTACAACTTCTCCTGCTATTGTTAAAATAATTTATAAAAATATAGAAAAAGAAAATACTTTACTACATATCACTATTCATGAAGGACAAAATCAACAAGTTAAACGTATGATTAAAGCAGTAGGAAGTAGAGTAATTACGTTAAAACGTTTACAAGTTGCTAATATTACTTTAAAAGGTTTAACAATGGGTGAATATCGTTATTTGACAGAAGAAGAAGTAACAACATTGATGAAATTGAGTCAAAAGAGTTAAAATAAAAGAATAATTTATGGCTTTTCTCAACATTTATGTAATAAAATTTAAAAATAGTACATAAAGGGAGAAAAGCCTTTTATATTTAGATTTATTTTTAACAATAATTTCTATTTTCTGCCTATTATTAGTGCTGCTTGCTTTAAAATATCATTTTCCATTCGTACCTGTTTTAATTCTTTATTTGCTTGAATTAATTGTTTTTCTAAATCAGAAAGATTATCTTTAGTTTTATAAAACTACCTGAATTAGTAAATTGCTTAATTCATTTATAAGTAACTGCTCTTGTAACATTATACTCTTTAACAAGGCAAGATATTGATTTACCACTTTGATATAAAGCTATGTAAGGTAGTACAGACATTTTGGACTATTTTCCATCTAATAAAAGTTTATCAAAATAATCCATAGGAGTCATTAACCCTAATGATTTATGTGGTTTAGAATTGTTATAATATTCTTGAAAAGAATTAACTAATTTTTGAAATAAACTAAAATCACTATTTAAATATGGTTTTATTTCAAATAAATTACTTCAATTTCTATGAAATCTTTCAATCTTACCATTACTCTGTGGTGATCTAAACGGTGTAGTTTCATGAACTATACCTTTTTTATTACACAAATTTGTAAATCAACGATTCCTTTGTGGTTTTCCACAAGATGTATTAACATATTGACTACCATTATCAGTTCTAATTCTTTTAATTTTAATTCCCAATTTTTCATAAAAATTTAAAACATTTTTAGTAGCATTTACAATATCTCTGGTTTGTGCTTGTTCAGATGGATAACAATAAGTAATTCGAGTTTTTTCATCAATAAAATCAATAACGGACTTCTCCCCACATGTACTTGTGGAGGAAACAATGAAATTGAATGAGTTCAACAATGCTTTTCAAACAGAACAGGATTGTTTAAAATATATAGCAAGTTTGAAGAAAAACAAATGTATCATGTGTTCTTGAACAAGTTTGAATACTTCTAATCTAAGAAGAATAAGATGTTTGAAATGTCATCAAACATTTAGTATTCTTCATGGCACCATTTTTTACAAGTCACAAACACCTTTAAGATTTTGATTTTATCTCATCTTTAGATGAATAAACACCAAACATGGAATTACATCAACTGATGTTGCAAAAGAATTGGGTGTGACTTTGAAAACTGCTTGAAGAATGGGTCATGAAATCAGAAATCGTATTGCCAAACAAGAACATCAATTTATTGTTGAGGGCATAGTGCAAATGGATGAAATGTATCTTTCACATATGGGTTTTAAAAAACAAGGAAGATCTTTGATAAATAAAACATTAATTGTTGGGATTTATGAAAAAACAACCAATAATTTAATTGTGAAAGTAATCAAAAACGCAAAAAGTAAAAATCTTTTGCAGTTTGCAAGAAACCATATTTCTTCAAAGTATGATGTACATACTGATTCTTGAAAAGGATATCGTGATTTCAAATCACTTTTCCCTAATCACAAAACAGTTAACCATCAAGATGGTTATGTTTCAAAAATTGGCGTAAATACCAATCAAATTGAATCAGTATGAAAACATATACGAAGAACATTTAAAACACATATCAAAGTTGCAAAACATCATGTTCATTTATATGCCAAAGAAGCTGCATATAAATTCAACAAGATACCTACTTTTGAAACTGTAATGCTATGTTTCATTTAAAAATGTGGGGAGAAGTCCGTAGATAGGCTTTTCTCAACATTTATGTGATAAAATTTAAAAATAGTACATAAAGGGAGAAAAGCCATCAATAATATATCATCTTTTACTTCCTGTTATATAATCTGATACTACTTTAATATCAGTCTGCAATAATCCAGTTTCTTTTACTTCATATCTCAAATGTTTTTTCTTAATAGTTTTTTGTGAATAAAAACCAAAACGTTTTAATCAACGATATATAGTTTTAACCGAAGGTTTTGGCAAAAAATTAAACCTAATATCATCAATATTTCTTATTAAATAACAAAATTGAAAAGCACCTATACCAAACTCTTCTTTATACTGAACAAAATAATTTATAAATTTTTCTGATAATTCCAAATTATACAAATATTTAATATTTTTAGGTTTTGTTGATTTAAATAATAATTCTTCAAAAGGTTTATTTTTGTAGAAAATATCATAAAAACGTTTAGCTCAATAATAAAAAGTTTGCTTTGGCATATGTAATTGAGAAATTATTTCTTTACAAGAATTTTTATTTTTAAATAAAAAACAAAATGTTTTAAATTTACGATAATAAATATTAACTTTATTAATATTTTTATTATTTTTATACTTTTCTACAAACTTGTTAAATTTATAATCAAATTTAGTAAAATCAGCACTATTAATTAAATATTTCATTTTAAACTACACCTCAACTAATAATATAAAGTTATAAAAACTTTTATTAGTCCAAAAAGTGTGTCTAATCTACACTTTGATATAAAGCTACTATTTGCTTTTTAAATTCGTCGGTATATGAGTTAATATTAGTCATAATTATAATTCCTTTCTTTTCACTAATTTGTTCACTTGTCTACGTAATTAGTGTCCAATAAAGTGTAACCCATCCACCCTTAGAATTTCCTGCATGTGGTCATCATTGACGTATCATAGAATAAGGTATTTTACGATTAAATAATATATGAAAATGAACAGCACCACGTTCTTGATATTCATAAACATAAAAATGCTTTAATTCACCTAAATATTTGGAACGTTTAGGGTCATTTCACCAACGTTTTAACAAAATAAAAAATAAACGAATATCTTTTTTTGCTTTTCTAATATCAGTTTCATTTTTGTGATAAGTTAAAGTTAAAAAACTTAAAACTCTTGCATTATAAAAATTATGTAATGCTTTTTGAATTAATTTAGACTTAATACGAACATTATTATTTCTTAACTTAGTATTATTACCAATATTCTTTATACCTAATTTATTTCTTTCATTTCTAATCATATCAATAGGCAAAACAACATTTTTAACATAACAAGCATAAAAAATCTTTTTAACATAAAAATTATATGAAATATTCATTTAAAATTATTCTTGGTCAGAATTTTTAATAAAATTAAATGATTTATAAATAAATATCAAGTATATAGGGGCTTTGCCCCTCGTTGCTTCGCAACTCACCCCAGTGGCGTAAACGCCACGGCCAACCAACCAAGGTTCTGGTTGGCTTCGACCAATAATATAGGTTTACTCTATTTTAACATCTTTCTTATTTTTCTTAGAATATTTATTTCTATAATAACAAGTACGGCATACACTATTTTCAGTTTCTTTCTTTTCAGTTTGTAATATATTATCCAACTTATCTAATCCTACTGCTCTAATATCATCAACAGTAAAATCTAATGCTTGTGATTGTTCATAGTCTTTAACAATACTTAATTCACTCTTTAAAGAATGAATATAATTTAAAGCACAACTATTATATCTTTGTAAATAAGACCTAGGAAATCATAAACTAAAAGTCATAGTTTCACCACTATAACTAGGTGGTAATCCACCACGTTTAATTATTTTCTTAGTTTGTCTTTTAGATAAGACAACTTTATTATAGTCATCAACATTAGTATAAATATTTAGTTTAAACTTAACTAAAAATAACAAAATACGCATTCTTTTAACTTGAACAATATACTCTACTTTTTCACGTGCTTGTTTTGGTATTCTATCTGGGTGTTGTTCAATCATATACATAATTCCATTAAAATTATGACCTATTAATTTACAAAACATTCCCAAACTTTCTTGTGTTTCTTTAAATTCGGGTGACAAATCATTACTATTAATTTTCAAACCTAACTCATCTAAAACAACCATATCACACTCTTTAAAAGCATAATTACTATTTAATTGATTAAATTTAAAAACATCATCATAAGAACAGCGATAACTATATTCATTACGTACTTTAATAGGAATAGGACTTTAACTACTACTCTACCTTTATGTTTTTGTGCTAAACAACAAGCAAGAGCAGATTTACCAGTACGTGGTGGTGCTGAAATAATATAACTACCTACACGTTGTAATATCTTTATATTTTTTCTAGTTATTAAAAATGGATACAGTGTTATTAATAATAAAAATCCTAAAAGTAAATAACCATATCAAGGCATTATTTCAACTCCTAACCAACTAAAAATCCTACTGCTTTTAAAAATACTCATAAAGTTAAAACTTGTTCTAAACCACTAGTAAAATCAACATTTAAAACAGAACTAATGGTATCATCAAAAATACGTCTCAACAATCCGTCAAGTTTAGTAAAAAACTCTCTTAATGGTTCCACGGGTAAAACCTTACCAACAACACCATAAAGTACTCATCTAAAAGCATTACGCAAATGACCAAAAACATCATATCAACTAACACGTTCATACTCAGGATTAAAAGGACTATTTGGTGGGACTGGTGTTACTTTCTCACTTGAAAAAATATTAATTTGACCAAAATTTAACTGTGGTGAAAAAGTTGGTCTAGTTGATTCACCATGAACATCAAAAAATACTGTTAAATGTCTTAAATTTGGAACACGAATAGGCATAGTAACAAAATTATATAAGTCTTGTTGATAAATATCATTATCAACTTTACCTTTAAAAACATATTTTGTATCACCAACATTATCTAAAAAACTAAAAACAAAATTAGCAGTAAAAGTTTTAAAATATTCATATTCAAAATAAAACATAAAACCTTGAATATAAAAACTTAAAAGTTTATCAATTTCAAAATTTAACTGTGTTTGAAAATTTATAATTCTTTTACCAGTATTAACAAAATTTAAATTATTAGTATTATTCTTTGCAACATAATTATGATTAAACATAATACGTGAAAATTCATCTAATTGTTTTCTATTAAAAGTATAAACACCAGTTCCCATATCTATCATTTGTGATGGAACACCAACTGTATCACTATAATAATAACACGTATATAAACCTTCATTATTACCTATAAATTCACCACTTACTAATTTTAAATCCGGTTGGTCAACATCAAAATAAGCAGACTTTCATGGAATTGTTGCTCAATCATCAAAATCATGATATTTAACATGTTTAACCATTTCTTTTGTAATATCATAATTAACAACATTAGGGTCATTTGAAGCAATTAAACTAGTGGATGCTTGAATAGAAGTATTTACAACAAAAAATAATTTAGCAAACTTAAATCACATAATTATTTACCAAATAAACATTTTAAAATTCACCATGAACCATAAAACAAAACAAATCCAATAAAAAACTGAGTTCCATAAAATACTAAATTTCATAAAATAGTAGTAAAATCATCAACCGGATTACCTATAAACATAGTTCAATAATCAACAATACATTGATGTATTTTATTGTAAATTTCTAAAACACTCATAACTAACACCTACCCAAACAATGACCTAAAAATAAATTTAATACTACGATAAATAAAATTAAAAAATACACCTAATACCAATCAAAAAGTCAAATTAAACAAAATATAAACTTCATTAGTGATATTTGGTTGATTTAAAAATATTTGAATATCTTTACTAGAAAATATAAAAATAAAATGCAATATACTAAGAACAAAATTAGACATAACTATTTACCTACATTAATTCCACTAACATCTTGTGTTTGTTTATGTCCCTTAGCAATTTGTTTACCAACTCATGATGAACCTTTATAAAATTTAACAGAAGCACGACCCATAGTTTTAACATTCTGTCCTAAATCTAACGCTGGCAACATTAATTCAGGTAAAATAACCCTAAATGCAAATCTAAGCAAAATTAAAAATATCATCAAAGTACCTAAATTAAAACCTAAATCACCAAGTGGAAAACTAAAAAACTTCATAAAAATTGAAGCAAATAATTGCATAACAGTTGTAATAAAAGGTATAAACATAATTTCACATCCTAATGTCTTGTAAATCTAAATAATCCTAAAATTAAATAAAATACAAAACTAACATTTATTAAAGCAAGAATAGGCAAAGGTAAAGTGTATAAACTATCATAAAAGAAAGACTTAATAAAAAGTGTCACAGTATGTAACCCAGCAAAAGAACTTAAATACTGCATATAAATAGTTTGTACCAAAGTATTAACAACTGGTAAAAGTCTACCCAATAAAGGTAAAACAAAAACCAAACTAAAAAATAACTTTACCATTTGCTTACTTCCTTTCTAATTATTAATGAGTTCCATGGATAATATGACCAACAAACTGCTTAATAAATACAAGAACCATAAATACAATTGAAATTAACACTGGTCAATTTGTAAGTGTTCCACCATCGCCAGTTGTAAATACTCAACCAAAAATATAAGTAAAAGCATTTAATAATTGTTGTCCAACACCACCTATCATGGTTAATAATGCTGATAGTCCAGCGGGCATATTAATCACCCCCTTTCTCTAATTCTTTTTGTTGTTTTTCCATTTCTAATTTACGTTTCTTCTTTTCAAAATCTTTACGACAAAAAATACAATCGGGTTCACTATCATTATCTTTTATATGTTTTTTATGTTTAAATCTTTGTATACCTTCACGTATTCAATTTCTACAAAACCAAAGAATTAAACAAAACCCACCAATATATAATGCATATTTTATAATTTCTTTAAAATCCATTATTTATCACTTCCTTTCTCAATATTCTTTTTCTTATTTTTAATTGATTTAATCAAATCTAAAATTGAAAATAAAATACCCATAAAAAATGAAATACCACCAATAATAAACCAAAATCAACGAATAAAACTCATATCATTATCAATAATTTGCTGAATGCCACCAACAAATAACCATAAACCACAACTAGTAAAAACACTAATAAGAATAATATTAACTCAATCAAATTTAGAATTTTTTTTATGTTTTATAACTTCTTTATTTTCCATTATTTTTTACCCCCTAATAAAAAATCATGATAATTCATATTTTCATATAATCTCTGCTCAAAATTTCTTTTTGACTTTTTCTTATGCAACTTTTGTCTTGGCATATTTTTTCATTTATCTTTTTTCATTTTAAACAGCACCACCTAACGTATAAGCATAAGAATAACCCCAATTTAAACTTGCTCTATCTAAATTAATCTCCGACATACTATCATCATTTAAATCAACATCAACCATACCGTCATCTGTACTTTGATAATCATTAACACTGCCATTAATTAATTTTGCTCTTTCATCTGTAAATACTTCTTGTAACTCTGTATTATTATGTGTATTTCCTAATGGCAATAATAAAGTATTAATAATCTCACTTGCACCGGCAATAATTGTAGGAATAGCAAAATAATTATTAAAATTATTATTTATACCCATAGCAACACCAGTTGAAATTAAACAACCACCAGTACCCATATTCGCTATTTTTCTTATATTTTGAAATTTAGTAGGTATTAACTCAGTTAAACCACTAATAATATTTGCTATACCAAAACTATTTAAAGATATATAATTATCTCAATCTACGAAAGGTTTATCAATTACTGGGTTAGGAGTTGGTATTGGTGTAGGAATTGGTGGTTCAGTAGGACATGGTGGTCAAAAACATGGTTCATTTCTTAATAAAGTAACTGACTTATTTACATACTGAACAAACTTAGCATAATTAATTAAACCAATTGTTCCTAAACCTAAAAATATCTTTTTATAACTATTAATCACTTTATTTTTAGTAGTTGGTCTTTGATTAATATTCCATATATCAATTCCTAACTTTTTACTAAATAACAAAGAATTAATACTTCCCAAAATTGGGTCTTTTAAATATTGACCATAATAAGAACTAACTCCTACCATAGCACTTAACGGACTTAATCCAGTTCTAATAATTTTAGTTAAAGTATAATTACTAGTTTGTTCTAATTCATTAGGCATAAATAAAACTCCTTACTTTATATACACTAATAAGGAGCTTATTTATGAATTATAATCTAATCCATTGGGGCTTAATGAAAAATATATAATCCATATATAAGCCCCTTATTTAATTTTTATTTATTTCTTTTATTCTCTTTTCTTATTCGTTCCATTTCATTAGCAACTCTATAACACATTTCACAACCAAATACTCTTTCATAAGTTCAATCACTACACTTATGTCTCATAATTTAACTTACTTTCTTGTTGTCTAATTAATTTATTTAAAGCAATATCTAATATACAATTTGGACAATAATATTTTCTAGTATATAAATTTTGCAAAACTTTTTTAGGACAAATAACTTGGTCGCAAAGTTTACACATATAAATTGCTAAATGAAATGCTTGTTCACATGAACAATTATCATTTTTAGCCATAATTTAAAATTAACTCCTAACATAAAATAATTATTTAAAATTACCCTTTTAATAAATAACTATTTTCAATTAGAAAGTTTTTTAATATTACCGCTTAAATCAAGTTCAAGTGAATAAAAATTACCAACTTTTAAATCAACAGTAGATAAACAATTATTAAAATCACTAGCAAATTCCGGATTATATCATTTATCACGTGTTTGACCAGTTGGCACGCTTGTTTGTTTATTTATTTCTACAAACTTCAAAACATCAAACTTTAATGTTTGACCTTTATTATTTTTATCGGGAATAACACGACCCTTTTCAATATTAACTAACTGTACTTTAAACATAAAAAAACTTAACCTCTCGTATCATTAAATTAAATTTAATAAGTTAAGCATAGTAGGGTAAACCTACGCTTAATAATAATATATCATAAAAAAATAAAAATACAATTAAAAAATAAAAAAAATGAACACTAGTAAAGATACGAGTAATTACTAATGTTCATTAACCATTATATATATATATATATATATATACAAGTAAAATTATAGAAAAAATTAAGTTTTTTTCTAATGTAATACTTTTTTCTTAAAATCTATTTTCTCAACTTTATTACCAAAAACTCTATCTACCCAAGTCAAAACATCTTTATCTCTTTGAATTAAATAACCTATTTCACTAGTCCATAAATAATGCTTATGCGATAAAGCACTTAAATATACATAGCGTTCGTAATCTTCATACTCTTTAAAATAATCATTTACAACAATACTTTCAATAATACCACCAATCATAACAGTATTACCATTACTATCTCTTTGAGTTTTAAAATAAAAGACATTTGTAGCATTAAAACTTGCTTTAATTATATCTCCAATTGTTAATTTCTTAATACCACGAACCACAATAGGGTTTTTACAATTACGACTAAAAGCATAAGCCTTTACACCTACATCTGTTTGATTTAAAGACTTAACATCATCTATTGCTTTTGTAACATACTTTCCTAAATATTTAATAACAAATTCATTAGTACCTTTTTTAACTACCCTTAAATCATTAAAACCATGAGTTCATCATTCTGCTAACATACTTTTATGTATCTTTCTATTAAAAATTATATGAAAATGTATAGCACCACGAGACTGATACTCATAAACATAAAAATATTTTAATTCTCCTAAATTTGAAAAACGTTTAGGGTCATTTCATCACTTTTGTAATTTAATAAAAAATAAACCAATATCTTTTTTTGCTTTTTTAACATCTTGCATATTATCTTTATAAGTTAAAGTAACAAAACTTAACATTTTACTATTATAAAAATTATGTAATGCTTTTTGAATTAAATTAGTTTTAGTACGAACAGTACTATTTCTCAATTTTTGCTTATTACCAACATAACATTTACCTTTTTTATTTCCAATATTAGTCAAAAATGAAATAGGTAATACTATATTTTTTACATAACAAGCATAAAAAACCTTTTTAATATAAAAATCTTGTTGAATATCCATATAAAATTCTCGTATCTAGGTTTTTAAAACCAAATTTTATATATGTTAATAACAAACAAATCTTAACATAAAAAATTATAAAAACAAACAATAAAAGAAAAACGTTACTTAATTAAAAACAAACAATAAAAGAAAAACGTTACTTAATAAATCTTATAAAACATTATAACATAAAAAATATCATTAATAAAAATTAATGATACTTAACAAATTTTATCATATAAATGGAAATAATTTTCTCCAATTTTAGATTACAAATAAAAAGAATAACTATAGTTGTGTTATTAATCTATTGTTTGTTGAAATTTCAGTATTTTGTACATTAATTGAATTTATTTCCTTAACAAGAGAGACAATATTTTCTTTAAATAAATTAAGTCTTTGTCTTTTTTTCTAATTTTTATTTCAACTTTATTTAAACTTTTTTTGATATTACAAATTTTTAATCCAATTTTATAAAGTTGCTCTTTTTGATTATTTAAAACAACTTTTTCACATTCTATTCTATTAACTAATCTTATTTCAAAATTATAATAACCAAAAGTTAAAAACTTAACTAATTTACTTTTAAATTTAAAAATCTTACTTGTTTTCTGTTTTTGAAAAACTTCTAATTTTTTAAAACTATTATTATGAAAATTTAAAATAATTTCTTGTTGATTATTAATTTTATATAATTTTTCTTTTAATTCTCATTTTTTACTACTTAATTTACAATTTAATTCTATTTTTAATGCTGTAATTTTATCAATAAGTTTATCCTTTTTCTTCTGTTTTTGTTCCTCTCATATTAAAGTAAATTCAAGTAATTCAAACTCTAGTTCTTTATCTCATGGAAAAAAATTTTCTTTTTCAAACTTAAAAGAAAGAAATTCAAGTTCTTTTCTTTCATCATTAATTACTTCATCTTTTACTTTCACTAAAAATTTTTGCATTAATTGATACTGTTTTTCCATTATTTTTAAATTTTTTTAAAAAAATCTTTTTCAAAAAAAATAAATCAATATTCTAAGTATTGTATATTAGAAGAAGTACTAAAAACTTCTTTTAACTTTATTATATTACTTTTAACATTTTGTATAGTTGAATTTATAAGTATTTCTTTTAAATTTGGTACTACTTCTAAAGACATTTTATTTCTCCACTTCTTTTGTTAAAATTCAAGAATACTACAGAAAATATTTTAATTATTTTCTATTCAAATCGCGATTAATAACTGCTTTTAAATATTGTCCAGTATAAGACTTAGGATTTGTTATTACTTGTTCTGGCGTTCCTGTAGCAATGATTTCACCACCAAATTTACCACCCTCAGGTCCTAGATCAATAATGTAATCAGCAACTTTAATAACTTCTAAGTTATGTTCAATTACAACAACAGTATCACCATGATTAACAATTTTATTTAAAACTTCAATTAACCTTTTAATATCATCAACGTGTAAACCAGTAGTTGGTTCATCTAAAATATACATAGTTTTGCCAGTAGCACGTTTTTGTAATTCTTTAGCTAGTTTCACTCTTTGTGCTTCACCACCAGATAATTCAGTAGCGGGTTGCCCTAATTTTACATATCCTAATCCCACTTCTTGTATCATTGCTAACTTTTTATGGATTTTTGGATGATTAGCAAAAAAAGTTAATGCTAAATCAACAGGCAGTTCTAGTACATCATAAATATTTTTACCTTTATATTTAACTTGTAATGTTTCACTATTATAACGTTTTCCTTCACAAATTTCGCAAGTTACATAAACATCTGCTAAAAAATGCATCGCAATTTTAATAACACCATCACCAGAACAACGTTCACATCTTCCTCCCGGTACATTAAATGAAAATCTACCTTTAGCATATCCTCTAATTTTTGCTTCTGGTGTTTGTGTAAATAAATCACGAATATCATCAAAAACTGAAGTATAAGTAGCAGGATTACTCCTTGGTGTTCTGCCAATTGGTTCTTGCGAAATAGCAACAATTTTATCAATAAATTCAATCCCTTTTATTGCTTTATGTTTTCCTGGTCGTTGTCACTTTAAACCCAAATACTTTTGAATACTAGTATATAAAATATCATTAACAAGCGTTGATTTACCACTTCCTGAAACACCAGTAACACAAATAAATTTACCTAAAGGTAATTTAACATTTATTTTACGTAAATTATTAGCTTGTGCTTCTTGAATTTCAATAACTTTACCATTACCACTTCTTCTTGATTTAGGTAACGCAATAAATTTTTCACCATTTAAATATTGTCCAGTAATTGAATTAGGATTATTAGCAACTTGCTGTGGTGTACCTTCAGCAATTACTTCACCACCATAAATTCCAGCTTTTGGACCAATATCAATTAATCAATCTGCTGCTCACATTGTATCTTCATCGTGTTCTACTACTAATAATGTATTATCAAGATCTCGCATTTGTTTTAAAGTTTCAATTAACTTAACATTATCACGTTGATGTAAACCAATTGAAGGTTCATCAAGAACATACAATACTCCCGTTAATTGTGAACCAATTTGAGTTGCTAATCGAATTCTTTGTGATTCACCACCAGATAAAGTTTGTGCCATTCGTGATAAGTTTAAATAACCTAAACCAACATTAGTTAAAAAACTTAAACGATTAATGATTTCTACTAATATTAATTTAGCAATTTCTTGTTGATAAGGTAATAATTTAATATTTAACATAAATGTTAAACTTTCTTCGATGTCTAAATTAGTATATTGACTAATATTCATTTCTTTATTATTTTCATCTTTAATTTTAACTGCTAGTGCAAATTCATTTAATCTTGTTCCTTGACAAGTTAAACAAGTACGTTCACTCATAAATTTACGATAATAATCACGGGCAAAATCACTAGTTGTTTCTAAAAAACGTCTTTCAATTAAAGTGGCAATGCCTTCAATATAATCATGATTAGGATATTTACGACCATTTGCCGAAGTAATACTGAAAGTAATGGCTTCATCACTACCACGCATAATATAATTAAGTTGTGTTTTTGTTAAATTTTTTAATGGTTGATTCAAATCAATTAAATAATGATAACAAAGAACTTTTAATTTTTGTCATTCTAAATTACTAGTACCAACTAAGTTTTTATAATACTCAATGCCACCATCATTAATTGATAATTTTAAATCCGGCATTAATAATTCTTCGTCAACTTCTAATTTTACTCCCAAGCCTTTACAATCAAAACACGCTCCACTTGGTGCATTAAAAGAAAATAAACGCGGTTCTAAACTGGGAATTGAAAATCCACAAATTTTACAAGCATATTTTTGAGAAAATAATCACGTTTCATTTGTTTGCGATAAAATAACCTTTGCTAAACCATTACTATGATTTAAAGCAACTTCTAAAGCATCATGAATTCGTGAAATAGTATTATCATCATTGGTAAATTTAATACGATCAATAACAATATCAATATCATGACGTAATGATTTATTCAATTCAATTGGTTCATCTAAACTATATATTTTATTATTAATTTTAACTCGCAAAAAATTTTCTTGTTTTAATTTTGCTAATAAATCTTGATGACTACCTTTTTTAGCATTAATAACTGGTGCTAAAATTTCAATATTAGTATTATCTTCTAACGTTTTAATTTTATTAACCATTTCTTTTAAAGTTTGCGTGCTAATTGGACCATGACCCTTATTACAATAAGGAGTTCCAATCCGTGCATAAAGTAAACGCAAATAATCATAAATTTCAGTAACAGTACCAACAGTACTGCGAGGATTATTACTTGTAGTTTTTTGATGAATAGAAATTGCTGGTGCTAAACCATCAATAGCATCAACATCAGGTTTTTCACTGTTTCCTAAAAATTGACGAGCATAGGCTGAAAGTGATTCAACATATCTTCGCCTTCCTTCTGCATAAATTGTATTAAAAGCTAATGATGATTTACCACTTCCTGAGACACCAGTAATAACTACTAACTTATACTTTGGAATTTTAATATTAACATTTTTTAAATTATGTTCACGTGCACCTTTAACAATAATATATTTTTGATTATCTGTCATTTATTCCTCCACTTATATGCTCTTTCTAATTAATTATATACTATATATAGTTAACTTTAATAGCATTATTGCTAATTAATACTAAAGAATATCAATTATAATTAGTTTAAAATATTATCTAAATCAATATTTAAAATTTTAAAATTATTTATGGCTTTTCTCCCTTTATGTACTATTTTTAAATTTTATCACATAAATGTTGAGAAAAGCCTATCTACGGACTTCTCCCCACATTTTTAAATGAAACATAGCATTACAGTTTCAAAAGTAGGTATCTTGTTGAATTTATATGCAGCTTCTTTGCCATATAAATGAACATGATGTTTTGCAACTTTGATATGTGTTTTAAATGTTCTTCGTATATGTTTTCATACTGATTCAATTTGATTGGTATTTACGCCAATTTTTGAAACATAACCATCTTGATGGTTAACTGTTTTGTGATTAGGGAAAAGTGATTTGAAATCACGATATCCTTTTCAAGAATCAGTATGTACATCACACTTTGAAGAAATATGGTTTCTTGCAAACTGCAAAAGATTTTTACTTTTTGCGTTTTTGATTACTTTCACAATTAAATTATTGGTTGTTTTTTCATAAATCCCAACAATTAATGTTTTATTTATCAAAGATCTTCCTTGTTTTTTAAAACCCATATGTGAAAGATACATTTCATCCATTTGCACTATGCCCTCAACAATAAATTGATGTTCTTGTTTGGCAATACGATTTCTGATTTCATGACCCATTCTTCAAGCAGTTTTCAAAGTCACACCCAATTCTTTTGCAACATCAGTTGATGTAATTCCATGTTTGGTGTTTATTCATCTAAAGATGAGATAAAATCAAAATCTCAAAGGTGTTTGTGACTTGTAAAAAATGGTGCCATGAAGAATACTAAATGTTTGATGACATTTCAAACATCTTATTCTTCTTAAATTAGAAGTATTCAAACTTGTTCAAGAACACATGATACATTTGTTTTTCTTCAAACTTGCTATATATTTTAAACAATCCTGTTCTGTTTGAAAAGCATTGTTGAACTCATTCAATTTCATTGTTTCCTCCACAAGTACATGTGGGGAGAAGTCCGATAATTAATTCGAATTGATTTGCTTTCTTTCCCGAGTTTTCGGTTTCCTAAACTTGAGAGCATGTATATGTTTTTTTCTAGTTAATTGGTCAACTCGTAATAATTTTTTGTTTTTTAAAATTCGAACTAATGTATCTACTATTCTAACATCTTTATTTAACAGCATTGCTATTTGATAAATATTTAAATATCCTCAATGATTTATAATTTCTAAAATTTTTAATTGTTCCATTTTTTTACTTCCTTTCTTATATTCCCCTTAGCGTAAGGGGAAATAGGGGATCCATTTTCTTTCTTTTTAAAAAGAAAGAAAAAGACAAACCCCACAACCCAAACAGATGACCCCACGCACTCATAAGTTTACGTTGTGGGGGGGTGGTGGTGGGGTCATCTGTGATAAAGGAGTGAAATGACTTTATGGGTTGGGGAAATATAGGTATTCAAGTTAAATAGTATTCTTTAACTTTTCTTTAATATTTTTCAATTATAATTTTGTCGATAAAATGAATTAAATTTTCTAAAATTATCTTGCAATATGCTTGTCCAACTTTTAATTTTTTTAGATCATTAGGATGAACTATATATTCTTCAACTTCACGAATAGAACCCTTTGAACTTTTTTTATTTTTGGTATCATATTGTTTAGTAATTTTTTGAGAAGTTTTAGTTCCGAAGACTTTAGCAAGGTATTCAGCACTATTTGGATCTTTAACATTATGTGCAATAATGTTAGCTGTATTTCCAAAAATAGTATCTGTTAAATCTTTGTTATCAGTTTTTAAATCATTAATTGTTTGAAAACATAAAAAGCATTGGTAATTAAAGCTTCGAGTTTTATTAATCAAATTGATAATGCTATCACTTGCAAAAACATTAAACTCATCAAGAATAATATTAATGTGTTGATTTCGTGGTTTTATAGAAGCAAATTCTTTTAAATCTTGAATTAAAAGTTTACCAATATTACTTGCAAGTTGCGGATAATCTAATGAATTTAAAGAAAATAAAATAACTTTATGATTTTTAGATATTGTTGTTAAATTATTTCTTATACCGATACTAGTACTTATTTGTTCTGCATAAACTCTTAATCGATTTAATAATCCATTAATTTGTTCTTGGTCAAAACCACTAACAACAAGGTAATTTGGATTTGATTTCTTAATAATTTTTCTTAAATCATTAATTGAAAAATATTTAATAATATTTGATAAAGTCATTTCAATTTTGTTATTTACCAAAGTTTCTAAAAGTATTAGTAAATAACTATGTGCAACTGCTTGATAGTGGGGTTCGCTAAAGTCAAACAGTGACATTATTTTATCTGCTAAAACAATATGACTTTTTGAAGCAAAGGGGTTATATTGATTATCACCATTTATGTTTCAAATAAAGGTATTGTTATCGATAACTTTAACTTTGTCGATTAAATCACTGTCACCTTTTCCATCGATAATGATCACTGTTTGATTTAATTTATAAACTAATTGATTTATTATTGATAATGCTGTTGTTGTTTTTCCTGAACCAGTTGCACCAATTAGTAGTGTATGTTGATTTAGTTTTGATTTAACTAAACCAATTCTTTTATTTAGATTTATCAAATTTTGATTTCCTAATTTTTTAAATTCTTTTATTTGAGATTTTGTTTCATTTTTTAGCTTTGAATTTTTAGGATTTCATTTTTTAAATTTATGATTTGAATAGTAAATAAACATACCTAATACAATAACTGCACTTACTCATGCACTACTACTTACTACTCATATTGCTAGTAAATTTTTGAATCATTTAAATCAAGTAAAATGAATATTGTAATATCATGTATAAGCAATTGCTCCAACACAATCCAAAATAAATCATAATGCAAGAAAAATCAAACTTCATATCATTATAAAAATTCAAATTTTATAAAAAATATTATCTTGTCATTTGCCTTTTATTCAATTTATCATCTTTTTTTTCACTCCTTTTTTGTATATGCTTTTAAAACGAGCATATTTGTTGTTTTTAGCGATGTTTTGATTTTTAATATAAAACCATTTATTATATCTTAGTTGTTAGACTTTTTTATGTATTTCCAACAATTTCTACTTCATCATTAGTTTGTAAAAATTGAATTGGTAGTTGCTCTTGTTTAGAGATTTTAAATCAAAATTTACCTTGACTAGCTTTAGAAAGATAATTTTTAACAGCATCGCTCAATCCGCCAAATTGTTGATACATTTGATTTAATGCATTTAAGTCTTCGGGTTGCAAACCACCAATTAACCAATATTGAGCACTGTTTAAAATTCCTGTAAATTTCTTTTTGATTGTTTCATTACCACTAAAGTCATTAATATTTTGTGTAATAATAATTAATGAACCGTTATATTTTCTAATTCGCTTCATAGTGTGAAATAAAAAATCTAAAGCCACTGGATTATTTTCGTTATCTAACAAGTGTGCTTCATCAATAACAATAATAATTATTTGTTGATTTTTATTTGAATTTTGTTCATTATAGGTTTTGATGTTTATCATTTCTTTTCCTAACAATCGTAAAATCAACATCATTTGAATATTTATTATTTTTTTATTGTTGTTTTCTAGTAATTCAATTAAATTAAAACAAACTATATTTTTTTCATTTCATTGAAACTTAGTATGACCATTTCAGTACTTGGCATAAGTTCCCTGAGTTAAAGACATTAGCTTTGATTTTAAATTTTCAAGTATAAAATGTTGTTGTTTATTATTTGCAATTTTTATTTTTTGATTTATTAACTCAAGAACATCATTGAAAGTTGGAAAATCATTATTTTTCAATTTAATAAAGTTAGTACTTGGCAAAATTTTTTTATTCTTATATGTTTCTTTAATTATTTCAACGGACTTCTCCCCACATGTACTTGTGGAGGAAACAATGAAATTGAATGAGTTCAACAATGCTTTTCAAACAGAACAAGATTGTTTAAAATATATAGCAAGTTTGAAGAAAAACAAATGTATCATGTGTTCTTGAACAAGTTTGAATACTTCTAAGTTTAAGAAGAATAAGATGTTTGAAATGTCATCAAACATTTAGTATTCTTCATGGCACCATTTTTTACAAGTCACAAACACCTTTGAGATTTTGATTTTATCTCATCTTTAGATGAATAAACACCAAACATGGAATTACATCAACTGATGTTGCAAAAGAATTGGGTGTGACTTTGAAAACTGCTTGAAGAATGGGTCATGAAATCAGAAATCGTATTGCCAAACAAGAACATCAATTTATTGTTGAGGGCATAGTGCAAATGGATGAAATGTATCTTTCACATATGGGTTTTAAAAAACAAGGAAGATCTTTGATAAATAAAACATTAATTGTTGGGATTTATGAAAAAACAACCAATAATTTAATTGTGAAAGTAATCAAAAACGCAAAAAGTAAAAATCTTTTGCAGTTTGCAAGAAACCATATTTCTTCAAAGTGTGATGTACATACTGATTCTTGAAAAGGATATCGTGATTTCAAATCACTTTTCCCTAATCACAAAACAGTTAACCATCAAGATGGTTATGTTTCAAAAATTGGCGTAAATACCAATCAAATTGAATCAGTATGAAAACATATACGAAGAACATTTAAAACACATATCAAAGTTGCAAAACATCATGTTCATTTATATGCCAAAGAAGCTGCATATAAATTCAACAAGATACCTACTTTTGAAACTGTAATGCTATGTTTCATTTAAAAATGTGGGGAGAAGTCCGTAGATAGGCTTTTCTCAACATTTATGTGATAAAATTTAAAAATAGTACATAAAGGGAGAAAAGCCTTGAATATTTATACTAATGTTGATGACTATAATAAAGTTGTCTTATCTAAAAAAGACAAACTAAGAAAATAATTAAACGTGGTGGATTGCCACCTAGTTATAATGGTGAAACTATGACTTTTAGTTTATGATTTCCTAGGTCTTATTTACAAAGATATAATAGTCGTGCTTTAAATTATATTCATTCGTTAAAGAGTGAATTAAGTAATGTTAAAGAATATGAACAGTCACAAGCATTAGATTTTACTGTTGATGATATTAGAGCAGTAGGATTAGATAAGTTAGATAATATATTACAGACTGAAAAGAAAGAAATTGAAAATACTGTATGTCGTGCATGTTATTACAAAAATAAACATTTTAAAAAAAATAAAAAAAATGTTAAAATAAATACATAAATTTAATATAAGTTTTTAACTCATTATTTTATTTTAAATAAATGAGTTTTATATTTAAATTTAAAAAAGGAAAAAAATATGAATCAAGAAAATATAAAAAAAATAAATCAATTAGAGAAGATGAAGATGAAATACGTAATCTTGAAAGACAATTACAAGAAATTGATAGACAGATATCAATTATGGAAAGTAATTTAAGATTTTTAGAAAATGAAAAAATGCAAATAGAAAATGATTGTGTTTCCACAAATTCAAAATTATTAAGTGTTAGTGCTACTGATTCTCTTCAATATGGAAGAGAATTAAAGTCATTAGGAGCATTAATGGGACATAAAAATCGACAAATAAATAAAAAAAAATGAACTAACCAAAGGTAAACAAAAAAAGAATTCTCTTGAAAGACAAATAAATGATATGTAACAAAGATTAAGAATAAATATATCTAGAAGAAGTCAATTTTGCTAAAAATATAAATAAAATAAACCTATATTAATGGTCGGTGCCAACCAGAACCTTGGTTGGTTGACCGTGGGGGGTTTTTACCCCACTGGGATGAGTTGCGAAGCAACGAGGGGCAAAGCCCCTATTACTTGATTATATAAAAGTTTTATTATTATTTTAGGCTTTTCTCCCTTTATGTACTATTTTTAAATTTTATCACATAAATGCTGAGAAAAGCCTATCTACGGACTTCTCCCCACATTTTTAAATGAAACACAGCATTACAGTTTCAAAAGTAGGTATCTTGTTGAATTTATATGCAGCTTCTTTGGCATATAAATGAACATGATGTTTTGCAACTTTGATATGTGTTTTAAATGTTCTTCGTATATGTTTTCATACTGATTCAATTTGATTGGTATTTACGCCAATTTTTGAAACATAACCATCTTGATAGTTAACTGTTTTGTGATTAGGGAAAAGTGATTTGAAATCACGATATCCTTTTCAAGAATCAGTATGTACATCACACTTTGAAGAAATATGGTTTCTTGCAAACTGCAAAAGATTTTTACTTTTTGCGTTTTTGATTACTTTCACAATTAAATTATTGGTTGTTTTTTCATAAATCCCAACAATTAATGTTTTATTTATCAAAGATCTTCCTTGTTTTTTAAAACCCATATGTGAAAGATACATTTCATCCATTTGCACTATGCCCTCAACAATAAATTGATGTTCTTGTTTGGCAATACGATTTCTGATTTCATGACCCATTCTTCAAGCAGTTTTCAAAGTCACACCCAATTCTTTTGCAACATCAGTTGATGTAATTCCATGTTTGGTGTTTATTCATCTAAAGATGAGATAAAATCAAAATCTCAAAGGTGTTTGTGACTTGTAAAAAATGGTGCCATGAAGAATACTAAATGTTTGATGACATTTCAAACATCTTATTCTTCTTAAATTAGAAGTATTCAAACTTGTTCAAGAACACATGATACATTTGTTTTTCTTCAAACTTGCTATATATTTTAAACAATCCTGTTCTGTTTGAAAAGCATTGTTGAACTCATTCAATTTCATTGTTTCCTCCACAAGTACATGTGGGGAGAAGTCCGTTATTTTATTTAAAATAATATGGTATTGTATATAGAATATTTTAAAGGAATATAAAGTTATGTTTAAATTAAAAGCGCCTTATAAACCAACAGGTGATCAACCCGAAGCAATTAGAAAATTAGTAGTGGCTATTAAGAATAATATTAAATACCAAGTATTATTAGGAGCCACTGGTACGGGTAAAACTTTTACGATGGCCAATGTTATTGCGCAAGTGCAAAAACCAACTTTAATTTTAGTACATAATAAAACATTAGCTATGCAATTATATGGAGAATTGAAAACTTTTTTTCCTGAAAATCGCGTTGAATATTTTGTCTCATATTTTGATTTTTATCAACCCGAGGCATATTTACCAAAAACTGATACTTATATTGATAAAAATTCTAAACAAAATCAAGAAATTGAAATGCTAAGATTAAGTGCTTTAAATGGTTTATCTATTAGTAAAGATGTTATTGTTGTAGCATCAGTAGCAGCAATTTATGGTGAACAAGAACCAACAGCATATAAAGATAACTTTTTTGAATTGAGAAAAGGACAAAAAATTAATAGAAAAGATTTATTATTAAGACTAATTAAAAATGGATATGTACGTAATGATATTACATTAGAACCAGGTAGTTTTAGTGCAAAAGGTGATTTAATAAAGTTAGCCCCATCTTGAAATGATCAATTTTATTTAAGAATTAGTTTATTTGGTGATGAAATTGAAGAAATAGCACGTATTGATACATTAGGCGCCAATGTTTTAGAACGTTTTCCCTTTATTACAATTTTTCCTGCGCAAAATTATATTACTAGTAAAAGTCATGTTGATCAGGCAATTATTAAAATTACTGAAGAGTTAAAAATAACATTAGCACAACTAAGAAAAAATAATATGTTAGTAGAAGCACAAAGATTAGAACAAAGAACAGAACATGATCTAGAATCCTTAAAAGAATTTGGTATTTGTAGTGGTATTGAAAACTATTCTCGTCATTTAGAAAATAGAGAAGTGGGTTCAGCACCATATACTTTAATTGATTTTTTTCCAGATGATTTTTTAACAATTATTGATGAATCTCATATGACATTACCACAAATTAGAGGAATGTATAATACTGATCGTAGCAGAAAAGAAACATTAGTAAAATATGGCTTTCGTTTACCTAGTGCTTTGGATAATCGTCCTTTAAATTTTAATGAATTTTCTAATAAGTTAAAGCAAGTTATTTATACTTCAGCAACTCCTGCTGATTATGAATTATCTTTAATTAAAAATGAAGTTGAACCCTTTAATGTACCAGTTCAGCAAATTATTCGTCCCACAGGTTTATTAGATCCAACAATTGAAATTAAACCAACTAAAAATCAAATGGAAGATATTATTAATCAAATAAAATTACGAACAAAAAATAATGAAAGAGTATTTATTACTACTTTAACAATTAGAATGGCAGAAGAATTATCAAATTTTTTACAAGAACAAAAAATTAAAGTTGCTTATATTCATAATGAATTAAAAACATTAGAACGTACTAAAGTTTTGTTAGATTTAAGAAAAGGTGTTTTTGATGTTATTGTTGGTATTAATTTATTACGTGAAGGATTAGACGTACCAGAAGTGTCATTAATCTGTATTTTGGATGCTGATAAATCTGGTTTTTTACGTAATACTAAATCATTAATCCAAACTATTGGTCGCGCAGCACGAAATGTTAATGGTCATGTTATACTATATGGAGATATTAAGACAGAGGCAATGACACAAGCAATTGAAGAAACGCAAAGAAGAAGAGAAATTCAACTTGCTTATAATAAAAAACATAATATAGTACCAGTTACTGTTAAAAAACCGTTGAGTGAAATCGTAAGTACTAGAGAATTAGATGTTGATTTAAAAATTTTAAATTCAAGTAAAGGTAAAACAAAAATAGCTGCTAAAACAAAGATAATTGCTGATTTAAGAGTTGAAATGTTACAAGCAGCTAAAGATTTAAATTTTGAAAAGGCAGCTTCACTTCGTGATTTAATTTTAAGTATTGAAAGTGAAAAATAAAGGAGTAAAATAAGTTGACCGATAAAGCACAAAAAGGTATTTTGATAAGTCCAAATACTAAAATTAATCCTCATATACCAACAATATTTTTAATAAAAAATTATATTACTAAACCTAAAATTTTTATTGGTGATTATACTTATTATCATGATTTTAATGGTGAGCAAGCAGCTATTGAATTTGAAAATAAAAATATAATTTATTATCGGACTTCTCCCCACATGTACTTGTGGAGGAAACAATGAAATTGAATGAGTTCAACAATGCTTTTCAAACAGAACAGGATTGTTTAAAATATATAGCAAGTTTGAAGAAAAACAAATGTATCATGTGTTCTTGAACAAGTTTGAATACTTCTAATTTAAGAAGAATAAGATGTTTGAAATGTCATCAAACATTTAGTATTCTTCATGGCACCATTTTTTACAAGTCACAAACACCTTTGAGATTTTGATTTTATCTCATCTTTAGATGAATAAACACCAAACATGGAATTACATCAACTGATGTTGCAAAAGAATTGGGTGTGACTTTGAAAACTGCTTGAAGAATGGGTCATGAAATCAGAAATCGTATTGCCAAACAAGAACATCAATTTATTGTTGAGGGCATAGTGCAAATGGATGAAATGTATCTTTCACATATGGCTTTTAAAAAACAAGGAAGATCTTTGATAAATAAAACATTAATTGTTGGGATTTATGAAAAAACAACCAATAATTTAATTGTGAAAGTAATCAAAAACGCAAAAAGTAAAAATCTTTTGCAGTTTGCAAGAAACCATATTTCTTCAAAGTGTGATGTACATACTGATTCTTGAAAAGGATATCGTGATTTCAAATCACTTTTCCCTAATCACAAAACAGTTAACCATCAAGATGGTTATGTTTCAAAAATTGGCGTAAATACCAACCAAATTGAATCAGTATGAAAACATATACGAAGAACATTTAAAACACATATCAAAGTTGCAAAGCATCATGTTCATTTATATGCCAAAGAAGCTGCATATAAATTCAACAAGATACCTACTTTTGAAACTGTAATGCTATGTTTCATTTAAAAATGTGGGGAGAAGTCCGTAGATAGGCTTTTCTCAACATTTATGTGATAAAATTTAAAAATAGTACATAAAGGGAGAAAAGCCTTTATTATTTTCCAAATATAATAAATGATGAATTAATTATTGGTAAATTTTGTTCAATTGCGCAAGGTGCTTTATTTATAATGAATGGTGGCAATCATAATTATTGTGCAGTTTCAACATTTCCTTTACCATTATTTTATAAATCATTAAATTTATCAGAAGTTACAGAAAAAGATAAATTAGATAAATTTCTGATTAAATCACCAACAGTGATAGAAAATGATGTTTGAATTGGTCATGATGTGACAATCTTAAGAGGGGTAACTATTGGTAATGGGGCAGTAATGCAGCTAAAAGTGTAGTTACAAAAAATGTGCCTCCTTATGCTGTTGTCGGTGGTAATCCTGCTAAAATTATAAAATATCGTTTTTCTAAAAAAATAGTTCAAAAATTACAAAATATAAAATGGTGAGATTGATCTATTGAAAAGATTGTTGAAAATTCAGATTTGTTAAAACAAAATTTTGATAATAAAATATTACAAGAACTTGTAAAAGAAAGTAATAGTTTAAATAAAATAAAGGGGTAATAAAAAATATGAAAAAATATGGTTATTTAACTACTAAAATAGGTTTAATTGAAATCATAGTAGTTGCAGAACAAGTAGTAAAAGTTAGTTTCGTTAATACTCGTCAAGTTGCTAAGGATAGTAGTAATATAGTGGTAGTTAATTGCTTAAAACAATTAGCAATGTATTTTGATAAAAAATTAAGTGATTTTAACTTACCAATAACTTTAAAAGGAACTCTTTTTCAAGAATTAGTACGGAGTAAAACTTGTACTATTCAATTTGGGACAACTTTAACTTATCAAGAATTAGCTCAAAAGATAGGTTATCCAAAAGCAAGTAGAGCAGTGGGTTCAGCTTTAAGTAAAAATCCATTAGCAATTATTGTTCCTTGTCATCGTGTTGTTAATAAAAATAAGAATATTGTTAATTATCTTTATGGTGCTCATATTAAAAATTTTTTATTAGCACAAGAAAGTAAATAAGGTATAAGATTATTTTTTTATGATTGATTATCTTTTTTTTGATTTTTAAAATTGTTAACAATTTTAACTACATAATTTTTAATATAGTAAACAGGATATCCTGCTAACATAACAGCAATTAAAATTAGTGAATTTCATAATGCTCACATATTATTATTTTGTGTACCATAATAATACATTGCTAAAAATGATCCAACAATAGCAATTATTGCTCCTAAATAACCAATAATAATGAAAAAGTAAAATCAAAAATTATTAAAAATCTTTTGGTAGTCTGGGTCTGGATGTTTGCGCCTTAAAAAGATAATGACTGAATTAACAATTAATTTTAAAAAACTAATAGCAATAATAAAGTAAGGCTTTTCTCCCTTTATGTACTATTTTTAAATTTTATCACATAAATGTTGAGAAATGCCTATCTACGGACTTCTCCCCACATTTTTAAATGAAACATAGCATTACAGTTTCAAAAGTAGGTATTTTGTTGAATTTATATGCAGCTTCTTTGGCATATAAATGAACATGATGTTTTGCAACTTTGATATGTGTTTTAAATGTTCTTCGTATATGTTTTCATACTGATTCAATTTGATTGGTATTTACGCCAATTTTTGAAACATAACCATCTTGATTTTGTGATTAGGGAAAAGTGATTTGAAATCACGATATCCTTTTCAAGAATCAGTATGTACATCACACTTTGAAGAAATATGGTTTCTTGCAAACTGCAAAAGATTTTTACTTTTTGCGTTTTTGATTACTTTCACAATTAAATTATTGGTTGTTTTTTCATAAATCCCAACAATTAATGTTTTATTTATCAAAGATCTTCCTTGTTTTTTAAAACCCATATGTGAAAGATACATTTCATCCATTTGCACTATGCCCTCAACAATAAATTGATGTTCTTGTTTGGCAATACGATTTCTGATTTCATGACCCATTCTTCAAGCAGTTTTCAAAGTCACACCCAATTCTTTTGCAACATCAGTTGATGTAATTCCATGTTTGGTGTTTATTCATCTAAAGATGAGATAAAATCAAAATCTCAAAGGTGTTTGTGACTTTTAAAAAATGGTGCCATGAAGAATACTAAATGTTTGATGACATTTCAAACATCTTATTCTTCTTAAATTAGAGAAGTATTCAAACTTGTTCAAGAACACATGATACATTTGTTTTTCTTCAAACTTGCTATATATTTTAAACAATCCTGTTCTGTTTGAAAAGCATTGTTGAACTCATTCAATTTCATTGTTTCCTCCACAAGTACATGTGGGGAGAAGCCCGATATTTAATTAATAGTGCTGATTTTACTAAATTTGATTATAAATTTAACAAGTTTGTAGAAAAGTATAAAAATGATAAAAATATTAATAAAGTTAATATTTATTATCGTAAATTTAGAAAATTTTGTTTTATTTTTAAAAATAAAAATTCTTGTAAAGAAATAATTTCTCAATTACATATGCCAAAGCAAACTTTTTATGGCTTTTCTCCCTTTATGTACTATTTTTAAATTTTATCACATAAATGCTGAGAAAAGCCTATCTACGGACTTCTCCCCACATTTTTAAATGAAACATAGCATTACAGTTTCAAAAGTAGGTATCTTGTTGAATTTATATGCAGCTTCTTTGGCATATAAATGAACATGATGTTTTGCAACTTTGATATGTGTTTTAAATGTTCTTCGTATATGTTTTCATACTGATTCAATTTGATTGGTATTTACGCCAATTTTTGAAACATAACCATCTTGATTTTGTGATTAGGGAAAAGTGATTTGAAATCACGATATCCTTTTCAAGAATCAGTATGTACATCACACTTTGAAGAAATATGGTTTCTTGCAAACTGCAAAAGATTTTTACTTTTTGCGTTTTTGATTACTTTCACAATTAAATTATTGGTTGTTTTTTCATAAATCCCAACAATTAATGTTTTATTTATCAAAGATCTTCCTTGTTTTTTAAAACCCATATGTGAAAGATACATTTCATCCATTTGCACTATGCCCTCAACAATAAATTGATGTTCTTGTTTGGCAATACGATTTCTGATTTCATGACCCATTCTTCAAGCAGTTTTCAAAGTCACACCCAATTCTTTTGCAACATCAGTTGATGTAATTCCATGTTTGGTGTTTATTCATCTAAAGATGAGATAAAATCAAAATCTCAAAGGTGTTTGTGACTTTTAAAAAATGGTGCCATGAAGAATACTAAATGTTTGATGACATTTCAAACATCTTATTCTTCTTAAATTAGAGAAGTATTCAAACTTGTTCAAGAACACATGATACATTTGTTTTTCTTCAAACTTGCTATATATTTTAAACAATCCTGTTCTGTTTGAAAAGCATTGTTGAACTCATTCAATTTCATTGTTTCCTCCACAAGTACATGTGGGGAGAAGTCCGATATTTAATTAATAGTGCTGATTTTACTAAATTTGATTATAAATTTAACAAGTTTGTAGAAAAGTATAAAAATGATAAAAATATTAATAAAGTTAATATTTATTATCGTAAATTTAGAAAATTTTGTTTTATTTTTAAAAATAAAAATTCTTGTAAAGAAATAATTTCTCAATTACATATGCCAAAGCAAACTTTTTATGGCTTTTCTCCCTTTATGTACTATTTTTAAATTTTATTACATAAATGTTGAGAAAAGCCTATCTACGGACTTCTCCCCACATTTTTAAATGAAACATAGCATTACAGTTTCAAAAGTAGGTATCTTGTTGAATTTATATGCAGCTTCTTTGGCATATAAATGAACATGATGTTTTGCAACTTTGATATGTGTTTTAAATGTTCTTCGTATATGTTTTCATACTGATTCAATTTGATGGGTATTTACGCCAATTTTTGAAACATAACCATCTTGATGGTTAACTGTTTTGTGATTAGGGAAAAGTGATTTGAAATCACGATATCCTTTTCAAGAATCAGTATGTACATCACACTTTGAAGAAATATGGTTTCTTGCAAACTGCAAAAGATTTTTACTTTTTGCGTTTTTGATTACTTTCACAATTAAATTATTGGTTGTTTTTTCATAAATCCCAACAATTAATGTTTTATTTATCAAAGATCTTCCTTGTTTTTAAAACCCATATGTGAAAGATACATTTCATCCATTTGCACTATGCCCTCAACAATAAATTGATGTTCTTGTTTGGCAATACGATTTCTGATTTCATGACCCATTCTTCAAGCAGTCTTCAAAGTCACACCCAATTCTTTTGCAACATCAGTTGATGTAATTCCATGTTTGGTGTTTATTCATCTTAAGATGAGATAAAATCAAAATCTCAAAGGTGTTTGTGACTTGTAAAAAATGGTGCCATGAAGAATACTAAATGTTTGATGAAATTTCAAACATCTTATTCTTCTTAAATTAGAAGTATTCAAACTTGTTCAAGAACACATGATACATTTGTTTTTCTTTAAACTTGCTATATATTTTAAACAATCCTGTTCTGGGACGTATTTCAAATGTGGATATAATTTAATTTTCTTTAAATAAAAGATAAAATAAATTATTAATTGTTGCTTTAATTATAGCATAATTATTATTACTAGTAAAGATTTTTACTAATTTATTTTTATTATTTTAAAGTAAAAATTCCTAACTACTTAGGTTTAGATTTATTAAATTTTATAAATTTAAACAAACACTTTTAATTTATTAATTCTTGCTTGTTTTAATTTTAATAAATTAAAAAATGCTTCTTTTGAATAAATTTTAGCATTATTATTAGATATAGATTTTATTAAATGATAAACATCACTTTCAGCACTACAACCAATATTTCAAATAGCATTTTGATTTTCAATACCTTGTTTATTATTTTTAAAATATTCATATATTTTTTCATCAGTATTATTTTCTTTTAAATAATCTAATAATTTATAATAATTACCATTTAAAAATAATTTATAATAAGCATAATTTAATTTTTTATTATTTTCTTTTGTTCTTTTACCTTTTTCTACAATAAATACTTGTTTTAATTTTTGTAATGGATGTCATTTATCTACAGCATAATCAATTTTTAAATAATTAGCAGTAGATTTAAGATAAGTTGCACCATCACCAATTAATTTTAAATTTTCATTAGTATAACCAATAAAAATATTATCTAAATTAGTTATTATTGATTTACCAAATTCTTTTTTAGTAATTCTTTGACCTTTTCTAGTTGATAAAACAAAAATATATTTATTTTCTAAAACATGTCTATTATCAGTAGATTTATTTAAATCAAAACCAGTACTAATACTTACTGTTCTATGTCTAAATTTTCTTTTTTTCTTATTATCAATTAAATTATTATATGATTCATCTGATTGTATATAAATATAATCTGTTGGTAATATTTTTATTTTTTCTTGTGGTAATTCTTCGATAAAAATATTTGTTTTTTTAACTCTTCTACAAATAGTTGATAAAGATATATCTATTTTTAAATTATGTTTAATTATAGGATATGTAATATTATTTAAATCTGCATTAATTATTATTAATTTATTAACTCAATTTGTATAATTTTTATATTTATCAATATCAATATATATTCTTGTTGGAGTTATAATTTCATTTGTTAATTTATTTTTATATGTTCTTAATGGTAAATAAGATATTCCAAATTCACTTTTTATTAAATATTTTCTACGTTTTATTAATTTATATTTATTTCTATCATATTCATTTAAAAATCAATCATTATCATAGTTTAATATTTTATTATCATAATCTAATAACATTTGTTTTTCATAATTAATTTTATGTTGATAGTTATCAAGTTTTTCAGTAAGCAAAATCATAATATTATTCCCTCCTTTAAACTACAAATGATTATATATAGATACATTAGTAAATGTTATAATATACTTAGTGATAATAATAATTTTAAAAGGTGATAATATGCCAGCAAAAAGAAAAGAATTAGGAAATTATAAAGAAAAAATAAATGAATATTTTAGAGATAATAAAAATGTTCCAACTAGAATGACAAAAACTGGTTTAAATTTAGCATTAGGAATTGATAGAAAATATATATATGATTGCCGACGCTACCAGACAAAATGACAACAAAATTTTTTAAAAGATTATGATAAAGCATGTCAAAAAATTGCTAATTATTTATTACGAAATACTATGAAAGACCCAAAATATCAATGAGAATATTTAAGAAAATGTCATCCAGAAGAATTTGATGATTTACAAAATAATTTTGAAGAAAATAATACAAAAAGTAATATAATTATTAATCTTTGTGAACCAAGAAAAATTGAAAATGATGATTAGAAACCTATAATAAATATAGGTTTTTTTCTTTATTTTACAGGGGAAAAATGATATAATTTACATATAGAAACAGTAGCCATTCTGTGAGTTTAGGAGTTAAATATGGAAAATTTTAACTGAGATAAAAATAAAAATTATAATAGTGAAGAATTAGAAAATTTATTAGAACAACATAAAAATTATGTTTATAAAACTACTAAATCTACATTAGAACCAAAATTAAATGAATATGAAAATAAAATAAAAGAATATGAAAATAAAGTTAATGAATATCAAGAAAAAGAATTATTTAATGGTTTAAATGATAAACAAATTAAAATTGCTAAATCATTATTAAATGATTATAAAGATATTTCAAAGACTGAAGCATTAGAAAAAATTAAACAAGAATATATAGAGATTTTTAATAATAAATCTAATATTTCAAATACTGAAATAATAAAAAAAGAAGAAGAAAAACCTAAAGAAGAAATAAAATATTTTAATACTTTAGATTTATTAAATTTAGATAATATTTATAATACAAATCAAAAAGTTAATTTAGATACTAAAGCAAAAACTAAAGGTTTAATAGATAAAAATGAAATATTAGAATATATGAAAAAACAATTCTCTGATATTCCTGTTAAGTAAGGAGAATAAATATGGCTTTGCCACAAATACCAAAAGCTTTAGTTACTGGTGGAAATTCTGCTAGTGAAAAAGCAATTTTAAGTGTAATTGAAGCACAAGTTCGTGGTGTATTAAATAATGAAAATACAACAATGTATTTTAGAACAAGTGCAGTTGCTCAACAAATTGAAACTTTAAATAGTGGAGGAATGGCAATTTATAGAATTGCTGAACGTATTGTTTGAGGTAGTGATTATGACCCTGTAACTGGTATTACAAGACAATGAACAAGTGCAAAAACAACAACAGTAATACTTGACCAAAAATTAACTATTAATTGAGCAGTTGAAGATTTTGATATGGAAAGATTTTTATCAAGTGACCCAAATGTAAGAGCAACATTATTAGCAGAATGAAGTTCAAGTATGATAAAAGGTTATTTATATTGTTTAGAAGCAATATTTTTAACTGGTATTAAAGATTATTGTATTTCAAAATCACAAGTATTACCTATTAATTTATTAAATTTAAATCAAGATAGTGCATATGAAGCATTTTATACTATAGGACAAAGAAATAATAGATTAATTCAAAAAATAACTAATACTGAAGTTGGAGTTAATTCAACTGATATATTAGCAGGTATTGGTTTTAATAGTTATTTACAATTTACAAAAGTATTTCAAAAATTAAATTATAGTTCAATTGCAGCAGATACTATTACAACTGGTAAATTATATAAAGATAGTATTTTTGGTACTGATTTATTTAAAAGTTTTTATTTAGAACAAGAATTTAAACATGGTACTGAAACTGGTTTACATTTACAAAAAACTTTTGATTTAAGAAAAATGTTAGCAGCATTTATTCATAAAAATGCAGTTGCAATGCCAAGTTCATTTCAAACTATTAGACAAATGTTAGATAATAATACTGGTAATCTAAAATGAATTGGTAAAGCATTATATGCACTTCCAACAATGATACGTGGTCATTTACAATATATTATTCAATCAAATATGCCTACAGTAGCAGAAATAACAGAAGCACAAAATAAAGAATATACAAAAGATACAACTGAACAAAAAACAAATGCTACTTATAAATTAGCAGATTTTGATGATACAAAAATTGATTTAGAAAATTTAATCTTTTATTTAGATTTAGGAAGAATTACTATTGCAGGAACAACACCAACTAAAGATGAATTAGATACTGCAGTTAATAAAAAAAATATAGGTTATACAATAGGACATGCTGATTATACAAACATTGCTGAAACTAATGCTACAATGACTGCTAAATCTAATGATACTTTATATATTGGTTCTGTAATTTTAAAATATGAAAAGGCTTAAATTATGGAATATATTTATAATTATGTAAATAATAAAACCAAAATTATTATTAATTCACCAAATCCAAAAGATATAACTGATAGTAATGATTTAAGAGCAATTTTATTAGATGAATATCCTAATTTAAGAAATGATTATTTTGTATTAAGTAATGTTCATGCTAATACTGCAATTTTAGTTGGAGATAATATTAATTGTAAAGGTAGAATATTAATTGAAATTAAAAAATCTAATGAATTATTAAAAGGAGAAAATAATAATGCCAAATATTGAGAATACACAATTGAATAATTATACATTAATAAAATTAATTAGAACCGGAATAAGTCCTTTATCAGCAATGATTGGTACAAGTGCTTATTATGGTCAATTAATTGGAAGTCCTATATTAGGTAGTATAAATGCTTTATTATTTTCTAAAAAGTTAGGAATTGATATATGAAATTTAAATCAAATACCAAGTACAAAAACGAAATTACTTAATAGTTCTAAAAAAATATTATTAGGATTAGGAACAATTGGATTAGTAAATTATAGTAAATTTATAAATGAAATAATTGAACCAATTACTCCAACAACACCTATTCCTACAACTACTAGTACAACACCAAGTACTACAACAACTGATACTCCACCATGACCACCAAATTTATTATTAAATGAAAATAATAATCCTAATAATTTAATGGATTGATATACTTATATTAGTTTAAATGCTTATGGTATTTCAAATCTTATTAGTGGATTAACTGAGTTAATACCTAATAAAAATTTGAAACTATTCGTAAAATAGCAAATATGGCTACTGGTGGATGTTTAATATCAAGTGGTGTAGCAATGGGTATTAATAATGATTTTATGAATGCTTATACAGTACCTACCATAATTGCTGGTGCAAGTGAAATAATCCATAATTTACTACCTATGGAAACTAATAGAGATAATAATGAATTACAAGAAACTAGTTTTACTAATGAGCATACTAATTTAATTAACACTAGTGTTAATGGTTATGGAAGTAGGGAAAGCATTGATAGTTTAACTAGTGATGTTATATATGAAAGACCATCAGTATATAGATTATAATGTTACCTTTAATTATTGAATGAATATATTATGCATTAGCAAGTAATGATATTAAATTAGCATTAATAAATGTTTTAAGAACTTATTATAAAAATCAATCATTAAAAGCAATATTTGAAAGTGAAAATGTTAGTGAAAAAGAAATACACCAACCTTATTCTTTTGCAAATCCAAATATACTTAAAAAATTAATTAGTATATTAAAACCAAGTGAATTATCTATATTACAAAATGAAATTAATAAATTTAAAAATCCAATAAATAGTTTTAAAAAATCTATTATTTCAACAGAAATTAGAACTGTTAAAAACTATATAAATAAATTTGATAATTTATTTAAAGAAAATGAAGAAGAAATACCAGAAAATGCATGAGAAGTATTATCAAGTTCATGATTTAAAAGAGCAAGATTTATTGTTGATAATAAAAATTTAAAAATTGGAACTTTAACAGCATTATTTCAAAGTGATAATGATAAAAGACAAATATGATATGGTCCATATACTTATCCAACATTTCCACAAGAAATATGAATATTAATAAGACAAGCAAATGGTAAAAATGGTAGTGGTGCTGGAACAATATTTTGAAAATTTTGAAATAGAAAATGATTACCAAGTCAATTAAGAAAATATGTTAAAAGTGAATTAGCAAAAATAGGTAAATATTATGGTTCACAAGATACAAGCGTAATTTATCCAAATAATATTAATGTACAAAAAACTATGAATTTTATTAATAGATTAGAAAAGGGTTTTTTTAAATTAAAAGAATATAAAACTTTATCTAAAAATGAAATTGGAAGTAATCAATGAAGATATGAAAGAAAACAATTATTAAAAAATTCTTTACATACAAATAAATATATAAAAATTAAAAGAAATTCAAATTTTTATAAAACATGAAAGTAGGTGGTAATTATTATTGAATTAGATAAACCAATTAAACCAATTGGTATATGAAATACTATTAATCCTATAAGTAAAGATAATAAAGAATATAAAAGATTAAATAAGATTTGATTTAATAAAAATAGTACTCATATAGATAAAATTAAAATTTTAATATCAAATATTTTAAAAATAACTAGTCATAGTCTTGGTATGTTTATAACATTATTTTTTACAATAACACCATGATTAATACCTAAAATACCAATTGAAATGGGAATTGGAAGTTATACAAGTCAATATAATTTTACTTGACCTGACCATTTAATATTAACGTTATTTCCTATTTTTGGCCATATTGGATTAAATTTAATAACTAAATTAGGTAATTATGGAAAATTACTTAAATATGTATTAATAACTATACCAATTATTATTACAAGTCCTTATTTAATATATCAATATAAACAAATTAAAAAACATAAAAAAGAATGTCATTTATGTAAACAACATTCAAATAAAATACAATTGGAGGAATAAAAAATGAATTTATCTACAACAGTAATTTCAGCAGTATTAAGTGGAGCAGTTGCAAGTGGAATTATAGTTACTATTATTTTACTTTTATTATCAAAAATTATTAAAAAATCAAAACAATCAAATTTAGCAAAAGAATTAAAAAATGATAAAGAATTAGAATTTATTAAAGCAAATATTAAACAAATAAATTCACAATTACAATTAGAAACTACATCAATTGCTAAATCTTTAGATAGTTTTAATAATGATGAAGAAAAAGATGAAGTATTTAAAAATACTATTATTAGTCAAAGAGCATCTAGAAAAGAATTAACTGAAAAAGATAAGAAAAAAGCAACTAAAGTTAAAATTTAAAGGGTTTAAATACCCTTTATTTTACATTAAGGAGTAAATTATTATGGCTATTAAAGACCCATTAATGTTTATAACAATACAAGAATTTAAATCTTGAAATGGTTTTAATAAATTAGAATTTGATGAAATAACAACACCAGATAGTGAAATATTTAAAGCAATTTCAATAGCAAGTAATAATATTAATTATTTAAGTGGTTTTGAAATTAATAAAAAATGACCAGAAATAACACCTACAGATTTTACTGATGAAATACAAACTGCTACTGCATATTATGTTAATTTTTTATTAACAAAAGATGTTAATTATTTACGTGGACAAGCAAGTATTAGTCAAGGTGGTATAACTTATAGTGAAAATAATCCAGATGACCCTTATTTTGTTGTTCCAGAAGTATTTAGTTGTTTAAGAAAAATTAAACATTATTTAACTTTTAAAGGATTTCCTTTAAATGTATCACCAAGAAAAAGTAATATATTTTTTGGTAATGGTGGTAATGAAAATATATTACAAAGATATTTAGAAATATTAGATTTAGAAACAAATGATTCAAGAGTTAAAATAAAACAAACACATCCTAAAAATAGAAATACAGTAGTAATTATTGATACAAATGGTATTAAATCAATTGATAATTTAACAACATTAGAATTATTTACTAAATATTTTAGTAATGATACTATGAAATTAGTTGAGGGTAAAGAAGGTCAAGAAAAGAAAGTTATTAGTACAATTGGTGGTAATTCATTATGAGAAGTTAATAAAGATAATCCTAATTTTATTAAGCCAAAAGATGATAAAGATATTAGTGCTAATGATAAAAGAATAATTGATGTTAGTACACCTACTTTTTTAACTGATGCTACAAATAAAGTATATGTTGATAATTTATTAGATAAAAAACAAGATAAATTAATTGTTGGTACTAATATAACTATTGATGAAAATAATAAAATTAGTGCTACTGGTGGAAGTGCAGATTTATCAGATTATTATAAAAAAGAAGAAATAAATAAAAAATTAGAAGATAAAATGGATAAAGACCAATTTCAATATGCTTTTTTAGCAAATGTTATTGGTAGTGAAAATCCTACTTTAGAAACTACTAATAAAACAGTCGCTGGTGCTATTAATGAGTTAAAAGAAAAAATAAAAGACAAAAAATTTTCAAATGATTATTTTAAATATAATACTGAAACAAATGAAATTTTACTAAATGATGAAGAAAATTCATTACTTTGTAAGGATATATTAGAAAATAATGAATATAAAATATTAAAAACTCAAAATAAAAAATTATTACAAGCAATTAATGAAATATTAGAAAAACAACCACAACCAAGTCCAAGTAGTTCAAATTGAAAAGAAGTAGGAACAAGAGAAAAAAATAAATGAGATTATTGACAAATTACTTATGATTTTCAAGAAAATAAACATTATAGAGTTTATTATTCTTGAAGTATATATAATCCAGTTTATACTATTCAAGAATTTATTATAACTGATAAAAAAATTGCTGGTGTGCCAATACAAACCTTTAATGATAGTGCTAATATAGTAATTTTATCAGTTCAACATGCAAAATGGATTACTATTTATACTGGAAAAGGTAATTTAAAAGGTAATTTATGAAAATTAGAAGAATTACAGGAATAATATTATGAATAAAGAATTTACTTATTTACATGAAATTAGTTATTGATTATTAAATAAAAGTGATTTTACTCATAGTGAATATAATTTAAGTGGAAGTAGATATTCAAGTAAAACATATAGTATTGCAGAAGAATTAGCAATGTTAATTGCAATTTCAATTAAAAATAATAAATTAATTGCTATATATTGTTTTAGAAAATTAAATAAAGATATTAATGAATTAACTAAAGAAATTAATGAAGCTTTAATTAATGTTGGTTTTGATTATAAAGATTTTATTTTAAAATATCCAAATAAACAAGCAGATTTTCGTTTTAAAGGTTCAAAATCATTTATTAGAGTTATGGGTGTATATAGTAATTCAAATGATAGAATACCTTTAAAAGGTCTTTCTCGTAGTGAAATAAAAGGTTTTGATTTAGCAATTGAATGATGTGAAGAAGCAAATGAATTTAGTCAAGCAGAATTTCAAGCAATTACATTTGCATTAGGTAATGCTAAAAAAATTATTAAAATTAGAAGTTGTAATCCAGATAATATTTATCAATATTTTATTGAATATATGAATAATAGAGTACCTTTTAATTTAGAAATTATGAAATCTAATAATGAACAAATTAAATCAATATTTGAAAATAATATTTTTAAATTATTTCATTATTCAAATTGAAAAGTAAATACTCATAATTTATTACAAGATAAAATTAATGATTTAGAAGAATTAAAAATACTTGACCCTATAAAAGCACAAAGTTGATATTATGGTGTACCTAGTATTTTAAATGGTGCTATATTTGCAAGATTTTTAGATAAAGTTAATACTAAATTAGATTTTCAACCATATTATTTTAGAGCAGGTTTAGATATTGGTTATGCTACAAGTCCAACTGGTCATCCTACAGCAGCAAGTTTATGATGTTTAAATCAAAGTAAAACTAAAGCACATAAATTAAGTGAATTTTATCATAGTAATGTAACAATGCAATTTAAAAATAGTCATGAATTAGCAAATAGTATTATTGATTATTATTTAATACAAGCACAAAAATATACACAATTAATAATTAAAAAATTATATGTAAATGTTGATTATGGTAATGGTGGTCAAGCATTTATTGATATTTTAGAAAAACAAAGAAAAGATAGAAATATTTATTGATTAATATTTCAAGCAGTTAATAAAGAAATATTTTATTTAAGAGATAGAATTGATTTTACAACTGCTGGATTAATTAAAAATATATTAAGTTATGATTGAAATAATTGTCCACATACTAAAAAACAATATTCATTAATTCAATGATTAGATAATACTAAAAAATCATTAAGTTCAAATATGGAACCACAAATGTTAGATTTACATGATGATACATGAGATAGTGATTGTTTTGCTTTAATGAATGATATGAAAGATTTAATTGATGGAATTGATAATGAATTACTTTTAAATAAGAAAAGAGGTGTTTTTAATGGATTTATATAATATTAATTTTTATTTAGAAAATAAACAAAATTGATATTTAGATATACCTAGAATTATTGCTCAAAAATCAACAAGATTATGATTAGGTAAAGGAATATTATTACAAAGTGAAGATAAAAAATTATTAGATAATTGAAATAATTTTTATTATAAAGATAAAATATTTGAAAAATTAGCAAAATTTGGTATTCAAAATAGTTTATTAGGTAGATGTATTTTATTATGAATGATTACTAAAACTGGTGAATTAACATTAGTTGTTCCAACTCCAACATTTATGTCAAGAGTTGCAAAAATTAATGAACAAGAACAATCAGCAGAATTATTTTTTACTAATAATCAAGCAGATAATCAAACTTTAACATGAGTTACAATAACACCTAAAATAGTACATGTTGAAATATTTAATAATGTTGGTGAAGAAACAATTTTAGGTACAACAAAATCAAAAACAAAACCTGAAAATTTAGCAAAAACTAGTTATACATTAAAAAATCCTTTTGGTTTTTTACCAATTGTAGAAATTACTAATTTACCAAATCCTTTATTATTTGGTCAAAGTACAACATTAAATGGTTATCCAGATTGTATGCCAGTATATCCATTAATTGAAGATTTAAATCATAATATTAAACAAAAAAGAAAAGAAAGAATATTAAATCAAACAAGAATATTTGGTCAATTAGCAAATGATAAATTACTTGAATTAATGACTGGTAAAGCAGATATTAGTGAATTTGTAGAAGATGCTTTTATGAATGTTAGTAGTAATTCTTATGATAAAACTGGTAATGGTGGAATTAATTTTATTCAAGGAAATCCTAAATTTAGTGAATATTGACTTGATTATAATGGAATTATTAAACAAATATTTAATGGTGCTGGATATGATATTGAAGATTATAATGGTCAACAATATACAAATAAAACTCAATCAATGTTTAATAATAAATTTGATATGGAAACAACAGAATATAAAATAGCACATTATAAACCTTATATATTACGTTTAATGGATATGTGAATGTATTATTATGGTCATTGAAATATGATTGGTGAAAGAAAATATAGTTTTGATTTTATACCTATTGCTATGACTGACCAATTACAAGAAAAAGAATTAATACAATTTCAATTAGATTATGGATTAATGAGTAAAAAAGAAGCAATTGGTAAATTAAGAAATGTTAATTTATTACAATCAGATAATATTTTAAAAGAAATAAATACTGAATTAAAAGAAGATATAAAATTATTAGGAGAAAATAAAAATGAACAGACATCAACAAATTCAATTAATGAAACATCTTCATCTACAATTAAAGAAACAACAGTTATTGATTAAAAGATGTAGTTATTGAAAAATATTTCCATTTGTTATTAATAATGGTGCAATACCTTTAACTGAAACTGGTTATAAACCAATTAATAGTAAAATAAGTGATTTTGGACAATATGAATTAATATTAACTGGTAATACTCCAGTTGTATGTATTTGAAAAAATAGTACAAAAATATATCAAAAAAATAAAGGTAAAATTGACCCCGTAACTCATAAAGTTAGTGGTCAAGACCAATATTATACAAAACAATATAAAATAGGTGATTATTGAAATGCTTATTTAATTGATGATACAAGTGGTGTTGATTTTGGTGGTTTACCAAATAATCAAATATTTAAAACAGTACAAACAAAAAGACAATATACTTTAGTAATGTTTGAAGAACATATTACAATTGATGATTATTTACAATTTTTTGTTGTATTTAATGATGAAAATGAAAATATTGGTGGTAATATTGGTAAAAATTAAGATAGACAATTATTATATATTTCAAATGTAACAAATTATTATAGTCCTTATAATGGTGCATTTAGTATGCAAGTATTAACTTTTAGTAGTTTAAATGATAGAGTAGTTTCTAGTGGTCAAAATACACTTGATTTTGTACAATATGCAAGCCCGGGTAGTGGTTATGCTTTTCCTACTATTCAACAAGGAAAAGTAACATTAAATCGTACTTTAATGCGTGATATAGGAGTAAGATATAGTCATAGACAAAGTTATGGATTAGAATTATTATCAAGTTGTTATTATTATGGAAGACCAATTATTCAAGGACAAGAACCAATACAACAAAATAATGAAGAAATATTTGAAAGTAAAGTATTTGCTTCAAGAAGATTATTTATTGCTGGTAATAATGATTTATGTACAACTGATACTAAAACTAATGGTGGTTTACTTGCTGGTATAAATGATAAAATAACAACAAGTAGTCATCCAGAAACTACATTTTATAATATTATGGATGCAAAACCAACTGGATTTACTAATTTTAAAGATTTTAAAGAATGATTAAAAACTTCATTAAATTTTCAAGATAATTTATTTGTAACAAAAGATTTTAAAGGTATGCTTGCTTTTGATAAAGATAAAACAACAAAAAGTAATGGTACATCAATTGGAGAAGCAAAATTCTTTTGAGATAGTGAATGAAATATTAATAATTTAACAGGTAATTATAATGTTGATATGTCAAGTAATTTTAAATATAAAGACCCAGATACTCATTTAATTATAGGCAGTCCAACTGTTGATTATAGTAAAATATCACAAAAATATATGTCAGCAATATTAAATTTTAATAGTGTAGTATTTAGTCCTTTAATACAAATGCCTTATGATAGTACTCAATGATTACCATTTGCTTTAAGTGATATTCCTTTAATTGGTAAATTATTAAATGCTTTAACATTAGGTATTTGAAGTAGTTGAGTTATTACTCAAAATGTTCAACAATATAAAAAAATGTTATATTTTAATGGTTTTATGAGTGCATTTTTTACAAGTAATTTAGAAAATATTATTGGTAATGGTGGTTTAATTCCATTAAATGCTTTTACAAATGATAATGATTTTGCTATTGGTAAATTATTAGGTGCTAATGTTTCAACAACTGCTATGACAATGAAATTAAGTGATAGAGTATCAGTATATCCATGAGACCCTACTACTGGTCAAAAATTAACTACAAAAGAACAAATAAGTACAGTTGATTTATCACAAAAGAAAAATAATAAAGTTTATATATTAGCAGAAGATACTGAATTTTTAGATATAGCAAGTCCATTTACAAATGAAGATACTGAAACTCAATGAAATCCAACAAGTAATGGAGTTATTGATGGTTCAAATTATGCTTATATTATTGATACAATTGTAACTCAAAGTTTACATCAAGGTGAAGAAAGACATACATTTTATAGTGATAATCCTTTTACTTATCAAGGTGATTATAATGAAATATCAGTTGCTCAATTTAGATATAATAATATGGGTTATTTAACTGGTAATGCTTTTAATTGAACAACTTTATATAAATTAAATCATGATGAATATGAAGAAAGTGAAGAAACTATATTTAGTTATCCAGCAAAAATATTACCACCAAGTCCTCAAAATATAGCAAAACAAATTGTAATAATTCCTAAAAATCCAAGTATAGAAACAACATTACAAAATTGAAATATTTTAATGCATAATAATCAAGAAATTTATAAAGATGATACAAATTGAATTAATAATAACGTACCTTTAATAAAACCATTAGAAATAAATATTAATTTTAAAGATTATTTAGACCCTACATTATTAATTAAGTCTTTTAATGATTTAAAAAGATATTATAAAAGTGTAGATGTATATTTACATTATGAATATGCAACAGAAGAATGACCAAAAATAATCTATGATGATATAATAACAACTGAAAATTTTATCCCTAATAAAAGTCAAACATTATTTAAATCATATAATTTAAGTGAATTATTTTATTACACTAAAGAAAATAAAATGAAAGTATTTGAAGATTTTAAAATAGAATATTATCAAGTATCATCAAGGATTAATCAATATGTTGGTGTTTCAAAAATAGGTTTAATACCAACTAATATTAATAATTTATATGAAATTTCAAAAAATGGTTTATATTCGCAAGTTAATTATAGTTATGATAAAAATATAAATATGAATTCAGAAAATTCTACTTATTTAGGTTTTTATGATTTATCTGATAAAGAATTTAAATGAAAAATAGAATTATTTCCAATAATAAATCAAATTCAAGGAGCAGATTTTCAAATTCAACCAGAAGGATTTACTTGAGTAGAAAAAAATAGATTAGTTAAAAAATATAAATTAAGCATTTCAAAAATTGTGTTTAATTCTAGATAAATTATATTTTTATTATTATTTTTGTTATAATATTTTTAATTAAAATAATTTATTAAAATAATTTATTAAAATAATTTAAAAAGGAATAAAAATATGGAATACGTTAATAATATAAATCCAGATTTAATTGGCGGAATTATAATATCAATATATATATATATGGTTGTATTAATTTTAACAATAATTTTTGGTGTAATAAAATGTAAAAATAATAATCATTTTGGGATATTATTATTAACTATTTCTTTAAATATTATTGGTACTATAATAGGTTGTGTTTTATTATATAAAAATCAAAATCCAGAATTTAGATTTTGAAAATCTTTTTGAAATAAAATTAAAAAAATATTTACATTTAAAATTCATTTCAAAAGAAAATCTAAACAAAATAATATTTCCCCACAATCTTAAATAATGTATAATAAATATACTTACTTTTGTAAGTATATGATGATAATATCAATTTTTTTCAAAGTCATGTAATTGTTAGGTTGGCACCTAATTAAAAAGTTACCTTAATTGGTAACTTTTTGTTTAAAATTATAATTGTATAATAAATTATTTTTATTAAAAATATTTCATATTTTTTCTGTAAAATTATTTTCAATTTTTATAATATTTTTATTTTTTTCACTTTTTTTGATTAATTTTATTTTGTATTCTCAAAATTCAGTACAAAGTTGATAAAATAATTTCTCTTGTAGTTTTTCTATTGTAATTACGTTTAAAACAAAACTTAATCTATTACACAAATCTTTATAATTTGGATTTTTTATTAAAAAATCATCAATTATATCACTTTTATTTTTTTCCATAATATTTATTTTTTCTTTTAATTTATTAATATTAATTTTTTTTCTCATTAAAAAAATTGATTGGTCTAAATAATCTAAAATTATTTCAGGAATATCATTTTTATTATTTTCCAAAAAATGCAAATAATCATTAACTATTTTAGTTGTAAAACCATTTAAAAATGTATTTAAAACTTTATTTCTTTTTTTTATATTAACAATTAAATTATTTTTCATTTTTATCACCTTTATCTGGAAATCTTAATTTTATTCATTTTCCATTTATATCAGTACCATGTTCAAATTTTATCATATTATCTTCTTGTTGATATACTGTTTTACATTATAATAATTATTTATTTCTTTTATTTCACTATTATTTATTAAAATTGAATTTTCATTATTTTTTTTCTTTTTATTTTTTAATAAAAATTTAATTAATCAAACAATAAAACCAAAAATTCCCGTACCTGTTGTCCCAAAAAGTATATATAATAAATATTTCAATCAATCTGCCATAATATAACCCGTTTCATAGTATTTTATTTATACTTAATATTATAAATTAAAATATAAAAAAGAGAAGTTATAAATAATTAGAAACGAGTTAACTTCTCTTTATTAATTATATCATATTTTCTATATTAAATATAGATAATTTAGTTATTTAAATGGCTTAAAAATTTCATTATTATTAAATTCTTTTCAAATAACTTTAAATTTATTATTACAAATTTTACTAACTTCAAATTTTTTAAATTTAATTTTATGTCATTTGATTTTAAAATATCAAATAAATTTTGTCATTATTTACTCCTCATATTTATTTAATTCATTATTTACTTTATTATTAATATTTTCTTTTAATATATTTTCAATATTTTCTTTTGATATATTTTCTTTCATTTCATTTAAAGCATTAGTAAATTCTTGATTATGTTTTGAACAAAAAGATAATTTATTTTCTCTTGCATATGTATAAATTCTTTTATTATTATCATTTAAATATCAAGTTTTTTTTAATTCAATTTCAATTTTAATATTACAATATTTTGCCATACATTTAATTATATGTTTCATTATTTATTTTCCTTAATTATTTTCAATATTAATATCTTCAATTTTTATATTAATAGTTAATCCATCTAAATTTTTTAATTCTTTTAATTTTTCTATTATTTCTAAAATGTCTTGTTTAGTCATTTTTATTCTCCTTATTTAAATAATATCAACCAATTAATAAACTATCTGCTTCATCATGATTTGATATTGTTATATTTCAATCTTGTTCTTGAATTACTTGTTTTGCTAATTTTAATGATAATTCTTTATTTCATTTTTTATCTTTTGCATATCAAAATATTTTTACATATCATTTCTTTCATTCACTAGGACTTATTAACATATCTTTTGTTAATAATTTATTAAATTGTCCAGCAATAAAACCACGTAAATGCTCTTGTGTTTCATAACCAATACCATTTTTTGAATGAAAAGTACCACGTTCAATAATTAAATCCATATTTTTAAAATGTTCAATATGAGAAATCATAAATAATTCAAATACTATATTAGTTTTTTTAAAATTTTTAAAATTAAAACTAGTTACTAATAATGGTTTTCAATATTCATATGGTGTGTTATCTTTAATACTTTTTCAATCTTTGCTTGTCTTTTTTTCTCATAAAGTAAATCCAGTATTTTTTATACTTGGGTCAATTGAAAGTAAATAATTATTCATAATTTCCACTTCCACAACTTTTACATTCTATAAATTGTTTTCATTCTCCTAAATTTTCTTGATTAGATAAATCTAAATCACTTGCATATATACTAGTTATTGATTTACAATCTATACAAATAAAAGTTAAATTTTCTTCACTTTCAAATAATAATTTAAACTTTTGATGTTCACATTTATTCATTATTTATTCTCCTTATTTTTATTTAAATTCATAACTAATATTTCTAAACAATTCATACATCAATAATTAGTTAATCAAATTCTTTTATTACAATATTTACATTTATTCATTTTTAAATACCAAATTATCTAATTTTTCAATATTTTCTTCTATTTTTTGAAAATTATTATTATTTTCGATTTCTATATTATTATTATTTGGATTATCAATATATATTTTTTCTGTTTCAGTAATAATTGCTTGGTCACTTTCATATGCAATTTGCATTTCAGTACTCATAATTCCTCATTTTCTTAATAATTGAGTTAATACAGTTTTTAATGCCATATCATCAAAACTTGCAATAGCAAATTCTTTATTTTTTGCATAAGTTTTTGAATATTTTAAAAAATGTTTTTCAATTTGTTCTTTTGACATATATAAAGTTTTTTCAAAACCATTTACTAATTGAAAATATGCTACATAACCAATAATAGGTTGTTTTAATCTTTCTAAATCACTTTGAATTCAATTAAATTCAATTCCTTTAAGTCTATCTACTTTTTCAATTTCTGTTAATCTAACATCACTTACATTAATTTCTTTATATTGTTGACTACGTAATGATAATTGAATATAACCTTTATATCCCATTTGAAATTGAGCATTATTTACTTTAGTATTACTATCTCAATAAGGTACAACATAACAATAACCAAAATTCTTTTCTAAAGGTAAATTTAATAATACTGCTTGATAACAACTATTAATAATAGTTTCTGGATGTGCTTTATCTAAACCATATTGATTTGAAATTGCTAATACATTGCTTTTAAATTTTTGTATTTCTAAATTATTAATAATCCCTTTTTGTTTAATAAATTTTTCTACATTACCATTATTAATATGTTTAATTATTAATTCATTTGCCATTTTATTTTAATTCCTTTCATGTTCAAATTGCTTTTTCTCATTCAATTAATAATTCATTTGTTATTTCAACTTTTATTAATTCAATATCATTTTCTTTAACTCAAAATATAAAATGTATATTTGATAATTTATAATTATTATTTTTTAATAATCAATAATATGCTATTATTTGTAATTTTGATTTTTCTAATAACTCTTTTGAAAAAACTTTATAAGTTTTAAAATCAATTATTGTATATAAATCTAATTTTTCATTTTTAAATATTAAATCAGGAGTTCCTGCAACAATATCATAATTAAATGCTTGTTCAATAATATATTGTGCATTTTCAATAAATTTAAAAGGTAAATATTCTAATAATGTATAACAATAATTTAAATAATTTTCTGGAAATAAATCTTTAATATAATTTTTAATTTGATTACTTATATTTTTAATATTTATATTTTTAAAATATAATTCCGCTACTTTATGAACACAATTACCTCGAATTCTTGCATTATTTATATTAAAACAATGTTTACATTTATTACATTTACAATATGAATTACCTAAATAATAATCAAGTATTTTACTTACTGATATTAATTCTTTATTTTGAATAAAATATTGATGTGTTTCTTTTTTAAAAATTAAATTATTTTTTTGATTGTTTAATTGCATTTTTAATTAAATTCCTTACAAATTTATTAATTGATATATTATTATTTTCTAAACAAAGTTTTTTTAATTCATAATGTTCTTCTTTTGTTAATCTAACAAAAATTTGTTTAAGTTCTATCATATTTATTCACTACTTTCTTTTTCCATAAATAATTCTTTAATTCTTTCACCATATTTACCATTTTCAATATCTTTAAAAAACATTTGTAAATCATTTTTAATATCTTGAAAACTTTTATTTTGCATATTATTAAACTCCTTTAAAATTTTCTAATTGTAATTCATTAATATAATATTCTTTTAAACAATCTCAATTATCACTTGTTAAATACATATCTTCTTCAATCATTTCATTAATACATTTATTACAATAATAACTATTATCTATTGCACTAATTCAAATATATTTTTCATTATGAATATTACATTTCATTATTATCACTCATTAATTTATAAAAACATTTATTACAAGTTCTATTTGCAAATGATGAATTTTTATGACAAATATCACATGAACCAAATATTTTTTCTTCTTGATATTTTAAATATATTCTTTTATCTTCTTTTAAATTCAACATAATTAATTCTCTCTTTCTATAATTTTTAATATTTCTTGTATTTCAATATATTTTTTATTTTTAAGTAATTTTTCATTACATATATTTTTTATTAATTCTATTTTTTCAACATTTAATAACATATTAATTTCCTTTAATAATTTAAATAAAATATTTTTTCATTATGAGTAGTCATATCTTTCATAGGTGTAACAATATAATTAATTGGCTTATCATTTTCTTTATAAGGATTATTTATTTTAAAACTTTTATTATCTTTTTCTCATGTAATGTTATATTTAAAACATTCTTGATTTTTATCATTTGTAAAAATATAATAACCATTATATTGTTCATAAAATGTACAAGATATTAATTCATTTTCATTTGTAGTAATATCTGGAATATTTTTAATATATTTTAAAATATCACTACCTTTAATACTTTCAATATCTTTTGTAATTGATTTTTTACCTAATTTATAATTAAAATCTTCAATTATTTTTAATGTTATTTTTTTATTATTTTTATTAAAAATAGTATCTTTAATTGGAAATCATGTTTCATATTCACCAATTTCTAATAACATACCTTTAGTTGTTTCTCTAACTTTATTTTTAATATCTAAATTAACATTAATCATTACATATCCTTTCTATGTATAAGCCTTATCACCTACAGTGATAAAAGGCTTATATACTACTAACTACTTATCTATCTACTATACGTAAGGCTTATGCTACTGTAAGTAGCAAAGCCTTGGAGGGTAGGGGTTCTAGGGGGAGGGAACCAAAATTTCTGAAATTTTCAAAGAGCATGACAAAAATTACTATTTGCAAATTCCTATACAATAGCTTTTATAATTTTTATTAAATTTAGAATAATTAATTACTTTAATAAAGTATAGGTTTAATAAAATAATTAATTATAATTGTTAAACAATTAAAAATGAGAGTTTTATCTCTCATTTATGTTTTTATTAAATCGTATCCAAGTTTGCAATGCGCCCCCTGTTTGAAAAGCATTGTTGAACTCATTCAATTTCATTGTTTCCTCCACAAGTACATGTGGGGAGAAGTCCGCTTTTTATTATTGAGCTAAACGTTTTTATGATATTTTCTACAAAAATAAACCTCTTGAAGAATTATTATTTAAATCAACAAAACCTAAAAATATTAAATATTTGTATAATTTGGAATTATCAGAAAAATTTATAAATTATTTTGTTCAGTATAAAGAAGAGTTTGGTATAGGTGCTTTTCAATTTTGTTATTTAATAAGACATATTGATGATATTAGGTTTAATTTTTTGCCAAAACCTTCGGTTAAAACTATATATCGTTGATTAAAACGTTTTGGTTTTTATTCACAAAAAACTATTAAGAAAAAAACATTTGAGATATGAAGTAAAAGAAACTCGATTATTGCAGACTGATATTAAAGTAGTATCAGATTATATAACAGGAAGTAAAAGATGATACATTATTGATTTTATTGATGAAAAAACTCGAATTACTTATTGTTATCCATCTGAACAACCACAAACCAGAGATATTGTAAATGCTACTAAAAATGCTTTAAATTTTTATGAAAAATTGGGAATTAAAATTAAAAGAATTAGAACTGATAATGGTAGTCAATATGTTAATACATCTTGTGGAAAACCACAAAGGAATTGTTGATTTACAAATTTTTGTAATAAAAAAGGTATAGTTCATGAAACTACACCGTTTAGATAACCACAGAGTAATGGTAAGATTGAAAGATTTCATAGAAATTGAAGTAATTTATTTGAAATAAAACCATATTTAAATAGTGATTTTAGTTTATTTCAAAAATTAGTTAATTCTTTTCAAGAATATTATAACAATTCTAAACCACATAAATCATTAGGGTTAATGACTCCTATGGATTATTTTGATAAACTTTTATTAGATAGAAAATAGTCCAAAATGTCTGTACTACCTTACAATATCAATAGTAAATACATACAAAATAAAATTACTCAAATATCATTTTTTTACTCCTTATATTAATAATATTTTAATTTATATATATTGTATATTTTTAAAAAAATAATTAAAAATTACTAATAGTTCACATCATAATAATATTTATTAAAATGGTTAGTAAGTAGTAACAAATACCCCTATATATGATATTATTTTTATACAATCAATCAACCAATAAATTTAAAATAGAAAAGTTAGGGGTTTAAAATTATGAAAGATTTTAAAAATATTAAAATTAAACAAATTAAAAATAGTAATAATAATAAAATTGGTATCTTATTAGGTACTCTAATTTTATTGTTATTAATAACTTTTAGTTTATTAAGACTACTACCAATTGGTAAATTTTTAGACGACTTTATATTTTCTTTTTTATTTGGATGAAGCAAATATTTAATTTATACATTATTATATATATCTTTAATTCCACTTTGTTTTAATTATTATTTTAAATTTAAAGCTTCCTTTGTTTGAGCAATAATTACTACTATTATATGCTGCGCTTGAACAATTGAAACTATTACTATTATTAGTCGTTATGATAATATTTGATTTAATAATAAATTTCATATTAATTTAAGGCTTTTCTCCCTTTATGTACTATTTTTAAATTTTATCACATAAATGCTGAGAAAAGCCTATCTACGGACTTCTCCCCACATTTTTAAATGAAACATAGCATTACAGTTTCAAAAGTAGGTATCTTGTTGAATTTATATGCAGCTTCTTTGGCATATAAATGAACATGATGTTTTGCAACTTTGATATGTGTTTTAAATGTTCTTCGTATATGTTTTCATACTGATTCAATTTGATTGGTATTTACGCCAATTTTTGAAACATAACCATCTTGATGGTTAACTGTTTTGTGATTAGGGAAAAGTGATTTGAAATCACGATATCCTTTTCAAGAATCAGTATGTACATCACACTTTGAAGAAATATGGTTTCTTGCAAACTGCAAAAGATTTTTACTTTTTGCGTTTTTGATTACTTTCACAATTAAATTATTGGTTGTTTTTTCATAAATCCCAACAATTAATGTTTTATTTATCAAAGATCTTCCTTGTTTTTTAAAACCCATATGTGAAAGATACATTTCATCCATTTGCACTATGCCCTCAACAATAAATTGATGTTCTTGTTTGGCAATACGATTTCTGATTTCATGACCCATTCTTCAAGCAGTTTTCAAAGTCACACCCAATTCTTTTGCAACATCAGTTGATGTAATTCCATGTTTGGTGTTTATTTATCTAAAGATGAGATAAAATCAAAATCTCAAAGGTGTTTGTGACTTGTAAAAAATGGTGCCATGAAGAATACTAAATGTTTGATGACATTTCAAACATCTTATTCTTCTTAAATTAGAAGTATTCAAACTTGTTCAAGAACACATGATACATTTGTTTTTCTTCAAACTTGCTATATATTTTAAACAATCCTGTTCTGTTTGAAAAGCATTGTTGAACTCATTCAATTTCATTGTTTCCTCCACAAGTACATGTGGGGAGAAGTCCGTAATTTAATTAATGATTATTATCAATCTTGATGAAATTCAACTATTTTTAATAATTATCACGGATTTTTCAAATCACCTATTTCCTTTAATAATTGAACTATTGATAGTTTCTTCCCCTCTTATCTTGTTGGTGGATTAATTGGTAATACTATACTAGAATTTTTAGGTTACACAACTATTTTTGTTAATTTTATATTAAATATATTAATGATTATTATTTGTTTTAGTTGATTATTTTTTAACCGTCCCTTAATTTTATTTATCACTATTTCAAATCATATCAAAGAAACAATTTTAGATTTTAAAGTTAAGCGAAAAAATCAAAAAATTAATAAATTAGAAAAAGCAAAAGAAAAACAAAAAAAACTTACTTTGGCACAAAATAATACTATCAAAATCAATAATCTAAAAAAAGAACTAAAAATAAACAAACAACAAGCAAAAAACAATAATAAGCAATCTAAATTAGAAACTAAACAATTTACAAAAGAAAATTTAGCAAACAATAAAGTAAAAAACGAAAAAATAAACTTTAATATAGAAACCAATAAGGAATTATTTCAAAAAAATAACAATATTAACAAAATTAATAATCAAAAATTAGAAAATAATGAAACAAAAATTAAAGAACAAAACAAAATTATTAATCAAATTGAAAAACAAAATAACAATCAAGAAAAAACAAAAGTTTTTCTTCCTGAACAAACTATAATTAATCAAAAATATATTTTACCAACATTAAAATTAACTAAAAAATCAGATAATCTAATAAAAAAACAAGAAGAAAATGAAAAATATGCTTTAGAAAATAAAGAAAAAATTAATCAGTTATTTAAAGAATTTTCTGTTCAAGGAAAAGTAAATGATTTTACTATTGGTACAACAGTAACAAAATATGAGGTTTCAATCACTTCAGGAATGAAAATTAACAAAATTACTAACTTAGAAGAAGAACTAAAACTAGTTTTAGCAAATAATAATAGGCTTTTCTCCCTTTATGTACTATTTTTAAATTTTATCACATAAATGTTGAGAAAAGCCTATCTACGGACTTCTCCCCACATTTTTAAATGAAACATAGCATTACAGTTTCAAAAGTAGGTATCTTGTTGAATTTATATGCAGCTTCTTTGGCATATAAATGAACATGATGTTTTGCAACTTTGATATGTGTTTTAAATGTTCTTCGTATATGTTTTCATACTGATTCAATTTGATTGGTATTTACGCCAATTTTTGAAACATAACCATCTTGATGGTTAACTGTTTTGTGATTAGGGAAAAGTGATTTGAAATCACGATATCCTTTTCAAGAATCAGTATGTACATCATACTTTGAAGAAATATGGTTTCTTGCAAACTGCAAAAGATTTTTACTTTTTGCGTTTTTGATTACTTTCACAATTAAATTATTGGTTGTTTTTTCATAAATCCCAACAATTAATGTTTTATTTATCAAAGATCTTCCTTGTTTTTTAAAACCCATATGTGAAAGATACATTTCATCCATTTGCACTATGCCCTCAACAATAAATTGATGTTCTTGTTTGGCAATACGATTTCTGATTTCATGACCCATTCTTCAAGCAGTTTTCAAAGTCACACCCAATTCTTTTGCAACATCAGTTGATGTAATTCCATGTTTGGTGTTTATTCATCTAAAGATGAGATAAAATCAAAATCTCAAAGGTGTTTGTGACTTGTAAAAAATGGTGCCATGAAGAATACTAAATGTTTGATGACATTTCAAACATCTTATTCTTCTTAAATTAGAAGTATTCAAACTTGTTCAAGAACACATGATACATTTGTTTTTCTTCAAACTTGCTATATATTTTAAACAATCCTGTTCTGTTTGAAAAGCATTGTTGAACTCATTCAATTTCATTGTTTCCTCCACAAGTACATGTGGGGAGAAGTCCGTAATAATATTAGAATCGAAGCACCAATAGCTGGTAAATCAATGATTGGAATTGAAGTTAGTAATAAAAATATTGTTCCAATTAATATGCAAGAACAATTTGAAAATATAAGCGAAAAATATAAAAATAAAAAATTATTAATTAGTATTGGTAGAAATACTACTGGTGATTACATCTTTCATTCATTAAAAGAAATGCCCCACTTATTAATTGCTGGTAGTACTGGTTCAGGAAAATCCGTTTTTATTAATGATTTACTAATTTCTTTGCTCTTACAATACAAACCTCATGAAATAAAACTAATATTAATCGATCCTAAATGAGTAGAATTAGCAATTTATAATGATATCCCACATTTAATTATTCCAGTAATTAATGAAGCAAACAAAACACCAGCAGCATTACAAGTAGTAATTTTAGAAATGATGCGTCGATACCAACTATTTGCAAAAAATGGAAATCGTGATATTGAAAGTTATAATAAAAAAATAAGTCAAGAAATTGATAAATTACCTTATTATATTATTGTTATTGATGAATTAGCAGATTTAATGGTACAAGCAAGCAAGCAAATTGAAGAAGGAATCATGCGAATTACACAAATGGGTCGAGCAGCAGGAATTCATTTAGTAATAGCAACACAAAGACCATCAGTAGATGTAATTACTGGCGTAATTAAAAATAATATTCCAACAAGAATTGCTTTTAAAGTTGCATCTTGAATTGATTCAAAAACAATCCTTGATACTGCTGGAGCAGAAAAATTATTAGGTAAAGGCGATATGTTATTTTTAGCTCCAGGACAAAATAATATCAATCGCTTACAAGCACCATGAATTAGTGATGAAGATGTTTCAGAATTAATAAACTTTATTAAAAAACAATCTTCGGTTAAATATGATAATAATTTTATTGAAAAAATGAAAGAAATTAAAGATTCAAAAAAATAAAATAATTATTTTATTATTGAGGTAATTTTATATCTTCATAAATGGGAAATTTATTTAAAAGCATATCAACTTTTTTTCTTAATTCATTTAAACCATCATCATTAATACCCTTGGGTAATTTTCAAGCACTAATAATAATCTTTCCTAATTCAATAAACTGCTCTTCTTTAAAACCTCTCGTTGTCATTGCTGGACTACCAAAACGAACACCACTAGTAATAACAGCTGGTAAAGGATCAAAGGGAACACCATTCTTATTAGCAACAATATTAATTTTTTCTAAAATATCAACAGCTTCTTTACCATTTAAACTGTTAATATTAGTAACATTAACAGTTAATAAATGATTATCAGTTCCACCCGCCACTACATGAAATTTTGCATCAAGAAAAGTTTTTGCTAATGCTTGAGCATTTTTAATTACTTGCATTTGATAAGTTTTAAATTCTGGCGTTAATGCTTCATAAAAAGCTTGTGCTTTTGCTGCAATAATATGTTCCAATGGCCCACCTTGATTACCAGGAAATACCGCACTATCAATTTTCTTTTTTAATTCTTCAGTGCAAAGAATAGCACCACCACGTGGTCCTCTTAATGTTTTATGAGTTGTTGTTGTTGTAATATCAGCATAACAAATAGGATTTTGATGTAATCCAGCAGCAATTAATCCAGCAATATGCGCCATATCAACCATTAAATATGCTCCAACAGTATCGGCAATTTTACGAAACTTTGATCAATCAATAAGTCTTGAATAAGCACTAGCTCCTGCTACAATAATTTTTGGTTTACATTCTTTAGCAATTTTTAAAATTTCATCATAATCTAAATATTCATCCTTTTTACTTACACCATAATTAACACCGTGATAAATTTTACCAGAAAAATTAATTTTATAACCATGAGTTAAATGACCACCGGCATCAAGTTCCATACCAAGAATAGTATCACCTGGACGTAATATAGCAGCATATGCTTCAGCATTAGCTTGACTACCAGAATGAGGTTGTACATTGGCATGAAAATTACCTTTTTTACATTGACCTGGTTTATGATTACAATTAAATAATTGTTTAAAACGCTCTATTGCCAAATTTTCAATTTTATCAACATTTTCGCAACCATTATAATATCTTCTGCCCGGATAACCTTCTGCATACTTATTAGTTAATATTGTTCCAGCAAGTGTAAGTACAGCTGGTGATACATAGTTTTCTGAAGCTATTAATTCAATATGATTTTGTTGACGTTGTCATTCATCTTTCACAATTTTTTTTAATTCTGGGTCAAGACCCTTATTAAAAGATTTATCCATTTTTAAACATCCTCTCTTTAATAATTTAATAGTAAAATTATTTTAGTTTTGCAACTCTTAATTGATGTCTTTTTTCATCACTTGTTTTAGTATTTAAAAATAATTTCACAAGTTCTACTGCTTTATAATCAGAAATAATTCTAGCACCTAGTGCTAAAACATTAGCGTCATTATGAAGCCTTGCCAATCTTACTGTTTCTTCTTCATAACAAAGAGCACAACGAACACCATTAATACGATTGGTAGCAATGCTAATACCAATACCAGTACCACAAATTACAATACCAAAATCTGCTTTTTTACTAACAATAGCATTAGCAACATTAAAACCAAAATTAGGATAATCAACAGGCTCAATGCTATTTGTTCCTAAATCTAAAATTTGATAGCCTTCTCTATGTAAAAATTTAATAATTGGTTGTTTAAATTCATAAGCGGTATGATCATTACCAATAGCAATTACTAAACCATTAGTTTTCAACTTTATCACTTCCTTAGTTAAATATTAGTTTTATTATACCTATTAATTTTAAAATTAATATATTTTCTTTTTAAAATAATTTTTATTACAAAAAGAAAAATATTTTTCGGACTTCTCCCCACATGTACTTGTGGAGGAAACAATGAAATTGAATGAGTTCAACAATGCTTTTCAAACAGAACAGGATTGTTTAAAATATATAGCAAGTTTGAAGAAAAACAAATGTATCATGTGTTCTTGAACAAGTTTGAATACTTCTAATTTAAGAAGAATAAGATGTTTGAAATGTCATCAAACATTTAGTATTCTTCATGGCACCATTTTTTACAAGTCACAAACACCTTTGAGATTTTGATTTTATCTCATCTTTAGATGAATAAACACCAAACATGGAATTACATCAACTGATGTTGCAAAAGAATTGGGTGTGACTTTGAAAACTGCTTAAAGAATGGGTCATGAAATCAGAAATCGTATTGCCAAACAAGAACATCAATTTATTGTTGAGGGCATAGTGCAAATGGATGAAATGTATCTTTCACATATGGGTTTTAAAAAACAAGGAAGATCTTTGATAAATAAAACATTAATTGTTGGGATTTATGAAAAAAAACCAATAATTTAATTGTGAAAGTAATCAAAAACGCAAAAAGTAAAAATCTTTTGCAGTTTGCAAGAAACCATATTTCTTCAAAGTGTGATGTACATACTGATTCTTGAAAAGGATATCGTGATTTCAAATCACTTTTCCCTAATCACAAAACAGTTAACCATCAAGATGGTTATGTTTCAAAAATTGGCGTAAATACCAATCAAATTGAATCAGTATGAAAACATATACGAAGAACATTTAAAACACATATCAAAGTTGCAAAACATCATGTTCATTTATATGCCAAAGAAGCTGCATATAAATTCAACAAGATACCTACTTTTGAAACTGTAATGCTATGTTTCATTTAAAAATGTGGGGAGAAGTCCGTAGATAGGCTTTTCTCAACATTTATGTGATAAAATTTAAAAATAGTACATAAAGGGAGAAAAGCCATATTTTTTTTCTATAATAATCAAATTTAATCATTATTGCTATTAATAAATATGTTAAAATACTGCTAAAAGAAAGGTGAGATTCTTATTATGAAAATTAAAAAAATGATCGGAAATAAGTATGCATTAATTATTGAAAAAGATGAAATGATTATTAAAACTTTAGAAAAATTTGCTATTAAAGAAAACATAGGAATGGCACAATTCCAAATGATTGGTGCTATTACTAATGTCACTTTATGCTATATTCCTAAAAAAGTACTGATTATGTAAAAAAAACTTTTCTTGAACAATATGAATTGTTATCAACAATTGGAACAATCATTTGAGATGAAAAAGATAAAAATAAACCAATTATTCATTGTCATACTACTTTTGATGATGATAATTTTAACGTAATTGGTGGTCGTTAGACGCGAAAGTTGCTATTAAAGCCAAAGTAATAATTGATATTTTAAGTAATGAAAAAATATCACAAGTTATTGATAATAAAAGTAATTTTTATATTTGAAATTTGTCTTAATTTAAGGAAAATTATTTAAAAATGGTCATATTATTATTAATATGACCATTTTTTTAAGATTTTCCTAATGAACCAAATTCTGTTAATAATTCTTTAGCTTTAAATTTAATTGCTTCCATTCCTGGCTTAAAAATTTTTCTAGGATCAAACCCTTTATCTTCATTAAGCTTTCCTTCCGTAACATATTTTTCAATAGCTGCGGCGAACACTTCTTGTAATTCAGTATTAACATTAATTTTACTAATTCCTAAATTAATAGCTTTTTTAACCTGATCTTTTGGAATTCCAGAACCACCATGTAATACCATTGGCTTATTTGAAGCTACTGATAAATTTTTTAACACATCAAAATTTAAACCATCTCAATTTTTAGGATACTTTCCATGAATATTATTTATTCCGGCTGCTAAAAAGTCAATTCCTAAAGCTGCTAATGATTTACAATCTTCCTCACTAGCAATCTCACCACTACCAATAACTCCATCTTCTTCACCACCAATAGTACCTGCTTCTGCTTCAACAGATGCATTTTTTTTCTTAGCATAAGCAACTACTTCTTTGGTACCTTTTATATTTTCATTAAAATCTAAATGAGAACCATCAAACATAACAGAACTAAAACCAGCATCTAATGCTTTCTTACAAGAATCTAGTGATTGACCATGATCTAAATGTAATGCCACTGGAATAGTAATATTTAAATCATTCAATAACGCTAAAGTCATACTAGCAACTGTGTTAAATCCACCCATGTATTTAATAGCACCTTCTGAAACACCTAAAATAACAGATGATTTAGTTTCTTCTGCAACTTCAAGAATAGATCTTATTCATTCTAAATTATTAATATTAAAGTGAGCAACGGCATATTTACCTGCTTTTGCTTTATCAATCATATTTTTTGCACTAACAAATTTATTCATTTCTTTTCCTTCTTTCTTAAAATATTATAACCTTACATTATATATTTTCATAAAAAGTCTAGTTGCATATATATTTTGAGAATATACAATTCATAAAAATTATAACAATTTTAAAATTAAATTTTCTTACTTTATCATTATTTTTTAATAATACTTTTAATTAATCCTAAAAATAAAGGATTTGGTTTATTAATTCTTGATGTGAACTCAGGATGAAACTGACTTGCAATAAAGAATGGATGTACTTCTTTTGGCAACTCAATCAGTTCTACCAAATCTTCTTTATTATATATACCACTAAAAATTAATCCATTTTTTGCAAGTAATGTTTTATAACTATTATTAAATTCATAACGATGACGATGACGTTCAATAATAATAGTTTGTTTATAAAGAGACTTTGCTAATGAATCTTTAATTAAAGTGGTTGGATAATTACCCAATCTTAAAGTTCCCCCAATTTGATCATTTTTATTTTTGCCACGTAATAAATCAAAAATAGGATTTTTAGTTTTTTCATTAAATTCAGTAGAATTGGCATCTTGCAAATTACATACATTACGAGCATATTCAATACAAGCTAACTGCATACCTAAACATAATCCTAAGAAAGGAACTTTATTAACTCGAGTATAATTAATTGCATTGATTTTGCCTTCAACACCACGATTACCAAAGCCACCAGGAACAATTATTGCTTGGAAAAGAGAAAGAATAGAATTAATGTTTTTACTATCTAAACTTTCAGCGTTAATAATTTTATAATTAACTTTAGTATTAAGACTATAACCTGCAATTTTCAATGATTCAATTACTGATAAGTAAGCATCACTTAAATTCGAATATTTTGCCACAATACCAACAGTAACTTCTTGATTAATATCATCTAACTTTTTAACAATTGCATGTCATTCTGACATATTTGGTTTAGTTTTATTTAATTTTAATAATTCTGAAACTACTTCATCAATTTTTTGTTGTTCTAAAGATAATGGCACTTTATAAATATTATCACAATCAGGAATTGCTAAAACATGACTGCGTTTAATATTACAAAATAAAGATAATTTATCAAAAATATGATTAGGTGGCATAGTTTCACTACGACAAACCAAAATATCAGGTTGAATACCTAATGATAATATTTCTTTTACTGAATGTTGACTGGGTTTCGTTTTAAATTCACCAACCGAATGTAAATAAGGAATTAATGTAGTATGAATAACAATAACATTTTCATGACCTTTTTCGTTTTTAACTTGTCTAATGGCTTCAATAAAAGCTAATGATTCAATATCACCAACTGTTCCACCAATTTCGATAATAATAACATCAGCCTTACTATTAATTGCGGAATTAAAAATATGTTTTTTAATTTCATCAGTAACATGAGGTACAACTTGTACAGTTTTCCCTTCATAAAAACCATCACGTTCCTTTTTTAAAACAGTTTGGTATACTTTTCCAGCAGTAATATTGGAGTCTTTAGTAAGATTTTCATCAATAAAACGTTCATAATGACCTAAATCTAAATCAGTTTCAGCACCATCACTAGTTACATATACTTCACCGTGTTGATAAGGACTCATAGTACCTGGGTCAACATTAATATAAGGGTCAAATTTTTGCATAAAAATCTTAATATTTTTTTGCTTTAATATACGCCCAAGCGATGCTGCTGTAATCCCTTTACCTAAAGATGATACAACACCACCAGTAATAAATATATACTTTGAATTCATTAGTTTTCTCCTAAATATTAATTAATAATATCATTATTATTCATCATCATAACTATCTTCTAATGGTTAAATACTAATGGTATCTAAATCATCATCTTCATCTTCTACGTCTTCACTTAAATCTATAGTTTCATCATTATCTGTAACTGTTTCAGTACTATCAATTTCTTCTTTTGTATTACTTGGAATTTCTACTCTTGTCATATGTTCTTTAATTTCTTCTAATGAAACTTCATTACGTGGATATCAAAGTTTATCATTTTTTAAGAAAAAATTGGTATTTAAAATAATTCCAGTATAAAGTTCACCAGCAATTTTTTCTTCATTTTCTTTAGAAATATTACATTGTTTTTTAACATGTGTTCAAATTTCATTAAAACTACTTTTTTTCTTTTTGCATAAAAAACTATATGCTACCTCTACTAATGTTTGTTTGTTTTGCATTTCTTAATCACCTTCTAAATTGTATATTATAAATAATAAAAAATATATTTTTTACATCTTTTTAGGCGCATCCACACCAATTAAATTTAAAGCATTGGCCATTATTTGTTTTATTGCTAAAACTAATGTTAATCGTTGAGTTGTTAATTGTTGATCTTCACTAATAATTTTATGGTTATTATAATAAGAATGAAATAATTTAGCTAATTTTTGAATATAATTTGTAAGCAAATGTGGCTGATGCTGTTTTTCAATTTTTTGCAAAATAATTATATATTCATCTAATGTAATCAATAATTCTTTTTCCTTTTGTTCTGTTAATAAATTAATACTATTTGCAATTTCAAATTTTGGATAATTCTCTATAATTTGATTTATGCGCGCATGAACATATTGAGCATAATAAACAGGATTTTCGTTAGATTGTTGTTTAGCAAGTGCTAAATCAATATCAAGATGTGATTCAACTGATCTTGATACTAAAAAATAACGTAAAGCATCCTTTCCAATTAAATCTATCATATGTCTTAAAGTTATTGATGTTCCTGCTCTTTTTGACATTTTTTGTTCTTTACCATTATCAATAACCTTTACCATTTGCATACATAAAATATCAAGTTTAGTGGCATCATTATTAAGCATATATAATCCTGCTTTAATTCGTGGAATATAGCCATAATGATCTGCTCCTCAAATATTAATTAACACATCACTACGTTGAAATTTAATATGATGATAAGCTAAGTCAGGAAGCATATATGTATAAGTTTTGTCTTTCTTAACAATTACACGATCTTTATCATCTTCAAATAAAGTAGTTTTTAAAAAAATAGCACCATCAAGTTGATAAGTATTGCCTTGCATTTCAAATTGTTTGATTAAATTAGAAATAATATTTTCTTTATATAAAAATGATTCAGAAAATCAAATATTAATTTTAACTTTAAATTTTTTTAAATCTTTTTTAATTTCTGAAAGCATATAATTAATACCAAATTCTTTAAAAATTAAAGAAGAAGTTTCATCAAAAGGTTTATTTGCAAATTTATTACCATTTAATTTCAAAAATGATTGTGCAGCAGTTAAAATTTCAAAACCACGATAACTTTCTTTTGGTAATTCAACAGCACTGCCACAAAGATTTTGATAATTTATGAAAATTGAATTGGCCAAAATATTAATTTGATTACCAGCATCATTAATATAGTATTCTCTAACTATATTATATCCTCTATGTTCTAATATATTAGCTAAACTATCACCAATAGCCGCATTTCTTGCATGTCCTAAATGTAAAAGTCCGGTTGGATTAGCACTAATAAATTCAATATTATAAGTAATATTTTTTTTATTAGATTGACCATATAATGATTTCTCATTAATAACTTTCATTAATAACAAACTAAATACTTCAACATTAATATTAATATTAATAAAACCAGGAGTAATATAATCAATTTTTTTAATTAATGGGTGTTTCTGATGAATATTTTTAACTATAATTTCAGCAATGTCTAATGGTTTTTGTTTATATTTTTTTGCTAATATCATTGCTATTGATGTAGAATAATCACCTAAGTCATTATTTTTATTAATTTCAATAACAACCTGATTCAATTCAATTTCATAATTTGCAAATGCTATTGCATCAAGAATAATAGTAGTGAGTTCATTAATAACATAACTGTCCACAGTTCAGACCCCTTTCAATATCTAAAAATATTGTACTCATAAATTTAATTTATATCATATAAAAAAATAAAAATAAATACTTTTTTATAAAAGTTGTTCAATTGTATCATTAACATACTGTATAAATCCAATTCTGATTAAAAATTCCAAAATAGCAACATCATTGTAATTTAAATCAATTAATTCTTGATAGTTACCAAAAATTTGATTATCAAGCACATTTCTTAATTTATCATTAATTTTTTTTGGATCATCTTCGATCTTAATTCCTGAAACTTTAACTAATTCTAAATCAATTTTTTTTTGCATTTTAACTTTAGTATTATCATCTTTATATAATTCTATTAATTTTAAATATAATTCTTGTAATAAACTTAAAGCCTTGACAAAATTACTTAGTAATTCTTGTTCATTAATTATATACGAATTTAAATTATGAAAATAATTATGATTTATCTCAGCTTCATATCTTGCTGCTTGACCGCCAGGATTAATTTGTTCAAAATAACGCAAACGTTCTCTTAAGTTTAATAATATTTTACTCATTTCCTCACTTTCAACTCTTGTAGTACTAATTAATTTAATCAATCGTATTAAATTATGAAAATTAAATTTTTTCTTACTAGCTGAAGGTTCAACTTGAATATATTTTCTTAAACAATGCTTTAGTTTTAATTCTAACGATTGATATACTGAAAAAAGAGTAATATGAAAATTATCATATCCAATCCCTTTTTTAATATTTAAAATAGCGTTAACTGCATACATATTAGCGCGATCATTATCATTACCCAAAACATTAGTTAAATGCAAAGTTCTTGGAAACTTATTAATCATTGTAAGTAATGTTTCTTTAAATTTAATTTTTAACGTATTATCTTTAAATTTAATTTGATTTATTTTAACTGATTTTAAATCATTATATTCATTACCTATTATAAGGTAGGCAAAAATAGAAAAATAAACAATTACTTTTTCTTTAAAATTTATTCAAGTAAAATTTAAAGTTTTAATAGCATTTTCAACCTTTTCTTTATTAATTAATACACCCAATATCACTATTACTTCTTGCGTTGCTAAATGATACTCATGTGAATTTAAGTAAAAATCTCCTGGAGTTAAATCTAAAATATTTGGATACTCAAAAACTTTATTAATTGATTTTAAAATTTTCATAATTACCTCATTTTATAATACTTTTAAATTTCTATTTCTTTTTTAAAAAATAAATTGTATTTGGTGCTTTAATTGGATCTTGCAAAATTTGTGAGATTTTTTCTAAAGTAATATACTCTTCGTTTTTTGTTTTAATAATAATTGGATCTTTTTTAAAATAATAAAGTACATTTTTTAAATCTTGTTTAACCCCAATAACATTAGTGTTATTTTGACTTGTTAATAACAACAATTCATTTTCTCAGTTAAAACAAAATAAAATTACTTTTGATATTTTTACTAACTCATTATCTTTTTCAAAATTAATAATATCTTGCATTAACTTAATTAAAGTAGCATCTGTTCAATTTAAATATGTTTGTATTCCAACGCTTTTCCCCTCAAAAATAGGAATAAAATCATGAATATTGACTTTAAATGAATAAGTTTTATCAAAATATAATTCAGTTATTCTTGAAAATAATTTTTGTAAATTAAGATCAAAAAGGATTCCACTTTTATGATAATAAACTTGAGAATACATATGGAACCTTGTGATTAAATAATTTTCAATAGCAGAAATTGCCTTGTATGAAAAAACTAAATCCTCTTTAATATCAATTATCATATTCGTAATAATTCAATCAATATCAATACTTCCATAACCAACTCCTGTAAAATATCCATCACGCATTAAATAATCAATACGATCACAATCTAATTGTGATGATACCAATTGAATTTGATATTTAGGATAATTTTTATAATCCTTCTTAAGGATACCAATAATAGCATTAATATTAATATTAAATTGTTTTAAAATCATGTTAATTTCAGTACTATTATCATTAATAATAGCACAAGTATAATCTTCATGAGTAAAATTTTCTTTTTTATTAACATTAAGGTTTATGATTTTTTCAAAAGTATGTGAAAAAGGACCGTGTCCTAAATCATGTAATAAACCAGCAATTTTAATGTTTGTTTTTTCCTCTTTAGTTAATAAAGAAGAGCCTTCAACTTCACTAAGAACACGATTTAATATATGGTAAACACCGATACTATGAACATATCTAGTATGAGTTGCATTAGGAAAAGCAATCTGCACACCACCAAGTTGATTAATTCATCTTAATCTTTGAAATTCTTTACAAGATATTAACGCCTGAATAACGGGTTCGCTGATATTAATATTTTTGTGTATAGCGTCACGAATAAAAGTTACTTTATAATTATTGCTTGACATAAATTTTAACCTCTCATTAATATCTTATAAATTTTAGGTATTATTAATTTTTATTTTAATAGTAACATAATATAAAATTTTTCTTCTATTTTAGTAATTATTTTGAGTAAAAAAAACAATTTTATAATTTTTATTTATAACAAAAGTAAATATTATATTTTCTATATAAGTAATAATAATTATTTTTCTTTAATATTTAAAATTTAATTTCACATTATTAATAATGGTATCATAACCTAATAGTTTAATGGTGCTAATTAAATCAGGCCCATGCATTTGTCCTGTCGTAATAATTCTAATTGGCATAAATAATAATTTACCGTTAACATTAGTTTCTTTTTTAACTTCATTAATAATGTTTTTAATATTATCACTAGTTCAATTTTTACAATCAATAATCTTTTTAATAAATGCTGTACAAACTAAGTTACATTCATTATCATTCAAAAAAGTCTTTGCTTCTATATCTACCTTAAAATTATTTTTAAAAAATAAACTTACCAATTCATTAATTTGACTACCATATTCTAACTGTGATTGATAAATTAATAATACTTCTTTTCATCATTCAATAGTTTTGCTATTTCAATTATATTTTTCTTTAATAAAAGGTGTTACTAAAGCTAAGTATTGTTCAACATTTAATCTTTTAATATAATAATTATTCATTCACACTAATTTTTCTAGATCAAACATACTTGGTGCTTTACTTAAATATTTTGGGGTAAATAATTTAATTAATTGTTCTTTAGTATAAATTTCTTTTTCTTCATGGGAACTTCATCCTAATAAAGCAATAAAATTAAAAATTGCTTCTGGCAAATATCCTTCTTTACGATATTGATGAATAAATTGGATAATGCTACCATCACGTTTTGATAATTTTTTACGTTTATTATTAACAATTAATGTTAAGTGGGCAAAAATTGGCATTTTCCAATTAAAATATTCATAAATAACTAATTGTTTTGCTGTATTTGACAAATGCTCTTCACCACGAAAAACATGACTTATTTCCATTAAATGATCATCAATAACAACAGCAAAATTATAAGTAGCCACTCCATTTGATTTAATAATAATATAATCTCCTAAGTCTACTGAATTAAATTCAACATTACCACGAACTAAATCTTTAATTTTATAACTTTTATTAGTGGGAATTTTAACTCTAATAGCATATGAAATTTTATTTTGTAAATTTTCTTCAATTACAGACTGCTCTAATTTTGAACATGTTCCATCATATTGGAAAGCTAAAATATTTTTATCTGCTTGTTTCTTACGCATTTCTTCTAGATATTGAGGTGTACAAAAACAATAATATGCTTTTTTTTCTTTTATTAGTATTAATGCATGTTGAATATATATATTTAAACGTTCAGTTTGTTTATAAGGACCATATTTACCTGGTAAATCAATAGTTTCATCAGGAATTATTCCCATTCAGCGTAAATTATCTAATTGTGAACTAATTCCATCTTCAATATTACGTTCTAAATCAGTATCTTCAATTCTAACTATAAAATCTCCTTTGTTATTTTTTGCAAATAAATAATTAAATAATGCTGTTCTAGCACCACCAATATGTAAATACCCAGTAGGACTAGGTGCATATCGTACACGAATTTTCATATTTTCACCATCTTTATTAAATTTAAGATTTTTTAATCTTATTAACTTTTTTTTCTACTTTATTAGTCTTTTTTTTAGAATTTAATTTTTTATTATTATTTTTAGAGGATTTCATTATTTTTTTACGATTAGTTTTAGATTGTAATTTTTCATTTACTTCTTCATCAAGAAAAATTGTAATAGTCTGTGTATCATTTGGATCAAATTCACTAGAACTTGGTAATGGTTGTTTTAATTCTGGTTCAAAATCAATTGCTGCTTCAATACGTTGACGATAAAAGTGATATGTTTGAACATTAATTAAATTTAATTTAAGTAATAAAATAACTGCTGCAACAAGTAATGCAAAATAAAAACCAAAAATTGATCAAACAATAGTTGAAGAAACTCAATTTCTATAATAAAAGCTTGGTACTTCAATTGTTCCTCCTCTATTAGATATTATTTGTGCACTATCATTACTTCATTCACAATAAAGCAATTGACCAGAAAAACTTATAAAAAATCCAATAACAAAAATTATAAAGTTTACAACTAAAAATACAAATTTAAAACGAGGAGATTTTTCAAGAAAAACTCTTGCCGTAAAAATACAACTAATCAAACCGAAACTGCTTACAACTAAACCTATTACTGGTAAATAATAAATTGCAGTATAACTTGAAGGATTAAAACTTGGTGAAGGTTTTGAAATTGCAAAACCATAATAATATAAATCTTTTAAAGCTGTATTTTTTGACAAAGCAATTAAAAAAAATAATTCATAAATAATAAATGTGCTTAATAATAAATAAAAACTAATAAACCACCAATTACGAATTGTCATAAATCTGTCCCCCCCCTTATTTAATATTCAAAGTTTTTTTACTAAATCCCTTTTCTTGTTTTTTAATTTTTTTAATTCTTGTTTTCTAATTCGTCTTTGTTTTTTTTCCATACTTCTAGTAGTATAAATTTCATAATCTGAGTTCATAAATGTAAACTTTCTACGCATAATTCAAAAAAATAGTTGTGTAATCAAAATTAAAAAAAGACTAAAAATAATAAATATTCTTGCAATAATTGGATTAATTCAATGATAATTTTCATTATATAATATTCCAGATTGTGAAATATAAGTTAATTGTACTTCTGAACTTAACATTACACTAAGAATTAATAATCAAAAAGCAGTATAAAACATTCTACTGCTATATTTTGAAGAGACAATACTTACTCTAGGAGCAAATATTAATAAAATCATACTCACAGTAATTGCAATTAAGCAAACAATTGGTGCATAAAATAAATTCAAAATAGGATAATTAAAATCAGTAAGTTTTACATTATATAATTTATATTTTGATACATTAATAGCAGTAAATAATGAAAAAATAAAAACTGATAAAAAAAGAACTATTGATATTGTCAAATAAACAAAATATGCATTTTTAGTCTTTTGTTCATATGGAATAAAACATGTTTCTTTGTTTTTAAGATTATCTAAATCTTTAATTTTCATTATTTTCACCTACTTTATTTTTCATGAGGCAATTCTTCAACTACTAAAATTAAAATAATCGCTGCTATTACTTCACATATTCATACAATTAATAATATTAATGAAAAAAATAGTAATACTGGTATTGATCAAAAAACTAGACTACCGCTTAACATTAATGTTGATAATATTAATGTTGAAATAGCAGTAATTCTAAATGAAGATTTCTTTTTAAGTTTCTTTGCTGGTATCATAAAACAAATAATACTGACTAAAATTGCAATTCCAACATATGATAATGATAAAGCTAATTGCAGTTTACTAAATTCAAACCCCATTTTTTGCCCAACAAATGCATTAACTATTAATAGTATTAAAAAAGCAATACTACCAATAATTTGCACAATTGGTGATCAAAAAAGTAAAGCTCTTGAAACTTTTATTTTATTAAGAACATCAAACTTTTTAGTTTCTTTATTTGGAACATAATTGTTTTCTTGAATGTCAGAATCAGGATTTTGTAAATTACTTTTTAACATAATATTTTTTTCCTTTCTTGCTAGTATATTTTCAAATTAATTATAACAAAACTATAACCTTTTTTATAATTAATATTATCTTAAAACTAAACATTAAAAAGGAAATGACAAATATCACCATCTTCAACTATATAATTTTTACCTTCAACTCTCATTTTTCCCTTTTCCTGAACATTTTTTTCACTACCCAATAATTCTATATCTTGATAATTATAAACTTTAAGTCTAATAAAACCTTTCATGAAATCTGTATGAATGATACCAGCACACTCTGGTGCTTTCATCCCCTTAATAAAAGTTCAAGCATGAACTTCTTTGGGTCCAACAGTAAAATAAGTACCTAAATTTAATAGTTTATAAGTTGCTAATACAATTTGATCAATTCCTGATTCAAAAATATTTAACTCTTTAAACATTTCTTTTTTTTCTTCTGCTTCTAATTCAGAAAGTTCACATTCTGTCTTAGCACAAACAACAATTACAGTAATATTTTTTTTGCTCATATATTGTTGTAATTGTTCAACATATTTATTGGTTTTAGTTATTAAATCTTTTTCATTAATATTAGCAATAACAATTATTGGTTTAGCAGTTAAAAAATTATAAGGTTTAATCATTAGTAATTCTTCTGAACTTAACTTTTGATTACGAATAGCAATACCATTGTTTAATTCATTATTAATTTTCTCTAATAAAGCTACCTCAGCAATACCTTGTTTATCTCTAGTTATTTGCGATTTTTTACGAACTTTTTCTTTTCGTTTACTTATTACTTCTTGATCAGCTAACATTAATTCCAATTCAATAATTTCAAAATCATTAATTGGATCAATTTTATTTTCAAAATGACTAACATTAATATCATCAAAACAACGAATAACTTCGCATATTGCATCAACTGTTCTAATATTAGCAAGAAATTGATTACCTAATCCTTCACCTTTACTAGCACCTTTGACAAGTCCGGCAATATCATGTAATTCTAAAATTGTTGGTACAACTTTTTGTGGATTAAAAATTTTTATTAAATTTAAAATTCTTGAATCATTGACTGGAACGCTACCAATATTTGGTTTTATAGTAGCGAAAGGATAATTTTCAATTAATACTTGTGAATTGGTAATGGCTTTAAATAATGTTGATTTACCTACATTAGGTAAACCAACGATACCAGCAGTTAACATATAATATACACCTGTTTCTTTTACTTATATGATTACATCGTATCATATAAATTATAAAGAAAAATATAAAATTAATTATCAATTAAGAACAATTTAATTTTGAAGTTGATTTGGATGGTAATGGTACAGTATTTACTAAATTATTACATTCATTAATAGTATTACCAGCAAGTTCTTCATCATCGCTTTCATCATCAAAAGGATTTGTACTAACTGGTTTAGGAGTAATCTGACCAGAACAAATGCCACTATCACTAGATGCTGTTCTAGTAAGACAATGATTAAATTCTTGACGAGATGATTCAGTACTGCTTTCTAAATCACTATACTGTGGAAAACTATAACTATTAAGTTCTCTTAATATTTTATCCATATCAATAATAGGATAATCATTTTCTTCAAATTCAGAAGAAAGTGAACTTATCGCACTATCAGTACTATTTGAACATGATAATTTAGGTTTTTTTTCAATTATTCATTCATCTCAAGGCTCAGATGTTGGCAATAGTTCTGGTATACTTTGTCTTTGATAAGATACGCTTATTTCATCTATTGATGTTTTATTATCATTTAAATTTGCAATTAAAGTTCCAAAATGTTTTGTATTATTTTCTTTAACTGTCTTAATAGCTATTTTTGTTTTTTTTCATGTTCAAGATATTTTATTTATTATTTTTTGTCATCAACTAAGTTTTTTAAATTTTGTCTTTGATAATTCTACTAAAGATTTTTTACAATTTTCAATGTCAATATCTTTAATATTATTAATTTTATTTAAAGACACTGTTTTATAATCATCAAAATTATTATAACAACTATATATTTTTAACTTATTTTTAATAATTTGATAGTTTTTATCTCAATACAAATATTTTTTCATATCTGAAGGTGTATCTTCGGTAACTCGATCATAATATCTAATAAAAGTTATATAATCATTATAAAACCATGAATTTTCTACTTTTTGGGCACTTAATTTAAAAATTTTATCTTTAATATTAACTAATTGTTTATTAAGTTGTTCAATATCTAATTTTAATTTTTCTATTACTCGTTGATTTTGAAATTGAACATTTAAATTTGTATGATTACTTAATGTTTCCCATTCTTGTTTTTTAGTTTGTAAAAGATTAAGAATACTATTGTGTAAGTCATATAAATCATTAGCTACGATTCTGATCTTACTATTAACTACTAATACTGAATTTGTTATCTTGCTAACCTCTTCTTTTATGGCTGCTAATCTTTTTTTTGCAATTGAACTATCTCTATTAATTTTAAAATTAATTGCAGATGTTTGTTTCTTATAATTACCTAAAAACTTTGAATGATAACTAATATCAAATATAACACTTGTTTTATTTACATTTTCTTTTAAACTTTTAATTTTTTCTTTACTATTTTCAGTAAAATCAAACGTTAAAATATTATTACTAATAACATATCTTAAATCTTCATTATTTCTTAAACGTTCTAAATGTGTCAATTGACCTTCTTCTATTAACTGCTTATCATTCATTATTTCTTTATCAATAATATCTAATAATTTTTCTTTAATTTTTTGCAAATTAATTTCTCATTCTCAATCATTAAAAGAATTTTGGTTATTAATTTTTACAAAACCTAAAATTGGATCATTAATTTTTTTAATTTTTTCCAATAATAATAATACATATTCTGGTATTGTTTTATCTTTTCAAGTTATATAATCATTTATTAATGTTTGTGAACCAATAATTTCTTCTTGACTTGGGAAGTTTAGATTTTCTTTAGAAAAAGTAAAATTAAATGATTTACAATTATTAATTGTAATATCTCTTATTTTATAGTCTCATGTTTTTTTTGAATTTAAATATTGAATAATAACAGTAAAATTATCTCTATTTTTTTGTAAAACCTTAAAATAGACTAATTCATTTTCTTTAATACCATCAATATTAACCAAACTATTAACTGCAATAATATCATTAACTTCTCATTTACCTAAATTTATTTTTACTCTTTCTTCTGAAATTTGAAATGCATCAGATAATTCTTTTTGAAAACCTTCTGATAGTTTCTGATTTGTTTTTAATATATTATTAGCTTTCATAAGTTTTAATTTTGCTATATTATGGCTATCATTGTCTTTAAGAATATTAGTTTGTAATATTTGTTCTTCTAATAAAAAGTGTTCTTCTAAACTGAATTTAGGTAAAATTTCTTGTTTTTCACTAGGAAAATAAACATTTACTAATTCATTAATTAATGTAGTAAAATCATACGATTTTCAAAATTTAACCCTTAAATCTTCTAATTCTTGTTTATATATTTTAAATTCTTTACTATTTTTTACAGACTTTGATAATTTTATTTCTAAATCATTGGTTAATCATACAAATTGTGAAAAAGATCCTTCATAATTTGAAAAGTTTAATAGAGAAAGATAAACTTTTGCCATATGTTCTTCATCAATAATAATTTCTTGTCCTAAAAGTTTATTCATTTCTATTTTTTTAAAGTTATCTAAAAGATTTAATAATTTAGAAACAATATAGACTGGTCTACTCTGAAATTCAATTGGTAATAAATTATATATTTCAACAAACTCAGAAAAATTATCATTTAGTAAATTATCAATTTCAGCAATTGAACCAATAGGAGGAGAAATGTTATCTGGGTTTTTACTTGTTAGATATCTCTCAATATTTTGCATTGAAAGAAGTGAAAATGAATTATGTACCTGATAAAAAACATCACTTGCTATTAAATATTCTTTACTTTTTAAAAATAAACTCTTTTGTAAATAACTTAACATTTGTAAATTATTAACTAATTGCATATCTATAAGTAAACTATTAAGTGTTTTTTGTTTATGTTCTTCATTTTTAACTAAAATTTCTTCGATTTTTTTAATTACATTTTCTAATTCTTTTTTATCTTTTTTAATGCCTGCTAAACGTTCTGTATCAGATAATTCTTTTTTATTTTTTCAATCAGCAATATTTTTTTCTCATTGTTGCTGTGTTTGTAATAAAGCATGAACTGTTCTTTTATCTTCATTACTTAATTTAATAAATTCTTCTATTACATTATCTATTTTTTTAATTTCAAAATCTAATTGAGAAAAAAAAGATGCTTCCTTTTTTTCTTCTTGCATAGACATTAATTTCATTGAAATCATTGAAAGTTTACCACAATGTAAATTAAATAATAAACTTACTTTATTTTTTCTTTTAGCTTTAATTTGGAATTCAGAAGAAGAAAAGTTTCGACTTCAGGTATTATTATCAACTTTATATGCAAGATTTAATTGTACTTTCAAAATATTATCATCTTCATCTTCATTGTTTTCAATAACTTCTAACTTAATTTTAAATTTTGCTAACTCTTCTTTAGTAAAATTTAAACCAGTTTTAATATTTAACTTATGTAATAATTCACTTTGTAAAATTACATCATTAATGTCTAAAGTTTTCTTATCTTCTGATTCTTGATAATAAACAAAAAGATCTATAGCCTCAGGTAATTGACTGATTGCTTCAATAAATAAAGTTACTCTTTCTTTCATTGTTAATAATCTAGCGGTGTCTAATTGTGAATCTTCTCCAATTCTTGCTAATGCTTGTTGAATAAGTGAAACATTTTCATCTATTGGTAATTTTCCTCTATTATTTTTTAATAAAATATCTCTAACTCTTGCTTTTAAGAAAAATAATTTTATATCATTAAAGTTATAAGTGGCTTCTTCAGAAACATAAAATTTACTTTTTTCAAAACAAACTTTACCATCAAAAGCACCATCATATTTTCTTAAATTACCTTCTGAATTTAATAAATAAATTTCTTCTACATCAAGGAAGCGAGATGTTACTCCAAATCAACGTTCACTTATCCATTTAGTACAATTGTTAAGACGTGATCTGCTATCATTAACATTGCGATACTTAGTATATAATTCTGCTCCAGTAAAAGCAGGAATTAATACTTTTTCTCCTTCCAATGTTTCACCAAATACGACAAATCTTGTACCTTGCGAAGCATTCTCTGTCTTAAAAATTAATGTTTTATTATTATTAAAAAAAATTTTTAATTGTTGACCTTTTGTTATGTTGTTAAAATTAAATGTGTTTGGCATTATTTTCCTCCCTATTTTTTGTTTTTTATTAAATTTAATATTAATATAATAATTTCATTATTATTATTTCAAATATTTAAAACAAAAAATACCAACTTGATCTGAAAAACAAGGTGGTATGTTATAACCTTTTAAAATTTAAAATTAAACAATATTAAAAGAAATTAACTTTTAATATTTAGGATTATACATATTTTTAAAAAAAAATACAATTAAAAACTATTTCAATATCTTTAATATTTAAGGCTTTTCTCCCTTTATGTACTATTTTTAAATTTTATCACATAAATGTTGAGAAAAGCCTATCTACGGACTTCTCCCCACATTTTTAAATGAAACATAGCATTACAGTTTCAAAAGTAGGTATCTTGTTGAATTTATATGCAGCTTCTTTGGCATATAAATGAACATGATGTTTTGCAACTTTGATATGTGTTTTAAATGTTCTTCGTATATGTTTTCATACTGATTCAATTTGATTGGTATTTACGCCAATTTTTGAAACATAACCATCTTGATGGTTAACTGTTTTGTGATTAGGGAAAAGTGATTTGAAATCACGATATCCTTTTCAAGAATCAGTATGTACATCACACTTTGAAGAAATATGGTTTCTTGCAAACTGCAAAAGATTTTTACTTTTTGCGTTTTTGATTACTTTCACAATTAAATTATTGGTTGTTTTTTCATAAATCCCAATAATTAATGTTTTATTTATCAAAGATCTTCCTTGTTTTTTAAACCCCATATGTGAAAGATACATTTCATCCATTTGCACTATGCCCTCAACAATAAATTGATGTTCTTGTTTGGCAATACGATTTCTGATTTCATGACCCATTCTTCAAGCAGTTTTCAAAGTCACACCCAATTCTTTTGCAACATCAGTTGATGTAATTCCATGTTTGGTGTTTATTCATCTAAAGATGAGATAAAATCAAAATCTCAAAGGTGTTTGTGACTTGTAAAAAATGGTGCCATGAAGAATACTAAATGTTTGATGACATTTCAAACATATTATTCTTCTTAAATTAGAAGTATTCAAACTTGTTCAAGAACACATGATACATTTGTTTTTCTTCAAACTTGCTATATATTTTAAACAATCCTGTTCTGTTTGAAAAGCATTGTTGAACTCATTCAATTTCATTGTTTCCTCCACAAGTACATGTTGGGAGAAGTCCGTAATTTAATTACTAATTTTAGTATAATTAGTTTTTTTAATTTATTTATATTAATACTATTACAATTAAATAGCAGTAAATGATCTCACTAATTCAGAAGTAGATAAACTAGTATCTAAGCATATAACACTATCGATAATATCTTGTTTAGAAAATGCTTTTTGACTATTAGAAATAGATACAGTTTCTTCTTTATTTAAACCACCCTTTTCTGTAATCATTATTTTACTTTCATTTTCAATATCTTCTTCATCAATATCTTCTCAGTTATCAACAAGAAAATAATGTGGAGGAATTTCATCTAATATTTCATGTATACTATTTAAATCTTCTGCCTTTTTAAGTAACTTAGCAATTTCAATAACTTTAGTAGTTTCATCATTTATATTCATCTTTTCATTAAACAAATCAGTTAAATCCAATACATTATCTTCAGAAATTTGTTCTTTTTCTAATCAATTATTAATTTTTTGATTAAATAATTTAGTTAAAATTACTGCATCTTCCTCAGAAATATTAAACTTTTTTAATCAATCATTATTTTTTTCATTAAATAACTCGGTTAAAATTGCTACATCTTCTTCAAAAATTTTTCTTTTTTTAAACAAACAATTAATCATTTTTACTCAATCAATTTCATCTTTATATTTTCTAAAAATAATACGTTTAAATAACGTATTCTTATCTTTTTCTGGCATATTTAATTTTCCTTTCAATGTTAAAATAAATTACGGACTTCTCCCCACATGTACTTGTGGAGGAAACAATGAAATTGAATGAGTTCAAAAATGCTTTTCAAACAGAACAGGATTGTTTAAAATATATAGCAAGTTTGAAGAAAAACAAATGTATCATGTGTTCTTGAACAAGTTTGAATACTTCTAATTTAAGAAGAATAAGATGTTTGAAATGTCATCAAACATTTAGTATTCTTCATGGCACCATTTTTTACAAGTCACAAACACCTTTGAGATTTTGATTTTATCTCATCTTTAGATGAATAAAAACCAAACATGGAATTACATCAACTGATGTTGCAAAAGAATTGGGTGTGACTTTGAAAACTGCTTGAAGAATGGGTCATGAAATCAGAAATCGTATTGCCAAACAAGAACATCAATTTATTGTTGAGGGCATAGTGCAAATGGATGAAATGTATCTTTCACATATGGGTTTTAAAAAACAAGGAAGATGAAGATCTTTGATAAATAAAACATTAATTGTTGGGATTTATGAAAAAACAACCAATAATTTAATTGTGAAAGTAATCAAAAACGCAAAAAGTAAAAATCTTTTGCAGTTTGCAAGAAACCATATTTCTTCAAAGTGTGATGTACATACTGATTCTTGAAAAGGATATCGTGATTTCAAATCACTTTTCCCTAATCACAAAACAGTTAACCATCAAGATGGTTATGTTTCAAAAATTGGCTTAAATACCAATCAAATTGAATCAGTATGAAAACATATACGAAGAACATTTAAAACACATATCAAAGTTGCAAAACATCATGTTCATTTATATGCCAAAGAAGCTGCATATAAATTCAACAAGATACCTACTTTTGAAACTGTAATGCTACGTTTCATTTAAAAATGTGGGGAGAAGTCCGTAGATAGGCTTTTCTCAGCATTTATGCGATAAAATTTAAAAATAGTACATAAAGGGAGAAAAGCCATAAATTATTTTAAACAACATTATAACATCAAATATAATGATAAAAACTTTTACAATAGTATATAATTATAAATAAGTAAGGCTTAAAAATAAATATAACTTTTAGGAGGAAAATATGGAAAAAAACTTTTAAGTTATCCTCATGATATATCAAAAAAGTTATTAATCATACTAGGTATAAGTAAAATTGCAATTGGTTTGTCTATCTTATTTGTTTTTATTACAAACTTAATTATCTATACTAATTCAGGATTAATATTTCCTTTTAGAGAAATATCATAAAATAAATTTATATTAATTTTAAAAATTCTAAAATTCGATTTAATTCTTTGTGATTACTATAATTGATGATTAGTTGTTTTTTATTGATTTTTACTTTAGTATATAACGTTCTTGATAAAGTATTTTCTAATGCTACTAAATGAAGATCTGACTTTTTATTAACATTTTGTTTTTGATTTAAACTTAATTGTTGCATCTTAATAACATCTTCAACCTTACGAACACTCCATTGTTCACTATATGCCCTTTTAGCAATAGTTGCCATTAAATTAAGATTAGTACCTAAACTTAATAATGGTTTAACATGACCCATTGTTAATTCATTGCGTTGAAGCATTTGTAAAATCTCTACTGGTAATTGCAAAATTCGTAAAGTATTAGCAATGTGACTACGTGATTTATTAACTTTTTGTGAGAGTTGTTCTTGAGTTCATTTCATTTTACTAATTAAAGTTTGATATGCCTGTGCTTCTTCAAAAGCATTCAAATCAACACGTTGAATATTTTCAATCAAAGCAAATTCCATTAATTGTTGATCTGTTACTTCAATAGTTACTGCAGAGATCTCTGTTAGACCTGCTAATTTTGCAGCTTTAGTTCTACGTTCACCAGCAACTAATTGAAAAACACCATCTGTTATCGTTTTTTTAACAATAATTGGTTGAATTAAACCATGAATTTTAATTGAATCACTTAGTTCTTTAATTTCTTGTTTATTAAATACTACACGCGGTTGATATGGATTAGGAATAATTTTAGCAAGAGAAATAGTTTGTGAAAAAGTTTTAGCAATTTCTGGTGAACTTTCAATGTTAGTTATCAAATCATTTAAACCTTCACCAAAAATTGATGCTAAGCCTTTAGCAGAAATACGATTTTTTTTATCATTAGACATTATTTAACACCTCATTCACTAAACTTTGATAAGCAATAGCACCACTGCAACGTGGCCGATAACTAAAAATATTTTTACCATGACTTGGTGCTTCACTTAGAGTTACATTTCTTGGAATATAATTTTTATAAACTTTTTCTCTAAAATTTTTTTGAATTTCTTTGATAACTTCAACAGAAGAAGTTGTTCTAATATTAACCATAGTTAATAAAATGCCTTCAATTTCTAAATTGGGATTAAATAATTGTTGTACTAAACGAATAGTAGATAATAATTGTACCAAACCACCTAATGCATAAAACTCAGCTTGCAACGGAATAATAACTGAATTAGCTGAAGCTAAAGCATTACGATTAACTAATCCTAAACTAGGTGGACAGTCAATAATAATAAAATCATATACTTCCTTTACAGGTTCTAATTTTTCTAATAAAATATTCCTTTTATTACGAGATTGCTCTAATAAAAATATTTCGGCTCCCGCCAAAGAAATGGTCGATGGTAATAAATCTACTCCTTGACAAACTTCAGTTTTAATGACTTTTTCCAATGGAACATCATGTACTAAAACATCATATATATCTTGTTCAACTTTATCAGCAGCAAAACCCATTGAAATAGTAGCACTACCTTGTGGATCCAAATCAATAAGTAACACTTTTTTATTTTTTATACCTAAACCTGCAGCAAGATTAGTAGCAGTAGTTGTTTTTCCAACTCCACCTTTTTGATTAGCAATTGCAATAATTTTGCCCATAATAATTACCTTTCTAAATTAATAGACTAATATTTTATCCTACTAATTAAGTTTAACACTAATTTTAATTAATATTATTTACAAAGGTTTACTTTTAATTTGTTGATAAGGTCTTGGATATTTTAAAGCACATAATTTATATTTTTGAAAATGAAGGATTGTTCTTTGACCATAGTTGTTTGGTAATTGAACAGTAAATTGATTAATTAACTTTGCACCCATTGTGTTAATACTATTTTGTGCCAACGCAAGTTCTTCTTCAACGTTAAGACCCTTATAAGCAATAAATAATCCTTCAACTTTAACTAATCCTAAACATAATTCACTTAAAATATTTAGCGGTGCTAATGCTCTTGCTGTTACAATATCAAATGTTTCACGATATTGATGAGAAAATGCTTCTGCTCTTTGATTAATTATATAAACGTTTTCTAAGTTTAGTTCAGTAATTACTGTTTTTAGAAATTGACATTTCTTTGTATTTGATTCAATAATGGTTAATTGTAATTTGGGAAAACAAATTTTTAAAATTATTCCTGGTATACCAGCACCACTACCAACATCACAAATATTTTGATCCTCCAAAATGATATTATTACTAATTAAAAGAGCATCATAGAAATGTTTATAATAAACTTCTACTTCTTCAATGATTGTTGTTAAGTTATATTTTTTATTTTCAGCAATTAAAATTTTATAATACTGACTTAATTGTTGTTCCATTATTGGGGTTAAAGTTAAATTAGTTAAACCTATACTTCAATCTTTATTCATTGCTTACTCCTAAATCAATCTTTTAATAAAATACTTTATTTAAAGTAGACTATAAATATAATGCTTTAAATAATTAAATATAATTTAATTATAATGTTTTTTAGTATATGTTTGAAATTTTATCACATAACTACTATCCTTCAAAATTTAATGTTATTTTTAATTAATAATGTAAGATAGTACAGACATTTTGGACTATTTTCCATCTAATAAAAGTTTATCAAAATAATCCATAGGAGTCATTAACCCTAATGTGGAATGGCAACACTTTTTAGGACTATTTTTTGGTAGACATTTGTGCTTGGTATTTGATGGGGGTTAAGTAGTTTAGAGTGCTGTGAATTCTTATGTTGTTATATCAGTTGATATAATCAAATAATTCTAATTTTAATTGGATTAATGATGTAAAATTTCTATCATTAATAAATTCTGTCTTAAAAGTTTTGAAAGTTGCTTCAGCAACAGCATTATCATAAGGACAGCCTTTTTTGCTTAAAGAACGATTAATATTGAATGTTAATAAAAGTTTATCAGTCATTTTATTGTTAAATTCATTGCCGCGATCACTATCAAATATTTCAATATCTTTTAAACAGCGATTTGATTGCATAAATGCTTGATTTACTAATGATGCATCTTTTTTAACTCCAACACTATGTCCAATAATTTCGCGGTTAAATAGGTCAATTAATAAGCAAATATAGTTTCATTTACCATTAACTTGAACATAAGTTAAATCACTAACAATAACTTCATTTTTAATTCTATTATTAAAGTTTCTATTAACAAGATTGGTTATTTGACTATCATTGACTTTATTATGATGATTTTTGAATGATAATTTAGTGTATTTTGATATTAAATTATGCTTATTCATAATTTCTTTAATTTTTCTGCGTGATAAATAAATTTCTTGGTTTGCTATTATGACTTTTAATCTTCTTGTTCCATAAACTTCTTTATTTTCTTTAAAAGCACTAATAACAGCTTGTTCATAAATATTATTTTGATTTTTTTCTTTTTTCTTAAAATTAAAATAATATGTTGATTTAGAGAGTTTTAAAAAACGACACATTGTGCGAATTTTATATTTAGATTTATTTTTAACAATAATTTCTATTTTCTGCCTATTATTAGTGCTGCTTGCTTTAAAATATCATTTTCCATTCGTAACTTTTTTAATTCTTTATTTGCTTGAATTAATTGTTTTTCTAAATCAGAAAGATTATCTTTAGTTTTAAAACTACCTGAATTAGTAAATTGCTTAATTCGTTTATAAGTAACTGCTCTTGTAACATTATACTCTCTTTAACAAGGCAAGATATTGATTTACCACTTTGATATAAAGCTACTATTTGCTTTTTAAATTCGTCGGTATATGAGTTAATATTGCTCATAATTATAATTCCTTTCTTTTCACTAATTTGTTCACTTTTCTACGTAATTAGTGTCCAATAAAGTGTAACCCATCCAATATCATCTTTTACTTCCTGTTATATAATCTGATACTACTTTAATATCAGTCTGCAATAATCCAGTTTCTTTTACTTCATATCTCAAATGTTTTTTCTTAATAGTTTTTTGTCAATAAAAACCAAAACGTTTTAATCAACGATATATAGTTTTAACCGAAGGTTTTGGCAAAAAATTAAACCTAATATCATCAATATGTCTTATTAAACAACAAAATTGAAAAGCACCTATACCAAACTCTTCTTTATACTGAACAAAATAATTTATAAATTTTTCTGATAATTCCAAATTATACAAATATTTAATATTTTTAGGTTTTGTTGATTTAAATAATAATTCTTCAAAAGGTTTATTTTTGTAGAAAATATCATAAAAACGTTTAGCTCAATAATAAAAAGTTTGCTTTGGCATATGTAATTGAGAAATTATTTCTTTACAAGAATTTTTATTTTTAAAAATAAAACAAAATTTTCTAAATTTACGATAATAAATATTAACTTTATTAATATTTTTATCATTTTGTAGATTAGACACACTTTTTGGACTAATAAAAGTTTTTATAACTTTATATTATTAGTTGAGGTGTAGTTTAAAATGAAATATTTAATTAATAGTGCTGATTTTACTAAATTTGATTATAAATTTAACAAGTTTGTAGAAAAGTATAAAAATGATAAAAATATTGTAAGGTAGTACAGACATTTTGGACTATTTTCCATCTAATAAAAGTTTATCAAAATAATCCATAGGAGTCATTAACCCTAATGATTTATGTGGTTTAGAATTGTTATAATATTCTTGAAAAGAATTAACTAATTTTTGAAATAAACTAAAATCACTATTTAAATATGGTTTTATTTCAAATAAATTACTTCAATTTCTATGAAATCTTTCAATCTTACCATTACTCTGTGGTGATCTAAACGGTGTAGTTTCATGAACTATACCTTTTTTATTACAAAAATTTGTAAATCAACGATTCCTTTGTGGTTTTCCACAAGATGTATTAACATATTGACTACCATTATCAGTTCTACTTCTTTTAATTTTAATTCCCAATTTTTCATAAAAATTTAAAGCATTTTTAGTAGCATTTACAATATCTCTGGTTTGTGCTTGTTCAGATGGATAACAATAAGTAATTCGAGTTTTTTCATCAATAAAATCAATAATATATCATCTTTTACTTCCTGTTATATAATCTGATACTACTTTAATATCAGTCTGCAATAATCCAGTTTCTTTTGCTTCATATCTCAAATGTTTTTTCTTAATAGTTTTTTGTGAATAAAAACCAAAACGTTTTAATCAACGATATATAGTTTTAACCGAAGGTTTTGGCAAAAAATTAAACCTAATATCATCAATATTTCTTATTAAATAACAAAATTGAAAAGCACCTATACCAAACTCTTCTTTATACTGAACAAAATAATTTATAAATTTTTCTGATAATTCCAAATTATACAAATATTTAATATTTTTAGGTTTTGTTGATTTAAATAATAATTCTTCAAAAGGTTTATTTTTGTAGAAAATATCATAAAAACGTTTAGCTCAATAATAAAAAGTTTGCTTTGGCATATGTAATTGAGAAATTATTTCTTTACTAGAATTTTTATTTTTAAAAATAAAACAAAATTTTCTAAATTTACGATAATAAATATTAACTTTATTAATATTTTTATCATTTTTATACTTTTCTACAAACTTGTTAAATTTATAATCAAATTTAGTAAAATCAGCACTATTAATTAAATATTTCATTTTAAACTACACCTCAACTAATAATATAAAGTTATAAAAACTTTTATTAGTCCAAAAAGTGTGTCTAATCTACATAAAAAAACTAAATTATTATTAGAAATCGCTACAGATATGAATAGTAATGCTATAGTTGGTTGAAAAATTAATAAAAGTGAAAATGCAATAACCATTTTAAATGTTCTTAATCAAGTAACAAAGGCAAGTCGTAAAGAACATAAAATATTTGCAACATTTATCCAGTCTGATTTAGGTTCAGGTAATACTAGTAAAATAGTTACAAATAGTTTTAATAAAAGTAAAACTTTAATTCATTCAAAAAGTTTATCAGGATTTAAAGGCAACCAAGTAAGTGAATGTTTAAATCGCTGAATCAAAAGAGATTTTAAAATTATGTTTGGTAACAAGTTTAATAGCATTAAACATTTCACAGAAGCATTAAGAAAATTTATTAACTGATGAAATAATGATAGAATGATTTTACGATTAAAAATGTCTCCAAACCAATTTGTACAGATTTGAAGACAAGAAAGTAAACTTATCTAACCAATGCTCTTTGATATGTGTTTTAAATGTTCTTCGTATATGTTTTCATACTGATTCAATTTGATTGGTATTTACGCCAATTTTTGAAACATAACCATCTTGATGGTTAACTGTTTTGTGATTAGGGAAAAGTGATTTGAAATCACGATATCCTTTTCAAGAATCAGTATGTACATCACACTTTGAAGAAATATGGTTTCTTGCAAACTGCAAAAGATTTTTACTTTTTGCGTTTTTGATTACTTTCACAATTAAATTATTGGTTGTTTTTTCATAAATCCCAACAATTAATGTTTTATTTATCAAAGATCTTCCTTGTTTTTTAAAACCCATATGTGAAAGATACATTTCATCCATTTGCACTATGCCCTCAACAATAAATTGATGTTCTTGTTTGGCAATACGATTTCTGATTTCATGACCCATTCTTCAAGCAGTTTTCAAAGTCACACCCAATTCTTTTGCAACATCAGTTGATGTAATTCCATGTTTGGTGTTTATTCATCTAAAGATGAGATAAAATCAAAATCTCAAAGGTGTTTGTGACTTGTAAAAAATGGTGCCATGAAGAATACTAAATGTTTGATGACATTTCAAACATCTTATTCTTCTTAAATTAGAAGTATTCAAACTTGTTCAAGAACACATGATACATTTGTTTTTCTTCAAACTTGCTATATATTTTAAACAATCCTGTTCTGTTTGAAAAGCATTGTTGAACTCATTCAATTTCATTGTTTCCTCCACAAGTACATGTGGGGAGAAGTCCGTCAATAAATATATATAAACCATACTTCATAAATAGAATGAAAAGAGAAATACTATTTATTAAATCAAATGAAGAAAAAAGAAATATAAATCTACAAAATATAAATAAATTGAATACACATGAAATTGAAATACTCACAAAAAAGAAGTACAAAGATTGAAAACTGTAGAAATAGTAATTTTAACACCAAGACAAATACAAGTATTCACAAACTGACAAATTACTTAAGGCTTTTCTCCCTTTATGTACTATTTTTAAATTTTATCACATAAATGTTGAGAAAAGCCTATCTACGGACTTCTCCCCACATTTTTAAATGAAACATAGCATTACAGTTTCAAAAGTAGGTATCTTGTTGAATTTATATGCAGCTTCTTTGGCATATAAATGAACATGATGTTTTGCAACTTTGATATGTGTTTTAAATGTTCTTCGTATATGTTTTCATACTGATTCAATTTGATTGGTATTTACGCCAATTTTTGAAACATAACCATCTTGATGGTTAACTGTTTTGTGATTAGGGAAAAGTGATTTGAAATCACGATATCCTTTTCAAGAATCAGTATGTACATCATACTTTGAAGAAATATGGTTTCTTGCAAACTGCAAAAGATTTTTACTTTTTGCGTTTTTGATTACTTTCACAATTAAATTATTGGTTGTTTTTTCATAAATCCCAACAATTAATGTTTTATTTATCAAAGATCTTCCTTGTTTTTTAAAACCCATATGTGAAAGATACATTTCATCCATTTGCACTATGCCCTCAACAATAAATTGATGTTCTTGTTTGGCAATACGATTTCTGATTTCATGACCCATTCTTCAAGCAGTTTTCAAAGTCACACCCAATTCTTTTGCAACATCAGTTGATGTAATTCCATGTTTGGTGTTTATTCATCTAAAGATGAGATAAAATCAAAATCTCAAAGGTGTTTGTGACTTGTAAAAAATGGTGCCATGAAGAATACTAAATGTTTGATGACATTTCAAACATCTTATTCTTCTTAAATTAGAAGTATTCAAACTTGTTCAAGAACACATGATACATTTGTTTTTCTTCAAACTTGCTATATATTTTAAACAATCCTGTTTTGTTTGAAAAGCATTGTTGAACTCATTCAATTTCATTGTTTCCTCCACAAGTACATGTGGGGAGAAGCCCGTTACTTAATTCACCATTGAACAAATACAAGCATTGACAAAATTACAAATAGAATTGTTTACCACTTTACAAATCACTTGATTTACCAAAAAACAAATATCATGATTTACAAATTTACAAATAACTTTACTTAGAAAAAAACAAATAGCAGCATTTACAGAAATACAAATAAAAACATTAACTAAAAAACAAATTCAAGCACTCACAAACGAACAAATAAAAGCACTTACTACAGAACAAATACCCTGATTTACAGATTGACAAATTACTTGACTGACAACTGAACAAATACCCTCATTTATACAACAACAAATTAAAGCATTGAAAGAAGAGCAAATACCACACTTCACAAAAGAACAAATGCCACATTTCACAGAAAAACAAATAAAAATACTAAATGAAAAACAAATTCAAGCATTCACAATAGAACAAATACCAGAATTTATAAATTTACAAATTACTCGATTTACAATTGAGCAAATACCCGCATTCACAATCAAGCAAATACAAGCATTCACAAACTGACAAATTACTTGTTTTACATTTGAACAAATACCATATTTCACAAAAATACAAATACCCGCATTCACAATCAAACAAATACCCGCATTTACAGAGAAGCAAATACAAGAATTCACAGAAGCACAAATACAAGCATTCACAAAAATACAAATAGCCGCATTTACAACTTCACAAACTACTTATTTTACAACAAAACAAATATCTGTCTTCATAATTGAACAAATTAAAGCATTGAAAGAAGAGCAAATACCACACTTCACAGAAAAACAAATAAAAATACTAAATGAAAAACAAATTCAAGCACTTACTACAGAACAAATACCCTGATTTACAGATTGACAAATTACTCTTGACTGACAACTGAACAAATACCCTCATTTATACAACAACAAATTAAAGCATTGAAAGAAGAGCAAATACCACACTTCACAGAAGAACAAATGCCACATTTCACAGAAAATCAAATAGCATGATTTAAAACTTCACAAACTTGGATGGGTTACACTTTATTGGACACTAATTACGTAGAAAAGTGAACAAATTAGTGAAAGAAAGGAATTATAATTATGACCAATATCAACTCATATACCGACGAATTTAAAAAGCAAATAGTAGCTTTATATCAAAGTGGTAAATCAATATCTTGCCTTGTTAAAAAGTATAATGTTACAAGAGCAGTTACTTATAAATGAATTAAGCAATTTACTAATTCAGGTAGTTTTAAAACTAAAGATAATCTTTCTGATTTAGAAAAACAATTAATTCAAGCAAATAAAGAATTAAAACAGTTACAAATGGAAAATGATATTTTAAAGCAAGCAGCACTAATAATAGGCAGAAAATAGAAATTATTGTTAAAAATAAATCTAAATATAAAATTCGCACAATGTGTCGTTTTTTAAAACTCTCTAAATCAACATATTATTTTAATTTAAAGAAAAAAGAAAAAAATCAAAATAATATTTATGAACAAGCTGTTATTAGTGCTTTTAAAGAAAATAAAGAAGTTTATGGAACAAGAAGATTAAAAGTCATACTAGCAAACCAAGAAATTTATTTATCACGCAGAAAAATTAAAGAAATTATGAATAAGCATAATTTAATATCAAAATACACTAAATTATCATTCAAAAATCATCATAATAAAGTTAATGATAGTCAAATAACCAATCTTGTTAATAGAAACTTTAATAATAGAATTAAAAATGAAGTTATTGTTAGTGATTTAACTTATGTTCAAGTTAATGGTAAATGAAACTATATTTGCTTATTAATTGACCTATTTAACCACGAAATTATTGGACATAGTGTTGGAGTTAAAAAAGATGCATCATTAGTAAATCAAGCATTTATGCAATCAAATCGCTGTTTAAAAGATATTGAAATATTTCATAGTGATCGCGACAATGAATTTAACAATAAAATGATTGATAAACTTTTATTAGCATTCAATATTAATCGTTCTTTAAGCAAAAAAGGCTGTCCTTATGATAATGCTATTGCTGAAGCAACTTTCAAAACTTTTAAGACAGAATTTATTAATGATAGAAATTTTACATCATTAATCCAATTAAAATTAGAATTATTTGATTACATCAGCTGATATAACAACATAAGAATTCACAGCACTCTAAACTACTTAACCCCCATCAAATACCAAGCACAAATGTCTACCAAAAAATAGTCCTAAAAAATGTTGCCATTCCAAACTAATAAATTTATTAATAAATACTAGTATTTAACAATCTTTCTTTTTTAAAAATTATTATACAAATTATAAAAAAATATTTTCTTAAAAAATAAATTTTTTAATCTAATTTACATTACTATACATTTATTTTTTTTAGATTTAAAACTTATTTTTTCATCATTATTAATTTTTTGATAGTTAATATTAGAAATTTTATTAATTATTTTCTTCTCATTATTTTTAAATGTTTTTATTTTTTAATATTTTTTTCTAAACTCTCATTGTTCTGTTCAGTCAATTTCTCAAAACTGTCATTTAAGTTTTTTACCATAATTTAAATTTCCCCTTTTTTCATTGTTTAATAAATTTAGGCTTTTCTCCCTTTATGTACTATTTTTAAATTTTATCACATAAATGTTGAGAAAAGCCTATCTACGGACTTCTCCCCACATTTTTAAATGAAACATAGCATTACAGTTTCAAAAGTAGGTATCTTGTTGAATTTATATCCAGCTTCTTTGGCATATAAATGAACATGATGTTTTGCAACTTTAATATGTGTTTTAAATGTTCTTCATATATGTTTTCATACTGATTCAATTTGATTGGTATTTACGCCAATTTTTGAAACATAACCATCTTGATGGTTAACTGTTTTGTGATTAGGGAAAAGTGATTTGAAATCACGATATCCTTTTCAAGAATCAGTATGTACATCACACTTTGAAGAAATATGGTTTCTTGCAAACTGCAAAAGATTTTTACTTTTTGCGTTTTTGATTACTTTCACAATTAAATTATTGGTTGTTTTTTCATAAATCCCAACAATTAATATTTTATTTATCAAAGATCTTCCTTGTTTTTTAAAACCCATATGTGAAAGATACATTTCATCCATTTGCACTATGCCCTCAACAATAAATTGATGTTCTTGTTTGGCAATACGATTTCTGATTTCATGACCCATTCTTCAAGCAGTTTTCAAAGTCACACCCAATTCTTTTGCAACATCAGTTGATGTAATTCCATGTTTGGTGTTTATTCATCTAAAGATGAGATAAAATCAAAATCTCAAAGGTGTTTGTGACTTGTAAAAAATGGTTCCATGAAGAATACTAAATGTTTGATGACATTTCAAACATCTTATTCTTCTTAAATTAGAAGTATTCAAACTTGTTCAAGAACACATGATACATTTGTTTTTCTTCAAACTTGCTATATATTTTAAACAATCCTGTTCTGTTTGAAAAGCATTGTTGAACTCATTCAATTTCATTGTTTCCTCCACAAGTACATGTGGGGAGAAGCCCGTTAAATTTATTATACACAATAAAAATAAAAACTGAATTTATTAAAAACATTTAAAATATTATATTTATTAAACTTGATAAAGGTTTTAAAACATTGTTAGCATATAATTTTATTGTCATTTTCTACCTGCTTTAACATAAGGTTGCGCTCAACTTTTTACTAATTCTGTATTAGGGCGAAAAATCATTAATGATACTAATGCTATTAAATATGGAAACATACCTCATAATCAACTTGGAATATTATTACTAATAACTATAAATGTTTGTGAAACATTTATATACTGATATAAAAAAGAAAAAATAAAACAAATAATAGAAGTTAAAAAAAATCTACTGTGTGCCATCATTCATAAAGCAATTGCCAAAAATCCAATACCAGCAAAATTATTACTATAAATAAAAGTAGTTGGAAGTACATAAACAAATAAAGCACCTGAAAAACAAGCTAAAGAAGTAGAAAATAGCGAAATATAAAATCGAGAACGACGAACATGAATATAATTTAAAGCTACTGCGGTTGGATTCTCACCAATTCCTCTAATGTATAATCCAAGCTTAGTCAAAAATAAAATAGCTGCAAAAATATAAATTGCTAAAAAGGTTACCAAAATTGCAATTCAAGAAAATTGATAAATATAAATACTTGCTAATGAATAATTTATTTCTCCAGTAAATGTTAATGGTAAAATTACTGCTAATCCATAACCAAAGTAATTAATAACCATTGATACTAAAAATTGATTAGCTCTAAACAATAAGGTTGCTAAACTATGAATTAAACCAAATACAATTCCAATGATAATAGTGATAAAAAATGCCAAAATTGCAACTCCACTACCAAAATTATTTTTTAATTGTGAAACAATTATACAATATGTAGCAGCACCAGTACACATAATACCATCAAAACCAAAATTAACAATTCCTGCTCTAGTATTTAAAATTCCACCTGTACATAACAATAATAATGGACAAGCAAATAATAATGTATTAACTAAAATTGTTGAAAATGAAAGTAACATAATTATTTTTTTCTCCTTTTCCTTTTAAATATTTTATTTTTTTTAAAAATTTTTGAAGATTTTGATTCAACATTAACAATTTTAACGTTTTGTTGTTCATCCTTAATTAATTCTTTTTTTCATATTAACTTCTTTTTTAGTCTTATTAAATATTCTTTAATAGCAATAGAATGAGTTAAGTAATGCCAAATAAAAGGATAAATACCAATAATGTAAATGGTTATTGATAATACTATTATTGCAATTTCTGGATTTTTCAAATACATAAAAGCATTATTTTCAATAGGACTAATAAATAAACTCATAAAAAATGATGAAAATAAAATAACTCCTGGTGTATATCCCGCTAAAGCAGCTACTACTATCCCATAAAATCCTTCTGGAATTGGAACAGAAAGCGAAGGTAAATTATTATTAACTCCTAAAAAATAAAGATAACCAGAAATTCCTGCTATCGCTCCTGAAATTGGTAAAATTATTAAACCCTGATATTGGGGATTTAATCTGGCATATTTTGCAGCAACGGGGTTTTTAGCAATTGCGTTTAATTTAAAACCAAGAGTGCGATTATTAAAAATAATAATTGCTATTAATAAGACAATAATAGCAATAATAATACCAGCAGAAAATAAATTACTAATGCTAAAAGGTCCACTAATTAATGAAAATCTAAGATTAGTAATTTGTGTTGGAATGTTTAAGTTATGATAAACATTACTGGCTATTAAACCTTTATATCCTTCTCAAGCAATAAAATTAAATAAAATAGTGCTAATAATTTCATGAATTTTAAAATAAGTTTTTAAAATTGCAATAATTAAACCAGCTAAACCACCAATTAAAACTGCAATTAATAAAAGAAAAGGAGTAATTCATTGACTATGACCACCACTTTTATAAATAGCTACTGCCAATACATATGTTACCATAGCACTAAATAACATTTGACCACTAACTCCAAAGTTATAAATACGATACTTAAAAGTAATAGCTACTGCTAATCCTGTTAATATTAATACACTATATGTTTCAATTAAATTACTAAAACTTACTAAATTAGTTAAAGGATTAATAAAAATAGTTTTCCAAAATGATAATGGATTAACTTGTAAACATAGCATTAATAAACTAACAAAAAATAGAGTTATTAGTAATAATAATGCACCCACTAATCAAAAATTTCATTTTTTAATATTTTCCAACATCTTTTAACCCAACCTTGACCTAATATTTTCCATTTTTTTATTAATTCAACTAGTAATTTTGACAAATGGTCTTTTCAAATAATTAATTATTCTAATTATTTTTTTCTTTTTCAAACTTCACTTTGTTTGTGGTAATTGATACATTTTATCAGTTTTAACAATTATTTCATTTGTAATAGGATAATCATGCCATAGTGCTGGATTGTTCATTATTTCAACTTTAACATTTTTATTTTCCAATTTACAAACAAATTGTTTGTGATAAATAACTGCTACTCGTTGACACAATAATTGTAATAAGTACGGATCAGTATCAATAATTAAAATGCTTGAACCACTTTCGCGTAACTCTATTATCTTTTTAATAATTAATAATGAAGAATTTTCATCTAAATCAGAAAATGGATTAGATAAAATTAATAATTGTGGTTGCTCTTCAATACTTCTTGCTAATACAAATTTCTGAATTTCTCCTTTTGATAATTTATTAATTTTAATAAAAATATTATTATCGTTAAATATTTGATATTTTTTAATAATTTCTCGTACCTTTTTATTAACAACGGCTGTTTTGATAACTCCGGATTTAGTTACATATTTTTCTTTATTATAATTTCAAAAGGTAAAATTTTCAAATAAAGTGGCATCAGGAATTATAGCAGTATTACTATAATGTCCAGATATTCAATCAATTCCTAAATTACTAATTTCTTGCGGTTTAAAATAAGTTACTTCTTGTTCTTGAAAAAAAATGCGTCCTGTTTGCGTTTTAATCATACGTACTATACTTTCAAGTAAAACCTCGCTATAAAGGTTTTCATAATCATAAATACCATATATTTCACCAGGGCGAATTGCAAATTCAATTTTATGAAAATTTGAAATATTAGGTTTATTCAAAGAAAGATTATCAATATAAAGCATTGGTACTAAATTTATCGATTTTGGCTTTTTATAATTAAAAATCTTACCTCAATAATTAGTTGTAAACAATTTAGTATTTTCTTCTAATTTCATTACTTTTGTTTTACCAATATTTAAGTTTTCAATTCAAGATACTCGGTTAGCAACCATTTTAGCAAATTCTTCATCTCTAGTTGTGAAAAGGACTGTTATTTCTTCATTACGAAATGTTTTAAAAATCATTCAAAATTCTACTTTTTGACTATCAGATAAACCAACAGTTGGTTCATCTAACAACAATATTTTAGGTTCTTTGAATAAAGCACGAAGTAAAGATAATTTTTTTAATTCTTCAATCGCAAGTGTTGATACTCTCTTATTTAAATTAAGCTTAATTTTATATTTTTCCATTAAATTATTAATTTTAAATTCAGCTTCTTTTCAATTAGGAAAAATTTTGGCAATAGTTAGTTCATTACCAAGTATAATATTTTGTTTAACAGTAAGATTGTCTAAGAAAAAATCATCTTGACCAGCATAAGCCATTCTAAAATAAAGCATTTCACTAGGATCACGAGGAAAATAACATCCTTTTCTTAAACTATTAATAACAATTTTTCCTTTAGAAGGTTGTTCAAAACCAGCAAGCATTCTAATTAACGTTGATTTACCAACGCTATTATTACCAACAATGGCATGAATTTCTTGTGTTATTTCTAAATTAACATTTTCAAATATAACACGAGTATCATAATATTTACTAATTTTTTGTAACTTCAATATTGTTTTTTCCATAATTATATATCTCCATACTGATTAGTAAAATCAATGTTATTAACACCATAAGTTTGCATTTTACTTTCTGAAGCACTAGGTATAATTTTAAAATTAGGATTAATCTCTTCTTTAAATGTCTCATCAAAAATTTCCAAACCAGGCATAAAACCAAAAGCTAAATAATTAATATCATCATAAACATAATCATTATTATTAATGACATTAGACCCAACAAAACTAATAGTTTTACTATAAGTTGGACGTGAAGATATTAAACTAGCAGTATAGGCAATAATACTGTTATATCAATAATTAGTATTAATAATAAAATTAACACCATGTGTTTCATATAATGATTGAGCAATCTGACCAACACCGGCAACACTATCAGCACTATAAATATTACTTGTTACAAAACTATCATGAGGATTAGCATAAATAATTTTATATGTAATTTTTGGATTATCAATACCATTAATTATCTCAGCAAATTGATTCAAAATAGTTTGATCATAATCAATACCAATATTATTAATAATACCAATTCTAACTATCAATTTACCCTTGTCATCAACATCAAAGTTATATTTTTTATTTATTATTCCATCCTGAACATTTTGTTGAAAATGTTCAGCAATTTTACTGCCATAATTTAAATGACTACTAGTTACGTTATCAGTATTATATCTAATATCATAAATATTATTAGTGACTTTAACCGTATCAGCAATAATATTATTAAAAAAATAAAATTTAACATTATGAAATTGTTGTAATACTCTAATTAAGTTTTTAGTAGAATAACTACTAGTTTCACTATGATGTGGGATATACTTTTGAAAACTAGGATTTAAAATATAAACTTTTTTGATATTATATGTAGATAAAAAGTTTCTCAACATTAATGCATAATAATTATCATCTTGAGAACTAAACAATGTTACTACATGATCTTTAAGATAAAAAGTTTGTAACTTTTGATAAACAAGTCGGTCATAAATGTTTTGATTTTGTGCTTGTTGATAACTTGTTATTAATAAAACTGTTGGTTGTAAATTCCAAGTACAAGCATAAATACTACTACTAATAGTAGTTATTGTTGGCAAAATTATAGTGAATAATAGAAAACGTCGAAACATAAAAACCACCTACTAATAATACTTATTTATAATTATACAAGAAATCTTAGTTTAATATCAAACAATCAATTTATTGCAAATCAATTAAACAGTTTATTAAAAAAATAATAAAGAATATAGATAAAAAGGATTTATGACAATTAATTTTATTAATAGTAATATTTGGTTTGTTATTATTTTTCAAAGTTATTTTCTTTTGTTATTCCTAAAATGTAATGATGAGGAATTTTAATTTTATTTTTAGTCCACTTTACGTTCTTATTTATATCTTTTGCTAAATCATTTATTTGAAATTCTAATTTTTCAATGATTTTAAAAAACAAAAAAATAAATTATTTACTATTAACTTTAACTTTTTTATATAAATTTTACATACTTTATATTTATTTTTAATAAAAACTTAATTAATTGTAAAATACATAAAATTTAATAATATATAGTTGTTATATAGTATACATAAATTTTAACCAATTACTTTTATAGGAAAGTAAATGGATTTTTTGTTAAAAGGAGGTATTAAAATGGCAGACAAAAATAAATCAGAAATATTTCAAAAAATAACAACACAGCATTTAAAATTAAGTAATAAAATCTTAATAATATTTTTTAAAAAAAAAGAAATTTTTTATTATTTTTTCATTTTTATTTTAAAAATATATACTTTTATTGAATATTTTTATCATAAAAAATTGGAATGGCAACACTTTTTAGGACTATTTTTTGGTAGACATTTGTGCTTGGTATTTGATGGGGGTTAAGTAGTTTAGAGTGCTGTGAATTCTTATGTTGTTATATCAGTTGATGTAATCAAATAATTCTAATTTTAATTGGATTAATGATGTAAAATTTCTATCATTAATAAATTCTGTCTTAAAATTTTTGAAAGTTGCTTCAGCAACAGCATTATCATAAGGACAGCCTTTTTTGCTTAAAGAACGATTAATATTGAATGCTAATAAAAATTTATCAATCATTTTATTGTTAAATTCATTGCCGCGATCACTATGAAATATTTCAATATCTTTTAAACAGCGATTTGATTGCATAAATGCTTGATTTACTAATGATGCATCTTTTTTAACTCCAAACACTATGTCCAATAATTTCGCGGTTAAATAGGTCAATTAATAAGCAAATATAGTTTCATTTACCATTAACTTGAACATAAGTTAAATCACTAACAATAACTTCATTTTTAATTCTATTATTAAAGTTTCTATTAACAAGATTGGTTATTTGACTATCATTGACTTTATTATGATGATTTTTGAATGATAATTTAGTGTATTTTGATATTAAATTATGCTTATTCATAATTTCTTTAATTTTTCTGCGTAATAAATAAATTTCTTGGTTTGCTAGTATGACTTTTAATCTTCTTGTTCCATAAACTTCTTTATTTTCTTTAAAAGCACTAATAACAGCTTGTTCATAAATATTATTTTGATTTTTTTCTTTTTTCTTTAAATTAAAATAATATGTTGATTTAGAGAGTTTTAAAAAACGACACATTGTGCGAATTTTATATTTAGATTTATTTTTAACAATAATTTCTATTTTCTGCCTATTATTAGTGCTGCTTGCTTTAAAATATCATTTTCCATTCGTAACTGTTTTAATTCTTTATTTGCTTGAATTAATTGTTTTTCTAAATCAGAAAGATTATCTTTAGTTTTAAAACTACCTGAATTAGTAAATTGCTTAATTCATTTATAAGTAACTGCTCTTGTAACATTATACTCTTTAACAAGGCAAGATATTGATTTACCACTTTGATATAAAGCTACTATTTGCTTTTTAAATTCGTCGGTATATGAATTAATATTGGTCATAATTATAATTCCTTTCTTTTCACTAATTTGTTCACTTGTCTACGTAATTAGTGTCCAATAAAGTGTAACCCATCCAAAATATTCAAAAACAAATAAAGGAGATTATAAATATGTGAAGATCATGTAACGAATGAAGTCAAGCTGATAAAGATAAGTACAACAAAGAAGCAAAAGAAGCAAATAAAGTGTGAGGAGAAAAAAAACGAAAGTGAAAGACGAGAAAAAGTTGCTAATGCTCTTGGATTTGAAAAAGATAAGTCAAAAATAAATCAATCATCAACAAGTGGAAATCAAAGTTCTAGTAGTAAATCAGCACAAATGTAAATTTTAAATATTACAAAACTACTTAATTTGAGAAGTTTTGCCTTTTTATTGGTAATGTTTAATATGTTTTACAATAAATATAGTAAGATTAAATGATCGTAGATAAATAATAATTTAAAAATCAACTTTGTTTCTTAATATTTATTTAATTTTGTTTTATATTAATAAGTGCTATTATTAAACTATAATACTACTAATAGTATTCATTTTAATATAAATAGGTCATATCCATGAAACAATTTTTAATAGCCCTAAGCAGTTTAACAATCTTAGTTTTAACAGGAAATAACAATATTAATAACTCTAAAAGGGAGATTGTCAAATTTACGAAATAATTAAGGCTTTTCTCCCTTTATGTACTATTTTTAAATTTTATCACATAAATGTTGAGAAAAGCCTATCTACGGACTTCTCCCCACATTTTTAAATGAAACATAGCATTACAGTTTCAAAAGTAGGTATCTTGTTGAATTTATATGCAGCTTCTTTGGCATGTAAATGAACATGATGTTTTGCAACTTTGATATGTGTTTTAAATGTTCTTCGTATATGTTTTCATACTGATTCAATTTGATTGGTATTTACGCCAATTTTTGAAACATAACCATCTTGATGGTTAACTGTTTTGTGATTAGGGAAAAGTGATTTGAAATCACGATATCCTTTTCAAGAATCAGTATGTACATCACACTTTGAAGAAATATGGTTTCTTGCAAACTGCAAAAGATTTTTACTTTTTGCGTTTTTGATTACTTTCACAATTAAATTATTGGTTGTTTTTTCATAAATCCCAACAATTAATGTTTTATTTATCAAAGATCTTTCTTGTTTTTTAAAACCCATATGTGAAAGATACATTTCATCCATTTGCACTATGCCCTCAACAATAAATTGATGTTCTTGTTTGGCAATACGATTTCTGATTTCATGACCCATTCTTCAAGCAGTTTTCAAAGTCACACCCAATTCTTTTGCAACATCAGTTGATGTAATTCCATGTTTGGTGTTTATTCATCTAAAGATGAGATAAAATCAAAATCTCAAAGGTGTTTGTGACTTGTAAAAAATGGTGCCATGAAGAATACTAAATGTTTGATGACATTTCAAACATCTTATTCTTCTTAAATTAGAAGTATTCAAACTTGTTCAAGAATGTAGATTAGACACACTTTTTGGACTAATAAAAGTTTTTATAACTTTATATTATTAGTTGAGGTGTAGTTTAAAATGAAATATTTAATTAATAGTGCTGATTTTACTAAATTTGATTATAAATTTAACAAGTTTGTAGAAAAGTATAAAAATGATAAAAATATTAATAAAGTTAATATTTATTATCGTAAATTTAAAAAATTTTGTTTTTTATTTAAAAATAAAAATTCTTGTAAAGAAATAATTTCTCAATTACATATGCCAAAGCAAACTTTTTATTATTGAGCTAAACGTTTTTATGATATTTTCTACAAAAATAAACCTTTTGAAGAATTATTATTTAAATCAACAAAACCTAAAAATATTAAATATTTGTATAATTTGGAATTATCAGAAAAATTTATAAATTATTTTGTTCAGTATAAAGAAGAGTTTGGTATAGGTGCTTTTCAATTTTGTTATTTAATAAGAAATATTGATGATATTAGGTTTAATTTTTTGCCAAAACCTTCGGTTAAAACTATATATCGTTGATTAAAACGTTTTGGTTTTTATTCACAAAAAACTATTAAGAAAAAACATTTGAGATATGAAGTAAAAGAAACTGGATTATTGCAGACTGATATTAAAGTAGTATCAGATTATATAACAGGAAGTAAAAGATGATATATTATTGATTTTATTGATGAAAAAACTCGAATTACTTATTGTTATCCATCTGAACAAGCACAAACCAGAGATATTGTAAATGCTACTAAAAATGCTTTAAATTTTTATGAAAAATTGGGAATTAAAATTAAAAGAATTAGAACTGATAATGGTAGTCAATATGTTAATACATCTTGTGGAAAACCACAAAGGAACCGTTGATTTACAAATTTTTGTAATAAAAAAGGTATAGTTCATGAAACTACACCGTTTAGATCACCACAGAGTAATGGTAAGATTGAAAGATTTCATAGAAATTGAAGTAATTTATTTGAAATAAAACCATATTTAAATAGTGATTTTAGTTTATTTCAAAAATTAGTTAATTCTTTTCAAGAATATTATAACAATTCTAAACCACATAAATCATTAGGGTTAATGACTCCTATGGATTATTTTGATAAACTTTTATTAGATGGAAAATAGTCCAAAATGTCTGTACTACCTTACACAAACTTGTTCAAGAACACATGATACATTTGTTTTTCTTCAAACTTGCTATATATTTTAAACAATCCTGTTCTGTTTGAAAAGCATTGTTGAACTCATTCAATTTCATTGTTTCCTCCACAAGTACATGTGGGGAGGGCGCATAACTTTAATAGATAGATTCATAAAATAACAAAGAACGATATAACTATCGTTCTTTTTTTGTTAAAAGATTAAAACTTAATAAAACTGTCGTAGAAGTCAAATAGTGAGTACTTTATGTAAATACTTCTATATCAGAATAAAAGAGCATTTAATGTTAAGCAAGTTAAAATGTTACACTCTATCGCTTAATGTAATTATAGATTAATTTGAATAGCCTTATTATGGCTCAGTAAATACCCCATTAATCTAATTAATAATTACATTTGTATTATTTAAAAAATAGGGGGTTTTATATATAAATACATACCTCATTAACAATATCATAACACAATAAAAAATTAAAAGGAGAAAAATAAATATGAAATATGTTTACTTATTAAAATATGAAGTTAATTATACTAATCAAATAAAATATAAAGTTTTTTCTACAATTGAAAATGCTAATAATTATCATCTAAATTATAAACATCATTTAATCAAAGATGCTTTTATTGAAAAATATGAAATATTAGTAATGGAATTAGACATAAATTTAAATAATAAGGAATTAAATAAAAAACTTAATTAATGAAAGGAAAAATATTTATGGAATATAGAGAATATAGAATGATTGGTTCTTGTGATAAATGTAGAAAACAATCTTCTTTTGGTAATAGATTATGTAATAAATGTTTTTGAATATTAATAGGTAGAAATAAATATGAGTAAATTAATTTTTAAAAAAGAAACTCATCAATATTTTTTAAAAGATAAAGAATTAATATCAGTTTCTAGAATTATTGATAATTATTTAGGTTTTGGTTATAGTCATATAGCCCCAGAAGTATTAAAAAATGCTTCAGTTCGTGGTAAATGAGTTCATAAACTTAATGAATTATATTTACAAAATATTAATGAAGAAAATATTATTAATAATTTATTAAAAAAATTAAAACCAGTAACAAATTCAATAAATTATTCTTATTGTAAAAAATCACTAATATTTTTAAAAGAAAAATTTAAAGATAAAAATAATTATGAATTTATTATTGAAAGACCTATTACTGATACTTTAGTTGCAGGAACACCAGATTTAGTTTATTTAGATAAAAAAGAAAATAAATATTATTTAGTTGATTATAAAACATATGCTTGTATTGATGAAGATAAATTAAAAAGAATTAAATTACAATTAACTGCTTATTATTGTATGTTACTTGCTAATGGTATATTCCCATCTAATAAAACTTATGTTTATTTAACTAATAAAAATAGTCAAGAAGAAATAGAAATTGAAATAACAAATGAATTATTACTTGAATGATTTAAGGTAAAAACAAAATATTTTAAAGGAGAAAATAAAAATGAAAATAAATAAATTTAATGAACAAGAAATAGGAAAAATTAAAGAAAATATTAAATATTTAAATGAATTATTAGAAGATGCACATGATGAAGTAATTGAATTTGAAATTAGAAAACAAATTAAATATGAATTAAGTTTATTAAAAACAAGGATAAATAAATATGAATAAATGTAAAAAATGTAATAAAAGAATCTGATTAAGTAAAAATTGATGTATGAATTGTTTAGAAAAAATAGTTGATGAAATAGTAAGTAAGGATGATAATCATGGATAAATCAATTTTAATTTTATTAAAACATATAGGCAAAATTAATAAAAAATTAGATGAAATTTTAGAAATATTAAATAAAAAAGGAGAAGAAAATAATGAGTAATAATAAAAATGAATTAAAAATTCCTAATTTTATTAAAAGTAATAAAGAAGAATATGTAAAATTTAGAAATTATTATGAAATGATTATAAATTCTAGTAAAGATTTAAGAAATATGAATACACAAAGTTTAATTAATGCCTTAATTAATTTATATAAATTAAATCTTTCTATTAATCCAATTAAAAAAGAATTAGCATTAATACCTTATGGTGATGAATTACAAGTTCAAATTCAAGAAGATGGTTGATTAACATTATTACAAAGAACTGGATTAGTAATTGATTTTCAAAGAGAAAAAATAACATCAGCACATAAATTTAATCAAGAAAATAATAAATGAGAAATTAATCCAGCATTAATTTTTGAAAGAAAAACAATTACTACAATTGGTTATTATTGTTATATTTCACTTTTAGATAAAAATGGTAAAATTAATAATTTTTATAAAGGTATGACTGTTGAAGAATGTCAAGAATGAAGAAAAAAATTTAGTAAAACTAAGCGTGAAGATAGTCCTTGAAATACTAGTTTTGACCAAATGGCTTTAAAAACAGTAGTTAAAGCATTAATTCGTGAAATTAATAAAACACCAATTATAGTATTAAATAATCAAGATGATATTAATTTAGCACTTCAATTAGACCAAGGTGTAGTAATTAATGAAGAAACAATTGCTTATAAAGATAATACTGGTGATGACGTTAAAATTATTAATTCAAATAATATTGATAATACTGATTTAAATTCTGCTTTATCTAAATTAAAAGAATTAGAAAAAGAAGAAGAAATTATAGAAAATTTTGAAGTTTAATAAAAGGTAATTGAATATGAAAAAAGAAAAATTAGTTAATTATATTAGAAAAAAACAACAAAAATATGAAGGTACAGAAATAGATTTAGTACTTGATATTTTATTACAAAAAATCAATGATGGAGTTTTTGATAATGAATAAAGAAACGTTAATTACTTGATTAAATAAACAAATTAGTATTTGCTTATGTGATTCTTTAAAAGAAGCTGGCAAACTTACTGCTTATTATAAAGTACTTGAATTTATAGAAAAGGAAGAATAAATAATGAAATTATTTTATATCTTATTAAGAATATTAATCTTACCATTATTTTTATTATTTTCTTTAATCTCTATTCCTTATAATTTACTAGCATTTATTTTATTTGGAAAATTTAAAATTCAGTTTGAAATGACATGAAAAGAGGAAAGTAAATAATGCCATGATGAGGAATATTATTAATAGTAATAGTTAGTACACCAGTTGCCATAATATCATTATTTTGATTAGTTGTTCTTATTTTAGGAGCAATAGCAATAATAAAAGATTAAATGAAATGATAGGCATTTGACATATATCCTTTCTAACTCCTATTCCCTATTTTTTATTTTTTCTTAAAATATGTCAATGTAAGTCCTAATTATTATACAGAACGAAACTATAGAATTATTACAAATTTGGATAACATTATAATTCTATAGTCCACCGTTTATTACGGTGCTGATGAGTTCATAAAAGGAAGTGAAATAATGAGAAATATTAGAACTGAATGATTTTATAATGAAAAAAGTCCAAAAGAAATAAAATGTCCAACAGTAGGATTATTAAAAAATAAAGAAGATGCTTTATGTTATTTATTAGCATTAAATTTATATCCAAAATTATATCCACAAGATATTTTTTATAGTTATATTTTAGAAAATCAGCAAACTGGATATTTAATTATTTGTGGTAATAATAGAGATACTATTGGACATATGAAATTTAAATTTATAAAAGGAGAATAAATTAATGACGTTTTGATATTGATTTACACATTGATTTTACCTAAGTAAATGAGAATTGATGAACGTACCTATATGATATCAAATAGTTGCTAGTTTAATAATATTAGGCACAATTGGTTTAATTTTAGCAATTATTGGTTTAGGGTATCTAATATATTTAAAAATAAAAAGAGAATAAAAAATGCCAAATACAGAAAATTCACAATCAAATTATACTTTATTAAAATTAATAAGAACTGGAATAGCACCATTATCAGCAATGATTGGTACATCGGCTTATTATGGTCAATTAATTGGAAATCCTATATTAGGTAGTATAAATGCTTTATTATTTTCTAAAAAATTAGGAATTGATATATGAAATTTAAATCAAATGCCTAGCACAAAAACTAAATTATTAAATAGTTCTAAAAAAATATTATTAGGTTTAGGAACCATAGGTTTAGTTAATTATGAAAAATTTACTAATGCTGATATTAATCCTAATCCAACAGAAAGTCCAACAACGACTACAACAGTAGACCCATTTCCAGATTTATTATTCAGTACAAATAATAACAGTATTGATAATCATTTAATGGATTGAGATACATTTATTAGTCTTAATTCATATGGTATTGCTAATTTAATTGCTGGAATTACTGAAATAATTCCAAGTAAATTTGAAACAATTAGAAAAATAGCAAATATGGCTACTGGTGGTTGTTTAATATCAAGTGGTGTTGCTATGGGCATTAATAATGATTTTACTAATGCTTATGCTATTCCGACAATAGTAGCAGGAGCAAGTGAAATTATCCATAATTTATTACCAATGGAAATTAATCATGTTAATACTGAAATGCAAGAAACACCATTTACAAATGAACATGCTAATTTAATTAATAATACTGAGCAAGAATATGAAAGACAAAGACAAACTTATGGTTCAAATGATAGTATTGATAGTTTAACTAGTGATGTTTTATATGAAAGAAGACCAGTATATGCTTCAACTACTGTACCAATAAATAGAATATAAAAATGCCTTTAGTAGGCATTTTTATTAATAAATACTTTTAACTTCTGTTTGTTTATTAATAGAATTTAATTTACTTTGTAATTTATTAATTTTATTTTGTTTTTTAATTTCTTTTTTATTAGGGTCTGTTAAAGATTTACCAAATGCAACTAATGCTTTTCCTAATTTAATTAAAACATAACCTCCATTAATACATAAATTAGCAACTATAATGATTGTTGTAGTATCCATATTAAATCACCACCTTTCTAAAATATTTGATTAATTTTTAATACAATTTTTACAATAATAAATATGACTAATCCAGCGACTGCAGAAGATAATAAAACTCCAATTAAACCTAATATAATTTTTATAATTTTAAAAAACATAATATTATTCCTGTAATTCTTCTAATTTTCATACATTCCCTTTTAAATTACCTTTTCCAGTATAAATAGTAATCCATTTTGCATGTTGAACTGATAAAATTACTATATTAGCAATATCATTAAAGGTTTGTATTGGCACACCAGCAATTTTTTTATCAGTTATAATAAATTCTTGAATAGTATAAACTGGATTATATATACTTCAAGAATAATAAACTCTATAATGTTTATTTTCTTGAAAATCATAAGTAATTTGTCAATTATCTCATTTATTTTTTTCTCTTGTTCCTACTTCTTTTCAATTTGAACTACTTGGACTTGGTTGTGGTTGTTTTTCTAATATTTCATTAATTGCTTGTAATAATTTTTTATTTTGAGTTTTTAATATTTTATATTCATTATTTTCTAATAAATCCTTACAAAGTAATGAATTTTCTTCATCATTTAGTAAAATTTCATTTGTTTCAGTATTATATTTAAAATAATCATTTGAAAATTTTTTGTCTTTTATTTTTTCTTTTAACTCATTAATAGCACCAGCGACTGTTTTATTAGTAGTTTCTAAAGTAGGATTTTCACTACCAATAACATTTGCTAAAAAAGCATATTGAAATTGGTCTTTATCCATTTTATCTTCTAATTTTTTATTTATTTCTTCTTTTTTATAATAATCTGATAAATCTGCACTTCCACCAGTAGCACTAATTTTATTATTTTCATCAATAGTTATATTAGTACCAGCAATTAATTTATCTTGTTTTTTATCAACATATTCTTTATTTGTAGCATCTGTTAAAAAAGTAGGTGTACCAACATCAATTATTCTTTTATCATTAGCACTAATACCTTTATCATCTTTTGCATTAATAAAATTAGAATTATCTTTATTAACTTCTCATAATGAATCAATATTTGCATCAACATTTAATTTTAATTTAGGTATAGTATCACTAACATCATCTATTTTTATACCAGTACCAGCAATTATTCCCTTTTTTTGTAAAAATGTTTTATTACCAGAATCTCAAGTAATAACTCTTGTATCACTTTCATCAAAAATACTAGGAGTATTAAAATTATCTGTATTACATGAAATAGGATTATTAATTGCTTTTCTTGGTGTATGTAAATTTGCTTGTTGTAATAAATTATATACTTCCATTAATACATAATCTGGTTCACTTGGAGGACTAATACTACTTGATAAACCATTACCACTAATAGATACACTACTTCTAATAAATGACATGCCATCAGTTAAATAATGTAAAGTCATTCTTGCTGTTGCTCTTTTAACTAAAGTTTGTTGAGTTTCATTAAGGTTTTTAAATCCTATTACTTCAATTTGATTACCAGTAATAGTATTTATACGCTCACTTGCAATAGCAATTGCCATTCCAGTTAAATCAGTTTTATTTTCATCAGTTGTAGTTTGGTCTTCGTCAGGAACAAACTTATAAAAAGTTTTTAAATCATCTTTTGTAATATAATTTAAATTTACATTTCAATCAATATTATTTTTGTTTTCCATAATCTTTATACCTTCCATATCCTTGTACTGCTTGTGATTTATTAACTACAAACTTATTAAGTTCTTTATCAGTTGCTCTTTTATTTAAAAGATTAACTGAATATCTGGTTCTTTCTTGTTTTTCTGATTTAGTAACTTTTTTAAGTCCACCATAATAATAATCACCAAGAATACTTCATGCGCCATGACCATCTACTGTTTTAGTTTTTACCATTTCTTCTCATACCCTTAAAGGTATATTAAAAAAGTTATAAGTTTTACTTGATGTTTTAAATTCTACTGTAGCAATGCCATATGTTTCACCTTTTAATTGTATAATTGGTACTCACATGCCACCTGCTAATGCTAAACTTGTTAAATTAACATAAACTCCAATCATTTCTTGATAATCTTGTTCAGTTAAAGAATCCATAATAATTTCTTTACCTTGTTGCATAAACTTTTGACCAGTTAAATATTGCTTTTGTAATTGTTTAATTTTAGCAATATTATTATTAGTAATATGTGTCATGATTTTTTTATGAATTACTGGTAAATTAGTAAGTGTTTGAAGATTTTTATTAAAAGTATTTAATTCATCTTGTAACTTTCCTTTTCCTAAAGTTTTAGAGAAAATTCTAGTTTTCAATATTCCTGCTGGATTTTTTAAAAAACTATTAAATAAAGTATTATTTTTTTTAAATTTTTCTATTAATTCAGCAGTTTGCATATCACTAACAGCAGTTTCTAATATTATTCTTAAAAGTAATATAATAGGCATTTAAATTACTTCTTTTTTGTAAAAGTTACTTGTAAAGAACCATCATATAAAGTTTTACCCTCAACATTTGCACTTGTTGCTGTTAAATCTGAAAAATTAGCATTACCTTTAACATAATTAGGATTTTTAGCAATAACTGCTTTTTCTACTTCATCTGCTGTTGGAGTATCACCAGCCATAGTTATTTTTCCTAAATTAGTAAATTCAATTGCTGTTGCAATATCAATACTTGAAGTAACTGTAAATCCTTTAACTAAATCTGGACGTAATGCTTTACCTTCTGAAACTAAAAATTTATGAAAATTCTTAACATTACCATTACTTTGTAAAACAAAAGTATTATCTTGACCACGATTAAATGGAAATGCTAATGCTTCTTTATGAACAAGAACTGCATCACATCCTAAAAAATTAAATGATTCTTGTTTATCAATAACTCCAGCAGGATAATTTCTTCCTAATCATGGACATTCTATAATTTTAATACCACCAATTTCAACAATTTTACCATCTTTTAATGCTTGACTTGCACTATCACTACCTAATGTAGTTGTTGATAATAATACTAATGGTTTAAAGAAACTAGATACTCATAATACATAATCTTCTTCATCTGTACCAATATATTCATCATTAATTCTTGCTTTTAAGGTTGCTAAAGTATTTGATATTTTTAATCATAATAACATTCTATAATCATCTATTTTAGGATTACTTGGTAATGCAATATTAATAATTCCATTATCTTTTGCTGTTTTAACTGCTAATGATAATAATTTTGCAACTAAATATATTTCTACTGATTTTGCTTTTGCATCAATTCAACTTGATGCTAAACTATCTGATACAACTACATTACCATCTTCATATCTTGCACCTAAACGTTTTAAATCAAGTGTTTCTTCTTCAAAATTAATTTCTTTTTTCTTATCTAATAAAATTTGAATTGTATTCATTGCTGTTGCATTATTTGCTCCAGCACCAGCAGTATAATCTTCAGTAATATTTCTTTTAGTAATATTATAAATAGCAGTACCAGCATCTAATTGTTCTCTATTTTCTATTGTTGCATTAATTAATGCTACTCTTTTTGATAATAAAACTTTTAAATTTTTAATATATTTTACTGATAAATCTAATTTACCAGTTGGATTACTAGGGTCATTAATTGTTGTTGATTGTGTTGTAATAATTGCCATATTTTTAACCTACCATTCCTATTTTTCTAGTATCTACTTCATCTTCTTTTTCTTCTTTAAATTTATCTTTTATATCTAAAGAATTACTAATATTTGTATCTTTATTTTTATTAAATAAATGTGGAAAATCTTTATTTAATAATGATAATTCTTCTTCAATATCTTCTTTATCTCCAAGATATCTTTTTAATAAATTAATATTTTCTTGTGATAAATCATATTTTTTATAACTTTCTGAATGTCTAATTTCTCTATCTTTATCAGTTTTTTCTTTATATAAAGCATTATATTTTTCTTCTAATTCTTTATATTTATTTTCTAAAGTTGGTTCTTTAGACTCTTCAGTTTCTGGTTCCTTTGATTCACTTTCTACTGTTTTTAATTCATTTTCTTCGGGTTTTGATTCACTTTTTGGCTCTTTTGATTCATTTTCTTTTGGATTTAATTCAGTTTCTTCTTGTTCATCTTTTTCTTTTTCTTCCATAGTATTACCTTCTTTCATTTCATTTTCATTTAACATAATTATCACCACCTTTCTAAGTTGAACTTTTTGGATTAATTACCAATGATGTAGTTTGTAAGTTTCAATTAGCGTTAGTTTTTTCATATGAAGGTGGTCTTTGTGGAGGTATTGCTGAAAACGTAGTTATAAATTGATATTCAATAACAATTAAATTATCTTCTTGACTTTCATATGCTTTTGTTTTAAAAGCCATTATTTTAAATCATGTTGATGAAGATATTGTGTGACCACTACTTGGATTATCATTTGTTCATAATAAATCATTAATATATATATTATTTAATCTTTCTGCATTTGTTAAAGAAGCAATTTGACTATAATCTTCTTTATTATTAACATTAAATGTTCAATTATTATTATTATCATTATGATTTCCAGAATTATTATTATAAATAATATCTTTATCTTGAAAAAGAGCAGTATCATTTTGGTTATCTGGCAAATTACCAATATCACTTAAATTTATTTTAATAGGTGTAATTCAATTTTTAGAATTAGTTCAACTTTTTGTAGTTTCACCATCATAAGTTTCATATAACGCATTCATATTAAAATTAAAATTAAATGTTATACTTTCATAATCTTCTTTAAATTTATCAACATTATCATAACCATATTGATTTACATAAATACCAATACTATTATGAAATTTACCTTTAACATCTTCTAAAGTATGTGGCCTCATTTGATATCTACTTTGATGAACATCTGTTTGAGCAGTATTAATAATACTATTATTAATTCCATATTGACTTTGATTACTTAAATCAATAAATATAGGATGCGCTCTTTCTATTAATGGTGGTGGTTGTATTGCTTGAGGATAATTAAATGGTTGGTCAAATTTAAAATTATTATTTGCTAAAATAAATGTATTTTGAATTAATCTACTATTATTACTTGCTTTACCAACTGTTTGATAAGTACCACTTCAAATACTAAAATTATCATTAACAGCACCATTTCTATTATCTGGCATTGAATAAAATGTTATTTTAAAATTACTTTTACCTACAACTTTAATATCAATCATATCAATTGCTCATTTTAATATATTAGTATTAGTAAATTTAGGTTCATTTAATAATGGAATTAAACTATTTTCTTTTGCTAATAATGAAACTGTATCTTTACCACCACTACCATTTAATTGACCTAAATTTACAGTATCATAAATTCCTTGTGAAGAAATACTTCCATCATTAATATTAAAATTTTGTAAATTAATCCTATCAGTTAAATTAAATGTAAATGATGTCATATGACTTGCTGTACCTAATACCGATTGAATAGTATCTGGTGTTTCATTTCTAAATACATCTAATGGAATTAATGCTGGATTAGTACTTTGTGAACTATATAATAATGTTGTATAAAAATTATATAATTCAGCAGATATTAATCCATTTATGTAATTAAATTGTGGTATTAATAAATTACTTGATAATTTAGCACCAATATCTAAACCACCAACAAAAGCATTCATAAATGAGCCAAAAATAGGTATAGTATTAAGATTAATTTTAATAGTTTCTCTAACTGTTAAAGGTATTTCACTAATAGGATTATAAATAAAATAATGTAATGCATTTATAATATTTAATTGCTTAAATTTATTATTATTCATATTATAATGAGTATTACCAATAAATTTTTTATTATTTTTATTATAATATTGAAAATATGGATTACCAGCAGTTGCATAATTATAATCTTCTATTTCAGCACCATTTAAAAAATTATTATCTCAATAATTTACTAATCTATTTGATACATCAACTTTATTAGTATTTTTAGTTTTTTCAACATTAGTTCTTAAATGACCTTCCTAATGTTTTGTTGCACCATCATCATAATTTGGAGAAATTACTTTTTGTCAATCTTGATAACTATCCATTGTACTTTCACCACGTACAGTTAATACATAATTAGTTTCTGGTAATGCTTGAAAACTTAATGGGTCATAAGTTGAACATTGATATTGTCATGGAAATAATAATTTACTTGGATATTGTCTATATTTATGTTGTTTAGTATTAATAGGATTATTATCAATATCTCTACCTCATAATGCTATTGAAATAGGTTTTACTGAACCATAAAAAGATATTTGACAATGAGTAACTGGTAATGGTGTTAAATAATTACCATCCAAAACAATATTATTATTTTCATCTAATGCTGGTAATGCTACTGGGTCACCGGGCGCACCTAATTGCACATATTGATTAATTGCTAATCCACTATGTGCTAATTTATCATTTAAACTACTAAAAGTACATTGAATATAAGCCAATTCTTTATTTTCATTATTATAAGTTTTACTAGCAACTTCAAGAATATATCATTGTCTATCAACTTTAATTGATTTATCAGTATTTATAACTTTATTAATTTCTGGAATCATATATAACTTATATAAATTTGAAACAATATTATTAATAAAATTAAAATTCTTTTTTTCATTTGGAATATTAATAACTACATTTTTAATTGCTTGTTCTTGAATAAAAGCATTATTTGCCGGAGTTGCTGAATAAGTAATACCTAACTGGTCACTTAAAATATTTCCATAAAATACATCACCAATTTGTAATTGTTTATATGCTTCATCTGGATTATCTTTATTTTGAATAGGAAAATAAGAATGGTCTCATACTGCTTGTATGGCTTCTCTACCAGTAAAGATTTTACTAAATGAAGTATAATCATTAGGAATACTAGTTGGTGGTTTATAACCTGTTTCTGTTGAATTTATAGCACCTAAAATAACGGTAAAAGGACATACACGAAATTGTAAATCTTTATTTTGTGTAAAATCTTTTTCAATTTCACCTGTACTTTTTCATACAGTTTTAATTAATTGATGATTTATTTTCGGTATCATTTTTAGTTTCTCCTAAAAAAGTATTATTAAATTCAATTTCTTCTTTTTGATATTTTCTATTTTCATTAATAATTTGTTCTGCTTCTTCTTCACTAACACCATATCTTTTAACAATAATTCTTTTAATATTAGTAATTCCTAATCTTAATTCTGCTTCATCTATTTCAAGTGATTTTAATCTATCTGTAATAGTATTTTCTTTAATTTCAAATGTTCATTTAGATTTATCACCATCTAATCCCATAAGCCTAAAACATCTTTGAAATATTTCATTTCAATCACTTTGATTTAAAGTTCTTTTAATTCTTGTAGTTTCCATATCACGAGAATTAGTAATTAATACTTCTGCTTCAGTTTTTTGACTAGTAGTATCATTTACTGGACTATAGCCACTACCTTCAAATGCTTTATCAATAATAAATTGAATAAATTCTGCATATTTATCTAATATTGGACTACCTTGTAAAATAGCAATTGGTGGTGTTCCACTAGTACTTCCTAAACTTCTTAAATTTGCTTGTAAAATAAATTTACCTATTAATTTTTTTAAATCAAAAGCAGTTTTAGATTGATTTATTTCTTGTTCAGTAATATCTAAAAATACACGAGTAACATTAAATTCAAGTTCATGTTCAATTGATTCAAATGTTTTATTTAATAATTTTTGTAATTTTTTAATTGGAGTCATATCTGGATAATAATCACCAATAACTCCACCAAAAAAGTTTTTCTTTGGTAAATTTTGCATAAATTTAACTGGAATAATACCTAAATTATGATTTTCAATTAATGGTAATTGTAAATCTTTACTTATCTTTTCTTGTAAACCATCTAAAGTAATAAAATCACTAGTAAAATATCTAATTATTTGATTTGGAGTATATGTTGTTTTTACATAAATACTTTGGTCATCATATTGTAATCTTGACCAAGTACTAGCACCTTGTTCAGTATCTAATACTCTTGCAACCCTTGATTGAGCATATGGTTGAGCAAAATTTAATGATATTCTACCAGTTTTACTTTTATCAATTTGAACAATACTATAACCATAACCAGATTTAATATGACAATCTTGATAAAATAAACTATCAAAATTATTTCATTCTTTTAATTTTTCAATTGCTCTTTTATATTCTTCATCTTCACTTGTTAAAGTATAACCATTACCTCATAGTAATTTTGAAGCATGATTTGCTATTATTTCTTGAAGATTAATCATACATCAATTAGGAGTTAATATTTCAGTATTATGATTATTCATATGTTACTTCCTTTCAAAATAAGGATTTATATTTGCACTTAAATTTCTAATATATGGTTCTATAGCATAATCAAATGCATCACGTAAATGGTCATTACCCGCTAATGGTATTTGTTTAATACTTTTAGGGTCTCATACAGCCAATCTAAATTCATCTAATAATAATTGTGCTTTCATACTAATATTTAAACGTTCTGATGCCATTAAAGCTACATTCTTACCTATTCTAAACTCAAGTCTTAATTTCACACAATCTTTAAAATATAATCATGAATTAACTTGATATTTAATTGCTGTATCATTTAACATTTCAATAAATGTATAATTACTAAAATCACAATATACAGTTAAACCATATTCATATAACAAATTATTTTCTTTTGCTAATTTAATATAAAATTCAACTACTAATCTTGCTAATTGTTTATTATCATAACGAATTAATTTATTTTCGATTTTTAAACAATCAATAACATTAACAAATTTAAAATCATAATCAAAACCTATTAATACACATGCTAATGCATCATCTTTAAACCCATAATCTAATCCAGCACTAAATCTATAACTTGGTTGTATTACTCTACTAATTTTAGGTAATAAATGTGAATATATTCCACCAGATTCATAACCTACTAAACCATGACTTCTTACTCTTGCAGATATTGGGTCTAGAACTTCTATTTCTAATAATTGATGTTTATCACTATCTTTTAAGTGATTATTAAGTTTTCAATTTTGATAATGATAAATAGTATTATCAATAATAGTAAATTGTTCATATTCATTAATTATTTGTTTTTCATTTTGTGGACAAGCATTTATAGTTTTTTTAATAAATTCATTAAGAATTGACCAAGGATTACAACTTTCAATTTCTAATAATTGATTTGCACCACGAATAGCATCTTTTAAATCTTGATAATCATTTTCAGTAATTTCATATCTTTCATCACTTCATATAATTACATAATCATATAAATAATTACTTGCTAATCCAGTTAATTTAACATTACTATTATCTTGTGAATGTAAATATTTACAAGTAATTTTACTATCATTAAATTCAATAGTTTTTTTAGTTTCACTAATAATAAAATTAATACTAGGATATGTTGCTCTAATAATTTGTTTTAATTCTTGTCAACTATCATTTAATTGTTTTGACATATTACGAATTAAATAAGCATGAATATTAATATTATCTAACATTAATAAAATACCAAGAAATTCAATATCACTAAATGTTTTACCAGATTTACGACTACCTAATTGTTTAATTTTAGTAATATTTAAAGGTTGTTTTAAATACATTCTTTTAGCAATATCTAATAAATAACCAAAATTACTTAACATTTATTCTTACCTTTATTTTCTAAACTAATTGCTATAGGGGCTGTATTATCACTACTTTTTATATCAATTTTTGTAGATAAATGATATTCTTTCACAAATGCTCTTTCTAAATATCATGCAGTATTATTTGCATTTGCTTTTAAATATCTTTGTGTATTAATATGTCGTATTTGTAAATATGCTCAATTAATTTGTTGTAAAAAAGTATTTCTCTTTTTTTGTTTTCAACTATAAAGAGTATTTTCTGTAATATCTAAATAAACTAACATACCAATTTTAGTAGGTACTTCATCAAACTCTTTACAATGAATAAAATAATTTTCTAACGATTCTCTTAATTTTGTAGCATCATTAAAAATTGTTCTTATTTTTATTTTTTCTTCTTGCACATAAAAATCTCCTTTCATATGCTTTAAAAACATAAAAATTTATGCTATAATTAATATAATCTTTAAGTTAAACTTGACAAAATAACTTATTAACTTTATTAATTACTTCATATATTTTTTTATTTAATTTTTATAATATAATTATAACAAAAAATAGCATTATACTGCTATTTTTTTATTTTTTCTCTTAAATTTACTTTTTATAGTTAATCATAATTTAAAATTAGGATGGTCTTTTTTATATATTTTATATGCTCAAAATAAACCAAAAAAATTTAAAGATATAAACATAAAAAATATACCTATTTTTTTTCTCTATGGCATAAATCATGTCCTTTACATGTAATTAACACTAAAAATACTATTCCAAACATTACTGAAAGTACTATTACATCTGCTAATCATTGCTCTATCATTTTTATTTTCCTTTTCTACTTATATTTTTCTTTTATTGTACATTATTTTATTAAAAAAGAAAAGATAACTAATAAAAGTTATCTTTAAACGGTTAAATTAGAAATACATCACTATCAATTTTATCGTTCTTTAATATTATACTATGAAACTAAATATTTTTCAACATTAAATTAATAAATTTGATACAATGCTTGGAGTTAAAAAATCAATAGAAAGGTGTTGAAAGATGTTTAATTTTCAAAATTATTTGAACAATAAAATCAATGATATTAAATCATATTTTGTCAAAAAAGTCGAGGATTGAGATGAAAATTTTTTTCAAAATAGAACTCCAGAAGAAAAAGAAAGATATAAAGTTTCTAAAAAACGTAATAGAACAGTAAATACTGAAATTGGATTTACAACTTTTAATAGAAGAATATATTGAGATACTATAGAAAAAAGAACTCGTTATTTTACTGATGAAGAATTTAATATTGAAAAACGTGCAAGAGTTATTAAAGATTTAAAATTAAAAATACTTAGTAATTTAATAAAAAACTTAATAACTAAAAAAACTTATACACATATTCAAGCAGAATATGAATATACTTATTTTTCTAAAAATTTTATTTCAAAAATTTTTAAAAATGCAAAAATTGAAAAATTTATTCCAGAAGAAAAATTTAAAGTATTAGATAATCAAAAATTAAATATATGTGCAGATGATGCTTTTGTTACTTGTTGAGATGAAAATGGTTTAAAACAACAATATTGTTGTAGAATTTTAACTTTTAATTTAGGAAAAAAAGAAATTTATTCATATAGAAATAAATTACAAAAGAAAATTACTGCATTTGTATTATTTAAAAGTGGGAATGGTTTAAATCAAGAACAATTATATAATTTTACAACACAAACTATTCTTAATCATTATGATATTAATTTAAATATATTAGGTGTTCAATGAGAATATCATAATTATAATTTAGTAGTTGCTGGTGATGGTGCATTATGAATTAAAGCAATGGCTACTTGATTAGGATGTTATTATATTTTAGATAAATATCATGCTTATAGTTATTTATGAAAATCTTTTGTTGGAGTTAAAGGTAAGAAAAAAGAATCTCATGATTGAACTAAATATATTGATGGTACTACTACTTTTGCAAGTGGTGATTGTAATCAATTACTTACTTTTTTAAAACCTAATGTTAATGAAAAAGTATATAATTATTTTAAAAATAATGCTTATGGTATTGTAAATCAAAATGATGATTGAAATATTGGTTGTAGTGCTGAAAGTGATGTATATCATTTTTTAAAATCTTTAACTAATGGTGCTAAAATATATAATTATCAAACATTAAATAATATGTTAATAGCAAAAGCAAATTATTTAAATAGTAGAAATTATATTAATAGTGCTTAAAATAATACAATTTAATATTTTTTAATTCTAATTTTAAGATTAGTATTTTTGTGTTATTTAAGTTGAAAAATGATATTATATTTTTTAACATTTATGTATTTTATGATATAATTAAATTAACAAAAATAGAAATACATCAGTTTATCGCTCTTGGTGTTCCTTTCTATCCATTAATCTCATACGTCCTTTATTTCGGACTTCTCCCCACATGTACTTGTAGAGGAAACAATGAAATTGAATGAGTTCAACAATGCTTTTCAAACAGAACAGGATTGTTTAAAATATATAGCAAGTTTGAAGAAAAACAAATGTATCATGTTTTCTTGAACAAGTTTGAATACTTCTAATTTAAGAAGAATAAGATGTTTGAAATGTCATCAAACATTTAGTATTCTTCATGGCACCATTTTTTACAAGTCACAAACACCTTTGAGATTTTGATTTTATCTCATCTTTAGATGAATAAACACCAAACATGGAATTACATCAACTGATGTTGCAAAAGAATTGGGTGTGACTTTGAAAACTGCTTGAAGAATGGGTCATGAAATCAGAAATCGTATTGCCAAACAAGAACATCAATTTATTGTTGAGGCATAGTGCAAATGGATGAAATGTATCTTTCACATATGGGTTTTAAAAAACAAGGAAGATCTTTGATAAATAAAACATTAATTGTTGGGATTTATGAAAAAACAACCAATAATTTAATTGTGAAAGTAATTAAAAACGCAAAAAGTAAAAATCTTTTGCAGTTTGCAAGAAACCATATTTCTTCAAAGTGTGATGTACATACTGATTCTTGAAAAGGATACCGTGATTACAAATCACTTTTCCCTAATCACAAAACAGTTAACCATCAAGATGGTTATGTTTCAAAAATTGGCGTAAATACCAATCAAATTGAATCAGTATGAAAACATATACGAAGAACATTTAAAACACATATCAAAGTTACAAAATATCATGTTCATTTATATGCCAAAGAAGCTGCATATAAATTCAACAAGATACCTACTTTTGAAACTGTAATGCTATGTTTCATTTAAAAATGTGGGGAGAAGTCCGTAGATAGGCTTTTCTCAGCATTTATGTAATAAAATTTAAAAATAGTACATAAAGGGAGAAAAGCCTTTTATTTAAATGCATTGTTTAAAAATGATAATTCATCTTCAATATTTAATCTTGGAAATAATAACTCTTTTTTATTAACAGATTTATTAAAAACTTCATTCAAGTTAATATTAACTATTAGTTTAGTAATTTTTAAGACACCCAATTGTTCATGAATTTTTAATGAACTATTAACCAAAATTGGACTTAATAAAGCACTACTAATAATTAAAATATTTGCTAATAAATTTAAAATATTATGTAATTCAATAGTTTTATTATTTTTATGTAAATCTCATGGTTTTGTTAAATCAATTAATTTATTACCACTAGTTATTAATTTAAAAACGACATTAATTGCTTCATGAATTTGATACTCATCCATTTCAATATTAAAATCATTAATAGTACTTTTAATGATTTTAATTATTTCTATTGCTTCTGGTTGTAACTTATTTAAATTAACTTTGGGAATTTTACCATCACAATATTTAATGATCATTGTAACTGTTCGCGAAAGTAAATTACCTAAATCATTAACAAGATAAGAGTTATAACAATTTAAAAATAATTCATGACTATATTTTGCATCATGACCAATAATAATTTCTTTCATTAAAAAAAACCGTAATCCATCTGCACCATAACGATTTACTAATACTAAAGGATCAATAACATTACCTTTTGATTTTGACATTTTTCCTTCTTCATTAGTAATTCAACCGTGGGCCAAAATTCGATTTGGTTGTCTCAAATTTAATGCCATTAATAAAATTGGCCAATAAATCATATGAAAACGACTAATTTCTTTACCAACTAAATTCACAATTTCACAATTTGAATCTAGTCAAAATTTTTTAAAATTAATATCATCATCTTGTAAATAACCTAATCCTGTTAAATAATTACTTAAAGCATCAATTCAAACATAAATAACATGTTTTGGATTTTCTAATGCTGGTACTCCTCAAGTAAAACTCGTTCTAGTAACACTTAAATTTTCTAAACCTGGCGTAATAAAATTATTAATCATTTCGGTTTTACGATTAAGTGGTCATAAAAATAATGGGTGTTCATCATAATATTTTAATAATTGTTTAGTATATTTTTCCAATTTTAAAAAATATGATGGTTCTGATAAAGTAGTAATATTACCTTGACATATTTTACATGTATTATTAGTTTTATTGATTTGGCTATCTGTCAAAAATTCTTCACAAGAAATACAATATGAGCCTTCATATTTTCCCAAATAAATATCATTTTGTTTTAATAATTTTCTAAATATTTTCTGAACACTTAAAATATGATTTTTATCAGTTGTTCTAATAAATTTATCATAATCAATATTTAAGTTTTTTCATAAATTCTTAAACCCAACAACAATATCATCAACAAATTTTTGTGGAGTTTGTTTATTTTCATCCGCCTTTTTAGCAATTTTTTGACCATGTTCATCACTTCCAGTTAAAAAGAATACTTCATAACCTTGCATTTTCTTATAGCGAGCTAAAACATCAGCAATAATTGTTGTATAAGCATGTCCCAAGTGTAACTTAGCACTAGGATAATAAATAGGGGTAGTAATATAAAATTTTTTTGTCATTATTTGCTCCTAAATTTAATAATTATAATTTTACATTAAAATAGTATTATTTATTGTAATACTTATTTAAATTAATAATATTTTAGGCTTTTCTCCCTTTATGTACTATTTTTAAATTTTATCACATAAATGTTGAGAAAAGCCTATCTACGGACTTCTCCCCACATTTTTAAATGAAACATAGCATTACAGTTTCAAAAGTAGGTATCTTGTTGAATTTATATGCAGCTTCTTTGGCATATAAATGAACATGATGTTTTGCAACTTTGATATGTGTTTTAAATGTTCTTCGTATATGTTTTCATACTGATTCAATTTGATTGGTATTTACGCCAATTTTTGAAACATAACCATTTTGATGGTTAACTGTTTTGTGATTAGGGAAAAGTGATTTGAAATCACGATATCCTTTTCAAGAATCAGTATGTACATCAAACTTTGAAGAAATATGGTTTCTTGCAAACTGCAAAAGATTTTTACTTTTTGCGTTTTTGATTACTTTCACAATTAAATTATTGGTTGTTTTTTCATAAATCCCAACAATTAATGTTTTATTTATCAAAGATCTTCCTTGTTTTTTAAAACCCATATGTGAAAGATACATTTCATCCATTTGCACTATGCCCTCAACAATAAATTGATGTTCTTGTTTGGCAATACGATTTCTGATTTCATGACCCATTCTTCAAGCAGTTTTCAAAGTCACACCCAATTCTTTTGCAACATCAGTTGATGTAATTCCATGTTTGGTGTTTATTCATCTAAAGATGAGATAAAATCAAAATCTCAAAGGTGTTTGTGACTTGTAAAAAAAATGATGCCATGAAGAATACTAAATGTTTGATGACATTTCAAACATCTTATTCTTCTTAAATTAGAAGTATTCAAACTTGTTCAAGAACACATGATACATTTGTTTTTCTTAAAACTTGCTATATATTTTAAACAATCCTGTTCTGTTTGAAAAGCATTGTTGAACTCATTCAATTTCATTGTTTCCTCCACAAGTACATGTGGGGAGAAGTCCGTTTAAAAATTTTAGTTGTTTTTTGTTTTTCGAAAATTTCTAACTTTTTAATACTATTTATATTATAAGAAAGAAATATAGATTGTTTTTTAATATTTGACTGCAATGTTTTTTCACATTTATATTTCTTATTACTAATATAATATAATATTATTTTTATTTTATTAATTTTCTTTTTTAATAAATTAATATCTATTTCTCCATTATCTTTTAAATATCAATCATCTAAAACATCATAAAAGTGTTTTTCATTATCATCATAGCTTGTAATAAAATTAAAATGTTGATCTATAAAAGGAAAACTATTATCGATTTTGTATTTCTTCATAATTTTCACTCCTTAAACTGACATAATCTAGTGACTAATTACAATATTTTCTTAATCTTTTATATTTATTGATTATTAGATAAAATAAAAAAACAAAAATTAATAAATTAAATGCTAATTAAATTTAATATTAAACATTATTTATCTTTAAAAACTTTTTTAAAAATATAATCAACATTTATTAAAAAAATATTATTATTACAACATTCATTTAACTGTTCACTAGTTAAATATTGCTTAATATTATTCTTTATTAATACATCTTTAAAATTAATCATTTTATTTTGTGCTTCTAAAGTGCATTTTTGAATAAAATCATAAGCAATTTCACGTGTTATTTTTGGATTATTTTTAATAATAGCCAATAAAACTACTTGTGAAAAATAAAGTTCATTAGCTTTAGCAATATTATTTGCCATGGCACTAGTATTAATTACTAAATTATCTAAAATATTTGTCATTCTATTAATAATAAAATCTAATATATGATAAATATCAGGTAACATAATGCGTTCATTAGAACTATGTGAAATATCACGTTCATACCATAATAAATTATTCTCATATACTATACTATTATAACTTCGAACTAATCTTGCTAAACCACAAATATTTTCAGAACCAATTGGATTTTTTTTATGTGGCATTGAACTTGAACCTTTTTGTGAAATAGAAAATCCCTCTAAAAGTTCATTAACTTCGCTACGTTGACTCAAACGAATTTCTAAAGCTATTTTTTCAATTGTTGTAGCAATTGAACTTAATTGTGTAATTAAAAAAATCAAACGATCACGTTGTACTACCTGCGTAGCACAACTGTCAACTTCCATTTTTCATTTTTTGGCAATAAATTCACTAACTTTTGGCGAAATATGAACAAAATTACCCATAGCACCCGTAATCTTAATAACTTCAACTTGTTTTCTTGCTAATTCCAACCTTACTAACTGTCTATTTATTTCATCGTATCATAAAGCAAATTTTAATCCTAATGAAGTTGGTTCACCAAAAATACCATGACTGCGACCAATTACTAATTGATTTTTATATTTAAACGCTAACTCTTTTAATTTCAATTGTAAAGTAATTAAAGCTTTTTCAATAATTTCATTTGAAAATTTTATTTGTAGATTTTGGACACTATCAACCATATCAGTTGAAGTTAAACCATAATGAATTCAACGACTTTCAGTTTTTAAGTTAGCACTTAACATTCTAGTAAAAGCAACTACATTATGCTTAGTTTCTAATTCTAATTTATTCATTAATTCAATATCTAACTTAGCATTTTTTTTAATTAATTGAAAATCTTTAAGAGGAATTATATTTAAATGTTTTAATGATTCACAAACATCAATTTGAAAATTCATTCATAAGTTTAAACGATTTTTCATATTTCAAATATTAGTCATTGCTTTTGTTTCGTAACGTTCAATCATTTTTACTCCTTAATAAATATAGTTTGTTTACGATCTGGACCAACAGAAAATATTCTAATTGGAACACCCACCAACTCACTAATTTTTTTTAAATAATTTTTAGCATTTTCTGGTAATTCATCATAACTAGTAATATTAGTAATATCTTCATTTCATCCAGGCATAGTAATAAAATGTGGTTGAAATTTATTAAAGTTATTAATTTGAGAAGGTATGTATCTAATTATTTCGCCATTTAAAGTATAATGCGTACAAATGCTTAATGTTTCAATACCAGTAAGCACATCTAACAACATAATAGCTAAACTAGTAAATCCATTAATTTGTGCACTATACTTAGCAATAACTGCATCAAATCATCCAATTCTTCTTAGTCTTTTTGAAACTGTGCCATATTCATTACCAATCATACGAATATAATCTGCTAATTTACCAAAAACTTCACTAGGAAACGCACCAGCACCAACTCTTGTACTGTATGCTTTAGTTACACCAATAATTTCATTAATTGCTTTTAAAGAAATACCTGAACCAATAGCAATTGAACCAGCACTTGGATTAGAAGATGTTACAAAAGGATATGTACCATGATCTAAATCTAATAAAGTACCTTGTGCTCCTTCAAATAATATCTTTTTATTTCTAACTAATTGTTCATTTAAAAATTGACCAGTATCAATAATTAAATCTTTAAAGTATGGTAATAATTCTAATAAACGATTATATATTGTTTGCGCATTAAATTCTTTTTCATATCCATAAACATTTTTTAATATTTTATTTTTAATTAACAAATTATCAGTAATCAATTCTAATAGCCGGTCCTTATCTAATAAATCGCCCATTCGAATTCCAATCCGATTAACTTTATCAGCATAACAAGGTCCAATTCCTTTTTTAGTAGTGCCAATAGCTTTATCACCCTTAATTTTTTCTTCATATTCATCAAATGCTAAATGATAAGGTAAAATAATATGAGCACGATCAGAAATTCGTAAATTTTGACAACTAAAACCAGCAGCTTTTAAATATTCAATTTCAGAAACTAATTTTTCTGGATTAACAACACAACCATTAGCAATAACACAATATGAATCTTTATTAAATATACCAGAAGGAATAATACTTAATTTATATTTTTGATGTTCAAAAACAATTGTATGTCCGGCATTATCACCACCACTTCAACGAACAATAACATCAGAATTTTGACTATAATAGTCAGTTATTTTACCTTTTCCTTCATCACCTCATTGACAACCAATAATAGCAGTAGTTTTAAATGGTTTTGGTTGATCAATTTTTGATATTAAAATATTTTTAGTATTGACAATTTTATTAGCAATTTTTTGATTTTCTTCTTTTATTATATGTTTTGATTTTTCAAAATCTACTTTCATCTTATTAATGATTGGCTTAAGAGTGTCAGTTTTTATTGATTGCGTTTTTACTTTAGTTGCTTTTTTTACATCTTTAACTTTTGGTTTAATAGTTTTATTAAGTTGTTCAACTTTAGTTTTTACCTTTTCTATTGTTGGTTTGATTATATTTTTTTTTGCTTTCATATTGTCTCCTTTATACTCAAAAAAGTATTTATAAATTTATAAATTAATTATATAATTATTTAATAATGATTATCAAAATATTGTTATTAAAATAAACTAGTAAAGGAAACTTAAAAAATGAAGTGAAATTTTGATAATGACAGTTTTAAAAATGATAATAATGATGATTTTGACAAACTTTGTCCTATTTGTAAGCAAAAATTACTAGAAGCAAAACTTGAAAAAATAAATGAAATAAATCAATATCAGCAAACACAAAATGATATTTTATTAATTGAAGAAATAAAAAAAGAATTAGAAAAAATTAAAAAAGAAAAAGAAACACAACTTTATGTTTACTTATGTAGAAAACATAAAAATGAAAATATTCTTTAATATTTTTATAATATATTAATTATTTTTTATTATACTTATTCATAATATTTTCAAATTTACTATCAGTAATTCAACTACTAATGCTTTCTACAAAAAATTGTTTATGTTCTTTTATATTCTTTAACTCATCATTACTAAACTTACTCAAAACTCAATCAGCCGTGTTAAAATTAGGATTTTTACCAACACCAATTCTTAATCTTTGAAAATCTTTACTACCAATTTGATTAAAAATACTTTTAATTCCATTATGACCAGCAGCACTAAATTTTTGTTTGTATTGAAATTGACCAAAATTTAAATCAACTTCATCGTGAATAATTAACACGTTTTCAATTTTAATTTTAAAATAATTCATAAAATTTGAAGCACAAAAACCTGATAAGTTCATAAAAGTTAATGGTTTCAAAAAAATAACATCAGTGCCGTTAACAACAGTTTTAACATATTGACCATTAAATTTAGTTTGATTAATTTTTAATTGTAATGTTTCACAAATCATATCAATAATAACAAAACCAATATTATGACGTGTTAATTCATAATCTTTACCTGGGTTTCCTAATCCAATAACTAATTTCATCTACTTTAAATTTCCTCTTTATTATTTTTTACTATTTTTATTATTAATTTTTTTTATTAATTCATTTGTTTTATCATCATAAACTTTTGTTAATGATTTATTATTAATTGAAGCATCAATCATTTTTGCAATGAAATCAGCAATTGAAATAATTTTTAAGCCATTAAATTTTTTTTCTTCAGAAATTTCAATAGTATTAGTAATAACAACTTCCTTAATAATTCCATCAATAACAGCTTGTTTCAAATTTTTTGAAGCTTGACCACTAAAAATACCATGAGTAGCTAAAATATAAACTGATTTTGCACCATGTTCTTTAATAGCTTTTGCTGCATTAATAATAGTACCACCTGTATCAATCATATCATCAATAATAATAGCATTCTTTTCTTTAACATCTCCTAATACAAACTTAACTTGACTTTGATTAGGAGTTGTTCTTCTTTTATCAATAATTGCCAAAGGTACACTTAAATAATTACCTAATCTTCGAGCACGAGTAACACCACCATGATCTGGAGATACAACAACTAAATTAGTTAAATTTTCTTCAATTAAATAAGATGCTAAATCTTGAGTTGCTCGTAAATCATCAACAGGAACATCAAAAAATCCTTGTTCTTGTGGTGAATGTAAATCAACAGTAATAACACGATCAACACCTGCAACAGTTAATAAATTTGCAACAAGTTTACAAGTAATAGGTTGTCTACCACCTTGTTTTCGATCTTGACGAGCATAACCAAAATAAGGAATTACTACATGAATTTTAGCAGCAGATGCACGAACTAAAGCATCAACAAAAATTAATAATTCCATCAAATTATCATTAGTTGGTGGCGAAGTTGATTGGATAATATATACCACTTTCCCTCGTACTGATGTTATAGATTGAATGTTAAATTCACCATCAGCAAAACGACTAATTTCTGCTTTTCCAGGTTCAATATTAAGTTTTTTACAAACTTCTTGTGTAAATTTTTGACTAGCACTTAAACCAAAAACTACAATGTTTTCTACATTATTCATTAAATCCTCCTTTACATGTTTCTAAAAAATTATAATTATAATTTCATTATACAATGTTTATTACAATTTAAGTATATTAAATTTAAAGACTATTGTAGATTAGACACACTTTTTGGACTAATAAAAGTTTTTATAACTTTATATTATTAGTTGAGGTGTAGTTTAAAATGAAATATTTAATTAATAGTGCTGATTTTACTAAATTTGATTATACATTTAACAAGTTTGTAGAAAAGTATAAAAATGATAAAAATATTAATAAAGTTAATATTTATTATCGTAAATTTAGAAAATTTTGTTTTATTTTTAAAAATAAAAATTCTTGTAAAGAAATAATTTCTCAATTACATATGCCAAAGCAAACTTTTTATTATTGAGCTAAACGTTTTTATGATATTTTCTACAAAAATAAACCTTTTGAAGAATTATTATTTAAATCAACAAAACCTAAAAATATTAAATATTTGTATAATTTGGAATTATCAGAAAAATTTATAAATTATTTTGTTTAGTATAAAGAAGAGTTTGGTATAGGTGCTTTTCAATTTTGTTATTTAATAAGACATATTGATGATATTATGTTTAATTTTTTGCCAAAACCTTCGGTTAAAACTATATATCGTTGATTAAAACGTTTTGGTTTTTATTTACAAAAAACTATTAAGAAAAAACATTTGAGATATGAAGTAAAAGAAACTGGATTATTGCAGACTGATATTAAAGTAGTATCAGATTATATAACAGGAAGTAAAAGATGATATATTATTGATTTTATTGATGAAAAAACTCGAATTACTTATTGTTATCCATCTGAACAAGCACAAACCAGAGATATTGTAAATGCTACTAAAAATGCTTTAAATTTTTATGAAAAATTGGTAATTAAAATTAAAAAAATTAGAACTGATAATGGTAGTCAATATGTTAATACATCTTGTGGAAAACCACAAAGGAATCGTTGATTTACAAATTTTTGTAATAAAAAAGGTATAGTTCATGAAACTACACCGTTTAGATCACCACAGAGTAATGGTAAGATTGAAAGATTTCATAGAAATTGAAGTAATTTATTTGAAATAAAACCATATTTAAATAGTGATTTTAGTTTATTTCAAAAATTAGTTAATTCTTTTCAAGAATATTATAACAATTCTAAACCACATAAATCATTAGGGTTAATGACTCCTATGGATTATTTTGATAAACTTTTATTAGATGGAAAATAGTCCAAAATGTCTGTACTACCTTACAAAATTTAAAGACTATTAATTAAAAATCGGGCTTCTCCCCACATGTACTTGTGGAGGAAACAATGAAATTGAATGAGTTCAACAATGCTTTTCAAACAGAACAGGATTGTTTAAAATATATAGCAAGTTTGAAGAAAAACAAATGTATCATGTGTTCTTGAACAAGTTTGAATACTTCTAATTTAAGAAGAATAAGATGTTTGAAATGTCATCAAACATTTAGTATTCTTCATGGCACCATTTTTTACAAGTCACAAACACCTTTGAGATTTTGATTTTATCTCATCTTTAGATGAATAAACACCAAACATGGAATTACATCAACTGATGTTGCAAAAGAATTGGGTGTGACTTTGAAAACTGCTTGAAGAATGGGTCATGAAATCAGAAATCGTATTGCCAAACAAGAACATCAATTTATTGTTGAGGGCATAGTGCAAATGGATGAAATGTATCTTTCACATATGGGTTTTAAAAAACAAGGAAGATCTTTGATAAATAAAACATTAATTGTTGGGATTTATGAAAAACAACCAATAATTTAATTGTGAAAGTAATCAAAAACGCAAAAAGTAAAAATCTTTTGCAGTTTGCAAGAAAGGCATAAGTTAGTTAAGTTTACTCCTATAATTTTTAATCTAGACAGTATGATTAGTTTAAATAATTAATAGTTAAGGAGTAAAGATGAAATATAAAGTTTATACAAGAAAAATTAAACTAGATGTTTTAAATGAATATGTAGTGATTAAAAAATTAAAAACCATTGATATTAAAACCAAATATCAATTATCAACCAGATCATTAATTTATAATTGAGTAAAAAAATATCAAAAAAATAATAAATTAATTACTATTCATACTTTTCAAACAAATCATCAAATAGATAAAGTGAATATCAAAGATAAAAATTTAAAACTTGAAAATAAAAAACTCAAAAAGTCACTACTAAAAGAAAAAATAAAAAATGAATTTTTAAGACAAAAACAATTCTGTGATAAAGAATTAAAAAACAATCAAAATATTTTAAATAGTAAATTATTGAAAAGTAAATGTTTTTTAATAGTTGATAAATATAGAAATAAAAATTATGGAATTAATGACATAATTAGTTTGTTACCTATCAGTAAAGTTGCATATTATAAATAAATAAAAAACGGTAAAAAGAAATATCAAACAAAAATTGATAATGAGTTATTAAAAGAATTAAATAAAATTGTTGTTATTAGCAACAAAGATAAAATAATTAAAATTACTAGTTTAGAAAAGGTGAGATTAGAATTAAAGAAAAACAACACCAATCTTAAATGCAGTAAAAACAGCATTATGAGGTTATTAGAAGATAATAATATCACAAAAACTATTAACCAAACCCAAAAAACAGCGTAGAGCGAAATCTAATGCCTTAAAATCAAATTTCCAAGATTTATTAAAACGTAATTTTACCAGTAATACTTATCTTGAAAAAGTTGGCATCGATGGTACTTGATTTAAAGAATTAATTATTAATAATAAAAAAACTAAATTATTATTAGAAATTGCTACAGATATGAATAGTAATGCTATAGTTGGTTGAAAAATTAATAAAAGTGAAAATGCAATAACCATTTTAAATCTTCTTAATCAAGTAACAAAGGCAAGTCGTAAAGAACACAAAATATTTGCAACATTTATCCAGTCTGATTTAGGTTCAGGTAATACTAGTAAAATAGTTACAAATAGTTTTAATAAAAGTAAAACTTTAATTCATTCAAAAAGTTTATCAGGATTTAAAGGCAACCAAGTAAGTGAATGTTTAAATCGCTGAATCAAAAGAGATTTTAAAATTATGTTTGGTAACAAGTTTAATAGCATTAAACATTTCACAGAAGCATTAAGAAAATTTATTAACTGATGAAATAATGATAGAATGATTTTACGATTAAAAATGTCTCCAAACCAATTTGTACAGATTTGAAGACAAGAAAGTAAACTTATCTAACCAATGCCAAACCATATTTCTTCAAAGTGTGATGTACATACTGATTCTTGAAAAGGATATCGTGATTTCAAATCACTTTTCCCTAATCACAAAACAGTTAACCATCAAGATGGTTATGTTTCAAAAATTGGCGTAAATACCAATCCAATTGAATCAATATGAAAACATATACGAAGAACATCTAAAACACATATCAAAGTTGCAAAACATCATGTTCATTTATATGCCAAAGAAGCTGCATATAAATTCAACAATATACCTACTTTTGAAACTGTAATGCTATGTTTCATTTAAAAATGTGGGGAGAAGTCCGTAGATAGGCTTTTCTCAGCATTTATGTGATAAAATTTAAAAATAGTACATAAAGGGAGAAAAGCCTTAAAAATAATTAATAAAAATTTATATCTTTTGCAAGAAAAAATAAAATCATTATAATAGTTAACGGATAATAAATATTTAAAAATATGTTTATTAATAAACAAGGATTATTGCTGAGGTGTTTTATATACTTATTATCCACATTCTAATATCATTAATTTTAATAATTATTCTGAAAGGTATTTATTATTAATAATAGTAAATAACTGGTAAAACATTGAAAATGTTAATTCTTCAGATCTTATTGTTAATGATCAAGATAAGTCGTTAATTAAATTAACGGCTTTTTCTTTGCCATTTAAATAAATACCCAAATTGTTAACTAATGTTTTTCTCTTATTAACAAAGCAACTTCTTACAAATTTTCAAAATAATTGTGGTTCATCAAGTTGAAATTTAGGATTTACTTTAAAATAAACAACACTACTTGTAACATTAGGTATCGGAGTAAAATTATTAGGACTAACATCAAAAATAATTTTAACATCACAATAAAATTGACACATAACAGAAAGATTATTATATACTTTAGTTTTGGGTTTAGCACAAAATCTTTGTGCAACTTCTTTTTGCATCATTAATGTAAATGAATCAAATAATTCAATATTTTCTAATAATTTTAAAACAATTTGTGAAGTAATATAATAAGGCAAATTTGCAATTACATGAATTTTTTGATTTATTGCAAATTCTTCATTAATGATTTTTTTTAAATCTAAATTTAAAAAATCATCATTTATAATTTTTAAATTTTTGTATTCATTTAACTCTTTTTCTAAAACAGGAATTAATTTTTTATCAATTTCAATTGTCACAACTTTTTGCGCAGTGCTGAGTAATTTATTGGTTAAATGACCAATGCCCGCTCCAATTTCAACAATGCCATCTTCATCTTTAAAATTACTAGTTTTAACAATTTTATCAATTATATTATTATTAATTAAAAAGTTTTGTCCAAATTTTTTAACTGCATGTAAGTCGTATTTTTTCAATATTTTTTTTGGATTTTCCATTATTATTCTCCAATTCATAGTTTTAGTTAATTATATACTAGTAATAATTAAATAAATAGTTAGCCAACTAATCATATATGCTAAATTTACTACTAGCAAATCTACATGTGGTAATATTAACATATATCAACTTAATAAATAAATATTAATTTGAGTGGGAAAAGGAGATGATTTTTATATGGCAACAAAAATAGAGGTTGCTAATGACGGACACAATAACCAAGACGTTAATATTGTTTCTCTAGATTTAGGAACAAGAAATTTAATTGTCAGAGTTAATGGAAGGGTTGTTTATAGTCAACCATCAGCAATTGTATTTGATACAGAAAACGGAGAAGTATTCATTGGTGAAGCTGCTTTATTAATGAAAGAAAAAACTCCAGCGAATAAAATTTTCAGAGAACCAATGGCTAATGGTGTTATTAGTGACAATCATGCTTTGATTGCTTTATTAACTGAAATTTTTACACAAATTATTGATGTGAAAGCTGAAAAAATTTGAGAAAATTCAGTAGCACTTGTAGCTATTCCATCTAAGGTTTATAAATTAGATAGAACTGTTTTACGTGAAATTCTACAAGGAAAAAAAGTAGCTAAAATTCCAATTTATAGTGATAAATTTCCCAATAGATATAATGCAAGTAATGAAAGCGTAATGAAAGCTGAAAAAGTTGTTATTGTTCCTGAAGTAAAATTGGCAGCTATTGGTGCTGGGGAATCACTTTGAGATGCTTCAGGAGTATTTATTCTTGATATTGGTGGTGGAACTTCTGACTGTGCCATTTTATCAAGTGGAGAAGTTATTGTTCAAGATTCAATTCCAATTGCTGGAAATTCTATTGAACGTAGTATTAAAGAACATTTTGAAAAAATGCACTATATATCTCTTAGCTCAATGGAGGCTGAAAAAACAAAAATTAGTGCTGGTATTTGAATAGATGGTGAAAAAGATAGTGAAAATAAAATTACTATCCATGGAAAAAGTACTAAAACTAAAAAACCTGAACAAATTACAGTTCCTAAGCAAGAAGTAGCTAGAGTAGTTACCGAAGCCTTTGAACCAATTGTTGCACTATGTAGTGACATTATTGATAAAGCTGGACCTGCCTTTTCAGAAATGATTATGAAAGACGGTTTAACTATCACTGGTGGGGGTGCTTTGCTTGAAAATATTACAACTTATCTAAAAAAACGACTAAATTTAGAACATGTGGTATCTGCAAATAATCCAAGAGAATGTGTAATTAGAGGAACTCAAGCCTATGAAACTCATAAACAAGATGTATATGAAAAAGGATTCATTAGACCAAGTAATTAAAATTCCAAGTGTGTAGAAGGAGGGAAAAAAATGGGATTATTTGATAAAAAACCCAAAGAAAACTTAAATAAAAAAAGTAATATTAAGTCTATTAATGACTACCAATGATTAGCTTTAGATGTCGGAACAGAAAACTTTAAAGCAAGGTATGTTAACATTGGACTTACATATGATGCTCCAACTTATCTTGCTGAAGACTATGAAAAAAATATTATTCTTTATGGCGAAGAAGCTAAAGCTTTAATTGATAAAACAAATGAAAATGTTGTTATTAAACGTCCAGTTCGTGATGGTAATATTGCTGATCCAGATGCTTTACAACGTATCCTTGCTAAAGTTTTTCAAGATTTTAGACTTGAAATTAAAGATTCAAAACAAGCTGATAAAAACCGTAATTTAATTGTTTTAATGGCAACACCAAGTGAAATTAATTCAGTACAAAGAGAAGCATTAGAAAATATAGTTCATCGTTTAGGCGCACTTCGTGGATTTGTTCAAGAAGAAGTTAAAATGGCAGCATTAGGTTCAGGACAAGATATTTTTGGAACAGCAATTATGTGTATTGATATTGGAGGAGGAAGTACTGATATTGCCGTACTTGGCAATGATTCAATCCTATATTCATATTCAACAAATTGTGCTGGAGACTATTTAACAGAAAAAATTCAAGAATACATAGCTAAAAAGCATGCTTTAAAAATTGGTACTAAAGAAGCAGAAGATGTTAAAAAGAACATCGGTTCACTTCTTAAATATCAAGATGAAAAACCATACACTATTTCAGGTGTTTCATTACCTAGATTAGACTCTCAGCCAGGAGAAACAATGTCAATTTCTAAAACTATTGAAATTACACCAGAAGAAATTCGTGAAAATGTAATGCAAGTTCAATTTAGAGAACATGTTATTCCATCAATTCGTAGAGTACTAAGAACTTCTGGGGAAAAAGCTGCTGGTAGTGTTAGTGACTTAAAGAAAAAAGGTAAGGGAATCACAATTTGTGGTGGTGGAGCTTACATTAAAAAAATTGATGAATTTATTAAAGAAGAATTGGCTAAGGAATATTTCATCGAAATTAAAGCTGAAAAAGGTACAAAACCAATTCGTCAAAAATATGAAGGAGATATCTTTGAAGTACGTGTTGCTCAAAATCCTTTAGATAATGTTATTGATGGTTGTGTAAAATATCGTGATACAATTTACAAACAATTAATAGTTGAACAAAATCCTAACCGCGAAATTCTAACAAAAGACGAAGATTTAGGATAAAAAATAAGTTTAAATAAAATGCACTTCTATAAATTTTAAAAGTGCATTTTTTACCTATATAAATAATAAATTACTATATAAAATAAAAAAATTTAATAATCACACTTAAAATACATCATTAACTATTCCAAAAAAATATCATAAAAATCATATAAAATTATTAATACATCTTAAAAGATTTAAAGATTATAAAAGTATTAAACTAAGATATGAAAAGATTACTAACTATTTTAGGGACACTAATTTTAATAACAACAAGTTTAACTATTATGGCATGTAGTGAAACCAAACAATAAATATAATCCTTACCAATACAAGTACCAAAATGAAATGTAAATAATGGCACTGATTTAGTTATCAATTTCAAAAAAAGCAAACAAAAAATATGAAATGCCTAGAAGGTACAAATTAATATTTTTTTCTTTCTGTGAATATTAATTTAAATAAGGGATTTGAAATTATTAATAATAATTTTTTTTAAAATGAGATTTTATGAAAAAATATCGTAAATTTTTTATAATTTTCATAGTTTTATTGGTTACTGGTTTGCTTGCTTGAATTATTGTTTGAAGTTGCCAAGCTAATTATAATCGTGATTATTATCTTAGTTTATTACGTTATCATTGATCATCAGAAATGACTAGTTTTATTAAAGAGAATGAACGAAAAATTAAAAACCCAGCTAGTCAAATGGCAAATAATGAATTTAATAGTTTTTGTAGATTAGACACACTTTTTGGACTAATAAAAGTTTTTATAACTTTATATTATTAGTTGAGGTGTAGTTTAAAATGAAATATTTAATTAATAGTGCTGATTTTACTAAATTTGATTATAAATTTAACAAGTTTGTAGAAAAGTATAAAAATGATAAAAATATTAATAAAGTTAATATTTATTATCGTAAATTTAGAAAATTTTGTTTTATTTTTAAAAATAAAAATTCTAGTAAAGAAATAATTTCTCAATTACATATGCCAAAGCAAACTTTTTATTATTGAGCTAAACGTTTTTATGATATTTTCTACAAAAATAAACCTTTTGAAGAATTATTATTTAAATCAACAAAACCTAAAAATATTAAATATTTGTATAATTTGGAATTATCAGAAAAATTTATAAATTATTTTGTTCAGTATAAAGAAGAGTTTGGTATAGGTGCTTTTCAATTTTGTTATTTAATAAGAAATATTGATGATATTAGGTTTAATTTTTTGCCAAAACCTTCGGTTAAAACTATATATCGTTGATTAAAACGTTTTGGTTTTTATTCACAAAAAACTATTAAGAAAAAACAGTTGAGATATGAAGTAAAAGAAACTGGATTATTGCAGACTGATATTAAAGTAGTATCAGATTATATAACAGGAAGTAAAAGATGATATATTATTGATTTTATTGATGAAAAAACTCGAATTACTTATTGTTATCCATCTGAACAAGCACAAACCAGAGATATTGTAAATGCTACTAAAAATGCTTTAAATTTTTATGAAAAATTGGGAATTAAAATTAAAAGAATTAGAACTGATAATGGTAGTCAATATGTTAATACATCTTGTGGAAAACCACAAAGGAATCGTTGATTTACAAATTTTTGTAATAAAAAAAGTATAGTTCATGAAACTACAACGTTTAGATCACCACAGAGTAATGGTAAGATTGAAAGATTTCATAGAAATTGAAGTAATTTATTTGAAATAAAACCATATTTAAATAGTGATTTTAGTTTATTTCAAAAATTAGTTAATTCTTTTCAAGAATATTATAACAATTCTAAACCACATAAATCATTAGAGTTAATGACTCCTATGGATTATTTTGATAAACTTTTATTAGATGGAAAATAGTCCAAAATGTCTGTACTACCCTTACATGAATTTAATAGTTTTTATGATACTGCTAGTAAACCGTTGCCTTTTCTTGATTTTAATCAATTAGCACACGATTCGACTAGGAACTCAAAACAGTAATGCTGATTGAGAAAAATTATATAAAGATGTTGGTTTAAGTCAACTTGCTACTGAAACAGCAAAAAAAAGAACAATTACGTTTTTATAATATTATGGCAGGAGTATATGGTAAAAATAACATTTTACGTTTAATGCAAAGTGTTACTCAAGCACCAATATCAAATAAAAACGTCGTTGCTTATAATCAATATTCTTATCTAATTAATAGTCAACGTCAAATTTATGGTCCAGATTTTGTTAATACTAAAGAAATTAGCGCAAACTATCAAGCGGGTTGATGAGCAACTAATAACATAATTAGTGTTAGTACTCATGAATATGGTCATGCTTTCGATAATTTTTTATCATTAACGGATGTTGATCGTAGTACGTTTAAATAACAATTGAAATTGACCTAAAAATAATAAAATTGAAAATTGTTTACTTAATAAAAATATTTTTAAAATTAATAATGATTATTCATCTGTTTGAAGAGCACAAAATCACGTGATGAGGGGGCCAATTTCTGATTGTAGTCAATTATTAATGGATTACTTAAATGATAAAGTTAATATTAGTAATCGTGATTATCAAAAAAGATTAGTATTCCCAATGATTATTGTGCAAAGTAATTATGGTCGTATGTTTTGAAGTCAAGCGAAACCCTATAAAAAAGGTGAATTTTTTGCCGAAGCCTTTGCTGAATGATTATTAACACAGCAATCTGGACAAGGGTGAAATTGAGAATTATTAAATGATTTTTTTATTAAAAAATTACCAACTTATTTATTTTTGGGAGCGTGGCTAAGATGTCGGTAACTAGTAATTTTCAAAAATAACTTCCTAATTTTTTTAACCCTTAAATAAAAAATAAAACCAACACTTGCACACTTGAAAGTGGCAAGGTTGGTTAAATTAAGAATAATAGTATGTTCCCCCACGGGGGGGCTATATATACTAGTTTCCAATTCGCTCCCACCCCAAGAATTACCATTAAATGGTTAGTATATTTTATTAGGCATCATCCACTTATTATTTATTCATGCAAGTCCACATGCTAGCTACTATTTTTAACAACTGTGTTGTAATTCACTGTTTTAGTTCTCTAACACGTGTTGATAATAGTATTAAAGACGGTTATTAAAAATTTTAAAATTTTACAATTACAAAAAAAGACAAGATTTTTATTCTCGTCTTTTGTCATTTATTTTTTATTTAAGGGTTAAAAAAATTAGGAAGTTATTTTTGAAAATTACTAGTTACCGACATCTTAGCCGCGCTCCCAAATTTTTCCATAAAATATTTTAAGGCTTTTCTCCCTTTATGTACTATTTTTAAATTTTATCACATAAATGCTGAGAAAAGCCTATCTACGGACTTCTCCCCACATTTTTAAATGAAACATAGCATTACAGTTTCAAAAGTAGGTATCTTGTTGAATTTATATGCAGCTTCTTTGGCATATAAATGAACATGATGTTTTGCAACTTTGATATGTGTTTTAAATGTTCTTCGTATATGTTTTCATACTGCTTCAATTTGATTGGTATTTACGCCAATTTTTGAAACATAACCATCTTGATGGTTAACTGTTTTGTGATTAGGGAAAAGTGATTTGAAATCACGATATCCTTTTCAAGAATCAGTATGTACATCACACTTTGAAGAAATATGGTTTCTTGCAAGCTGCAAAAGATTTTTACTTTTTGCGTTTTTGATTACTTTCACAATTAAATTATTGGTTGTTTTTTCATAAATCCCAACAATTAATGTTTTATTTATCAAAGATCTTCCTTGTTTTTTAAAACCCATATGTGAAAGATACATTTCATCCATTTGCACTATGCCCTCAACAATAAATTGATGTTCTTGTTTGGCAATACGATTTCTGATTTCATGACCCATTCTTCAAGCAGTTTTCAAAGTCACACCCAATTCTTTTGCAACATCAGTTGATGTAATTCCATGTTTGGTGTTTATTCATCTAAAGATGAGATAAAATCAAAATCTCAAAGGTGTTTGTGACTTGTAAAAAATGGTGCCATGAAGAATACTAAATGTTTGATGACATTTCAAACATCTTATTCTTCTTAAATTAGAAGTATTCAAACTTGTTCAAGAACACATGATACATTTGTTTTTCTTCAAACTTGCTATATATTTTAAACAATCCTGTTCTGTTTGAAAAGCATTGTTGAACTCATTCAATTTCATTGTTTCCTCCACAAGTACATGTGGGGAGAAGTCCGTATTTTAATTAATAAACTTTTTTAATTCTTCTGTTTTTAAAATTCCTAGAATTTTATTAAAAGTAATATTATTTATACCAGTTAATCTTAATAATCTTGTATTTTTAATAGTTTTTAATTTATCAAATATCATAGATTTCCTATCTTTTTTTTAATTTTAATCATATTCTAAAAATTAAATTTTAATAGATAACTATCCAAGAAGTCTATTATATAGAGAAACATGAAACAATATTAATAAAGGAAAATTATATAAAATAATAACCTAAAAATAAAATAATATTTATTTTTTTACAAATTAATTATTATTAATAAGTTTTATTAATTTCTTTTGTCTAACAAAATAACCAATTAAAATTAAAACTCCAGGAATAACAAATGTTGTTAAACTAAATAAACCTGTTAAAAATAATCATTTTTCTTCAATAAAATAATTATTTAAACAAAGTAAAAAGGGAATCACTTGAAATAGTCCATAAATAATTATTAAAATAATAACTAGTGAAAAATAATTAAAAAATGTAAATATTCCATAAATAATACAACTAATAAGTAATATTATTGACATAATCATTCCAATTATTAAACCTATTTTAATAAAATTATTATTATTTATCATTTTTTCACTACTCCTTTTTTTACTTTATATAAAATTTTAATATAAAATGTTATAATATTATTATACTACTTATGGGAGAAAGATAATCTAATGCAAAAAATAAATATTTTGTTTAAAAATCAGATTCAAAAGAAAATTAAAGTAAATAATTTATTAAAACATAAAAATCAAATTGTATATTTTTATAATGTAATTGTCTTTAAAACATATATATTTGTTTATTATTATTACTATAAATAAAAAAACACAAATGGAATGGCAACACTTTTTAGGACTATTTTTTGGTAGACATTTGTGCTTGGTATTTGATGGGGGTTAAGTAGTTTAGAGTGCTGTGAATTCTTATGTTGTTATATCAGTTGATGTAATCAAATAATTCTAATTTTAATTTGATTAATGATGTAAAATTTCTATCATTAATAAATTCTGTCTTAAAAGTTTTGAAAGTTGCTTCAGCAACAGCATTATCATAAGGACAGCCTTTTTTGTTTAAAGAACGATTAATATTGAATGATAATAAAAGTTTATCAATCATTTTATTGTTAAATTCATTGCCGCGATCACTATGAAATATTTCAATATCTTTTAAACAGCGATTTGATTGCATAAATGCTTGATTTACTAATGATGCATCTTTTTTAACTCCACAAACACTATGTCCAATAATTTCGCGGTTAAATAGGTCAATTAATAAGCAAATATAGTTTCATTTACCATTAACTTGAACATAAGTTAAATCACTAACAATAACTTCATTTTTAATTCTATTATTAAATTTTCTATTAACAAAAGATTGGTTATTTGACTATCATTAACTTTATTATGATGATTTTTGAATGATAATTTAGTGTATTTTGATATTAAATTATGCTTATTCATAATTTCTTTAATTTTTCTGCGTGATAAATAAATTTCTTGGTTTGCTAGTATGACTTTTAATCTTCTTGTTCCATAAACTTCTTTATTTTCTTTAAAAGCACTAATAACAGCTTGTTCATAAATATTATTTTGATTTTTTTCTTTTTTCTTTAAATTAAAATAATATGTTGATTTAGAGAGTTTTAAAAAACGACACATTGTGCGAATTTTATATTTAGATTTATTTTTAACAATAATTTCTATTTTCTGCCTATTATTAGTGCTGCTTGCTTTAAAATATCATTTTCCATTCGTAACTGTTTTAATTCTTTATTTGCTTGAATTAATTGTTTTTCTAAATCAGAAAGATTATCTTTAGTTTTAAAACTACCTGAATTAGTAAATTGCTTAATTCATTTATAAGTAACTGCTCTTGTAACATTATACTCTTTAACAAGGCAAGATATTGATTTACCACTTTGATATAAAGCTACTATTTGCTTTTTAAATTCGTCGGTATATGAATTAATATTGGTCATAATTATAATTCCTTTCTTTTCACTAATTTGTTCACTTGTCTACGTAATTAGTGTCCAATAAAGTGTAACCCATCCACAATATGTTAATACATCTTGTGGAAAACCACAAAGGAATCGTTGATTTACAAATTTTTGTAATAAAAAAGGTATAGTTCATGAAACTACACCGTTTAGATCACCAAAAAGTAATGGTAAGATTGAAAGATTTCATAGAAATTGAAGTAATTTATTTGAAATAAAACCATATTTAAATAGTGATTTTAGTTTATTTCAAAAATTAGTTAATTCTTTTCAAGAATATTATAACAATTCTAAACCACATAAATCATTAGGGTTAATGACTCCTATGGATTATTTTGATAAACTTTTATTAGATGGAAAATAGTCCAAAATGTCTGTACTACCTTACATAATTTAATTTTAATTGTAATAAAATTTTCTGAACCAATAATTAAACCTTGTTGATCTTCTGCAGAATATATTGCTACTAATTCATTTTCTTTAACTTCAATATTTTTATCTTTGGAAATTTTTTGAACTGGAACTGTATTATTAATTGGTACTATAATTGTTGCTAAATCTACTGTTAATTTTGATCAAACAAAATCATATGTATTATTTTCTTCGTTATATTTAATACCAAAACCTTCTAAATTACTAAAGTCATCAACATATAACTAGAAGCAAATGATTTACTTAAAATACTTTCTGATGTTTTACAAGCAACTATTGCTGTTGTACTTACTGTTGTAAATCCAATCGTTCCTAAAATATTTAATCATTTTTTTTCATTTTTATAAAAACCCCCTTTTTATACATTTATTATATTATTATGGCTTTTCTCCCTTTATGTACTATTTTTAAATTTTATCACATAAATGCCGAGAAAAGCCTATCTATGGACTTCTCCCCACATTTTTAAATGAAACATAGCATTACAGTTTCAAAAGTAGGTATCTTGTTGAATTTATATGCAGCTTCTTTGGCATATAAATGAACATGATGTTTTGCAACTTTGATATGTGTTTTAAATGTTCTTCGTATATGTTTTCATACTGATTCAATTTGATTGGTATTTACGCCAATTTTTGAAACATAACCATCTTGATGGTTAACTGTTTTGTGATTAGGGAAAAGTGATTTGAAATCACGATATCCTTTTCAAGAATCAGTATGTACATCACACTTTGAAGAAATATGGTTTCTTGCAAACTGCAAAAGATTTTTACTTTTTGCGTTTTTGATTACTTTCACAATTAAATTATTGGTTGTTTTTTCATAAATCCCAACAATTAATGTTTTATTTATCAAAGATATTCCTTGTTTTTTAAAACCCATATGTGAAAGATGCATTTCATCCATTTGCACTATGCCCTCAACAATAAATTGATGTTCTTGTTTGGCAATACGATTTCTGATTTCATGACCCATTCTTCAAGCAGTTTTCAAAGTCACACCCAATTCTTTTGCAACATCAGTTGATGTAATTCCATGTTTGGTGTTTATTCATCTAAAGATGAGATAAAATCAAAATCTCAAAGGTGTTTGTGACTTGTAAAAAATGGTACCATGAAGAATACTAAATGTTTGATGACATTTCAAACATCTTATTATTCTTAAATTAGAAGTATTCAAACTTGTTCAAGAACACATGATACATTTGTTTTTCTTCAAACTTGCTATATATTTTAAACAATCCTGTTCTGTTTGAAAAGCATTGTTGAACTCATTCAATTTCATTGTTTCCTCCACAAGTAAATGTGGGGAGAAGTCCGTAAAATTATTATTTTAACTGTATAAAAAGTATAAGCCATTAACTATTTTAAAATTAATAACTTTAACTTTATATAAAAAAATACAAATTAAAAAAATAATTGTTTTTTAATTTGTTCACTAATTTCTTTACTTTCTAAAACTTCAATTAACTTTAAACCAAATTCAAATGCAGCACCAATTGATTTTCCAGTTATAATATTATTATCAACTACTACTTTTTCATCTAAAATAATACTTTTATTTAAACCAATATTAGTGCCTGGATAATGCGTAATTTTTTTGTTATCTATTAAATTTAATTGCCCTAAAATTTGGGGTGCTGCACAAATAGCAGCAATAAACTTATTACTCTCTTTAGCAAAAATAACTAACATTGATTTTAATAATTCATTTTTGCTTAAGTTTTCTACTCCAATTTTACCACCAGGTAAAATTAGCATCTTATAACTTAACAAATCAATATCACTGATTTTCTTTTCACATAAAATAAAAACATTATGACTTGATTTGATTTTTAAGTCATTTTCAATACTTACTAAATCAATAATAATATTAGCCCTTCTTAATAGATCAATAGTAATTATTACTTCACCCATTTCATAGCCTGTTGCTAAAAAAATAGCTACTTTAAACTTCGCATTATTACTCATTATTTCTTTTCAATTCATTATTTAATTTAAAAACATTAATAGCATTTTCCCTAGTTGCATTAATAATACTTTGTTTTGGGATCTTCTTTAATTCAGCTATTTTATTAACTGTAAATATTATATTTTCTGGATGATTAATTGTTAATCCATTTTTGGGATTTTTGCCTCTTTTTGGTTCAGGAGTTAAATATGGCGCATCTGTTTCAACTAATATTTTATTAATTGGTATATTTTTTGCTACCTCTTGTAACTTCAAAGCATTTTTATATGTCACATTACCTGCAAAAGAAATATAAAAACCTTGTTTTATAAATTTTTCAGCTATTACTTTTGTTCCCGTAAAACAATGAAGAACACCATTAGTAATATTTTCTTTTTTAATAATTTCAAAAGCATCTTCAAAAGCATTACGAATATGTAATAATACAGGTAATTTATGTTTTTTAGCTAATTTTAGTTGTTCAATAAATCATTTTTTTTGCAATTGTGGTTCTGTAAATTTATGATAATAATCTAATCCAATTTCACCAATAGCAACCACTTTACCGGTTGCTATTAATTTTTTCAATTCTGAAATAGTATTACTATCACAAGTATTTACTTCTGTTGGATGAATACCTACAGCTGCATAAAGATTAGGAATTTTTTCTTCACTCTCAAATTCATAAATTTGACTAACAGCTTGCTTACTAGTATTTAAGTCAAAACCAACATTACAAATACTACCAATACTATCACCTGCTGAATAAGCATCAGTTAATAATTTTAATATTTCTGTTTCATCATAATGTTTTGACATTAAATGACAATGAGTATCAAAAATTCCATTATTAGCCATATATTTTACCTTCCCTTTTATTTTCCTAAACAAAATCTTTTAAAAATTTCATCTAATAAATCAGTTTCAAATTTTTTACCTTGCATTTCTAAAATCTTATTTCATGCAGTTTGTAAGTGAACAATAATTAAGTCTATCGAAATATTCTTTTTTAAATCTTTTAATGCTTCTGAAATGCTAAGTTCAATTTCATCCAAATATGCTAATTGTCTTGTATTCGCAAAAAGTAATTCTTTATCAAAATTAATTTCAGTAGTTATAATTTTATTTTTTATTCCTAAAATTAGATTTTCAATTTCACCCATTATTGCACTAACTTTTACCACATTAAAATTATTTTTAATGTCTAATTTTAATTTTAACCTTAAATCCGTTTTATTAATAGCAATAAGGTAATTTTTATCTTTTATTTTTTCTAATAATTGTTTATCCTCAATACTTAAATCTTTTGAACCATCAAGTACTAATATTATTAAATCTGCTTCGTTTAAAGCCTTATGTGATTTATCAATACCTGCTTTTTCGATATTATTTAAAGTATGGCGTATACCTGCTGTATCAATTAAATTTAAACTAATATCACCCAAATTAATTTTGCCTTCTACCAGATCTCTTGTTGTTCCTTCTTCATTAGAAACAATAGCTTTATCTTCATTTAAAAGCACATTTAATAGGGAAGATTTTCCAACATTAGGTTTTCCAATAATAACTGTATTAATTCCCTCTTTTATAGTTTTAGTAATTTTACTATGTTCTTTAATAACTTTTATTTTATTTAAAAATTTTTCAACTAAAGGAATAACATTATTAATTGTTTTTTCCTCAACTCCATCGTATTCAGGATAATCAATATTAACTGTTATATTAGCAATTAAAGTTAGTAATTCTGAAGATAATTCATCAATTAGTACTCTTGTTTTACCACTTAAACTATTAATAGCGGTTTTTAAAATAGTATTATTTTCAGCCATAATTAAATCATTAATAGCTTCTGCTTCAATTAAATCAATTTTATCATTTAAATAAGCTCTTCTCGTAAATTCTCCTCTTGTTGCCATTCTCATACCTGTAGATAGTAATAATTGCAAAATTTTTTGTGTTATTAGCACTCCACCATGACAATTAATTTCAATTGTATCTTCACCTGTAAAAGATTTGGGAGCGCGATAACATGCCAAAACAACTTGATCAATTTTATTCTTATTATGATCAATAATATATCCTGTTATTAAAGTGTGACCTTTTTGATTTAAAATATCTTTATCAAAAACCTTATTTAATAACTCATAAGTATCTTTTCCTGAAATTCTAATAATACTGATTGCTTGATTTAAAGGTGCAGTTGCAATTGCAGTAATAGTATCATTTAACATTTTTTTCCTCTTTTCATTTAAACAATCTAAGATTTTAAATCTTAGATTACTCTAATTTTCCAATCTAATTATTACATGACGGTTATAACCTATACCTTCAGAAAACTTAATATTCCTTCAATATTTTTAACTATTTCATGTATAATTTTTCTTTGGTTATTAGGCATTAATTCAAAATGAAACATTTCTTTACTTATTCTTATTTTTTTTATAATTTCATATATTCTAATTTTTAAATTTTGTTTTTGAATATTTAAATAATTATTAACATTTATTACTATTTGATAGTTTCTTTTAAATTTTGTTTTTAAATAAGTAATAAGTAAATTTTGTAAAGCACTAATTGTATAACCTTTTTTGCCAATTAAAATTGAATTTTTATTCTTACAATTAATATTAATATAAAATTTATTGCCATTTAATATTATTTCTTCTTGATAATTTTTTATATTAAAAAGTTCCAATAAATCATGTCATTTATCATTCAAATAATTTTTAACATCATTTTCGTTAAAAATAAAAATTTTAGTAATGGTTTTAAATAAACGTTTTTCTATACCTAATTTTATATAAAATGTCTTGGGGGATAAATTTTTGATAGTTTTTTCTAAATCAAAATTTTTTTTAAATGATTTAATTTCCATTTTTTTTCTCCACATTATAATAAATTACTTATTTTTTTTAGGTTGAACAACTATTTCAGATTTTGTAAATATCTTTTTAATCTTACTTGAAAATGGTGTACTAATTGTACCATTTTTTTTATAACGACTATGTTTATGTTTATTATAGTAATGAAAACCAAGAGTTTGAAATATTTGTAATATTCCAGAAATAATTCAATAAATGCCTAATCCTGAAGGAGCAACACATACATAAAATAAAAACATAAAAATCATAACGCTTTGAATAATAACTTGTTTTTTTAATGCAGCTTTTGCTTCTTTAGTTTTAATCTTCTGTCGCGAACGATTTAAAAACATCGGTAATAACATAGAAACTAATTGTGTTGGTATATATATAACAATAATTATTAAATACATAAATTCGCCATGGGTAACCATAGTTCATGGTTGTTCAACTAAACTAATAGCACCAACAACAGTATTTTTTAATAAATTAGTTGATTTCATAACAGTAAACATAGCTGTTAAGAAAGGAAGTGATAAAAACATTGGAATAAAAGCAGCCATTGGATTTATTCCTTCTTTTTTATAAATAGCCATTAATTCCATTTGTTGTTTTTGTTTTGCACTTGGATCACGTGAATGTTTATATTTGGCTTGAATTTCGGAAGTTTTCATTTGCACTGATTGCATTTTTTCCTGATTTTGTTGGGCTTTAAAAGTAAATACTAATGTAATAAGTTTAATAATTAACGTTGTAAAAATAATAGCAAAAATAACACTTACTGATCAATATTTTGAATTTACATCAACTCCACCACTTAATCCAGCAGAAATACTAACTAAGATTCAAGCAATTGGATAAACAAACATTCCAAAGAACGGTGATTTAGTTTGCGTTCAAGCTTCACTTCATGTTCTAATCCCTGTAAATCCATATTCATAAATATTATTACCATTAAAATGAAAAATGTGATTTTTTGCTACATCACTGTTACCAATAAGTAATTCAAAAAAAACAGCCGCTACATTATATCTTTGAAAATCATAAGCTGAAATAACATCACTAGTTGCAACATTAGGATCACCCATAGTCTGACCACAACCTCAAAGTGTTGACATCAATAAAAAAGTCCCTAAAATAATTTTAGTTCATTTTCATGTTATTTTTAATCAAACGTTTTTTTTCTGTTGTTCAGGAAATAAAAACTTTTTATATTGCATTAAATTTACTCTCCTATAATGGGATTTTCATTAAAAGACGTAATAAAGAACTAAGATTTTCTTCATATGTATTAGATAAATAATTTTTTCTAATCATAATTACTATATCTACTGGTCAATCTTTTTTAATATCTACTAACATTCCTCGTACTTGACGTTTAATCTTATTACGTGCAAAAGCAAAACGAACTAGTTTTTTTCCTACTGATACACCTACTCGTATAGTCTCAAAATCTATTCTATTCATATAATAGATAAAAAATTGACCATTTGAAATACTTTTTCCTTCATTAATTAAATATTTAAAATGATGATTTTTCAAAAGGCGGTATTTTTTTTCCATATTTTGTTCACCTTATTTTATTTTTTAAACTATGCTGTTAATTTTTTACGTCCTCTTTGACGTCTTCTTTTAATAACATTAACCCCTGTTGCAGATTTCATTCTTGCAAAAAAACCATGAGTTTTTTGATGTTTTCTCTTACTTGGTTGATATGTCGGTTTCATTTTTTTCTCCTTTTTTTAAAATTCTAATAAAAAATCATTAAGAGTATTCTAACATAATATTTATATCTTAACAAATTATTCTGTTTATTTTTATGTAGATTAGACACACTTTTTGGACTAATAAAAGTTTTTATAACTTTATATTATTAGTTGAGGTGTAGTTTAAAATGAAATATTTAATTAATAGTGCTGATTTTACTAAATTTGATTATAAATTTAACAAGTTTGTAGAAAAGTATAAAAATGATAAAAATATTAATAAAGTTAATATTTATTATCGTAAATTTAAAAAATTTTGTTTTATTTTTAAAAATAAAAATTCTTGTAAAGAAATAATTTCTCAATTATATATGCCAAAGCAAACTTTTTATTATTGAGCTAAACATTTTTATAATATTTTCTACAAAAATAAACCTTTTGAAGAATTATTATTTAAATCAACAAAACCTAAAAATATTAAATATTTGTATAATTTGGAATTATCAGAAAAATTTATAAATTATTTTGTTCAGTATAAAGAAGAGTTTGGTATAGGTGCTTTTCAATTTTGTTATTTAATAAGACATATTGATGATATTAGGTTTAATTTTTTGCCAAAACCTCGGTTAAAACTATATATCGTTGATTAAAACGTTTTGGTTTTTATTCACAAAAAACTATTAAGAAAAAAATGGAATGGCAACACTTTTTAGGACTATTTTTTGGTAGACATTTGTGCTTGGTATTTGATGGGGGTTAAGTAGTTTAGAGTGCTGTGAATTCTTATGTTGTTATATCAGTTGATGTAATCAAATAATTCTAATTTTAATTGGATTAATGATGTAAAATTTCTATCATTAATAAATTCTGTCTTAAAAGTTTTGAAAGTTGCTTCAGCAATAGCATTATCATAAGGACAGCCTTTTTTGCTTAAAGAACGATTAATATTGAATACTAATAAAAGTTTATCACCCATTTTATTGTTAAATTCATTGCCGCGATCACTATGAAATATTTCAATATCTTTTAAACAGCGATTTAATTGCATAAATGCTTGATTTACTATAATGATGCATCTTTTTTTAACTCCAACACTATGTCCAAAATAATTTCGCGGTTAAATAGGTCAATTAATAAGCAAATATAGTTTCATTTACCATTAATTTGAACATAAGTTAAATCACTAACAATAACTTCATTTTTAATTCTATTATTAAAGTTTCTATTAACAAGATTGGTTATTTTACTATCATTGACTTTATTATGATGATTTTTGAATGATAATTTAGTGTATTTTGATATTAAATTATGCTTATTCATAATTTCTTTAATTTTTCTGCGTGATAAATAAATTTCTTGGTTTGCTAGTATGACTTTTAATCTTCTTGTTTCATAAACTTCTTTATTTTCTTTAAAAGCACTAATAACAGCTTGTTCATAAATATTATTTTGATTTTTTTCTTTTTTCTTTAAATTAAAATAGGCTTTTCTCCCTTTATGTACTATTTTTAAATTTTATCACATAAATGTTGAGAAAAGCCTATCTACGGACTTCTCCCCACATTTTTAAATGAAACATAGCATTACAGTTTCAAAAGTAGGTATCTTGTTGAATTTATATGCAGCTTCTTTGGCATATAAATGAACATGATGTTTTGCAACTTTGATATGTGTTTTAAATGTTCTTCGTATATGTTTTCATACTGATTCAATTTGATTGGTATTTACGCCAATTTTTGAAACATAACCATCTTGATGGTTAACTGTTTTGTGATTAGGGAAAAGTGATTTGAAATCACGATATCCTTTTCAAGAATCAGTATGTACATCACACTTTGAAGAAATATGGTTTCTTGCAAACTGCAAAAGATTTTTACTTTTTGCGTTTTTGATTACTTTCACAATTAAATTATTGGTTGTTTTTTCATAAATCCCAACAATTAATGTTTTATTTATCAAAGATCTTCCTTGTTTTTTAAAACCCATATGTGAAAGATACATTTCATCCATTTGCACTATGCCCTCAACAATAAATTGATGTTCTTGTTTGGCAATACGATTTCTGATTTCATGACCCATTCTTCAAGCAGTTTTCAAAGTCACACCCAATTCTTTTGCAACATCAGTTGATGTAATTCCATGTTTGGTGTTTATTCATCTAAAGATGAGATAAAATCAAAATCTCAAAGGTGTTTGTAACTTGTAAAAATGGTGCCATGAAGAATACTAAATGTTTGATGACATTTCAAACATCTTATTCTTCTTAAATTAGAAGTATTCAAACTTGTTCAAGAACACATGATACATTTGTTTTTCTTCAAACTTGCTATATATTTTAAACAATCCTGTTCTGTTTGAAAAGCATTGTTGAACTCATTCAATTTCATTGTTTCCTCCACAAGTACATGTGGGGAGAAGTCCGTTAAAATAATATGTTGATTTAGAGAGTTTTAAAAAACGACACATTGTGCGAATTTTATATTTAGATTTATTTTTAACAATAATTTCTATTTTCTGCCTATTATTAGTGCTGCTTGCTTTAAAATATCATTTACCATTCGTAACTGTTTTAATTCTTTATTTGCTTGAATTAATTGTTTTTCTAAATCAGAAAGATTATCTTTAGTTTTAAAACTACCTGAATTAGTAAATTGCTTAATTCATTTATAAGTAACTGATCTTGTAACATTATACTCTTTAACAAGGCAAGATATTGATTTGCCACTTTGATATAAAGCTACTATTTGCTTTTTAAATTCGTCGGTATATGAGTTAATATTGGCCATAATTATAATTCCTTTCTTTTCACTAATTTGTTCACTTGTCTACGTAATTAGTGTCCAATAAAGTGTAACCCCCCATCCAGGGAATTAAAATTAAAAGAATTAGAACTGATAATGGCAGTTAATATGTTAATACATCTTGTGGAAAACCACAAAGGAATCGTTGATTTACAAATTTTTGTAATAAAAAAGGTATAGTTCATGAAACTACACCGTTTAGATCACCACAGAGTAATGGTAAGATTGAAAGATTTCATAAAAATTGAAGTAATTTATTTGAAATAAAAACATATTTAAATAGTGATTTTAGTTTATTTCAAAAATTAGTTAATTCTTTTCAAGAATATTATAACAATTCTAAACCACATAAATCATTAGGGTTAATGACTCCTATGGATTATTTTGATAAACTTTTATTAGATGGAAAATAGTACAAAATGTCTGTACTACCTTACATTCTGTTTATTTTTAATAATAACAATATTAGTTTAACAAAAAAAATAAATCATTTATAATATTAAATAATAAATATTATTTTTTTTATTTTTTTTAAAAGTATAATACAGATTATAATTATAAAAAAGTTATCAACATTAATCCACAATTTATCCACAATAATTATATTAATTAAAGAGGTTTTTAAAATGAATGACACTCATAATAAACGAGAAAAGTTTCAAAATATTTGAAATAAAGTTAGAAATTTTCTTCAATATGATGAAATGATTGATCCAAGTATTTTTAATAACTATATTAAAAACACTTATATTTATGATATTTTTGAAAATAAATGTTTAATTATTGTTGATTCACTATTTGCAAAAGAAATTTTAACTAAAAATATAACATTTAAAGTTAAAGAAATTTTGGAAAGAATTATTCAACAAAATCTTCAAATTGAATTTTTAGAACTTAATGAAGCAAAGAAACAAAAAATATATGTAGAAAAAGATTTTGTTGAATTTAATAAATTGCAACAAATTAAAAAACAATTTCAATTTAATAACTTTGTTAAAGGTGAATCAAATAACGATGCTTATCAAGCAGCATTTTCAATTACCATAGAACTTGGTAGGTATTGAAATCCCTTATTTATCTATGGTAATTCTGGATTAGGAAAAACACATTTACTTCATGCTATTGAAAATGAAATACTAACAAAATATAATAATCAAAAAAAAGTACTTTACTTATCTTCTGAAGAATTTGGCCGCATGGTACCAGAAATTATTAAACAAAATATTAATGATATTGAAAAATTTAAAGATTCATTTAATCAATACGATGTTATTCTCGTTGATGATATTCAATTTTTAGCTAATCGTAGTAAAACAAATGAAATATTTTTTCATATATTTAATAGCTTTGTTAACAAACAAAAACAAATTGTTATTACATCAGATAAACATCCTGATGATTTATATGGTTTTGAAGAAAGAAATGTTTCAAGATTTCAAAGTGGTTTAAGTGTTGGTATTGATTCACCAGATTTTGAAACTTCATTAATTATTTTAAAAGAAAAAATTAAGTCTTTAAATTATGATCCAAGAATTTTTACTGAAGAATCTTTAAGTTTTATTGCTTTAAATTTTAATAGTGATGTTAGAAAATTGGAGGGAGCATTAAATAGATTAATTTTTTACAGCATTTTATATATAAAGCCTAATCATTTAATAGTGCTTGAAGACGTTATGAAAGCTTTTAAAACATCAAATACTTCATTAAAAGAAAAACTAACTATTAAAAAAATTAAAACAATTGTATCTGAATATTATAATATTCCAATCAAATTATTGATTAGTACTTCTAGAGTTAAAACAATAACAATAGCACGCCATGTAGCAATGTATTTAATAAAAACACTTTTAAATGAATCATATACAAAAATTGGTTCTGAATTTGGAGGTAAAGATCATACAACAGTAATGAATGCTTATAACAAAATTAAAAAAAATATTGAAACTAATTATGAATTTAAAAAAAATATTGAAAGATTATCACGTGAATGTTTAAAACACAATTAATCCACTATTTTAATCATAAATTATTAACATATAAAATCCTGATTTTTTACTTATTTTATAAGTTAAAATTAGTTATTCACATTAATCCACATTATAATATTATTAATATTTAAACAAATAATAGTAATTAATATATATAATATATATTAATTATTAATGTTTAAAAATGAGAGATATTTATGAAAATCGAAATCAAAAGTTCTATATTATTCAAAATAATAAAAAAAATAATAAAAATAACATTTTCTAATAACAATTACGAAGAATTATCTTGTTTTTTATTAGAAGTTGAAAAAGAAAAAATAATTTTAACCGCATCTAACGGTAATTTATCATTAAAATATGAACTAAATAATAATGAAAAATATTTAAAAATATTAAATATTGGTTCAGTATTAATTAATACTAAAATTATTTATGATATTTTTAGTAAATTAGAAGATGAATGAATTTTATTTGAACTTAAAATGGCTTTTCTCCCTTTATGTACTATTTTTAAATTTTATCACATAAATGCTGAGAAAAGCCTATCTACGGACTTCTCCCCACATTTTTAAATGAAACATAGCATTACAGGGCATTGGTTAGATAAGTTTACTTTCTTGTCTTCAAATCTGTACAAATTGGTTTGGAGACATTTTTAATCGTAAAATCATTCTATCATTATTTCATCAGTTAATAAATTTTCTTAATGCTTCTGTGAAATGTTTAATGCTATTAAACTTGTTACCAAACATAATTTTAAAATCTCTTTTGATTCAGCGATTTAAACATTCACTTACTTGGTTGCCTTTAAATCCTGATAAACTTTTTGAATGAATTAAAGTTTTACTTTTATTAAAACTATTTGTAACTATTTTACTAGTATTACCTGAACCTAAATCAGACTGGATAAATGTTGCAAATATTTTATGTTCTTTACGACTTGCCTTTGTTACTTGATTAAGAACATTTAAAATGGTTATTGCATTTTCACTTTTATTAATTTTTCAACCAACTATAGCATTACTATTCATATCTGTAGCAATTTCTAATAATAATTTAGTTTTTTTATTATTAATAATTAATTCTTTAAATCAAGTACCATCGATGCCAACTTTTTCAAGATAAGTATTACTGGTAAAATTATGTTTTAATAAATCTTGGAAATTTGATTTTAAGGAATTAGATTTCGCTCTACGCTGTTTTTTGGGTTTGGTTAATAGTTTGATATTATTATCTTCTAATAACCTCATAATGCTGTTTTTACTGCATTTAAGATTGGTGTTGTTTTTCTTTAATTCTAATCTCACCTTTTCTAAACTAGTAATTTTAATTATTTTATCTTTGTTGCTAATAACAACAATTTTATTTAATTCTTTTAATAACTCATTATCAATTTTTGTTTGATATTTCTTTTTACCGTTTTTTATTCATTTATAATATGCAACTTTACTGATAGGTAACAAACTAATTATGTCATTAATTCCATAATTTTTATTTCTATATTTATCAACTATTAAAAAACATTTACTTTTCAATAATTTACTATTTAAAATATTTTGATTGTTTTTTAATTCTTTATCACAGAATTGTTTTTGTCTTAAAAATTCATTTTTTATTTTTTCTTTTAGTAGTGACTTTTTGAGTTTTTTATTTTCAAGTTTTAAATTTTTATCTTTGATATTCACTTTATCTATTTGATGATTTGTTTGAAAAGTATGAATAGTAATTAATTTATTATTTTTTTGATATTTTTTTACTCAATTATAAATTAATGATCTGGTTGATAATTGATATTTGGTTTTAATATCAATGGTTTTTAATTTTTTAATGACTACATATTCATTTAAAACATCTAGTTTAATTTTTCTTGTATAAACTTTATATTTCATCTTTACTCCTTAACTATTAATTATTTAAACTAATCATACTGTCTAGATTAAAAATTATAGGAGTAAACTTAACTAACTTATGCCCAGTTTCAAAAGTAGGTATCTTGTTGAATTTATATGCAGCTTCTTTGGCATATAAATGAACATGATGTTTTGCAACTTTGATATGTGTTTTAAATGTTCTTCGTATATGTTTTCATACTGATTCAATTTGATTGGTATTTACGCCAATTTTTGAAACATAACCATCTTGATGGTTAACTGTTTTGTGATTAGGGAAAAGTGATTTGAAATCACGATATCCTTTTCAAGAATCAGTATGTACATCACACTTTGAAGAAATATGGTTTCTTGCAAACTGCAAAAGATTTTTACTTTTTGCGTTTTTGATTACTTTCACAATTAAATTATTGATTGTTTTTTCATAAATCCCAACAATTAATGTTTTATTTATCAAAGATCTTCCTTGTTTTTTAAAACCCATATGTGAAAGATACATTTCATCCATTTGCACTATGCCCTCAACAATAAATTGATGTTCTTGTTTGACAATACGATTTCTGATTTCATGACCCATTCTTCAAGCAGTTTTCAAAGTCACACCCAATTCTTTTGCAACATCAGTTGATGTAATTCCATGTTTGGTGTTTATTCATCTAAAGATGAGATAAAATCAAAATCTCAAAGGTGTTTGTGACTTGTAAAAAATGGTGCCATGAAGAATACTAAATGTTTGATGACATTTCAAACATCTTATTCTTCTTAAATTAGAAGTATTCAAACTTGTTCAAGAACACATGATACATTTGTTTTTCTTCAAACTTGCTATATATTTTAAACAATCCTGTTCTGTTTGAAAAGCATTATTGAACTCATTCAATTTCATTGTTTCCTCCACAAGTACATGTGGGGAGAAGTCCGTTTTATATTTAGATTTATTTTTAACAATAATTTCTATTTTCTGCCTATTATTAGTGCTGCTTGCTTTAAAATATCATTTCCCATTCGTAACTGTTTTAATTCTTTATTTGCTTGAATTAATTGTTTTTCTAAATCAGAAAGATTATCTTTAGTTTTAAAACTACCTGAATTAGTAAATTGCTTAATTCATTTATAAGTAACTGCTCTTGTAACATTATACTCTTTAACAAGGCAAGATATTTGATTTACCACTTTGATATAAAGCTACTATTTGCTTTTTAAATTCGTCGGTATATGAATTAATATTGGTCATAATTATAATTCCTTTCTTTTCACTAATTTGTTCACTTGTCTACGTAATTAGTGTCCAATAAAGTGTAACCCATCCAGGGAATTAAAATTAAAAGAATTAGAACTGATAATGGTAGTCAATATGTTAATACATCTTGTGGAAAACCGCAAAGGAATCGTTGATTTACAAATTTTTGTAATAAAAAAGGTATAGTTCATGAAACTACACCGTTTAGATCACCACAGAGTAATGGTAAGATTGAAAGATTTCATAAAAATTGAAGTAATTTATTTGAAGTAAAACCATATTTAAATAGTGATTTTAGTTTATTTCAAAAATTAGTTAATTCTTTTCAAGAATATTATAACAATTCTAAACCACATAAATCATTAGGGTTAATGACTCCTATGAATTATTTTGATAAACTTTTATTAGATGAAAAATAGTCCAAAATGTCTGTACTACCTTACATTCTGTTTATTTTTAATAATAACAATATTAGTTTAACAAAAAAAATAAATCATTTATAATATTAAATAATAAATATTATTTTTTTTATTTTTTTAAAAGTATAATACAGATTATAATTATAAAAAAGTTATCAACATTAATCCACAATTTATCCACAATAATTATATTAATTAAAGAGGTTTTTAAA